>CAZIRF010000085.1:0-1835 GCA_964541755.1 uncultured Spirochaetales bacterium | reverse complement strand
GGCGAAGCGCCGTTCCGCCAAGGGCAAGCCGCCGGGCGGCTTGCCCCGACGCCCCCTGCGGCCGGGCTTCCCGCCAAGAGCTGCACGCATCTCTTGGCGCGCGATCCCGGCCTACCCCCGCGAAACTGCAGGGCGCGTTGTTTACAGTCAAAAAATTCCTGTTTTTCTTCTCCTTTTTCCCCCAAATATGGTATATACTCCTATGCAGTACGGAGTTATCCGAGGGGTCCGGAGCCTGTTTCGGCGGCACGGGTCCTGCGCAGATTTTTTTCAGGGTTTGTTTGATGGCGGCGCTTGGTCATTGAACACAAATTTCTCTATTATCGTGAAAACGTCCATGCCGGGCGCCACGACCTGTCGCACCCCTTTGCTTCAAGCGTTCGGGCCTCATTCAGGCCTGTGTACAAGGGGTTCTCATGCAAGTCAAGATTCTCCCCCTCGATAATGGTCGTTTGCACATTACGTTTGAAAAATGTCCCGAAATTATTGCCATTTTACGTGGTATTCAACATCGTTGGTTTCATCCTGAGGATTGTTATTGGTCCATTCCGGCGAATGCGCAGAGTGTCAATTTACTCTTGGACGGTCTCTACGCTACCGGGCTCTTCAAGCATGAATCGGATGTGTGTTCGATTGATCCTTACAAAGAAGCCTTTCCCACACCGGATTCATCCCGAAGCGCTATAGGGTCAAGTGCTGTCAATGAAGGACAAAATGCCCTCGAGAAGATGAAGGGTATCCTTGCAGCAAAACACTACAGCAAGCGAACGGCCCAGAGCTATTGCAAGTGGGTGCAGCGTTTCTTCAAAGAGAATCCGTCTGTATCACCCCGCGCCATATCAGATAAAGAAATTAACGCGTTCCTTACCCGTCTTGCGACCAAAGACCATGTGTCAAGTTCTACGCAAAACCAGGCCTTGGCGGCCTTGCTCTTTCTTCAACGCGAAGTATTTGATCGCAAGACCTCAGAGATTGGCGATGTAATCCGTGCCAAGAAAACCGTTCGCGTTCCGGTTGTATTCTCCCGCCAGGAAGTGTTTAGAATATTGGCTCTTCTCAATGCAGAAAAGAAGCTTGCCTGTGCGCTCATGTATGGAACGGGCCTCCGCCTCATGGAGTGCCTCGCCCTTCGTGTGCAAGACATAGATTTCTCATGTAACGACATTCTGGTTCGCTCGGGGAAGGGGAGCAAGGATCGGCATACCGTCCTCCCCGATTCTCTCAAAACGCCCCTTCGCGAGCACCTTGATTACGTCCGCGCAGTGCACCAAAGAGACCTTGCCGATGGATGGGGGCGCGTTATCCTGCCCGGCAGTCTGGACAAAAAATACCCCGCAGCCAGTGCCGACTGGCGATGGCAGTGGGTATTCCCCCAGGAACGTCGTTGGAAAGACTCCACCACCAATCGCGAAGGTCGCCATCACATGGACCCTTCCATCCTGCAGCGAGCTGTCCACGAAGCCCTGCTCAAATCGGGTATCACCAAGCACGCCTCCTGCCACACATTCCGCCACTCATTTGCCACCCACCTCATGGAAAACGGCTACGATATACGCACCATCCAGGAACTCCTTGGCCACCGCGACGTCAAAACCACCCAAATCTACACCCACGTCCTCAACCGCGGCCCCCACGCCATCAAGAGCCCCCTCGACCACTGAACAGTATAAAACCCCACTTTGCTTAATATTTCCTTTTCTGCAAGTATTTTGCTTGACAAGCATTTGATCTACACAGAACAATATCAATATACCCTCAACTTAACAGGAAGGGGCTAATTAATGTTAGATGGACGCCGCTATAGCGGCGCAAAAGGAGATAGTAATGGATATCCA
>CAZIRF010000084.1:0-2385 GCA_964541755.1 uncultured Spirochaetales bacterium | reverse complement strand
AGTGGGATGAGAAAGGTAAGGAGGCCGAAAACGGCCGTGTGCGCCTTGTTCTTTTTGACCTGGTTCAAATCGATCTCGAGGCCGGCGAGGAACATGATGTAGAGGAGTCCCACCGTCCCCAGGAGTTCTATCGTCGCCGTTCGCGCCAAGACCCCGAAGCCATGGGGCCCCACGAGGACCCCCGCGACGATAAGGCCGATGATATCCGGCAGACGCGCAAGGCGCGCAAGGGCCGGGGCCACCAATACAAGGAGCATGACCGCAGCAAAGACGAGAACCGGATCTTCAAAGGGCAGCGCGGGCAGATGGACAAGCGACATGAACCCTCCCTGTCACCCCTACAGGCTAGTGGAGCTACCCCCTGCGGTCAAGTCGGCCCTCCTGCCAGCCCCTTCACAAAGAGAAAAAACCATGCGAAAATACGTCAAAACAACCAAGTAACAATATACAAAAGTGCTGTCTCCATTCCTTATACCCAAGGGGAGGGCACATGAGCGACGCAGACGCGCGCCAATTCGTTATCCGTAGCCACACGTGGCACGAGACAGACCGGGACTTCAAGAACGACCTCGCATCGCTTTTGAAGACAGACCTCGCAAAGGCAGAGAGCTTCTGCGCCGAGTACTTCGACAAGTTCTACCTTGTCCACCAAGTCGGCCACGTCATCCTGCAACTCTTCAACACCAAGGACCCGGCGACCCCCGCCCGCGGCGAGTACCTGGCCAACCTCTTCGCCGTCAAATACTTCGAGTACAAGAGGGAAGGCGATTATATAGACAAGATGGCCCACTGCATGGCCGTCCTTACCAAAGCCTACCGGGCAGAATTCGACTTCGACATAGAGCAGATGAACCAGTACCACGAGCGCTGCAAGACCGACATCGTCGCCCTGGCCGCCTGGCACTTCAACGCATTCCTCTCAAGCCGCCGCAGCACCCACAAGCTCGCCCAAGTCATGGCCCATATGAGCCGGGGCCAGCTCGCCACCATCAACAGCGGCATCCTCCCCCGCCGCGGCATCGGCGGCCAGACCCTCCTCCAGGAATGCCTCGTCACCGTCTTCGAGATGAACGGCATCATGCCCGACATCCGCCTCGAGTACTGCCCCTCCCTGGCCCTCGAGAACTTCGCCCTCGAGGTCCTGTCGACAGAACAAAGACCCTCCGAAGCAGCTTCGGGCTAAAGGAGGGGGGCAAGCCCCCCTGCGGTCGGGCTTCGGCTGTGGCGGCCAGCCCTGCTGGCCAGCGTGCCCCCAGGCGGGTCTCTGCGAGCCCCGCCCGCTTCCACTCCCCCACCACAGCCGCGATCCCGCCCTACCCCCCAAAGAGCAGAGCAATTACCGGTGGAGAAACTGCCAATCAAGACCCGGAACCATCGCGTAATCCCGGTCCCCGGATACCCAGGTACAGCCCGATTCCATGGCAAGAGCGGCAAACCAGAGATCCGGTATCAGATTGCCTTCGGCACGCAACTGTTTGCACAGATCATGGAAGATACGCCAATGACCTGGCCCGGGAACTACCGTGCGGCACTGAGGACGAGAGAGCAAGTCATCACAAAAAGCAAGAGCTTCATCAACAGGTGAAGGAATCTTGAATATCCTGGGGTTGGTCACTATTCGCAGAAAAGCGGCCAGAACAAGAGGAGACAGTGCAAATGGAGCTACCGCATTTACGGCCTCGTCCAGTACACCAAAAAACAATTCATGATCGGGGACATCCTCGCGAAAAGCATTGACCAAGACATTCACATCGAAGAGCTTCATTACACATCTTCCATTACTTCAAGCAAACGGGCTGAATCATTCAAATCAATCCCGTCATGAACTCCGTTTCCCTTGAAAGTCTTGATAGGCCGATATTCCACAGAGACATCCCTGGCCTCCTCTGCCAGCTTGGCGCGAATAGCCCCCTCAATATATTTGGCCAGCGACACATGTTCCTCCAATGCCCTCTTTCTGGCAGCATCGAGAACCCCATCTTCCATCGCAATAGTTGTCCGCATGCATCATAGTGTAATTGCAATGCATCATGATGTCAATAATGATATTTTTTACAAAATCAGGATAAGAATGTATAGGGAAAGGATACTATTCCTGCCATAAGTATTGGGATAACTTCGAGAATGCCGGGGATGCAATCCACGCGCCCGCGGGGGGCGCGACCTGTCGGTCGCTGCGCATCTCCTGCGATTGCAGGGTTTCAATCCACGCGCCCGCGGGGGGCGCGACCCTTATCGCTAGGATAATCTTTTCTAATTACAAAGTTTCAATCCACGCGCCCGCGGGGGGCGCGACGGAGGATACTCCCGATATGATCACGATCAAGTTTGTTTCAATCCACGCGCCCGCGGGGGGCGCGACTTCACCTGCCGCCCGACCAGCTC
>CAZIRF010000083.1:0-3223 GCA_964541755.1 uncultured Spirochaetales bacterium | reverse complement strand
CTTAGTACGGAGGATTGCCTCAATTTTCGCCACCTGCAGGCTTCTGGTTACTAAAAACACATTGCCACCCACGGCTGCCAGTGCTAGACTCCGGGCCATGATTGCAGAACAGAGCCTTGTCCTCTACAAGGGAAAAGCCGCACTCGTCCAGTCCTTGGGCGACAAGATACAGATCAAGACCGATACCGGCGACAGCCTGCGCGTCCGCGAAAAGGACATCACCGTCCTCCACCCCGGCCCCCTCAAGAGCCTGTCGGCGCTACCCGATTCAGCGGCAGGGGGCGACATCGAAGGCGCCTGGGAACTCCTCCAGGGGCAGGGCGTCCCGATTGGCGAACTCGCAGAGCTCATCTACGGCAGCTACACGCCACAGAGCGCCTGGCAGTGTCAGCTACTGTTGGCCGACGGCCTCCTTTTTCGCGGCGACCCGCTATCAGCCGTAGCCACTACCAAAGAAGAACGCGATGAGATGAGCAGCAAACGCGAGGGAAAAGCCCGCGAGGGGGCCGAACGGGCAGCCTTCCTTGAACGTGTCCGTACGGGAACCCTCGAAGAGGGTGACAGCGCCCGCATGCAGGACGTGGCGGCTTTGAGCGACGGCCGCAGCGACAAGAGCCGGACCTTGAAGGACTTGGGCATCCCCGAAGAGCCTGAACGCGCCCACAAGCTCCTGCTTGATACCGACATCTGCGACATCTGGTACAACCCCCACCCCACCCGCTTCGAACAGTCACGCCACTCCGCCCGCGTCGAACTCGACGCCCCCTCCATGGAAGGCCGCCGTGACCTTACAGGCCTTGCGTCCTTCGCCATCGACAACAGCTGGAGCGCCGACCCGGACGACGCCATCGGCTTTGACGGCGAATCCTGGTACATCCACGTCGCCGACCCCGCCTCGACGATCGCCATCGACTCGCCGGCAGACCGCGAAGCCCGCAGCCGGGGAGCCACCCTCTACCTGCCCGAGACCACCTGGCGCATGATCTCGGAATCCGCACTGGACTCCTACGCCCTGGGCCTTGGAGCACAGTCCCCGGCCCTTAGCTTCAAGGTGAAGCTCGACGAAGAGCTCGCCGTCGTCAACGCCGAAGTGTTCCCCTCCATTGTCACGGTCACCCGCATGACCTACGAAGAGGCCGACGCCCGCGCGGATGATCCCGCACTCCAACCCCTCTTCGCCCTCGCATCCCGCCTCGAGGCTGCCCGCATGGCGAACGGGGCGGTCGACATCAATCTGCCGGAAGTACACATCAGCGTGGACCCCAAGGCCCCGACCGGGGAGCGCCGCGTCGCCATCGAGACCATCAAGGAGACCCGCGCCGCAGCCGTCGTCCGCGAGTTCATGCTCCTGGCCGGGCGCGCCGCAGCCCGCCGCGCCATCGACACCCTCGTCCCCTTCCCCTTCGTAACGCAGGAAGTGGGCGACATCCCCAAAGACCTGGCAGACGGCCTCGCCGGTTCCTGGCAGCTGCGCCGATGCATGCGATCGCGCAAGCTCTCTGCCCGCCCCGGACGCCACGGGGGCCTGGGCCTCAACGAGTACACCCAGGTGACGAGCCCCCTCCGCCGCTACACCGACCTCGTCTGCCACCAGCAGCTTTACGCCGCCCTGCGCGGCGAGGAAGGCCGCAACATGGAAAAGATACTCGAGCACATTGGCGAGGCGGACGCGGCCATGCGCCAAGCAGTCCTCGCAGAGCGAGCATCCCGCCGCCACTGGACCCTTGTCCACCTCATGGAGGCCGGGGAGCGTGAATGGGAGGGCGTCGTCGTCGAAAAAAAGGGGAACCAGGGCGTCGTTATCATCCCGGAAATCGCCCTCGATGTCCCGGTAAGCCTCCCGCCCGAAGCCGCCCTCAACGACCGCATCCCCCTCCTGTGCGGCGCGGTAAACCTGCCCAAGCTGGAGGTCCGCTTCCGCCCCGCATAAAGCCTGCGTTTTTCTGTGGACCTTGAGGCCCTCTTGGCAGTATTATCGTGCCATGATCGGCTTCCTCATACGCAAGAACTTCTACGACTTCTGGGACAACCTGTTCCGCATGATGATCGTAAACTTCGGCTTCATCGCCTCCGTCGGTGTTACCATGCTCGCGCCCGCCTTCCTGCCGGAACTCTTCGGCATGGCCCCCGAAAGCAGCGCCGCGACGGTCGTGATGGTCGTCCTCGTGGGTGCAGGCTTCCTGTGGACCTGCGTCTACCTTTCGGCCATGGCCCTCTCGGTCAAGGAAGTATCGGACTACAAGTCTTTCGGCTTCAAGGACTTCCTCAACAACCTCAAGGAAGGATGGGTCGCCGGCATCATATTCGGCCTCATGATCATCGCCATGGTGGTCGTCCTCGTCATCGGCCTGCCCTTCTACCTGCGCATGAACTCTCTTCTGGGCGTCTTCATCGCAGCAATCCTCTTCTGGTCGTCCTTCATTGTCATTCTGGCCCTCCAGTTCTGGTTTCCCATACGAGCCCGTTTGGACAAAAAGCCCATGAAGATACTCAAAAAGAGCTTCCTCATCCTCATGGACAACCCGGGCCTCGCCTTCTTCCTGCTCATTACCAACACCATCACCCTGGTCCTCTCGACCATCATCGGCTTCCTCCTGCCAGGTCCCGCGGCCGCCCTCCTCTTCCTCGACCAGGCCCTGCGCCTGCGCCTCTACAAGTACGACTGGCTCGAAGCGAACCCGGACGCAAACCGCCGCAAGATACCCTGGGAAGAACTCATCGCCGAGGACCGCGAAAAAACCGGTACACGCAGCCTTCGCTCTTTCATATTTCCCTGGAAGGACTGATCCATGTACCGCGTCCGTGTCGAGGCAGACTTCGCAGCCGCCCACGCCCTTACCCACTACCACGGCAAGTGCGAGCGCCTCCACGGCCACAACTACCGCGTGCGGGCCTGGGCCTGCGGGAAGGAACTGGGCGAGGGGGGCATGCTCCTCGACTTCGGCCTTCTCAAGGGGGCCCTGCGCACCGCCTGCGGCGAGTTTGACCACCAAAATCTCAACGATTTCCCACTCTTCGCCGACGACCCCAGCGCCGAGCGCATCGCCCGCGCCATCTTCGAGCGGGTAGCCGCACTCCTTGGGGATGCGGGACTCGACCCCGCCCTCCTCGAGGCGATTGACGTCTTCGAAACCCCCACCTCGATGGCCCGCTGGGAAAAAGACGCCTGATCCGTGAACGGCTCCGTCCCGCCTCCCGCGCCTGCACCCCCCGGCGACCAGCC
>CAZIRF010000082.1:0-3373 GCA_964541755.1 uncultured Spirochaetales bacterium | reverse complement strand
CTGGAACTCGTCGAGGGCGCCAACGGCCACCTTGATCTGGGTGTCGGTCAGTTTCCAGAGGTTGCGGGTATTCGTCAAGAGGCCGCTAACTTCGGGCCCGAGGGCGATGAAGGCGGGGTTTTCCTCCAGCTTGTCAAGATCCTCGGTGAATTCGACAACGCCGGCCTTCCACCGTTCTTCCAGTTTTTCGAGTTCAAGATTTTCAAGAAGTATGCTCTGGGTTTTTACTTGTACGTTGTCCCAGGTGCTCAAGAGCTCCACGGCCTGGAGATGCAGGGCTTTGAAGTCCACAATTGCGATTGCCTGTCGCGCAATGAATCCCATCACGCCCATCAAGAGCAGGACGACGAGTCCGATGCCTGTTACCAATTTGCCGTATATTTTCACCTGTTCTTCCTGTATGGGGGCTCAGAGAGCCCCGTTGTTTTGCCGGACAGTGTCGTTCTGTCCTGTTTCAGACCCCCTGGCAAGACGCATTCGTTTGCCAAAGAATCCCTTACTGATCTGCGTACTCTTGAGTTTCGGCAAGAACGTACTCAAGACTGATACCTGCCGCCCGGAACATTTCCTCGGAATCGTTTGCGTCGTGGTAGCGCCTTTGGGCCACGACACGGGTGATTCCGCAGTTTATTATCAGCATGGCACAGGTCCGGCACGGTGTCATGCGACAGTAGAGGGTCGCGCCCTCAATGGCGATGCCCCGTTTGGCTGCCTGGCAGATAGCGTTCTGCTCGGCGTGGACCGTACGCACGCAGTGCATGGTTACCGATCCGTCCTCGTGGAGCATTTTTTTCATTTGATGACCCACTTCATCACAGTGGGGGAGTCCCGAAGGCGCACCGACATAGCCGGTTACCAGGAGTTGGTTGTCCTTGGCAATGACACAGCCAGAACGACCGCGGTCGCAGGTTGCCCGGCGGGATATCGCCTCGCAGACCTCCATAAAGTATTCATCCCAACTTGGCCGTATGTACCCGCTTGCGGACATGGCAACCTCCTCTTCCCACTATACACCGGGATGGAGTTTTTGGAACCGTCAAAATGCATCTTCTTTTGTGCCAAACACGATGCCCGAAAAGGCCACATTGCTGTGTACGAACACCCTTGTTTACAGTATATCAATAAATATCCAAAATGTCCAATACAACAATTATTCTGATAGGTCACTTGCCGGATTTTTCTGCGAGCATACTCGTGTAATAGCGTGTTTCTATTCGTTCCCGGGGAATTTCCAGTCGTTCCAGACAGTCGAACAGGGCTTTTCGGGCCGCGGCTATCGTCGCCGGACTGTCGTCTCCTGCAAGTATTTCCAATTCCAGAAAGTGTCCCAATCCCTCTATTTCCGAGAGCTCTGCAAGAATTTTTCCGTCCCGGTATGCGTTCCCCCGTTTTATCTTGCGTATCCAGGGAGAAAAGCCCAGGGTTTTGAGGAAGAGGGCATACTCGTCGCGGGACGATACGGTGAATTCGTGTTCGTCGTTCACTTCGATGCTGTCGCGTACTTCCTTGTATTTCCAGTTGACGGTGCAAACACCGTCTTCCCCGATACGCAGGCGGATACCGTTGCCGAGCTTCAACTGTGGCGAGCGCCAGTATTCATCATGTTTTGTGTAGCTGCCTGTATATACCATGGATGATTTTAGGCGCTTCTCGATAGACGAAATATCATCAATCCATACCTTCAATTCGATTTCTGTGGCCATTTTTCCTCCAATTTCCGGTCAAGGTCTCTTTACCATATTTGCCCGATAGTGGTACTGTTCTGCAACCCTTATTTCTTACAGGAGCTCGCCCATGAGCAGCATTACCGATGCCATCCTGGCAAATGTTACCGCGCGCAACCCCGCGGAGCCGGAATTTCTCCAGGCCGTCCACGAGGTTTTGGAGTCCATTGAACCCGTCCTGGCTAAGCGCCCCGAAATTGCCCGCCTCAAGGTCGTCGATCGCATCGTCGAGCCCGAGCGCCAGATCATGTTCCGTGTCCCCTGGGTGGACGACAGCGGAAACGTTCAGGTTAACCGCGGTTTCCGCGTTCAGTTCAACAGCGCCATCGGCCCCTACAAGGGCGGTCTGCGCTTCCACCCCTCGGTAAACCTCGGTATCATCAAATTCCTCGGTTTCGAGCAGATCTTCAAGAACGCCCTCACTACCACCCCCATCGGCGGCGGCAAGGGTGGTTCCGACTTCGATCCCAAGGGAAAGAGCGATAACGAAGTCATGCGTTTCTGCCAGTCCTTCATGAGCGAGCTCTACCGCCACATCGGCGCGGACACCGACGTTCCCGCAGGTGATATCGGCGTTGGCGGCCGCGAGATCGGCTTCATGTACGGCCAGTACAAGAAAATCACCAACAGTTTCGTCGGCGTCCTCACCGGCAAGGGCATCCCCTACGGCGGATCCCTCGCCCGCACCGAGGCTACCGGCTATGGCTTGGTATATTTCACGACCCGCATGCTCGAAGACCTGAAGACCGACTGGAAGGGCAAGAAGGTTGTCATCTCCGGTTCGGGCAATGTCGCTATTTATGCGACCCAGAAGGTCCAGGAGCTGGGGGGAAAGGTCATCGCCCTCTCCGATTCCAACGGCTACATCGTCGACGAGGAAGGAATCGACCTCGCTGTCGCCAGGCGCATCAAGGAAGTAGAGCGCGGACGCATCAAGGAGTACCTTGGTGCTCGGCCCAAGGCCCAATTCGTCGAAGGCTGCGCCGGGATCTGGAACGTCAAGTGCGACGTTGCCCTTCCCTGTGCCACCCAGAACGAGCTCGACGGCGCTGCGGCTGCAACCCTCGTGCGTAACGGCGTTATTGCCGTCGCAGAAGGCGCCAACATGCCCTGTACCCCCGAAGCGGTCAAGACCTTCCTCGATGCGAAGGTCTCCTTCGGTCCTGCCAAGGCCGCCAATGCCGGCGGTGTTGCCACGAGCGCACTTGAGATGAGCCAGAACTCCATGCGCCTTGCCTGGAGCTTCGATGAAGTCGACAGCAAGCTGCACGGCATCATGGATTCGATCTACAACCAGGCCAAGGGTGCCAGCGAGGCCTACGGGCTCTCCGGCAACCTCGTCGCCGGTGCCAATATCGCCGGTTTCGAAAAGGTCGCCAACGCCATGATGGCGCAGGGGGTCGTTTGATCAAAGGGCCGCAGGCCCTTTGATCTTGGGAGTTTTGCCACAGGCAAAACTCCATATACTTCCGGGGCCGAAGGCCCATTCGTCTTGGGAGTTTCACCGAAGGTGAAACTCCATAAAAACCTCCGGGGCCTTTGGCCCTCTGATCAGGCGCCCGCAGTAATGCGGGCGTTTTTTTGCGTATCAAACAGACAAGCTCGCAACAGGCGTTCTGTCGGGCAGGCAGGCTCGCAGAGCGAGCCTG
>CAZIRF010000081.1:0-3536 GCA_964541755.1 uncultured Spirochaetales bacterium | reverse complement strand
TTTCGCGGGCCCGTATAGACCGGAGCCTTTCCATCAAGTAATCACGTCCGGCCGGGCAGTATGAATGCTGCCCGGCCACCGGGCCATGAATGGCGGCGCCGGCCTTTGTTCGGTGCGCCGTCTTTGGCCCGGCTATGACGCTTTCAAGCTTTTACCCGGCGGCGCCTGTCTTTGTCGGGCGCTGCGACTTGACGTATGGGCCCCTTCCGGTTTCAAATGACAGCTGGAGGAATTCCATGAAACTTGTTCGTTATTTTGTTGCATTTTCTCTCATTGCGGTTGTCGCCCTCACTTCCTGCGGCGGTGTCTCCAAGGATACCCTCTCGCGCGTTCGCAAGGACGGGAAGCTCATTATCGGCACCTCGGCCGACTATCCTCCTTACGAGTTTCACGCCGTTGATGCCAGTGGCAAAGACATAATTGTCGGGTTCGACATTGCGATCGCCAAGGAAATCGCCAAGGATATGGGCGTCGAGTTGGTAATCAAGGACATGAGTTTTGACGGCCTTCTCGCGGCTTTGGCAGCCGGGACCATCGATATCGTCATTTCCGGGATGACCCCCACCGAAGAGCGCAAGCAGAGTGTCGATTTTTCCGACACCTACTACTATGCCATTCATGGTGTGATGATTCGCGCCGCGGATGCGGCCAAGTTTGACAGTGTCGAGTCCCTCAAGGACGCGCAGCTGTCTGCCCAAAAGGGAACCATCCAGGTGGGGATTGCGAAATCGCAGATTTTGGGCGTTGCCGAAGAGGACATGGACAAACAGCACAGCCAGATAAAGGAAGTGGGGACCATCAAGAATCTCGTTCTCGACCTCAAGAACAGCAAGGTTGACGCCATCGTTGCCGAGCTCCCCGTCGCCCAGGCCTATGTGGGCAAGAACCCCGACCTTGCACTTGCCAAGCCCACCTTTAGCGATGACGACGGTGGATCTGCCATCGCGGTACGCAAGGGGAACGAGGCATTCGTCGCCGAGATCAACAAGACCCTCAAGCGCCTCATGGACAACAAGCTTATCGATCAGTTTGTCGCCGAGGCCAACGAGTTGGTGCAAAATTGATGAATGGGGCCTGTGGCCCCATTCATCTTGGACGAAGGCCGGCCAAACCGGCCTTCGTCAGGAAAACGTGGGGGCCTGTGGCCCCATTCATCATGGCTTTGTTGAACCGAATTTATGTCCCAAGGGGGCTTCTTGAATTTCTCGTTTTTGACCAAATACTGGCGCTTCTACATTGAAGGAGCCAAGAATACCCTGCTCCTGGCCCTCTTCGCGGTGGTTCTGGGGACGACAATCGGCCTTGTCCTCTCGCTTCTCAAGACCTCCCGCTACAAGCCCCTGCGCATCCTCGCGAGCGCCTATATCGAGTTTATCCGCGGCACGCCCCTTCTGGTGCAGCTGTTCATAGTCTATTACGGCCTCCAGGCTATCGGCCTGCGCTTCCCCGATATCCCCCTCATGACCAAAATCCTGGGCATCAACTTTTCCGATTTCATGTCCGGCGTCATCACCCTGGGAATCAATTCGGGCGCCTACGTGGGCGAAATATTCCGCGCCGGTATACAGGCCGTCGACAAGGGCCAGACCGAAGCCGGCCGCTCCCTGGGGCTCTCCGGCTGGATGACCATGCGCTTCATCGTCATACCCCAGGCTATCCGCAACATACTGCCGGCCCTGGGCAACGAGTTCATCGTCGTCATCAAGGAGTCCTCGATCGTGTCGATCATCGGCATCGCCGACCTCATGTACAAGGCTGATACCGTGCGCGGGAATACCTTCCTGCCCTTCGAACCCCTCATTATCGCGGCCCTCATGTACTTCATGATGACCTTCCCCCTGTCAAAGCTGATGGGGGCGCTGGAAAAAAGGATGCGCGCCGGTGCCTGATACCCTTTCCCCCAAAAATCCCATGATTCAAACGCAGGACTTGCACAAATCCTTCGGGGCCCTCCACGTCTTGAAGGGCATATCGACCAGTATCGGCAAGGGCGAAGTCGTCGTCATTATCGGGCCCTCCGGTTCGGGGAAGAGCACCTTCCTGCGCTGCCTCAACCTCCTCGAAAAGCCCGAATCGGGCAGCATTGTCTTCGAGGGCGTCGACATCACCCGGGCCAAACACGACCTCGACCTCCACCGGCGCAAGATGGGGATGGTCTTCCAGCACTTCAACCTCTTTCCCCACATGAACGTCCTCGAGAATATCACCCTGGCCCCTCGCAAATTGCGCGGGCTGGGCGAAGCCGCCGCCAACGAGCAGGCCATGGCCCTCCTCGAGCGGGTGGGACTGCCGGAAAAGGCACACGCGTATCCCGCGCAGCTCTCCGGCGGGCAGAAACAGCGCATCGCCATCGTACGCTCTCTGGCCATGGAACCGGATGTCATGCTCTTCGACGAACCCACCAGCGCCCTCGACCCCGAGATGGTGGGCGAGGTCCTGGGCGTCATGCGCGACCTGGCCGCCGAGGGCATGACCATGATCGCCGTAACCCACGAGATGCGCTTCGCCCGCGATGCCGCCTCGCGCGTCCTCTTTATGGACGAGGGCCTCATCGCAGAAGACGGCCCGCCCGCCCAGGTCTTCGGCGACCCGCAAAATGAACGAACCCGGGACTTCCTGGGAAAGGTGTTGTAGGTATGGATCAGGCTGATAGTTTCGACCCGGGCCCCGTTTCCGGTACTGCCGGACCCGCGCGGCCTCGCAGTGCGGCCGCCGAGCGCGAATACCTCCTGGGCCTTTTGACCCAGGCAAAGCTCAACCGCAAAGAGCTTGCCGTCCTCGAGACCGATCGCGCAACCTGGCGCCGACGCATCGAGCTCGCCGCCAAGGCCGGCGACAGTGCCCTCGAGATGGCCGCCCGCGGCGAGCTCTCTGCCGTCGAACAGAAGTACGACAGCCTCCTGGCCGAAACAGAGGGCTTTGAGGCAGAGTCCACCGCCCTGCGCAAAAAGCTCCCCGTCATCGCGGCGAGCGAACGCAGCGTGGACCCGGACCTCCTGGAGCAGGAGCTCCTTATGGCCGCCGGCCGCGAACCGGGCAGCGGCGACGAGCTCGCCACCGAACAGAAGTTCGCGAAACTCGAGAAAGACAGCGCCGCCGATGCTGCCCTCGCCCGGCTCAAGGCCTCGATGGGCATGGGCTCCGGCGGGAAAGAGGGGCAGTAAGCCCGTGGCGCGCGTCCCGCTCCTGCCGGATTTTCCGCGCCCCCTTCTCTGGGCCCACCGGGGCCTCTCTTCGCGCGCGCCGGAAAACAGCATGGCCGCCTTCGCCCTCGCCCGCAGCGAGGGCATTCCGGGCCTCGAGCTCGACGTGCAGTGCTGCAAAACGGGGGAATTGGTCGTCTTCCACGACGAGACTCTCGAGCGCATATGCGGGGCCGCGGGGACGGTTCGCGGGACTTCTTTGCAGGATTTGCGCCGCCTCGATATCGCTTCGGGCTTTGGCGAGCGCTTTGGCGAGAGCTTTGGCCCCTCCCCGGGGGATAGCCAAGGCGGCCGGCAGGACGGTCCTTCTGCCGCCTCCTTCCAAGGCGGCCC
>CAZIRF010000080.1:0-3788 GCA_964541755.1 uncultured Spirochaetales bacterium | reverse complement strand
GATCCGTGAACGGCTCCGTCCCGCCTCCCGCGCCTGCACCCCCCGGCGACCAGCCCT
This sequence comes from uncultured Spirochaetales bacterium, assembly GCA_964541755.1. Taxonomy (GTDB): domain Bacteria; phylum Spirochaetota; class Spirochaetia; order Treponematales; family Breznakiellaceae; genus CAZIRF01. The sequence goes on along the minus strand of CAZIRF010000080.1, from coordinate 3,731 downwards.
TCCTGCGGCAGGGCATCATGGCCTACCTGGGAAACAAGCGGCGGCTCCTCCCCTTTATTGCGCGCGGCTTCGACGAGGCCGTCCGGCTCTTGGGGATCACCTCTGATAGTCCGCTCTCCTTTGCCGACCCCTTCTGCGGTTCCGGTTCGGTGTGCCGTCTCGCCCGCCACCGTGGCTGGGCCGTCCACGCGAGCGACCTTGAGTACTACGCAGCCCTCATGGCCCGCAGTCGTCTCATGGCCCCCTCGCGCCTGGAAGCCGCTTTTGCCGCAGAAGGCGGGAGCGCCGCGGCCTTTGCCGCCCTCGACCTCTTCGCGCGCGGCAGTGGGGACGCAACATGCATTGAAAAAGCCCTCGACCCCCTCGAAGCGGCTGTACGGGAGCGCTGGAGGGCCGCCCTTGAGGCAGCCAACGAAAAAGAACCCTGGCTCGCGCGCCATTATGCGCCGCGCGACACCGAACACGCCGACTGGCGCAGCGAGAGGCTCTTCTACACCGCAGAGAATGCCCGCTACCTCGACCGGGCCCGCAACGCCGTCGCGGAGCTCTGGCCCTTCGATCCCCTCGCCGCAGATACCCGTTCCGATGCCCCCGCCGCCCTCGTCGAAGCCCTCCTCTACGAGGCGGCAACCCACGCGAACACTTCCGGCGTCTTCAAGGCCTGCCACCGGGGCTTCGGGGGCCACGGCCGGGATGCCCTCTCGCGCATCCTGCAGCCCATGCAGATTGAACCGCCCTGCCTCGTCGACGGCCCACCGTCGACCACCCGGCAGGCCGACGCCGCAGAGGCCCTCGCAGACCTTGACGAACGGGGGACGCCCGTCGACATCGCCTATTTGGACCCGCCCTACAACCAGCACCAGTACGGCTCGAACTACCACCTGCTTACCTCCATCGCCCGCTGGGACAAGCCCGTAGCGGACGACCGCCTCGACGAGCGGGGCTGGCTCTCAAACCGCTCGGGGATACGGAAGGACTGGACGCGTTCCCCCTGGTGCCGCAAGGAGAGCGCGACGGCCGCCTTCGAAGCCCTCCTCGCCGCGACCAAGGCACGCGTCCTCCTCGTCTCGTACAACGATGGCGGCCACATTCCCCGCGAGCTCATCCTCGAGCGCCTCGCCGCGAAGGGGGCCGTACACTGCCTCCAGGCCCCCTACACCGCCTACCCCGGCGGCCGCCAGAGCGCCAAGAGACTCCAGGCGACGAGCGAGTACCTCTTTGTCTGCGACACCCAACGGCCGCCGGCCCCCGAGTCGGGCGGTATTGGCGCGCAACTGCGGGAACGACTCGAGACCCTCGACCGCCGGGCCCGCATCACGGCCTTGGCAGCCGCCCGCTTCGACCACCCCCGCCTCGCGCTCCCCCCCGAACTAAAAGCGGCACTTGCCCCGAAAAAGGGCGGGCGCATACGCATCGACCAAGGCCTGCTGGACCGGCTCGCGCCAGCCTCGCTCGCGATACTCGAAGAGCGCTTGACGGCGGCCCGCCTCGACAGCCCCGAAGAATGCCTCGAGCGCTGCATTGCCGCAAGAGAGTGGAAAGAAGCCCTCACCATCATCCGCCCCCTCGCCTTCGCCCGCAGTGCCGCTCGCTACCGCGCCCTCGCAGCACGCCTCAAGGGAGCCCTTGAAAGGGACGCCCCTATCATGCCCATCCCCGCAGGGGATGCGCTCCCGGAAGGCGCTTTCGAAGGGGATACCCCCGCAGAAGGCGCGCCCATACAGGGCACCCCCTGCGGGGGCAGGCGCACGAGAAGCGCCGCTGCCAGGGGCCGCGCCCTCGCCGCCCTCGAAAAACTCGAAACCCAGGCCCGCCGCAGGGGCGTCCATGCCGCCGATTAAGCCCGCGGCAGCCGGGGCGGGAAAGACAAACAACACCGCTGCAGCCTTTTCCAGGGCCGACGCCCTGGGGGCGGCGGAGAAACCCTTTCTCTTCTTCTGCGACTTTGAACTCGACGAGGTCGAAGTCTTGGAGCCCCAAGAGCTCGCATCCCGGGGTATCGCCTTTCAAGTCCCGGGCATGGATGAAGTCTGGCCCGCACTCCCCGAATTCAGGCACGCAAACGGCCCGAACGAAATTATCAAACACCCCTTCCATCGAGTCCTGCCCGTTTCCCCCGATCGTTATCGAGTGGCCTTCGACGAGGTCCAAGCAGCAGAACGGGCGGGCGAGGCGTGGCTCGCAAACCTCTGCTTCCCCCATGCAGTCGAAAGCCGCTGGCCGCTCGAACGCCTCTTTTGCGAAGCCCGTGCCCCCTGGAAACTCTATATCCACGGCCGCTTCGCCTCCTGGTCGCCCGAGTGCTTCGTGCGCATGGAGGGATCCTGCATTCGATCCTGGCCCATGAAGGGCACAACGAAGTGTGACCCGGGCACCACGAAGTGTGACCCGGGCACCACGAAGGGTGCCACAAATACCGCAAGCAGCACCCCGGTCAATGATACCGACAGCCCCGACGAAGCGGCGCGGGCCCTCCTCGCCGACCCCAAGGAGCTGGCCGAGCACACGACCATCGTCGACCTTATCCGCAACGACCTGGGCCGCGTGGCCCGGGACATAAGGGTGCCGGCGTTTCGCAGCCTTGTGCGCGTCGAGACGGGTACCGGGGCCCTCTGGCAGACCCACTCGCTGGTGGAAGGCCGCCTTGAAGAAGGCTGGCAGGGGCGCATCGGGAGCATGCTCGCGGCCCTCCTCCCGGCAGGCTCGGTGAGCGGGGCCCCCAAGGCCCGCGTCTGCCGCCTCATCGCACAGGCAGAGGGCGCCCCGCGGGGGCTCTACACGGGGATCTTCGGCGTCTTCGACGGAAAGGCCTTCGACAGCGCCGTCCTTATCCGGGCGGTATCGGTCCCGGCAACACGGGAAAGCGGTGAAAGCGCCACCGCGGGAACCATCACCCAACTCCTCTACCACTCCGGCGGAGGGGTCACCGTTTACAGCAACTGGCGCCGCGAGTACAATGAGCTCAAGGAGAAGATCTATGTCCCCCTTCGTCGAAACGATAGCGGTCCGGGACCGCGTACCCTCCCGCCTCTCGTATCACCAAGCGCGTTTCGATTTCACACGAGCCCAGACCACCGGTAAAGAGGGCTCGCAGCAGACTATCAGCCTTGAAGAAATTCTTTCCCCCCTCCTTTCCAAGCTGCCAATGGGGTTGGTCAAGCTGCGCGTCCTCTACGGGCAGGACGTGGAGGAGATCAACTGGGAGGCCTACACCCGCAAACGGGTCGAAAACCTGGCACTCGTGTACGCGCAGGGGCTCGACTACCGCTTCAAATACCGCGACCGCAGCGCCCTCGAAGGGCTTTTTGCGCGCCGCGGCCCCGCGGACGACATTATCATCGTCAACGACGGCCATATCTCCGACTCCTTTGCGGCCAATCTGGTCTTTGAAGAGGGATCACGGCTGATAACGCCCGCAGACGCCCTGCTTCCGGGTACCTGCCGGGCGCGATTGCTCGCCGAAGGGATGGTCGAAGCGGCGCGCCTCGTGCCCCAAGACCTTACGCGTTTCACGCGCGTCCACCTTGTAAGCGCCTTTCGCGATCTTGGCGACTGCGTCGTCGACCTGCGCGAACACCCCATCATCCAGCTGGAGAGCCCATGTCCCTGAACCACCGCGAAATCGACCTCGTCCTCGAAGAGCTCGCCCTCGAGGGCGCCCAGATACAGAAGGTCATCCAGAGCTCCTGGGATGTCCTGTGCCTCTGCCTCTACGGCCGCCCTGGCAGCGG
>CAZIRF010000079.1:0-4083 GCA_964541755.1 uncultured Spirochaetales bacterium | reverse complement strand
ACTGATCGTGAGAGTTTCTTGCGGGTTCAGGATGGTTTAATGTGAGAGTCTACAGGCAAGGCGGACTGGTCCCTCGTGGCCCTCTTGCAAGATGCCTTACCCGCTACGCCAATTGCCGGTAACGGGGATATCGAAGATGTATATGGACTGATAGCTCGCTCCCGCGCCACGCCGGGCGGGGTCATGCTGGGCAGGGCGGCCGTCAAGACCCCCTGGATTTTTGCGGCGGGGCGCGGCCAGCTTGAACCGGGGGCCGTCGTCGACCTCGAAGAGTGCGCAAACCTCTTTCTGGACCTGGCCGCGCGCTGGCAGCCGCGTGAATTTTTACCCACGCGGCTCAAGCGCTTCTTTTTCTATTTTCTGGACAACCTGCGCTGGGCCCACCACGTAAAGACCCTCGTCAATCGCGCCATTGCAGAAGGCGGGGACTACTCGCAGGTCGCTCGTGTCCTCGCTGCCCACTTTGCAGAGAACGGCGAAGAGCGCTTCGTTACAATCCCAGGGCCTTTTTGAAGTTCTCCACTACCTGCTCCACGGCAGGGCTCGCGTCGACATCCACCAGGAGTCCTTTGTTGCGGTAGAAGTCGATAAGGGGCGCCGTCTGGGCCCGGTAGACCTCGAGGCGCTTGGCGATAGCCTCTTCGCGGTCGTCATCGCGTGTGTAGAGCTCTCCTCCACAGCTGTCGCAGACCCCGTCTTTCTTGGGTTTGAGGAAGAGCACATGGTAATTGGCCCCGCAGGAGCGGCATACGCGCCGGCCGCCCAGGCGCTCGAGAACCGCGCTGTCGGGAATGTCGAAGTTGACCACCTTTTCGACACTCGAAAAGCCTGCGAGGGCCTCTGCCTGCGGGATTGTGCGGGGGAAGCCGTCGAGGATATAGCCCTTGGCGACATCGTCCTGCCCCAGGCGCTCGCGAACGAGGGCAATGGTGGTCTCGTCATCGACGAGCTTACCCGCGTCGATGATGGCCTTTACCGTAAGACCCAGTTCACTCTTGGCGGCGATGGCTGCGCGAAAAATCGCCCCGGTGGATATCTGGGGAACGCCCAGGATATCGGTTGCCTTGGCCGCAAGGGTCCCCTTGCCGGCGCCCGGGGGACCCAAAAAAATGCATTTCATGACAGTCTTCCTCCTGGGCCGATTCTACGCAGTATGCGCACCCGGGGGCAATACCCGAAATTCCCTATCTTGAGAGGCAATTCCAAGAATCGGATATTTTTGAAATTGCCGCTTTACAGAAAAAAACCCCCCGCTGGCGCGGGGGGCGTGGAATACAGAGTCGTGGGGTATCAGAATATGAACTTGACGCCTAGGCTCACCTTGAGGTTCGAGATGGGGTAGGGGTTGAGCTCGTACTCATGCTGCGTTCCGTCTAAATAGTAGTACTCAGTCTCTGCCATGATCGGATCCCCCATGGGGAAGTTGTAGGTGGCCTTGACGAAGGCCCCGATGGAGCCCAAATTGATGCCCACACCGGCCCCCGCAAAGACGTAGGTGCTCGCGAGGAGGGGATTGTTCGGGTCCGGATCAATCTGGTAGCCCTCGTACTCTGTCGCTGCGTAGTCCTGGGCCATGTAGCCCAAACCCGCTTCAACAAAGGGGTCCAGGAAGGCCTTTGAACCCAACACGTGGAAGGCCGCGTAGGCCATGATGTCGTAATCCACCATGGGAAAGTAGACATCGCCAAAGACGTGCTGCTCGTAGAAGGACAGGTTCGCGCCTGCCCCGATGGCCAGTTTGTCCAAAAGGACCTCGATGTTCGCCCCGTAGAAGAGGCCTTCGCCGTACTGGAAGCGTTCAAAGATGGATTCGGCGGTTTCCGTATTCTTGTCACCGTAAAAGGCTCCCTGTACCGTAAGGGCTATCTGCCCGAAGGCAGCCGTCGTGCCAAGTGCCAAAGCTGCAGCCAGTATCAGTATGCGTTTCATGTCAATTCTCCTCTTGGCCGCCATGGAAGCGGCGGCGTGCCCGGAATCAAGGTACACTTCAATTCTAACACCTTGAAGCGAAAAAATCCCGATGATGACTCCTTTACTGGTTATTCACCCGAACGGGTAGTAGAATGTTGTCAAGAACCCTTTGCCACCCGACAAGCCGGGTGGTCCCATGAACAAGGAGTGTTATGATGAAGAAAAGGACCCTTCTCCTGGCAGCCGTGCTCTCTCTGGTAGCCCTCTTGCCCCTCCAGGCCCAAACGCGGGCAAAACTTACCATAGAAAGCAACGAGGTTGGCGCGAGTGTGTACGTCAATGGCCGCTTGAGCGGGTATACCAATCCCACTTTTACACAGGTCCTTCCCGTTGGTACCTATGCCCTCAAGCTTGTCAAGAAAGGCTATGTCACTTGGGAGCAGCGGGTATCCCTCTCCTCCAAGGGGCTTTTCGTAAAGGCCCCCCTCTATCCGGAGGATGGTTCTCCTTCTGCCGGGCGTAAAATAGACGATCCTTCCTCGGGCAAGAAGCTCGAAGACCCGTCTGCCGGACGTCAGCTGGGCGCCCCCAATACCCTGGGCAAACCGCTTCCGCAAAAAATGTACAAGTTCACGATCCACTCCAACGTGGAAAAGGCCGAAGTGAGCCTTAACGGCAAATTTGTCGGCAATGCCCCCGTTAGCGTCGAGATTCGCGGCGGAACCTATCAGTTAAGCGTGAGCTACCCCGGGTATCATACCCTGGAGACACCCATCCGCATTGATGAGAGCGGTTACTACAAGGCCGAGCTCGTTGCAGACAACATCGTCCTGGTCGTCTACTCCTCTGTAAACGGGGCAGATGTCTACCTCGACGATAAAAAGATCGGCACCACCCCCTTCAAGGGCGAAATACCCAAGGGCTACTACATGCTCAGCGTCCGTGCCCCCGGCTACGAGACGTACGAGAGCAAGCTCTATGCCCAGGATTCCCAAGAGGTCAAGGCCAATCTCAAGCCCAACATGGGAAGCGTAAATGTCATCGTCCCCACCATGTTCATCGACCAGGGCAACTCCCGCGACCGTATCCAACTCTACATTGACGATGTCCTCCAGAGCGGCCTCAGTGTGCAAGTGGCCCCCGGCGTACATACGATTACCCTGCGCTCCGGCGCCCTGCGTTTCTCGAATACGGTAACTATTGAAGCGGGGCGGACTATCAGCCTTGAGCTCAATGCTGGTCTTCTGATACGCTAGGCTCAATGAGCCATACAGAAGCTGTTCCGTTTGATGCGGGAAGGGTACTCTACGAGGACGCTTCCTGCGTCGTTATCAACAAGCTCCCCGGGGAGGCCCTCGAGGCCGATTCCGGCGGGGAGCAGGTAGCCGAGGCCAAGTCGCTCGTCTCCCTGCCGCACATCGTCGCCGCCCACTTGGGGGTGGAAAAACTCCACGTCGTCCACCGCCTGGACGTGCCGGTTTCCGGCTGTGTCGTTCTGGCCAAGGATAGCGACACCCTTGCCTTTCTCAATACCGCCTTTGCCCGCGGCAGGGTGCGCAAGTTGTATTGGGCCATTGTCGAGGCCTCCGAAGCCCTCGATACATTCGTCGGCGCGCTCCCGCAGCCCGATGAGGGGCCCTCCCTTGTCTCCGGCGAGTTGATTCACTTCATCTCGGTGGATGCCCGCTACAACAAGAGTCATGCCCATCGCGAAAACGGGCCCGGTCGCTACGAGGCCCGCCTGCGTTGGCGTCTTGCCGGCCGTGGCGACAACTATGCCTTCCTGGAAATCGATCTTTTAACCGGTCGTCACCACCAGATTCGCGCCCAACTCGCCGCAGAGGGGCTCCACATCAAGGGCGACCTCAAGTACGGATCGCGTCGCAGCGAGCGCGCGGGCGGTATTCGCCTCCACTCGCGCATGCTCTCCTTCCCGAATCCCGCGCAGGAGGCTATCTCAATCACCGTCCTCGCCGATCCCCCGCGTCCGGATCCCCTCTGGAAGGCGTGCATGGACGCCTGCTCAACTTAGGTCTTTTATGGAATGGGGAAGGGGGCGCAGTGGTTTTTCCACATAAGCGACCGCCCTGTTTTACCCATCCCTCTCGTGAAGGTCCGGGGCGGTCCATACGCAATTCGCCTTGCCGCTCGCCATGGTCGGGCAGCCGCGGC
>CAZIRF010000078.1:0-4305 GCA_964541755.1 uncultured Spirochaetales bacterium | reverse complement strand
CGTGAGCGATTCCCGGGCAATCAAGGGGAAATCCCTCTTGATCAAAATGAACCACGATAGCGATGGCGAGTACATCGATGCACTCTTCACCGATCCCGACACACTGGGCGTGGTAGGCTGGCGCGACTACCGCATCAGCTTTGACGTAAAGGCTCTTGGTGCACCCTCGAGTGAGGAGAGCAGCGTGTACATTGAAGTCTGGCAAGACCAGCTTCGCAAGTGGGGCTACAACAACGTGAAAATCAAGGAAGCAGGCAAGGTCTACACACTCACGACCATCGCCCGTGACATACTCACAAACGGAAAATTCGGCCTCAAAATAGGTGGCCGTTTTAGTGGCGATATTGTCATCGACAATATTCAAATCGTCGAACGCTAATTCCCCGCACACCTTCAATCCGGGGCTGTCGCCCTGCCTTGGCGACAGCCCCGGATGTACGCTGATTGATACGACCGGAAAGGGCACTGTCACCGCCCCGGGAACATTCCCGGGGCTTTTTTTACGTACAGGACTTGGCCACCACTACCCGAAGGGGTATCATGCCCCCATCCGGAGCAACACATGACCCTCATCCGCCGCTATGGCCGTCAATACGGCCCTCCCTTTGTCCTCGCCGTCCTCATGGTTTCCCTCGAAGCCCTCTGCGATGTCCTCCAACCCACCCTCTTGGCCAGGGTCATCGACCACGGCGTTGTCGCGGGAGATCAAGCGGCCGTCTGGACAGGCATGCTGCAGATGCTCGCCGTCGCTCTTTGTGGCGCCCTCTTCGCCTTTTTACGCGCCATCATATCCACCAAGACCAGCCTCTCCTGGGGGGCCAGGGTGCGCAAAGACCTGTACCGCAGCATCATGACCCGCAGCATCATGACCCGCAGAAGCGACCGGGCCGCCCTCGACAATCCCGACAGCCTCCTCGTGCGTCTTACCCATGACGTCACCCAAACGACCGGCTTTTTCAATGGCTCCATGCGCATATTTGTCCGCGCACCCCTCGTGGGCACGATGGCCGTCATCATGGCCCTGCGCCTCGACAGCACCAAGGCCCTTGTGCCCCTCTTAATCATCCCGCTGGTCCTCGCCATCCTGGCCATATCGGTCAAACACGGCCTCATCCTCTTTGGCCGTGCGCAGGAGGCCCTCGACCGTTTTACCGCCGGCACTCGCCGCGTCCTGGAAGGCATACGCATTATCAAGGCCGCAAACCGGGAAGAAGACGAAATTGAGGGCTTCGCCACGCTCAATGAAGACCTCAAGGAAAGCGGGATTCGCGCACAGTGGCACATGGCGCGCATAGGGCCGCATACCGCGCTCCTGGTCAACCTGGGCATTGTCGCCCTGCTCCTTTTCGGGTTGCGCGATGCACAGGGCGGCAGCTTCAAACCCGGAGCCATGATTGCCTTCGTCAACTACATGGGCCAAGTCCTCTTCGCCCTTGGCCGCATGACGGCCATCATCAATCACCTCGTGCGGGCGCGGGTATCAGCGGCGCGTATTCGGGAGATACTCGACCGGAAGGAAGAAGAGGTCAAGGCTGATAGCAACGGCCCGCTCCCCCTCTCCGGGGGCCCCAAAAGCACCATGGGCCTTCGCGACGGAAGCGGGTCTGCGGGCAACGCCTTCGCGGATGGGAGCCCCCAATCCCCCCGGGTATCCGCCGATACCACCACTACCGATACCGTGCTCGCCTTCGAACAGGCAGGGTTCACCTGGCCCGGTGCGGCGGCCCCGGTTCTTCGGGATATCAGCTTTTCACTCGCACGCGGCGAACTTGTCACCCTTATTGGAGCCACCGGTTCGGGCAAGAGCAGCCTCGTGCAACTGGCAAGTGGCTTCCAGTCCCCGACGGTGGGGCGGGTGCAGCACGCAGGACGCGTCGCCTTGGTGCCGCAGCAGGTCAACCTCTTTACGGGGACCATTCGCAGCAACCTCCTCTGGGGCAAGAATGACGCCAGCGAGGAGGAGCTTGTCGAAGCAGCCCGCGCGGCCGGGGCATTGGAATTCATCGAAAGTGCCCCGGAGGGTTTCGATACCGCTACCGGGCGGGGCGGTATACGCCTTTCCGGCGGGCAAAAACAGCGTCTGTCACTGGCCCGGGCACTCCTGCGCCGTGCAGAACTCCTCATCCTCGACGATGCGACAAGCGCGGTGGACACCATTACAGAGAGCGCCATTCGCACCGCACTGCGCGCCCTGCCCTGGCGACCGGGGATACTGCTTGTGGCGCAGCGCATCGCAGCAGCCGTACAGGCAGACCGGGTTGTGGTACTCGACGAAGGCCGGATCGCGGCAATGGGCCCCCACCGGGACTTGCTCGAAACCTCTCCCATCTACCGGGAGATTGCGGCCTCGCAATCGGGATTGGAGGCGGATCATGTCTGATGCCGCGCAAAACGCCATGACAAAAACACCCGGAACAGCAATTGGCGCCGGTCTGGGCATTCGCCCCGAAAGCGGCCCGCGGGGCCCCGGCGCACGGTTCATGCGCGAAAACATTCGCCCCAAGGACACGCGCAAGACTATCAGCCGTCTCCTCACCCTCTTTGCGCAGCGCAAAAGCGCCATTATCCAGGTTCTCGCACTGGGAACGGGCATATCCCTCGCCGGCCTCGCCGCACCGTATTTGATTGGGACGAGCATTGACCGGATAAACCTGTCCCCGCAGATGATCCCCCTTGCCCTCATCCCCGGGCTCCTGGCAGTCTACCTGTTCGATGCCCTCGCCTCACGGGCACAGGCCTGGATACTCACCCGGCTCTCGCAGACCCTTGTCCAAGACTTGCGAGCAGCCCTCTTCGCCCGAATTACCGCCCTCCCGGTCGCCACCCATCTGCGCTACGACCATGGCGACCTCATGAGCCGCATGAACAACGACGCCGACGAGGTCGCACAGGCCATCGCACAAAACGGGGCCCAAATCGTATCACTGGCGGTCAATATTGCCGGTTCGCTCGTATGCATGCTCCTCCTCTCGCCCCGCCTTACCCTCGCCGCATTGGCGACCATCCCCCCCATGTTCCTCCTGAGCGCGGTGGTAAGCCGGCGGACCCGCCGGCACTTTCGCGCTCAACAGCACGCACTTGGGGCACTCAATGCGCACATGGAAGAAAGTGTAAACGGCTTTACCGAGGTCAAAGCCTTCGAACGGGAAGCCCTCATGCTTTCCGCCTTCGACACCCTCAATCGCAAGCACCGGGAAAGCGGCATTGCGGCCCAGCTCTGGGCCGGTATTGTCATGCCCATGATGAATGTCATCAACAACCTGGGCTTCGCCCTCATAACCGGCTTGGGGAGCCTTATGGTCTTGAGCGGCCGTTTGAGCCCGGGGCTCATTGCCTCGTTTATCGGGTACTCCAAGCAATTCGGGCGGCCACTCAACGAACTCGCGTCCACTTGGAGCAGTTTCCAGGCCGCAATAGCCGGCGCCGAGCGAATTTTTGCCATATTGGATGAAGAAGTCGAGAGTCCGGATGGATCAGGGGCCATGCCCCTGGAAACTGCACGGGGGCATATTCGCTTCGAGAATGTCCACTTTTCGTACATTCCGGGAATACCAGTTCTCAAGGGTATCAATCTGGATGTTCCTCCCGGCACAACGGTCGCTCTCGTGGGGCCCACCGGTAGCGGAAAAACAAGCATCGTGAACCTTCTGCTGCGCTATCACGAGCCCGATACTGGCTGTATCTTCATGGATGATCATCCCCTTGAGGACTGGACCCGCGCGAGCCTGCGCCGCAGCTTTGCCGTAGTCCCGCAGGACTGTTGGCTGTCTGACGGGTCCATAGCGGATATCATTTCCTGGGCCCGCCCCAGAGCCAGCCGTGAAGAGATAGTTCAAGCGGCAAAAAACGCCAATGCACATGGCTTTATCCAGATGCTGCCTGACGGCTACGACACGGAGCTCTCGCAGGGGGGGAGCAGTTTGAGCCAGGGGCAGCGACAGCTCTTGGCCATCGCCCGGGCGGCGCTCCTTGATGCCCCCTGCCTTGTTCTGGACGAAGCGACCAGCAGCATCGACACCCGCACAGAGCTCCACGTACAGGAGGCCATGCTCCACCTCATGGCCGGAAAAACCTGTTTCATCATCGCCCATCGCTTGTCGACCATCATCCATGCCGACATCATTGTTCTCATCGAGGATGGCAAAATTCTCGAAACGGGAGCTCACAGGGAACTGATGGAACAAGGGGGGCGCTACCGGGAACTCTACCTCGCAGGTAGCGGACAAGCCTCACAAGGATGGTAGTCATTATTTAGTAACCAGAAGCCTGCAGGTGGCGAAAATTGAGGCAATCCTCCGTACTAAG
>CAZIRF010000077.1:0-4959 GCA_964541755.1 uncultured Spirochaetales bacterium | reverse complement strand
GGAAGAGATTGCGCTCCCGGGCTTCGCCCAGGGGGGGGGCGAGTACGGGGTTGGGCAGGAGGTGGACAGCCTTCGGCTTGAGGCCCGCCTTGACGAGGTACTCGCGATCGCGGCCGTTTATGACGGCGTAGTGGCAGTTCCCCGGATACGGGCCATCCCCCACCCACACGTCCGGTCGCCAGTCCTCTGCGAAGTCGTGGTTTTGCAGGAACAGGCGCAGCCCTTCGCGCTGCAAGAGGGCCAGGGCCGGCAAAAAAAGGGAGTTCTTGCGGATGAGCGGGTTGTGGATATGGACGATGTCGACCCCGTCGGGGAAGCGGGCTCGTATGGCCTTGAGGATGTCTCCGGCAAGATCTTCCACCTGCTGTCCGGGCTCCCTGCGGCCGTCATAGCGAAGGGCGTCGAGGAGAACCGGCGGGGCGCCCTCGAAGGAAGGCTCATCGGCTTCGCCGGCCAAGACCAGAACCTGATCCCCGCTTTTCAAGAGCGCTTGCACTTGGCGTCGGAGCACGGTGGTCACCCCGCCCTTGAGGAGGTGGTAATGTATGAATACAACTTTCACGCGCGCAAAACCTCCTGCATTACACACAGTTTATCAGAAATAATCCCCTTCTGTCATGAGAACCTGTTTCAAAAATAACGAGGTATTGAAAGAGCCGCGAGCTCCCTCTTTTTGTATCCCGCGACCTCAATCATTCCGTTCATCGAGGGCAAAGCCCTGTACCAAAAGACCCGGGCGCAGAAGGAACTCCTGTTGCGTTGCGGTTTCGACGCCGGAAACGGCAACACCGAGACCGCGGGTTTCGAGGAGATCGAAGAGACGGAAGAGAAAGGAACGATGTTCCTCCTCTCCGGCAATTGCGGCGACGTAGGAGCGGTCGACCTTGACAATACTGCCCGAGGGCAAGCGATTGAGGAAGCCCAGCCAGGAATCCGGACGCCCCGTGCCGACGAGGACAAAGCGAACCCCGAGGGATTTCAAACTGCTGATTACCGACAGGGTACGATCAATATCATTGAAAGCTGCCTTCTCTTCCAAGCCCAGACAGAGACTCTCTCTTGACAGGCCCCGCTCCCGTATTGCGGTTTTGACAAGAGAGATGAAATCGGGATTGAAGAAAAAGGCCTGAGAGCAATTGACCATGACAAAGGGCTTGCTCCCGGGATCATTGTCACGTATCAGCGCAATATGTTCGCAAGAGCGTTCCAGAATGAAACGTTCGATGGGGACTATCATGTTGGCCTCGCTGGCAACATCGAGGAAATCGTCGGGTAAGAGCATACCGAAGTCGGGGTGTCGCCAGCGAATCAGGGCCTCGATTCCCGCGAGGCCGCCGCTATTCTCGAAGAGGCCCTGCCATGCGACCTCAATCTCGCCACGATCAAGGGCTGTCTGTATATCGCGACGCAATTCGATTTGGCGAAGCCGGGGAGCGTCTTTTGAACGATCAAAAACAACCACCGATCCGCGGCGTTCTTTGGCCCGGTACAGGGAAATATCAGCATACTTGACGAGAGACCCGCTGTCACGTGAATCTCTTGGATAATGGGCACAACCGATACTTACCCCCACATTGAGGGCAACATCCCGGTAAATGACCGTCTGTTTTATCCCTGCTATGATCTTCTTGGCCAGTTTGACGCTATCCTGAGGTCCTGAACTCTCAAGAAGAACAGTAAATTCATCCCCTCCCACCCGATAAATTCCGCGGGATCTTGACCCGCAGATTGATTCGAGCCTGTGGGCGACAATTTTAAGCAGCTCATCTCCCGCATCGTGACCATAGGAGTCGTTCACCGGCTTGAAACCGTCGAGGTCCATGAAGAGGAGAGCGGTCTGCATACCATTCGAAGGCGGTGGCTCATTACAGAGCAACTGTATATCCCGATTGAAGGCATAGCGGTTGCCGAGCCCGGTAAGGGAATCCTCTTCCGCAAGAATACGCAATTCGTTTCTGGCGACAAGCAGGCGTTCCATGGTCCACGCGGCATTGAGTGAAGAGGCCAAAACACGCGAGAGCCCCTCAAGGATGCGTATGTCGTACTCGCCCATATCGACCAGAAGGAAGCCCTCGAAGCTGTCTCCGATATTGAGGATCTTTCCCAAAAGTTGGCGCCCGACGCGGGCAGGCTGGAGAATTGAGGCCATGACGTTTGAGAGAACATCCGGCACTCCTTCACATTCCGGCCTGCGGCTTCCGTTATCACTGCGGAAAAGGAGCTCCACGGGCGCCGATGACAGGTCTTCTACCGTCGAAAGTTCAAGCAACGAGGTACCCGTGTCGCCTTTTCGGGACAGGGGTGACTGGGTATCATCGCGAAATATGGAGACCCAACAGCCCTCAAGGCCCAAATCCCCGACAACATAATCGAGTGAACCCAGGGTGGACAGACTGTCGCGGGACTGAATAAGGGCCATGCTTACGTGATTCATCCGCTGCTGATTGTTTATTGCCCGTGCAGACTCACGCAACAGCTGGTGGCGCTCCACCTCATCAAGGAGGAGTTGAGCTTTTTGCAAGACATCAAACACCGTGTCGTCCCGATCCAGACAACCCCGATGCAAATAATCGCGCAAGTCATGAATGATTTGACGCAGAACGGGGGCCTTCTCCACACTGCAATGCTTTTCGATAAAAAGGGCCCAAGCCGATAAAAACGCCGATTCCCGGGTATCGGTGTTAGCACCGAGCAGCTCCTTGAAGTGTTCGGTTTCCCGCATGGAATCATTCCCGCCAGAGAGGATGTGCCCGGCCTCTTCTGCAGCAGCGAGGCTGCGATCAATGAGTGAACAACCACAGGACGCACGCAGTATGAGCTTCGTGGGTACACGGGTTTCGCGCGGCACGTTTTCACCCTTCAACATGCGGCAAAGAGCCTCGCCCGACGCATACCCCATCTGGCGATAGGGATATTCAACACAGCTAAGGGGCGGATCGCAGAAACGCCCGACTTCCCCGTCCTCCCATGAAGCGAGCGACAGTTGTCGCGGGATCTCCACCCCCCGGCGCTTGAGGGATGAGAGAATGGCCACACATTCGTCGGTGTTCATGGAAACGATTGCGTCGGGGCGGACGCTGTCGCTGCGATCAAAGAGGTATTGAACCGCCTTTTCGGCGCGCAGCGGCACCGAATCGCTCATGGTCTGCGCTGACGACACATAGAGGCGCTCGTCCAGACAGCCGATCTCGCCCATGTAGCGGCGCCAGGCCTCATCCCGATCATCCGGGAAAACGGGTGCAACAAAGGCAATGCGGGTGCGGCCATGGACCTCATGGAGATGGGCGAGCAATTGACGCATGTACTCTGCCCCGTGAAGGTGACAGTAGGGCCGATCCTCCCAGCCCTCGCCCATGAAGAAAACCGGTATGTCGTTGAAAATGGACAGGAAGCGGGCGCTGTTTGGCGGACGGATGTCGGGTAGCCAGGCGTTCACCACAATGCCGTCGGGTTTCGCAGCCCGAATGAAACCGTACAAAGCACGAATCCCCGGGTCGCTGTCTACCGATCCATAAAGTGTCTGTCCGGAAAATACAAGGAGCTGTCCGCCTGCCTCGCGAACGGCATCACCGAGTCCCGCGATGGTTTCGCTGTCGTACTCATTGTAGCTGTCCGCCTTTATGAAGAGGACGGTTGGCGAAGCGGGCATATCATAATAATAATCCCGATACCGTTTACTTACAAGGACAGAATGAGTTCCTCCGATTCTACATTGGAGCATCCATCTTGCACGACAAACGCATCCTGGGCTGCGACGAGGGCCAATTCCCCTCGTGAATGAGCCGCCGTTACCCGGAAAACTTCCCGCACGGCCGCAGCACAGAACTCCATGGCAACGCGAGCATTACGAGCCTTGAGATAGCGCGCGAGAAAGAGGGCCGCACTCAAATCCCCCGCACCATGGGGTGCCGGATCCAATGATACAAGGGGATTCTCCAAAACAAAAACCCCCTCTTTGGAGGATACGAGCATCCCTGTTGTTTGAGCATCAGCATGAAGATGTTTTCGCCAACTTGTGACAAGTATCACTGCCGGCCCTCGCTTGTGTACCCGCTCGAGAGCCCGCTGGACTTCTCTCAAATCGGTCACCTTCATGCCGGCAAGAAGTTCCAATTCAAAGAGATTCGGGGTGATAATGTCGGCACAGGCGAGCATGCGCTCCCTGATAATCGGGGGAATGGCCGGATCGACAAAGAGACCGCTGTCCTCATCACCCATGACCGGATCGCAACAGAAAAGGGCATTTTTGTTGCGGCTTCGCACGAGTTCAACTGCCGCCAAAACAGCTTCTGCCATTTCGGGAGAACCCAAATACCCGGAAAGGACCGCCTCGCAGTCGGCAAGGGCAGCCCGTTCATCAAGACCGGCCACGAGATCGCGAATGTGTTCGGGGGGAAACCGCAGGCCGTGAACAGAACCATAGCCTGCATGATTGGAGAACTGTACGGTATTTATCGGCAAGACCTCGTAGCCCATCCGTTCGAGGGGAAAGACTGCGGCCCGGTTTCCCACGTGACCATACACGACATGCGATTGGATGCTCAGAATAGACACGCAAATGGCTCCGAATAATTATCCATTAAAAGTGTAGTTTATCCCGAATCCGGGCCCACAACTGTGAAATGCACTCGGAAAAGGACGTCCAAGCGTCCTTTCCATACTTTGTCGAGAAGTCGCGGGCGGCATCCCCCACCGAAAAGTGTACACCGTACTTTTTCTTGAGAAAATCCCAGTGCTTCACAATCCAGACATACAGATCGCTGGCTGTACGACCGGGAAAACGCGAACAGAGTTTTTCTTCCTCAATAATGCGAATAATCGGCTCATACACCTTTTGGTACCAGGAAACGAGGGCCTCATCGAAGGGGATTTCCTTCTCAATGCCCTCGTTAAGGTAGTATTTGTGCACGAGGATATGGTTATACACGACATCGTAGCGTCCGGTGGCAGTGAAATTGA
>CAZIRF010000076.1:0-5566 GCA_964541755.1 uncultured Spirochaetales bacterium | reverse complement strand
CTTGGAATGTTAATCGTATTTCTTCTTCAGAAGGCCTAATTTTGCAAGAGGCTCTAGGGGAAGTGAATAACACTTTTTTATTGATCATTAATTTGTTATACATTCATCCACGAGCCGGTAAATAATCACTTGTTTTATAAACGGGCTCGAAAGTGTTTTCTTTTTACCAAAAGCCGTTTTACCTTGCGGAGGATTGACCATGAAAAGATTCGCCCTCATCCCGCTCCTTGTCGCCAGCCTTATCCTGCCTCTTTCTTGCGAAAAAAAGGCGGAACAAGCCGTCGAGGAACCAAGCTTCACCACCGTCACTACTCCACCAAAAGAAGTACGCCATGGCTATGCCCTGCGCGTTGCCGGCCTCTATTCTGTCAAAGACGGCAAGGGAACCTGGCAAGCTTCGACCTTCCTGGGGGAAAAACTCACCCTTGAAGATGAAAAAACCGCCGCCAGCATCAACGGCTACGATTACGACCTTACCAAAGTCACCCGCTCAAGCGGCGAATCGAGCTGGATTATCGACATGACCATGGGAGCCGAGGGCGAACTCGCCGTCATAACAAAAACAGAGAATGTCGTCCTCTATACCGGCCCCCAGGCGGCCACCGCCACCGGAGTCAACCTCGATCCCATGCAAATCCTCGTTGTCTACCCGGACAGCCTTTCGGGGAAATACATCCGTGCCAGCCTCTACATCCCCAACAAGGAAGACCCCGCAAAAATTGGCAGCTATTACGGCTACAGCGACCGCACCCTGCGCTATGTCCGTGTCGACGACTACTCCACCCGCGAATCCGACGTCCAATCTTCCATACTGTACCAAATGGCCCAATCGAGCGAAAATGAAGTCAAGAAAGCCGCCCTCCTTCAGGCAGCCCTCGACGACTACGGCAACAGTATCTTTGCCGACACCATCAGCACCGCCCTCTCCGGCGAAAACGATGAGGTCGCTTTCGATGAAATCAACCTCGAAATGACCGTCATTGGGGAGGCGACCTCGGTCTACGCAAAACCGGCAGAGGACAGTGTGCGCATCGGGGGGATTCAAGAGGGCGAACTCGTTACCGCCGTCGCCCGCAGTGCGGAAACCCTCCCCTTCCAGGGAAACAGCGACTTCTGGTACCGTATCGAAGAACCCCTTTCCGGCTGGATTTTTGGCGGCTACCTCATGGAATATGAGCCCGTCGGGGACGAAGATGGTGGCGGCTACTACATGACGGATGACGAAGACTATAGCCAAGAGCTATAGGTCGTCGTCCCCACCACGCGTATTACCTAATGCAGGCCCGCCAAAGTGGCGGGCCTGTTGTTTTTCCCCATGATCGGGCTGCACGGGCATGCGGCTCTTGCAGCCCGATCCATTGACAGCGCGATATTCGGGCGTTAGTATCAGAATAAATTCAAACCAAGGAGGTCGGTGATGTACGCAATTGCAATCAACGTGGCGGTGGTGTTCAGCCGCTAGAGGCATTTTCACGCCCCAAGGCACAGAAATCCTCCCGGCTCCCAGACTCTTTTCCGCACTACGTCTCCCGAACACCCCCCACACAATCAACGCGGTACTCATTTTTTTGATGACACGGGCGAAGTATCGTCTCGAACTGTCACACAAAGGCGTTGGTATGTCACGAACACAACAGATTATACACTCAGACGAACCTCATTTTCCTGCATCAAGTGCGGGCTGCCCGTCGGCCCGCTACAGAACGGCGGCCGAAACCCGTTACACAGCTCCCCTTCCCCCTGGAGGCTTGAAGATGAAAGAATTCAATGCTGATAGTCCACTCCGCGACAGCGGGCCCGAGGCCTGGGGCTGGCAACCCGAACTTCACGCACACTGGAACGAGTCCTGCAGCAAGGGATCAACACTGGTGCCCGCACGCATCATGGCGCGGGAGCATCACCGGTATGAACTGGTCATCCCGGACTTTCGCGGGCGCGCGGAGCTGCCCGACTACCTCCCGCGCATGGTACAGGGCGCAACGACGAGCGGCCGCTTTTCGTACGAGGCGCACGACAGTGCCGATTACCCGGTGGTCGGCGATTGGGCCCTGGTCGATCCGCTTGAGGAAATCCCGCGCATTCAACAGCTGCTCCCCCGCCTGACGAGCCTGGTACGCGGCCGGGCCGGGACAAAAACGGAAGAGCAGGTTCTCCTTGCGAATATCGATATCATCCTGCTCGTCTTCGCCTTGGACGGCGGGCGCAACTTTCTTTCGCGCCTGCTCGAACGAGCCCTCGTCGTGGCCCGCTCTTCGGCGTCGGCCAGCGCGAGCGCGATGCCCCTCATCGTCCTCAACAAGGCAGACCTTGCCGCTGCCGAAGAGCGGGATTGGGCTGTGGCAGAGGCCGGCCGCATTGCCCCCGGGGTCCCCGTTATCGCACTCAGCGCCCACACAAAGGAGGGGCTGGCCGATCTGTCATCCTTCCTGGGTTCCGGGCAAACGGTGGGCATGCTGGGCAAGAGCGGTGTGGGGAAGTCCGCACTGGTAAACGCCCTTGCTTCGGGTGGATGCGGGAGCGCCCCGCAGGCGCTGGAAGGGGCCGTTCGCGAAGACGATCGACGGGGCCGTCATACGACGAGCTCAAGTCGAATACGGCGTCTGGAATCGGGGGTTCTCCTCGCAGACTCCCCCGGCATCCGCGAGCTCAAAATATGGGACGAAGCCCTTGGTAATGGCCCCCACAGGGCCGATGAAGAGAGCGCTCTTGGAAAGAGCTTCCCGGAAATCGCCGATGCGGCACGGCAGTGCCGCTTCGGCGACTGCAGGCACGAGGGCGAACCCGGCTGTGCCGTCGCCGAGGCCCTCGCAAGGGGGGACATCAGCACGGAACGCTACCTCGCCTGGCTCGAACTCAAACGGGAAGAGAACTGGCTGGCGAGCCGGGTGAGCGAGCAGTCCCGCATGAAGGAAAAGGCCAAGTGGAAGGAGATATCAAAATTCCAGAAGGCGCTCAAAAAGGAGCGATTTCGACGTTGACGACCGTGAATTCCAAAACCGGGACCCATCCAGGGTCCCGGTTTTGGTGAGCCGCTCTGCCCGCCAACAGATATTCACCACAAAAACATCTTTCACGCAGGGGAAGGGTCTGTATGCTCCTCCCCGTCGAGTTCGAAGTGTTCGATGCTGTCATGGAGAATGAGTGCCTGCTCGTTGAGGGTCCTTGCAGAAGCGGCGAGTTCCTCCGAAGCCGCGGCATTCTGCTGAACCACGTTGTCCAGCTGTTGAACGGCGAGCTCTATCTGATCGACACCGCCCTGCTGCTCGCGGGTGGCCGCACTTATTTCCGCGACGAGGTCGGCAGTTCGGCGGATGTCCGGCACGAGACTCTCCAGAACAGCCCCCGCGCGGGTTGCGCGGTCGGTCGTCGAAGCGGACAGCTCGCGGATATCCGCCGCCGACGTCCCGCTGCGCTCGGCGAGCTTGCGTATCTCGCCGGCGACGACCGAAAAATCCTTGCCCGCCTCGCTGCCCCGGGCCGCTTCGATGGCGGCATTGAGGGCGAGCAGGTTCGTCTGCGAGGCGATTTCTTCAATGACCGCAATCTTCTGCGCGATCTGCGTCACCGCGCGGACGGCATCTTCAACCGCCCCGGCACCTTCGGCCGCGTCATCGGCGGCCTTGCGGGCAATACGTTCGGTTTCGGCTGTGTTGTCCGCATTCTGATGTATGGTCGCGGCCATCTCCTCGACCGAAGCGGAGACCTCCTCGGCAGAGGCCGCCTGCTCCGTCGCGCCGTTGGAGACCTCCATCGAGGTATTCGACAACTCCTGCGACCCGATGCCCAAGCGGTCTCCAGCGGCAGAAATTTCGCGAATCATCGAGGCGAGGTCGCTGCGCATCTTTTCCAGTGAACGCAGGAGGAGGCCGGTCTCGTCATTGCGGGCGAGCAACGCCGTGTCGAAGGCCCCGGAGAGGGTCCCCCGCGAAAAGAGCTCGGCCCGCTCTGCGGCGTACATGACAGGCCGTGCAAGCCGCCGCCCGGTAAGAAGGGCCATAAATGCGGCAAAGAGGGTGACAAGAACAGCAAAAATCACCGTGACGCCCAGAGATGCGTTGCGGGCCGCCAGGGACGCAGCCTGTTTTTCCGCTACCATGGCGTCTATGTCGTCGACATAGGCCCCGGTGCCCACCACCCAGTTCCAGGCTGGCGAGAGGAGGCTGTAACTGCGTTTGGGCAGGGGCTCGCTGCCCCCGGCCTTGGGGAACCAGTAGTCGGTATAGCCGCCGCCACCCATACCCGCGGCAATAATGCCCTTTATCATCGCGTAACCGTTCGCATCGACGGCATTCAGACGGTTCGTGCCCTCTGTCGCATTGCCCAAGAGGACCACGTTGTCCCCGTTCGGGGTATCGGCCCAGAAGTACCCGTCTGCGCCAAAGCGCATGTCCCGCAGGAGATCGCGCGCCAGTTCCCGCGCAAGAGTCTCCTCCAAGAGGCCCTCGTCCCGATAATCCGCCAGGCGCTCGAGCATGCTCACGGCCGTTTCGATCTCCCACTTGACCGTCCGGTCAAAGCTTTCGCGCAAGGTCGTGTCGAGGAGGGCCGACTGGGTCTTGACCATGCCCGTATACGACCACCAGAATACCCCGATAAGCGATACGGCGACGGCGAGGGTGACGGAAACCGAAAGGAACGCGATTTTTCCGGAAATATGGCGCACGAGAGCCCTCCTCTTCGATCCCGCTCTGCGGGCAATATATGAGCAAAATGCTTTGCTTCGAAGACTAGATCAGGAGCCCCTGTCGGTCAAAAAATCAGCCGTGGAATTCCCTGTGGCTGATAGTTACAGCCGCGCCAAGGTCGTGTATACTGGACACGCAATTTCCGCCCCGGAGACCAAAAGATGCGTGCCCGCCTCCATCACTTGAGTCCTGTAGCCCTCCTTGTCATCATCATTGCAGTTCTTCTTGCATGGGCCCTCCCCGCAGGTGAAGAACTCGTCTGGATAACCCGTTCCGGCGGTCACTACCACCGCCAGAGCTGCCGCTTTGCCAAAAACGCCCGTCCCGTTCCCCTGTCCAAGGCACGGGAACAGGGGCTCACGCCGTGCGCACACTGCTTCGACGCAAAGGAAGCGGCCGCCCTGGCCTACACCCGGGTCATACAGGCACGAGTTGTCGGGATATCGGATGGGGATACGGTCACCGTACTCGAAGGGAAAACCCGATATAAACTGAGGCTCTCGGGGATAGACGCCCCGGAATCCGGACAGGCCTACGGTCGGCAGGCCAAAGCCCTCCTCTCGAGCTTGATATTCGGTAAAACCGTCCAGGTGGAACTTATCGAAAGGGATCGCTATGGCCGATGGGTCGCCAATATTTTTGATGGCGGCAGCTGGGTGAACAAGGCCGTCATCGAGGCGGGCTATGCCTGGCACTATCGGGACTTTTCCACCTCGAAGGAACTGCAAGCGGCAGAAAACCGCGCCCGAGCCGCCGGCCGAGGCCTCTGGCAGGAGCGGTCGCCGCAGGCCCCCTGGAACTGGCGCAGCGAGCGGCGTTGAAACCAGTAACTAGTAACCAGAAGCCTGCAGCTCAAGCTACCTTGGCGAATTGGGGGACCC
>CAZIRF010000075.1:0-5625 GCA_964541755.1 uncultured Spirochaetales bacterium | reverse complement strand
TCCCCCAATTCGCCAAGGTAGCTTGAGCTGCAGGCTTCTGGTTACTAGTTACGGGCAAGTGCTGCGTGGGGCTTGATGCCGGCTTTCCTGGTAGATCAGGTCTTGAAATGAGAAACAGCCTCGTCCATTGCGATGATGGTACCCATGGTCCGTTCGGCCATCTGCGATACACCCTTTGCGCTCGTTCGTATTTCGTCGGTGCCCGCGCTAATGGCGTCAATTTCTTGCCGGATTTCATCAGTTGTCTCGCGCAGTCGTACTATTTCGGCGAGGACAGTGTTGTTTCCCGCGCTCATCTCTTTTGACCCGCTCTGGACCTGGCTGGTGATGTCGTTCATGGACTTGAGGGCATCGAGAACTTGTGTTGATCCCTCTTTTTGTTCGACCATGGCTTGTTGCACTTCCTTGACGAGGGCATCGGTCTCGCCGATACGCTCGGAAACTTGCATGAAAGCATCCTCGGTGTTGCGTGAGACGGTAACGACCTCGCTTATCGCTTCCTGCACCTGTCGAATTTCTTCTTTTATAGCCTTTGACTGTTGTGATGAGGTTTCGGCCAGCTTTCGGATTTCGTCGGCTACTACACTAAAGCCCCTTCCTGCATCCCCGGCGTGGGCTGCTTCGATGGCGGCGTTCATGGCCAGGAGGTTGGTCTGACTTGCGATGGTTGAAATGACCTTGTTGGCTTCAAGGAGGGCCTTGGAGCGGTTTTCGATATCCTCGACTCGTTTGCGCGATTCTCCCTGAGCCTTGCGGCCATGGTCGGCCGATTCAATGAGTTCGGCAAACTGGCTGGCCATTTTTTCAATGGAGTTGGTTACCGAGGCAATGTTGCTTACCATCTCTTCGATGGATGCGGATGCTTGGGTAACGCTTGCGGCCTGTTCACCGATGACCGCTTCCATTGACTCGATGTTTTTGGCGATTTCTTCTACGGCGCTTGAGGATTCCTGAACGCTGTGTGACTGTGCCTGTGATTTTTCTTTCATACGGTCCATGCCGGCGGCGATCTGGGTAACCGCGGTTGCGGTTGCGGTTGCGCTCTTGTTGAGTTCGTCTCCCAGACTGCTCAAACCGCTCTGGGCCGATTTGATGTCGTTGATGCTGTGGGAAAGACCCGAACAGAATTCATTGACGAGCCCGCTTATCGAGGCAAGTTCATCCACGCTGGCAATGGAAATGCGCTGTTTGAGGTCTTTTTCTGCCGAAGCCAACTGGGTCATTTGGGCGATGATCAGATTGAAAATAAAGGCGTTCCCGCGGTTCCAGTGGATGACGAGTATCGTGATGACGCCCAAAAAGAGGAGGGCCGCGATGCCCAGGCGCAGGAAGAGTTCGCTCGCGTTTGCCTCGTCGAGCTGGTTAAGGCCCTCCTGGTAGAGCATCATGGCGCCGGCGGAGAAGAGCATGCTCATGATGGCGATGAAGGTGGGGATGATGGTTCCCTTGCGGAACTGCCGGTTGTCGCGCAGGTCTTGGGGATAACGGGTGATGTGCTGCGCGGCGAGGGTTGCCGTGACATTGCGGTCTGCATTGACGAAAATGAAGGAACCGCAGATAAAGCTCGTCGCAAGGAGGTAGATGGTGATGGCGAGGCTTTGGGTGGGGCGCATGCCGAAGCTCTCCATGAAAAAATGGAGGACGATGAGCCCGGCAATCCAGACGAGGATGTAGTGGATGAGGCTTTTGAGCGGGGCGTCGGCCAGGCGGGAAAGCGCCTTGCTGTTGCGGTCTTCCTCCCCCTGTGCCTCCTGCCAGGAGCCCACAAAGCGTTTTGCCTTGGGGATGACCAGGGCCAGCGAGAGGATTGTCGCTGCAAGGGGGATGGCGACAAGCAGGGGCCACGCGGTGACCTCCCCCGACCCGTAGCTGAGTATCGACGCGATAACGAGTGCGGCGTTTGCCAAGCTGCAGATGATGGCGATGAGTACAAAGGCTCGTACGGACTTGTTCATGCAGTACCCCTGAAACGTGCTATTGGCATTATAGGCAAGAAGTGTTGAATGGGCAAGGCGGGGCGGCTCTTCTACCGGTTTTGGGCCTTTTCGACCGGCGGGTCGTCGGGGCGGTCGCATTCGATGAGTATGGCGCTCACATCGTCTGCCAGCTCGCCAAAAGGATTGCGGGCCTTGATTTGGCGGTAGAGTTCTTCGAGGTCGCGGCCGCCGTCCGCGAAGAAGCTGGCGGCGCCCTCTATGCCGAAGGGGATGTCGTCGTGTCCCTCCGCTTCGTATATGCCGTCCGAAGCGAGAAAAAGGAGGTCTCCCGGCCCCAAATCGAGGGGAATTTCGTTGAAGTGTGCCCCGTCAACCATGCCTATCATGAAGGAGCGTTCGTTGATGGGTTGCGGGACGAGAACGCCCTGTCTGGAGCGCAGGACGAGGGCCGTGGGGTGGCCGGCGCTTGCAAAATAGCCCTTGCCGCTGGAGGGGTCGAAAATAACGATGCTGGCGGTAAGGTAGTAACCTTCCACCGTGGCCGTGTTGCAGAAGTCCCGGTTGATGAGCTCCAGCATCTGGGCCGGCGAGTAGGTCTCCTTGAGGCTTGCGTGGAAAAGCGTCTTGTAGATCATGGCGAAGAGGGCGGCCGATATGCCGTGACCGGTCGCATCGGCACTCGTGGCGATGAGGAGGCCCGTGTCGGTTTCAAACACCTCGATGTAGTCGCCCCCGGTAATTTCCAGGGGATGGAAGAGGGTTTCGACCCGGAAGGGCCCGGAGTTGAAGCCCCTCATGGTGACCATGTGCTTCTGGATTTCACCGGCAAGCTTGAGCTGGGCGTACTCTTCGCTCATGTCGCGAAAGACGGCAATGGCGCCGGTTATGCTGCCCTCATCGTCCTTGAAGGGCGAAACCGAGAGTTTGACCGGTACCTCGCGCCCGTCGCGGGTGCGCATGAAGACGTAGTGGGGGTAGAGCCCGGAAAAGCCCCCCGAAAGGGCAAAGCTGAGCGGGCAGAGTCCCCCGGCGCAGAGGGCATTGCCCGTGGAATCGCGCTTGCACAGGGGCCCCAATGCCCGGCACGACTGCCCGTCGAGCTCCTGGGGCGAGAAGCCCAGGATGGCGCGGGCTCCGGGATTCCAGTAGATGATCGTGTGGGCGCGGTCTGTTACAAAGACGCCGTCGGGAAGTTGGTCAAGGATTTGCTGTGCGTCGGTGCATGAAGTGTTCTGCCGATTGCCCGTTTCCATCATCTCGAGTATAGTTCATGCATGATTTTCTGTCCTTGACCGCTCACCCGTTCAGGATACCACAGGGGCCCTTGAAAAGCTTCAGTTTTTTGAGACGCCCTGCATATTTCGGAGTATGCCATGAGTAGCGCCCCCGCGCCGTTTGATGCGGCCACTCTCAAAGAGCGTGTCGCCAAACACGCTGTCGATTCGTATGTCAAAAGCGGCATGAAGCTTGGTCTGGGGACCGGTTCGACAGCCCTTCCCGCCATCCGGCATGTGGGGGCACTCCTTCGTGCGGGCACCCTGCGCGACATCAAGGCCGTTCCCACGAGCTTCCAGAGCCATATCGCCTGTGAAGAGGAGGGCATTCCCCTCTACTCGCTCAACTCCCCCGAAATTGGCGGAGCCCTCGACCTTGCCCTCGACGGGGCCGATGAAGTCGATCCCGGCAACCGCCTCATCAAGGGCGGCGGCGGGGCCCTCCTCCTCGAAAAGATTGTCGCGTACAACAGCGCGCGTTTCATCGTTATCGTCGACGAACGCAAGCTCGTCGAGCGCCTGGGACCCGGCTTCGCCATACCCGTCGAAATCGTCCCCGACGCCCGCGTCCCGGTCGTCAAGGCCCTTGTCGCCCTGGGGGGCGAGGTTTCCCTGCGCGAGGCCGTCCGCAAAGCCGGGCCCGTCGTCACCGACCGGGGCAACCTCATCCTCGACACCCGTTTCCCGCAGCCGGTTGACCCCTGCGAACTCGAAGCGGCAATAGCCGCCATCGCCGGTGTCGTCGAAAGCGGCCTCTTTACCCGCATCAAACCCCTTGTCTGTGTCGCCCATGCGGACGGCCGCATCGGGGAGCGCGAGGCATGAGCGTCAACAAGCACATCAATTTCTTCGAGCTCCAAAAGGTCTGCGAAAAGCCCGGCTGTCCCGTCTGCCGCCTCGTGAGCGACCGCGCAGACCGCTACATGGACAATCTCCTCTTCGAACACGTGAGTGACCGCACCTTCCGCGCCCAACACCGCGCCGCCGGGGGCTTCTGTTCCTTCCACTCGCGCCACCTCGCCAGTTACCGCGACGGTCTTGCCGTCGCCATCCTGGGAAGGGACATACTCGAAGACCGCATCGATCACTTCAAGCGCCGCAAGCCCTGGAAACCCAGGGCCCGCTGTCCCATCTGTCTGGAGCGCGAACGCATCGAACACGAGTACCTGGGCCTCCTCGTCGAGTGCAAGGACTCGAGCCCCGAAAGCCGTGAACTGCGTGCCGCCTTCGAGGCCTCCGACGGGCTCTGCGCCCCCCACTGGGCCCTTTTACTCGCACAATTCCGCTTCCCTCCCTCCTGGCTCGTCGACCTGCACCGGGAGAAATTCGATTCGCTCATGGCGCGCACCCTCCAGTTCATAGAGCTCTCTGCCTACGGGCGGCAGGACGAATTCCGCGCCCTCTCCAGCGAGGACCAGCTCGTCTGGAAGGAATTGGCCACCGCCTTGCGGGGTTCGGTCGATTGAGGAATTCATACTGATGGCTACAGATCGCGGCGAGTGGTTCGAGGAAGAGGCCTTCTGGGAGCATTATGCCCCCATCATGTTTGAAAGCGAGCGCTGGGCGGAGTCCCCCGCCGTCGTCGACGGCCTCGAGCGGCTGTGCGCTCTTGCCCCCCGTTCGCGGGTCCTCGACCTCTGCTGCGGGATGGGCCGCATATCGGTGGAACTTGCCCGGCGCGGGCATGTGGTGTGCGGGGTGGACCTGTGCCAAAGCTACCTCGACGCCGCGCGCGAGTACGCCGGGGATATCGGCCTTGAACTGGTCCACGCCGATGCCCGCCAATTTGTGCGCCCCGCATCCTTCGACCTGGCCGTCAACCTCTACACCTCCTTCGGCTACTTCGACGACCCCGCAGACGATGCCCTGGTCATACGCAATTTGGCAGAGAGCCTTGCCGGTGGGGGGCAGCTCGTTATCGAGATCCTGGGCAAGGAGACCGCCGTCCGCGACTTTACCCCCGGCGAGCGCTTTTCGCGGGGCGGTTTCGAGGTGACAACCCGTTTCGAGGTGGTCGACGCCTGGGCCGGCCTGCGCAATACCTGGCATTTGGAACGCGACGGCGAGATCTTCGAGCGTTCCTTTGTCCAGAGGCTGTACAGCGGGACGGGAATGCGCCGGCTCCTCCTTGAAAACGGGTTCGAACAGGTGGACCTCTTCGGCGACTGGGACGGGCGGCCTTATGACCAGCGGGCCCGCGTCCTCATAGCCCGTGCGCGGAAGGCCTTCCAGTAACCGGAAGCCTGCAGCTCAATATTCCTTGTTTCGGGGCTTGAAAGTGACCATAAAAACCTGCCCCGCGCTTTTCGCGGGGGTAGGCCGTGATCGCGCGCCGGGCGGGCCCGCGCCCTGCGTGGGCCCGCTTGGCGGGAAGCACGGCCGCAGGGGCCGTCGGGGCAAGCCGCTGCGGCTTG
>CAZIRF010000074.1:0-7514 GCA_964541755.1 uncultured Spirochaetales bacterium | reverse complement strand
GGAGGTTTTCCGAGCCCGTATGGGTCGAATCGGTGCCGATTCCTACGTTGACCCCGGCGTGCAGAAGCTTGCGAATCTTGCAGGTGGTGTTGAACATGAGCATATTCGAGGCCGGGCACCAGGAAATACTCGCCCCGGCCTTGGCTACCTTGAGAATATCTTCATCGGAAAAACCGATACAGTGAATGAGCACACAGTGCTCGTCAAGGGCCTTGTGACGCTCGAGAATACCCACACCATCCTGCGATTCGGGGTCAAAGCCCTCCTCCAAATGGGTGATGAAGGGCCAATTTTTCTCGAGGGCCAGACGGTGTTCCGCCTCGATGCCATCACCCCATTTGAGATCGAAGGATGAACACTCGTGTTCTATCGTATACTCTTGAATGGCGCGTACCGGCAAGCGGGGCAAATACTGCTCATTGAGACGATGGGGAAAGTGATCGTTGACCGTAATTACCCCGGAGAAAAGGTTTTTGTACGAGGAGAGAAAGTATTTGTTCTCTTCGGAGAGGTGTTCACGCTCTGCAAAGGCATCTGAAGCCTTGAGATCGTTGTCCCAGGGGAGCCAGTTCAAATAGAAGGTTCCCGGCCGCGGACCGACACGGGGGAGATAATTCCCGCGCATATGGTCATGGATGTTGAGCAGGGCAGGATACAGCACCGATGACGAGTCCAGATCCAAGACCGGAGCCTGTTTGGCCGATGCCGAAGTGATGATACCCTTCGATACACTGAGTTGTTTTTTTCTGTCGATGCGCTGTGGTGTCACGATGGCATCGCATGTCATGGAATAAGTATCCACGTCGGGACCGTCCTTCCGTCACGTGT
Source organism: uncultured Spirochaetales bacterium (assembly GCA_964541755.1). GTDB lineage: Bacteria > Spirochaetota > Spirochaetia > Treponematales > Breznakiellaceae > CAZIRF01. The sequence goes on along the minus strand of CAZIRF010000074.1, from coordinate 6,686 downwards.
TTTTGCCTGCCAAGTGGCAGGGCACTGTGCAGGAAATCGACCGATTTCCCGGTTCACACTATATGTATCGGCAATAATTCGTCAAACTGATACCACTTTTATACGGGGCATACACATTTGAGCCCTTATACCTTAGAGATGATACCACAAAGTTTCAATCTGTACCTCCCCCGAGGACTTTTTGTAACAGACATGATAGAGTCCTTCCAATGATCGATCTGCACACCCACTCCACTGCCAGCGATGGGAGCCTCACACCCGGCGAACTAGTCGCACTCGCGGCGTCCCGCTCGATTTGTGCATTGGCCCTTACCGATCACGACACCATGGCAGGGCTCCCCGAAGCCGTAAAAGCCGGTGAGGAACGGGGTATTCGCATCATTTCCGGCACGGAAATCGATATCAGCTGGAAGCCCGGCGAATGTCACCTCCTGGGCTTGGGCATGAGCGGGTGCAGCCCCAAGCTGGAAGTAATTTTCGCAGCATTGGCCAGAAACCGTGAACAGCGCAATGCCCGTATTGTGGATATGCTCTCGAAACAGGGAATTGTCCTGGACTTTGCGCGTGTTGCAGAACGCGCTGGCGGTTCGGTGGTGGGGCGCATTCACTTTGCCGACGAACTCGTGGCGATGGGCCTCGTAAAAAAGCGACAGGACGCCTTCGACAAGTGGTTGGCCAAGGGCCACAGCCTCTTCGAAGAGAAGGGGGGCGTCCCCCTGGAAGAGGCCATCGTTGCCGTCCACGAATCCGGGGGGCTCGCGGTCCTCGCCCACCCCATGTCGCTCTTCATATCCCGCAGCAAACTTTCGCCCCTCATCGGGCAGTGGAAGGAACTGGGGCTCGATGGCATTGAAGCCTGGCACAGCGGGGCAAAAGAAGGGGCCTGTCGCTATCTTGATGCCCTTGCGCGGGAGCTCGGCCTCCTTATCACCGCCGGAAGCGACTACCACGGCCCCAACCGGCCCGACCGCAAGTTGGGCATGACGGCGGGAAAAAGGAAGATTGAAGACCACTACCTCGAAGCACTGGACGAAGCCTTGTCGAAGGCGAGGATGTCCCAGGGGCTGTCCCCGTAGCGGCGGTGCTGGACGGCCTCGAGGACATCGTTTTCGCCAATCTGCTCCCGCCCATCGAGGTCCGCAATCGTGCGGGCAACCCTGCGAACCGCAACCCCCGCCCGGGCCGAGAGCCCCAGGAAACCAGCTGCCTGAAACAGGGCCCGCGCCGCACTTCCCTCAAGGGCGCACCATGTGTCGAGGGCGGCGGGCCCCATGCGGGCATTGAGCTGCCCCCGCTCTTCCTGAATTCGGCGCGCCTGCGCAACCCTTCGGGCAATCTGCGCAGATGACTCTCCCCGAACGGCCTTTGCAGAAGGGGCGCTGTCCGAACGAGGAAGGGGCACCCGCAGCTCCACGCGATCGAGGAGGGCTCCCCCCAGACGCTTCCAGTAGCGGTTGATGTCGTCGCCCGAACAGAGACAGGAACTGGAATCCCCCAGCCCCAAACGCCCGCAGGGACAGGGGTTGACTGCCACAAGCAGCTGGAACGACGCCGGCAAGCGGCGCGAGCCATCAGCCCGTGAAATGGTAACAACCCCGTCTTCGAGGGGCTCCCGAAGGGCCTGCAAGACATTCTTGCGGAACTCCGCCGCCTCGTCGAGGAAGAGGACCCCGCGGTGGGCGAGGCTTATTTCGCCGGGGCGTATCTGGCGGCCGCCCCCCAAGAGGCCTTCAAGGCTCGCACTGTGGTGCGGTGCGCGAAATGGCGGCCGGGTGATAAGCCCCTCTCCCTCGCCCAAGAGACCGGCCAAACTGTAAATGCGGGTTACCTCGACGGCTTCATTACGTACAAGGGGTGGCATTATTGTGGGCACGCGCCGGGCAAGCATGGTCTTCCCCCCTCCCGGCGGCCCGAAGACCATCAGGTTGTGGCCGCCAGCGGCCTGTATCTCGAGGGCCCGCTTGTAGCGGGCCGCGCCCACAACCTCGTTGAAATCCCCCAAGGCTTCGTGAGCGTTTCTGGCCTGCGTTCGGCAAGACGGCATGTCGCCCCTTCCCCCAGGATCCTTTACGAGGGAGGGGAACTCCCCGCTCCCGTTCCAAGCGCAAAGGGCTTCAAGAGCCTCAACGAGCGAAGCGACCGCGCAGGTCGCGCCAGGATCGAGGATGCGGGCCTCGGCCTCGTTGGCGCGCGGCACCATGAAATGGCCAAGCCCCTCGTCGAGGCCCGCAGCGATGGCCGCAACCACCCCGGATACCGCGCGCACGGCCCCCGAAAGCTCCAGTTCTCCCATCACCAGGAGGGGGGCCGGACAGGGAACCAGGTCGGAAGCGACCATGATGGCAAGGGCAATCGCAAGGTCCAATGCCGTCCCGCTCTTTCGAAGCCCCGCCGGCGCGAGGTTTACCAATACGCGGTCTTGGGGAAAGGGGAAGCCCGCATTCCGGAAGGCGGCCCGTATCCGCTCGCGCGATTCCCGAACCGCCCCCTCGGCCAGACCGGACATGTCGAAGACCGGGAGTCCCCGACGAATATCAGCCTCGACTCGTACGATCGTGCCCTCCGCCCCCTGTGGAATGAATGCCCGTATGAACATGTGCCCTCCTCAAGGGAGTACAGCCCGGAAGAGCAATTTATGCGCCATATTTTCCTTAAAAATCTCCCTTGAGCAGAAATACCCGCCGGGGGTACACTCGACGGCATGAAGATATCCGACATACACCCACGGCTCCTCGCCGACTGCCGCGAGAAGGGCATAGACATCGACCACAGTCTCGAGATCCTCGACTTCGTCAATGCGCGCTCACAGGCTTCGAAAACGGACAGTACCGACAAAGGATGCGCCGCAGCCCCCGAGCTGCCCGCCCCCGAAGACCCGCGCATCGTCAGTGCCGAAGGCGACCGCAGCCTCGTCATTTCCGCATCCCGCGCCCGCGAAGCCTTCGGCGAATTCGCCCTTCCGCCGGCCCTCCTCGAGCGGGCAAGGCCCGCCCCTGCCAGCTCAGGCTCGGTCGTCTTTGACGAGGAACTCTTGCGCGAAATAGGTCGACGCCTCTACCCCCGGGCCGCCTTCGGGGTTCTCAACGGGGGATCTGCCACAAGTTATGCCGATACCAAAAAAAACCGGGCCGTGGACGAGGCCGCCTTCGACGCGGTCAAAGACGACTTCGAACGCCTCGCCGCGCGCTTTCGCGGCCAACCCAAGGGCATCACCCCCGCCTACTTCAATGAAGATGGGAGCGACGGCCCCTCCTTTCTCGAACTGAAATTTCGAGCCCTCCTCATCGAGGCCGCCGCGTGCCGCGCCCTTGAAGACGCCCCGAGTGCCGATATCCTCCCGGTCTTCCAGATGTCAAGCGATGGCACCAGGGAAGCGCTGGCAGAAACGTACCGCACGTACCGCAACAGCCCGTACCTGAAAGACCTCATCGAGCGTACCGCCTGCGATCCCACTAAGGTCCTCGACGCCACCCAACCCCTCCTGGCCGCCCTGAGCCCCGCCAAAGAAGACGGCACGCGGGGCATCTTCGACCGCGCCTGGGGCAGGGAACACAGCGCCCTCCCCCTTCCCGGCGGCCACGGCGAGAACTTCCGCGTCTTGAAGGGCGTTTACCAGGGCCTTCGCGAAAAAGGCATACGTTTCGCCTGGCTGGGGAACGTCGACAACTCCGGGTACACCGTCGACCCCGTCTCGCTTGCGACCCTGGCCCTGAGCGGCCGCTGCGCCGCCTTCGAGTTTTCGGGGAAGAGCGCCCTCGACGTCAAGGGCGGGGTCCTCGTAAAGGACGGCGAGAGACTGAGCGTCAGGGACATCGGGCAGTCCATCTCCTGGGATGAAATCCATGCCGCAGAGGAACGCGGCGGGCGGGCCGTCTTCAACTGCGCCACCGGCCTCTTCGACCTCGACTATCTCGTACCGCGCCTCGATGAAATATCGCGCAAACTCCCCCTGCACGTGACCGAGCAAAACAAGGAGGCCGGCCACTACGCACAGGCCGAGCAGACCACCTGGGAGGTGCTGGGGCTTCTGGACGCCCCCCTCATCCTCACCGTTCCGCGCGCCAAGCGCTTCCTCCCGGCCAAGATGCTCCTTGAAACCCTCATGGCGAGCCCGCGCACGGCAAAGCTCAAGGACAACGAGGCCATCCCCCGGGCCGTTCGGGAGGACGGGGAGCGTCTGCGTCTTGCCATGAAAGCCCTGCTCGAAGAGAAGTGCGCCATTTAATTAATGGCTGATAGTCTGCTCCGGGCCCCCAAGAAGCTTGCCAGCCCCCCAAAAACGAGCTGCAGGCTTCTGTTTACTACCCGAAGGGCAAAAAAAAAGGCCCGCACGGCGTGCCGTGCGGGCTTTTTTTGCTTGAAAACGCTTACTTGATGTCCACCACGAGGCGCTGGCAGCTGTAGCCGGCGCGCTCACGGCTCGTGACATCATCCTGATGACCGCCGCAGCTAAAACTCACGCTCCCGGCCAGGGGAATGCGCGAGCCATCGGCGGCGACTTCGGTGAGTGCCTTTGCCGGCACCGTGAAGCGAACAGCAAAGGTCTCGCCCTTCTTGACGTGGACGCGCTTGAAGTCGAGGAGCTGGCGAACGGGCTTCTCGCCGCAGCTTGCCGGATCCCGCTGGAGGTAGAGCTGAACGACCTCGTCACCGTCCATCGCGCCGCTGTTGCGAACGTTGACCGTGCAAACCATGTCTTCACCCTTTGACAGGGGGCGATCGAGGGCAAAGTCGCTGTAGGCAAAGCGGGTGTAGGAAAGACCGTAGCCGAAGGGCCAGGCCATGGGCTTCTTCGAGAAGCGGTAGGTCCTGCCCTGCATGGAGTAATCGGTCATGGGCGGGAGGTCTGCCGTGGAAACCGGGTAGGAAATGGGCAGGCGTCCGGCGGGAGAGTACTTGCCGAAGAGGACCTCGGCAATGGCGTGTCCGCCCTGTTCGCCGGGGTACCAGGCGTTGACGAGGGCCTTGACCTTGGGTTCGATCTTGGACAGATCGACGGGGCTTCCGGCAAGAAGAGTGAGGACCATGGGCTTGCCGAGCTTGGCAAGGCGGTCCACGAGGAGGTTCTGCGAACCGGGTAGGTGGAGATTGACGCGGTCATCGCCGCCATCGGATTCTGCCATGCCGTTCTCTTCGCCCTCTTCCTCGCGGGAGAGACCCAGGAAGAGGAGGATGACGTCGCTCTTTTCGGCGACAGCCTCGGCCTCTGCCATGAAGCGGTCTGCCGTGGCGCCCCAGAAGGACTCCTCGACGCGGCTTCTTTCGCAGCCCTTGACGTAGCGTACGGTGGCATCGGGCCCCACAATGGCGCGGATACCGTCGAGGGGCGTAACGTACTCGTCGCTCTCGCCGTGGTAGTTGGCTTCGAGGGCCAAGCGGTCATAGGCGTTGGGGCCGACGACGGCGTAGGAGAGCTTCTTGTTCGGATCGAGGGGTAAGACGCCGTCGTTCTTCATAAGGACAATGGCCTCGCGGGCCATCTGGCGCGAGAGGACCTTGTGTTCCTTGCAGGCAACGCGATCGAAGGGGATGGACGTGTACTTGCAGGATTCGGGCGGATCAAACTGGCCAAGGAGCATGCGCGCCTTCATGAGGCGGGCGACGGCGACGTTGAGATCTGCCTGGGTAAGATACTTCTTCTCGATAGCCTCGTAGAGGGCCTCGCGCATCTTGCCGCAGTTGAGATCACAGCCGGTCTTGAGGGCAAGGGCTGCGGCCTCTGCCATCGAGTTGGTGAGCTTGTGGTGATGATAAATGTCGTCGATGGCGCCGCAGTCGGAGACAAAGTAGCCTTTGAAGCCCCAATCGGTGCGCAGGATCTTTTCGATAAGCGTAGGGCTCGCACAGCAGGCCTCGCCATTGGTACGGTTGTAGGCACCCATGATCGAGTAGGCCTTGGCGTCCTGTATACAGGCCTTGAAGGCCGGAAGATAGGTCTCTTCCAGGTCCTTTGCACTGGCCTTTGCGTCAAAGCCGTGACGAAGGGATTCGGGGCCCGAGTGCACGGCATAGTGCTTGGGTGTGGCGATGAGCTTGAAGTATACCGGGTCATCGCCCTGGAGGGCCTTGCAGAAGGCCACGCCCATGCGGGTCGTGAGCTGAGGGTCCTCGCCAAAGGTCTCCTGGCCGCGGCCCCAGCGGGGATCGCGGAAGATGTTGATGTTGGGGCTCCAGTAGGACAAGCCGAAGTAGATCCCGCGCTCACCGCGGCGGGCGTTCTCGTGGTGTTTGGCGCGGGCCTCATCGCTAATGGCCGTGCCCACCTTGAACAGGAGCTCGTCGTTGAAACTCGCCGCCATAGCGATGGACTGCGGGAAGATGGTGGCGACACCGGCTCGTGCGACACCATGGAGACCCTCGTTCCACCAGTTGTGGGCGGGGACCCCGAGTCGGGGAATGGCCGGTGCGGTATAGAAGGTCTGTTCGATCTTCTCTTCGACAGTCATGCGCGACACGAGATCGGCGACGCGCTCATCAATCGGGGCAGAGGGGTCCTTGTACAGTTCCATGACAGCCAGTATGGCGTGCTGCAAGGGGGTGCGCTATCCGGCAATTTTCCTATATGGCCTTCCGGAAGAAACCGGTATCCAAAGGACACGCACAAGCGCGAACACTTGAAGGAATTTGCAGGAAAGCGCAAAGCAGCCCCCGAGGGGCTCCCGGGGGGAGGCCGGGACCCGGAGCCA
>CAZIRF010000073.1:0-7610 GCA_964541755.1 uncultured Spirochaetales bacterium | reverse complement strand
AACTGGGTCCCCCAATTCGCCAAGGTAGCTTGAGCTGCAGGCTTCTGGTTACTAATCAATCATTGCCCTGCCAGCGATTCCAGGCCGCATTGAGCAGGGGCAGAAATTCTTCTGTCGCCTTTTGGTTCCCGGTAGTATTCGGGTGATTATCGTCGTTGTGATAGGGAGAGTTCCCGTCGTAGTTGTTGGCCCAAGCGCGCTCGACAAGACTGTTGACGACACGGTGGTGTGAGTCCTCTTCAGAGAGTGTGCAGTAAAAATCGTAGACAAATACGTTGGCGTGTTCATAGCCAGCGAGCCATCCCCCTTCACTGTCAACGAGCCAATCGCAGAGCTCTCGCGTTTTTTGATAACTTGACACTACCTTTTTGCCCGGAGGGGTGATGAGTACGAAGAGCTTGTCCTGGTGTGCTGCAAAGTAATCGAGGAGGCCGGTATAGACATCCTGCTCGTCTTCAATCGAGTCCCCGACCTCGCTCAAGGGGTAACAGGACTTGAACATGATGATGCTGTATCAGTATAGATCCTCCAAGAAGTGCGGGAAGGCCCCCCTGCCTCCTGGAACTATCAACAGAACGATGCCCCCTTTTGCATACGTTGTCATCAATGCTATCGCAGAAGGGCGGGTATATCAGTTTATCGCAGAATAAGCGATTTTTGAAATTGGCTTGAAACATTGTCTTTATTGATAATTCTATCGTATCATTCCGCCATGTGCACAGAAAACGGCCGATTTTCCAAAGACATTTTTGAACGGCGCGCCCGCTCCCTTGCCGCGGCCCTTGCTGCCCGGGAGGGGGGCTTTGAAGTCGCCTTTATCGTGGGGCGAGTCAATATGTACTGGCTTGCCGGGACCATGCAGGACGGCATTATCAGCCTTCGTCCCGACGGCTCTGTTATTCTGTGGGCGCGTCGCAGTTTCGAGCGGGCACGGGATGAATCGCCCCTTGCGGATATCCGTCCAATGCGTTCGTACCGGGACCTCCTCGAAGAATTTCCCGCACGGATGGGGCGTTGTTATCTGGATGGCGAATCGATGACCCTCGCCATGCTCGAGCGCATGAAGAAATATTTAACAATGGAAGATATCCTCCCGCTCGACGCGGTCATTGCCCGCCTTCGCGCGGTCAAAGAGCCCGGCGAGATTGCGCTCATGCGCGAAGCAGGCCGCCGTCATGCCAAACTCCTCGACGAGGTACTTCCCACGCTCCTCGTTGAGGGTATGAGCGAGGCCGAACTCGGCGCCGAGCTCTACCGCGCTGCCGTGGCCCTGGGGCATCAGGGCCTCATGCGGGTCAACATGTTCCAGACCGAAATCGCGGTTGCGCAGATCGGCTTCGGGACGAACTCCCTGTATCCCACTGCCTTCGACGGGCCCGGCGGCATGGTCGGCTTGCACCCCGCCGCTCCGGTCCTGGGTAGCCGGGATCGCCTGCTCAAACGCGGGGACCTCGTATTTGCAGACATGGGCTTTGGCTATTGCGGCTACCACAGCGACAAAACGCGCATCCTCTCCTTTGGGGCCGAGCCGCCTGAACAGGCAAGGGCTGTCCATGAAGCCTGCCGCACGGTCCTTTCGCGCGCCCTTGAACTCCTTAAGCCGGGCACGCCCTGCGCCGCCGTTTGGGATGCGGCAACGAAGGACCTGCCCTCAGAACTCCATGAGCACTTCATGGGCTATGCCAAGGCCCAGGTGGGTTTTTTGGGTCATGGCGTGGGGCTCCACATCGACGAGCCCCCGGTCATCATGCCAAAGAGCCGGGACGTCCTTGAAGAGGGCATGGTGATAGCCCTCGAACCCAAGAGCGGCATCCAGGACTACGGCATGGTGGGAGTCGAGGAGACTTACCTTATCACCCCTGACGGCCCGGAGTGCCTTACCGGGGGGGACCGGGGATTGGAAGAAAGCCCCTGCAGATAGTTCCCTGTGCCTCAGGGCTCCGTGACCGCTCTCACCCTTGACCCGCGCCCCTGATTCGGGGTACATGATGGTATGCTCGAGAAAATTTCCGCAAAGCTTTCCGATGCCCTGCGCGCCATTAGCGGCAAGGCCACCATCAGCGAGAAGAACATTGACGACGCGGTCGAAGCGATCAAGATGGCCCTCCTCGAGGCCGACGTCAACCTGCGCGTTGTCCGCCGTTTCATAAATGCCACCGTCGAGGAGGCCAAGGGCGAGAAGGTCCTGCGTTCGGTCAACCCCGGTCAGCAGTTCGTCAAGATCGTCCATGACCGCCTTGTCTCCTTTCTGGGTGATACGACACAGACCCTCGCCCTCAAGGGCCCCGACACCCTTTCGACCATACTCATGCTGGGCCTCCAGGGCTCGGGCAAGACCACCAGTTCGGGCAAGCTCGCACTGCGCCTCAAGAAAGAAGGGCGCAAGGTCCTCCTTGTCGCGGCCGACCTTGTCCGCCCGGCCGCCGTCGACCAGCTGGCCGTTCTCGCAGAGCGCATCGACGTGCCCCTCTACCGCGAGGAGGGGGCAAAAGACCCGGTAAAGGTCGCCAAAAACGCCCTGGCTCACGCCAAAAAGGGCGGCTACAATACCGTCATCATTGACACGACCGGCCGCCTCCAGCTCGACACCGTCATGATGGACGAGCTCGCGCGCATCCGCGATATCGCCAAACCCGACGAACTCCTCCTCGTCGCCGATTCCATGACCGGCCAGAGCGCCGTCGATATCGCCAAGGAATTCAACGAGAAAATCGGGCTAAGCGGTGTCATCCTTACCAAGTTCGACTCCGACACCCGCGGTGGCGCGGCCCTCTCGCTCAAGACCGTTACGGGGACCGCCCTCAAATTCGTCGGCGTCGGCGAGAAGATGGAAGACCTCGAACCCTTCCACCCCGAGCGCGTCGCCGGCCGCATCCTGGGCATGGGCGATGTCGTCTCCCTCGTCGAGAAGGCCCAGGAAGTCGTCGACCAGGAGGAGGCCCTCGCCCTCCAGACCAAGATCGAAAAGGACAACTTTACCCTCGAGGACTGGCTCGAGCAGATCCGCAAGGTAAAGAAGATGGGCAACCTCAAGTCCATGATGGACATGATCCCCGGCATGGCCGGCCAGCTGCGCGAGGAAGATATCGATACCCGCGAACTCGTCGTCCAGGAGGCCATCCTCTCGTCCATGACGAAGAAAGAGCGCAAAAATCACCTCATGATCGGCCCCTCTCGCCGCAAGCGCATCGCCGCGGGCTCCGGTACCTCGGTGGGCGAAGTGGCGCGCCTCTTGAAGAAGTTCGAGAAGACCCGCACCATGATGAAGAAGATGGCCAAACTTTCGCGCAACCCCGCCCAGGCACAGGCCATGATGGCCCGTATGGGCGGCATGTAGGCTTTTTCGGGAAGATCAAGGGTATCAAGGCTGATAGTTTTTCGCGCATGTACTATACTGGGGGCGTAATACCCCAAGTAGAGGAGGCAATTATGAAAATGACCGATTTTATAATTGCCTTGAAGGAGTGTGTATGAAGAATGTAGTGGTGTTCTCCTTCGTTGTTGCCTCATTGGCTTTCACCGGTTGCAGCAAGATCAAGGAGATCAAGAGCCTGGGCGAGAACCTCTCCAACATGGCAGAGACCGCCAAGTCCTTTGAATCCGTCGAGGGCAATGAAGCGGATTTCGATCCGGCCAACTTCGCCATGAGCGAAGGGGAAGTGCGTGATTTTTACCGCGCGGTTGAGGCCCTGTCCAAGAAACACCCCGATGTCTACTTTGAAGTCCCCTATTCCGCCCTCATACAGGCCATGGAGACGGGCATCAACCTCAAGAAGGTCGTCGAGGCAGAGACAAAGTACTCGTTTGAAGACTTCAACCGTATTTCAACGGTCCTCCTCGCTGTTCGCATGCAGGGCCTGGGTACCGAACTCCTTTCGGGCCTCGACGAGGGCCTTGCCGAACTCGATGATATTGATCTCTCCGGCCTTGAAGGCGAGGAGAAGGAGGCGGCAGAGGCCGAATTGGCCCAGACCCGCAAGGAGATGGCAGAGGCCCGCACTGAGCTCGACAGCGACGAGATGAAGAAGCTCACGGCCGCTCACGACATGGTTACGCGCGTACGCGGCGAGTTCGACCTGCCCGAATAAACGTAGTCCATTGTGTTTGAGCCCCCCGGGTGACCTTCGGGGGGCTTTTTTGTATACTCGTCCCGATGATCAAGCACCTCCTTCTCGATATGGACAACACGATCTATCCCGCCTCGGACGGGATGGATGCCGGCATGACCGAGCGCATGAAGCACTACGTCGCGGGTTTTCTGGGCCTGCCCTATGAGGAGGCAGTCGCCCTGCGCGAGAAGCGGCGAGACCTCTACGGGACGACCCTCGAGTGGCTCAAGCGGGAACACGGCCTCTGCGACACCCGCGGCTACTACGAGGCCATCCATCCCGACCATGAGCTCGAAGAACTCAATGAAGACCCGAAGCTGCGCGACTACCTCCTGTCTCTGGGTCTCCCCATGACCCTTCTTACCAACGGCCCGGCCATTCATGCCGAGCGCGTACTGGGTTTCTTTGGTATTAAGGACATCTTCCTTGATATCTGGGACCTTGACCGGCTCGAAGGGCGGGGCAAGCCCGCCCGCGAGGCCTTTGAAGCGGCCCTGTCCTCATCGGGATACCGGGTGGAAGAGACCCTCTTTGTCGACGACTACCTCAAGTACCTCGTGCCGTGGACCGAATTGGGCGGCAAGGGCGTACAGATAGATGAGTTCGGGCTGGACCGGGAGCGTGCGGCCGCGCTTGGTATTGCGAGTATTCGCAGTATTTACGAGCTCAAGGGCCTGCTCGCCAGGCTTGCTTGAGGACTGTCCCAACAGCAACCCGCTTGCAGGGCTGTCCGGGCTATAGACTGCGCAGGGGTACTGCTGCCGTCTCTTCCCAGAGCCCCTCGCGCATTTCGTAGAGGCTCACCCGCTCGACATCAAAGGTGAAGGCAAGCTCCTGTTGCGAGAGATACGCCAGGGCGCTCGCGACTGCCCCCGGGGGGATGTCGCGGTTTGCGATCGTGAGGTGCGGAACGAAGGCCGTGCCGGGGGGCGGGAGTCTGAAATCTCCCGCGAGCGCCTTTCGTACCGCGTCCCTCAGTTCGTCCCAACGCGGGTCGGGGAGGACCCGGGCATAGAGGCTGCGCTCGCCAAAGGCACCGAAGCCCGCCACCCCTGCGGTGAAGGCGCGGGGAAGACTATCAGCATGGAATAGAAGGGCCTCCAAGAGCCTTTCACTGTCCTGCGACAGGGAGCCCCCGTCCAAAGCGCCCGCACGAAAGGGGGGGATAAGGGTGATGTGGGAGGGCGTACGCTGGCCGGAGCGGCACTGGTAGCGCTCGCGCATCCAGGCGCGGTAGAAGCCGATTTCGGCTGCATGATCTTCGTCGAGGGGGATGGCGAGGAAGTGGGTGGGACCATTTGAGCGGGATGTCTTCATGCCGCCATGCTAAACGCTCGCGGCGCAGGGCGCAAGGGCATTCGGCCGCTTCGGGTATTGACAGAAGGATGCCGGGTGCGCAGGATGTTTGGAATGACCAACATCACCTGTCTGGTGGACAATTCACCCGCCCCATCGGGCGCTACTTCTCTCGCTGTCGAACACGGCCTCTCATTTTGGATAGAACACGCTTCGGTACGCATCCTTTTCGATACGGGGCGCAGCCCCCTCTTCCTCGCAAATGCCGGGGCTCTCGGGGTGGATCCTGCCGCGGCCGATCACGTGGTCATATCCCACGGACACTACGACCACGCGAACGGGCTTACCTCACTCTTCGCTCCTTTTTTTCGGGACGCCCGGGCCGTGGAGGGCCCTCGCGATACGCGCTTTCTGCGCCCGCATACCCCGCTCTGGCTGGGGACGGGGTTCTTTGTGCCAAAGTGGTCTATCGAGCCGGGGAACAATCGCTTTATCGAGGCGTCCTGGAGCGAGGGCGATGCCAAAGCGGCAAATCTGGATGTCCGGTATACCGGGCAGGGCACAAGCGGCCCCTATGTCTGTGAAATCGAGCCGGGGATTTCGCTTGTCGGGGGCTTTTTCCGGCGCTATCCGCAGGAGTCAATAGCCGCGCGCATGCAGCTTGAAGAGAACGGCGTATACCGGCAGGATGACTTTGCCGACGAGCACGCCCTCGTCCTCGATATGGGCGAGAGTCTCGCCCTCGTCATCGGTTGCGCCCACCCGGGGATCATGAATATGATCGAAACCATTGGGGAACTCTTTGACAAACCCCTCTCTGCAGTCTTTGGCGGTTCCCACCTCGTCGAAGCCGATGCAGCCCGCATTGACGAGACGATTGACTTTTTAAACGATAGCCGCATTGCCCTTGCCGCCCTGGGCCATTGCACGGGGGCCGCGGCCCTGTCGCGCCTTAAAGAGTCCTGTCCTGCCTGGAAGCCGCTCCATGCGGGGGCCCGCTTCGTCCTCGACGATTAAAGGCGTCCCGACACCCTTCACCTTCGCCCAAAGATTCGTTTTGGGCGCTGTTCCCCGGCTTTGTGAGATCCCGTAGTACGGTCTTTTAGCGAGTATGATTGCAGCGCATAGAGGACGAGGGCCAGGAGTGAGGGGGCCGCCTGCAAGAGGGCCGGTGGCAGGGCGGCGAAGAGCCGCGATTCCACGGCCAAGAGTTCTGCCAGTGAAAAGACGAGGGACGCGGCGATCATGCCGACAAGGCGTCGCTGGCCCATGAAGACGATGGCCAGGGCGATCCAGCCCCGGCCGGATGCTACCGACGGCGTAAAGGCGGCCAAACGCCACACGAGGATGGCCCCGGCAAGGGCTGCCCCGGCGCCCGCAAGAACCCAGGCCAGGTCTCTGAGCGGGGCGACCGCAATACCCCGTTCTTCAAGGGCCCGCGGCGAACGGCCCGCGGCGCGCAGCCACAGCCCTCTTCTGCTGTACGAGAGAAAGACCGCGAGGCCGGCGAGAGAGGCGATTGAAAGCCATACGAGCGGCGAGGATGCAAGACGGCCGATATCGGCCCACAGTCCTCCTTCCTTTGAAGCGGCAAAGAGCAGGCTGTCTGCCGGCGGCAGGAGCTCGCCGCGCTTGCCGTACAGGAGCCCCGAGAGGCTGTCCGTCAAAGCCGAAGCCGCGGCATTGACCGCGAGTGCGGTGATGAAGGGGTTCGAGCCGCTGGCGCGGGTCCACCGGCCCAGGAGCCAGGCGAGGAGCCCCGCTACGGACATTGCCGCGAAGCCCCCCAAGAGGAGGGACTGCGAGCCGGTCGCGATCACCCAGAAGACAAAGCCCCCCAGCTGCATGAAGCCGTCCGTGAAGACGGCCAAGGAGCCGGCGAGTTCGCTTGCCAGGGCCCCGCTCGAGGCGAGGGCATAGGGTAAAAAGCCGTACACGATGCGTTCAATCATGCGGGCCTCCGGCGTCTTCGCATGGTGACGAAGAGAAACACGGCGGCCACGAGGAAGCTCCGGCTGTTCTGCCCCATACCTGTCGAGAGTATTGCCGCCTGCGTCCCGGCGTCGAGCCATGCGAAGAGGAGGGCCGCCGGGAAGATGGCCAGGGGGCGGTTTGCGGCCACGAGGGCGACGGCGATGGCATTCCAGCCCAGACCTGCGGGAAAGCCCAGGTGGCAAATACCGGCAGAACCGGCCACAATCAGGT
>CAZIRF010000072.1:0-7793 GCA_964541755.1 uncultured Spirochaetales bacterium | reverse complement strand
CTGGGTCCCCCAATTCGCCAAGGTAGCTTGAGCTGCAGGCTTCTGGTTACTAAATGGAGAATAGGGGATTCGAACCCCTGACCTATTGATTGCGAACCAATCGCTCTACCAACTGAGCTAATTCCCCGACTGGCGAAAATCTAGCAGGCGGGGCCGAAAATATCAAGAGGGTTTTCTCATCCCCAGTACCTTGCCCAGGGTGTCGCTGTTGACCATGAGGACCGGTTGATGTGTCGCCTCCAGGGTGTCGCGCCACAGGCTGCCTTCAGGTTCTACGTGGTTGCGTTTGGCGACGGCGATTTCCATGGGAAGGTGGACAAAGTGATTGTTAACCAGCCCTATAAGCAGCTTGGTACGACCGGACATCGCGGCGTGAACGGCACTGTTTCCCAGTCGCTCGCAGTAAATGGAGTCGACCGGCATTGCGGGTGAAGAACGTATCGTATAACTGGGATCTATGTACTTGAGGTTGATCTCAACGCCCTTCTTTTCGAAGTGGGCCTCAATCTTGTCTCGTAAATAGAAGCCGACATCCCCGAATTTCTGGTTGCCCGAGGCATCCTTTTGATTCTCTGTCGACAGGATATCTTGGCAGGCCCCTTCGGCGACCAGTATGACAGCGTGTTTCCTTCGTTCGAGGCGTTTCTCGAGATGTGCAATAAGACCATTGGGACCCTCAAGGTCGAAGGGGACTTCGGGAATGAGGACAAAATTGACTTCGTGGCTCGCGAGTGCGGTGTGCGCGGCGATAAAGCCGGATTCGCGGCCCATCACCTTTACGAGGCCGATACCGTTTATCTGTGAATGGGCTTCCATGTGGGCTGCGGTAACCGCTTCAACCGCCTTGGAGACTGCGGTATCAAAACCGAATGAACGTTGAATGAAGGAAAAGTCGTTGTCGACGGTCTTGGGGATACCGACAACGGCTATTTTGAGGCCTCGCCGTTTGATTTCATTGGCGATATCGAGCGACCCGCGCTGGGTGCCGTCGCCGCCAATTGAAAAGAGCATGTTCAGATTGAGGCGCTCCATTGCATCCACAATCTGTTTTACTTCCTTGCCGCCGCCGCGCGCAGTGCCCAGTATGGTACCGCCCAATTTGTGGATATCGTCGACAATGTCCGGATCGAGCTCTTTGGTCGCGTACTGGTATTCGGGTAAAAAGCCCTTGTAGCCGTAGCGTATGCCGGTGATGCGCCGAACGCCGTAGCGGTACCATAGACAGCGAACGAGGGCCCGTATGACATCGTTCAAACCGGGGCAGAGGCCGCCGCAGGTGACGATACCGGCGTGTACGTGCTGGGGCGAGAAGTAGATCATTTCACGGGGACCGGCCTTTTCGAAGAGTTCTTCCTGGCTAATGTCGTCCTGGGGCCCCGGGACGGCGTCTACCTTGTAGCGTATGAATTCATCGTCGTTGACGTAGTTTGCTATGAAGTCGCCGGACACTTTTGACAGACTGATGGGAGAGGGAACATTGCACTCACCAAGCCGGCTTACGGAAAAATCATGCTCTTTGGCCATCTGCTCCTCCACGACCCGACAGGCGGGTCTGGTACAGTATAGGTAAAAGGCCGGTATCTTTCAACGCTTCGAGATTCTCTGTATACTGTATTTATGGATCCCGTTACCGCCGACGAGCGATTTACCCGTATCGAGACAAAGCTCGCCTTCATCGAGGACTTCCTGCAGCGCCTGCAGGAGGAGATTCTCGAGCGCAACCGGCAGAGCGATCGCCTCGAAGCGGAGCAGAAAGCGGTTCGGGAAAAACTCGGCCAGCTCTCTGCGGAACTGGAAGAAATCCCGAACCGGAAGCCCCCACACTACTAGGGCTCCACGATAATCAGGAGACATCATGCTCGAAGACAAGGTCAAAGCAGCCCTCGAAGACGTTCGCCCCTCCCTCCAGGCCGATGGTGGCGACGTCGAATTCGTTTCACTGTCGGATGACGGTATCGTTCAGGTCAAACTCACCGGCGCCTGCGGCTCCTGCCCCATGGCCACGATGACCCTCAAGATGGGTATCGAGCGCTACCTTCGCGACAATGTGCCCGAAGTCAAAGAAGTGGTCGGAGTCTAGCTATCAGTATAAATTCCTTCCTGCCCGTGTCGCGTCGTGATATGGCAGAACGCGGGTGGGATGCGCTTGATTTCCTTCTCGTTTCTGCCGACGCCTACGTCGACCATCCGTCTTTTGCCGTCGGTCTTATTGCCCGCCTCGTCGAAGCCGAAGGGTTTCGTATCGGGGTGATAGCCCAGCCGGATATTTCAACGCCCGAATGCCTCGAGGAGATGGGCCGGCCGCGATATGCAGTCCTCGTAAGCTGTGGCAACGTCGATTCCATGGTCAACCACTACACGAGCGCGCGCAAGACGCGCAGCGACGACTGGTATTCGCCCGGCGGTGTGGGTGGGAAACGCCCGGATCGTGTCGGGATTGCGTACGTAAGTGCCATCCGTTCGCGTTGGAAGGGCCTGCCGGTCATTGTGGGCGGCGTGGAAGCGAGTTTGCGCCGTCTGGCTCATTACGACTACTGGACCGACAGCGTCCGCCGTTCGTACCTCCTCGACTGCAAGGCCGATATCCTCTGTTACGGGATGGGCGAGCGCCCTCTGCGCGAACTTGTCCACCGCTTGGCCGCCGGGGAAGCGCTCTCTTCAATAAAAGACGTGCGCGGAACCTGTGTTCGAATTACGGCTGATGATGCTGGCGCTCTTGAAGCAGCCCCCCGCGGGGCGATACGCCTGCCTTCGTTTGAAGGGGTGAAGGGGACAGATCCGGCTTCGCTGCAGCGGCTCGTCGATCACTTCCGCCTTCTCCATGCAAATAGCGATCCCCTTACGGCGCGGGTGCTTGTCGAGTCGAGCGACACGCGCTTTGTGCGCCACAATCCGCCGGCCCTGCCGCTTTCGACCGAAGAATTGGACGCGGTGTACGAGCTGCCCTACACACGGCGCTCCCACCCCATGTACGACGAGGCCGGCGGCGTTCCCGCCCTCAAGGAGGTCCAGTTCTCGCTTGTCGCAAACCGCGGCTGTTTCGGGGGCTGTTCCTTCTGCGCCATCACCTTCCACCAGGGGCGGGCGGTGGTTCGACGAAGCACGGCCTCCCTTATCCGCGAAGCGAAAACCCTCATCGCCATGCCGGAGTTCAAGGGCTACATCCACGATGTGGGCGGCCCCACGGCCAATTTCTTTGGCCCGGCCTGCAAAAAGCAGGCAAAGGGTGGCTATTGCACAAACCGTGACTGCCTGCACCCGACGCCCTGTCCCGAACTCCACCCCGACCACCGTGAATACCTTGAAACCCTGCGGGCCCTGCGCGCCTTGCCGGGCGTCAAGAAGGTCTTCATCCGCTCGGGGATACGCTTCGATTATCTCTTGCTCGATGCGAAAAACGCGGACAATTTCCTTTCTGAACTCTGCGCCCACCATGTGAGCGGGCAACTCAAGGTGGCCCCCGAACACGTGAGCCCCCGGGTTCTGGACGCCATGGGCAAGAGTGGCAATGATGTATATGAAGATTTTCGCGCCCGCTTTGAAAAGACCAATGCCCGTCTGGGGCTCAAGCAATACCTCATCCCCTATTTCATTTCGAGCCATCCCGGGAGCGGCCTCGAGGACGCCATAACCCTCGCCCTGCACCTCAAAAAGACCCGGTTCATCCCCGATCAGGCCCAGGATTATTACCCGACCCCCGGTTCGATGGCCACTATCATGTACCGGACCGGTATCGATCCGCGTAGCGGGGAGCGCCTCTTTGTGGCCCGCGGTGAACGTGAAAAGCGCCTGCAGCGTTCGCTTATCCAGTACGACAAGGCGGAAAACCGGCCTCTGGTTATTGAAGCCATCAAGGCGGCGGGACGGGAAGATTTGATAGGGACTGCTGCAGGCTGTCTCGTTCCGCCGGGACGGGCTGGTGGAGGAGCCGCTACAGGAGCGCGCGTTCGGGGTGGGCCCGGAGCTACGAGCCCATCCGGAAGCGCCCCCGGAAGCTCCGGGAAAGCGTCAGGCGGTCGGCGTACTCGAGGTCGCCGCCCACCGGAAGGCCCGAAGCCAGGCGGGACATCTCGACCCCGGCGTCCTTGAACACCCGCTGGAGGTAGAGGGCGGTGGTATCACCTTCGACCGTCGGGTTGAGGGCGATGATGACTTCGCGTACCGGAAGGCGGCGCAGGCGCTCTCCCAGCTCGGCGATACGCAGCTTGTCGGGCCCCATGCCTTCGAGGGGCGCAATGACGCCGCCCAAAACATGAAAGAGACCGCGGTACTCGCGGGAGTCCTCTATCACCCGTACATCTTGCGGACGCTCCACGACACAGATAACGC
This sequence comes from uncultured Spirochaetales bacterium, assembly GCA_964541755.1. Classification (GTDB taxonomy): domain Bacteria; phylum Spirochaetota; class Spirochaetia; order Treponematales; family Breznakiellaceae; genus CAZIRF01. The sequence goes on along the minus strand of CAZIRF010000072.1, from coordinate 3,464 downwards.
TGCGGTCCCTGAGGGGATCGGCGCAGACGGGGCAGGGGTCGCTGTCCGACCATGAGCCGCATTCGCCACAGCGTTTTATTGAAGATTTGAGGCGTTCTATACGCAGGGCAAGGTTGTGCGCAAACGCGTCGTCGCCTTCGAGAATGTGCCAAGCCATGCGCTGGGCGCTCTTTTTGCCTACGCCGGGAAGGCGGGTAAGGAGGACGACGAGTTCGTCGATGGCGTTCATGCCAGGCCCATCGCACCGGCCATGGGGCCCAATTTGGACTGGATGGCCGCGCGCGCCTTTTCGTGCGCATCGGTGAAGGCGGCGCGCACCAAATCCTGGAGCATGGTGATGTCCGCCGGGTCGACGACGGTGGGGTCGATGCGTATCGCCATGCACTCCAGTTTGCCGTTGAGGTCGATTTCGACCATGCCGCCGCCGGCGGAACCGGTGACGACGAGGGCCTGCAGGGACTCCTGCATCCGCCCCATCTCTTCCTGTATCTTACCGGCGTTTTTCAAAAGGTCAAAGGGATTGATGTTCATCGCATGCTCCTGTCGCACCTAAGTGCGGATAATGGTTCCCTTGAAAATGCGGCAGACGTTCTCGACTGCCTTCGATTGTTCCTCGCTGACGACGGCCTTAATCACTTCGGGGAGCGAGAGGGTAATGCCAAGGCTGATGGGGCTGCCCAGCATGCGGCCAATTTCCCCTGCGAGCCAGGCGCTCTCCCTCTCGAGGAGTTCGGCCGTGAGCTTGTCGCGGATGCGCATGTGGAGGACCCCATTGTCCAGGGTCCAGGAGTCGCTCTTGGTGATGGCGCTGGCGAGCATGCCCCGTCCCCGACTGAGCGTCTTCTGCAGCGAGGCCTTCAGGTCGGCGAGGAAGCTGTCGTCTGTGCCGCTGCCTCCGCTGGAGGGGGCGGCCGCCTGATCCGGTAAATCCGCAGTGCCTTCCGGCTCGTCGTATGCTTCGCTCTGTGCCTGCTCTGTCCATGGCTTGTTTTCCGGCATGGGCTCCGGCATGGGGGGCGCGAAATGGGGCGGCTCCGGATCCCGGGCGGGGGCGTTTTCGTCCCCGGTTTCCCGCGGTGAAAGGCCGGGTGATGACGTGTTTGGCCCGGCTTCGGCTGATGCTGTCGAAGCGGCCCGTGCGGGCCCGCTCGAAGAGCCCTCTACCGGCCCTTTCCCGTTTTTCTGCGCGATAAGACGCTTGAAGGTTTCGCTGATGGAGCTGCTGCCGTCGAAGCTGATGCCCCCCGCCGTCGTGTCTGCCGGGAACGACTCCGGGGTTGCGGCGGCGGTGTGGCTGTAATCATCAGCCTTGATGTCCTGGCCGGCTCGCCCTTCGCGGACGGCCGGCTCAGCGCCGAAAGGGCGGGCCCCACCTCCCCCGCCAGGCATCGGCGCATTTTGATGGGGAAGCCCCCCCAAGACGGCGCGGACCGACTGAACCGCTTCGGCGAGCTCGATGGGCGAGACCCAGGAGGGGAGCCAGCACAGGGCCGATATAAGCGTTTCAAGCTCGAAGCGCGGAGAGACGCTGAAGCGTATGTCGCGGTAGAGCCCCAGGAGGAGCTCGAGGGCGTGGTGGATTTGCGGGAGGCTGAGTTGTTCGCGGTTTACCGCGCTGAAGCGCTCGAGCCCATGACCCACGAGCGATTCCTTGTCGATGCCGCTCTTGATGAGCAGGAGGCTGCGGTAGTATTCGGCGAGGTCGACGACGAGTTGCTCGACAGAGACGCCGCGCTGGAGGATGTCGTCCAGGGTTGAGAAGACCTGGGCGTGTTCTCCCTTGGTGCAGGCTTCGACCAAGGCATCGATGGCCTCGTGGCCGACAACCCCGAGTTTTTCGCGGATAAGGGCCGCGGTGAGTTTTCCGTTGGAAAAGGCGACAACCTGATCAAAAAGGGTGTAGGCGTCGCGCAAGCTGCCGGTCGATTCGCGGGCAATCCACAGGAGGGCTTCGTCTTCGGCCGTGATACCCATTTCGTTGCACGCGGAAGCGAGTATGTCGCGAATGGTCTCGATGGAGATGAGCCGAAAAGCGAACTGTTGGCAGCGGCTCTTGATGGTGGCCGGGACCTTGTGGAGCTCGGTGGTGGCAAATATAAAGATGATATAGGGAGGCGGTTCCTCTATGGTCTTGAGCAGGGCATTGAAGGCACTGTTCGAGAGCATGTGGACTTCGTCAATGATGTAGATCTTGTATTTGCCGGCATTTGGCGGGAAGAGGACCTCGTCTTTGATCTGCCGGACGTCATTGACGCTCGTGTTCGAGGCGCCGTCGATCTCGATAACGTCCATATTGGCGCCGCGGGCAATTTCTACACAGGCCGAACAGGTACCGCAGGGGCCGTCCGGCCCCGGATTCTCGCAGTTGAGAGAGCGGGCCAGGATGCGGGCGGCGCTCGTCTTTCCGCAGCCCCGCGGGCCGGAAAAGAGATATGCGTGGGCGATACGTCCGGTTTCGATGGAGCTCTTGAGGGTCGCTACCACAAATTCTTGCCCGGCGAGTTCGTCAAAGGTCTTGGGGCGCCGCCGTGTGGCGGTTACTTCATAGGCCATGCTGGGGAGTATACCAAAAACCCCCGCACTCAGGAAGACCACGGCGCAAACGCCAACCGCTTACCACTGCTTCCTTCCGGACCTGATGGAGTTGGGCGGCGGCGTTTCGCATGGATCCTGAATACGGGGGAAATACGGAGAGAGAGGGATTCGAACCCTCGGTACCTTTTGGGCACACACGCCTTCCAAGCGTGCACCTTCGACCACTCGGACATCTCTCCAAAAGATGTGTCTGTCTGCCGGTAAGCATAAAGCGGCGGTTTTCAACGCCAATATCTGTCGCCAGCTACGGAGAGAGAGGGATTCGGCTTCCGGCTCGCGAAATCATTCGCTCGCCTGCAGCCCGCCTCCGTCTCCTGCCGGCGCCATCCATGGCGCCTTTCCCTCGCTAGCGCTCGGCGGAGACTCCGGTTCGAATCCCTCAACCTTGCATAAAGCGGCGGTTTTCAACGCCAATATCTGTCGCCAGCTACGGAGAGAGAGGGATTCGAACCCTCGGATCTCTTGCGAGATCAACGGTTTTCGAGACCGCCCGATTCAACCACTCTCGCATCTCTCCAGTTGTGTGAGCCTGGTTCAAAACCCGCTGAGTTCTGAAAGAGACCCCCTGTGCCGCCCTGGTGGGCGTCGGGTACAAACAGAGCCGAAGGGATACCCCGTCGGCTCTGTCAATGAGGCTGAGAGGATTCGAACCTCCGACCTTCAGATCCGCAATCTGATGCTCTATCCAGCTGAGCTACAACCTCGAAAAGCCATTTCTGGCATGCTGTGTTTGCTACCGCTCGGCGGGAACTCCGGATCGAATCCCCTGCTTTACAGTAACAAGTATCTCCACTGTCAAAAAATGACAGTTTATCGGAGCAGGGGGGATTCGGCTTCCGACTCGCGGATCATCCGCTCGTCTACAGCCC
>CAZIRF010000071.1:0-7864 GCA_964541755.1 uncultured Spirochaetales bacterium | reverse complement strand
GATGCCTGCCGCGCGACGCGGGGGAGTTTCGCGGGGGAAGGCCGGGACCCGGAGCCGGAATCAATCCACAAGGGGCGGGGCTCGCAGAGACCCGACAGCACACCGACTTTTACCGGCCCCGCGGCCCGGCCGAGGGGGCGTCGGGCCAAGCCGCCAGGCGGCTTGGTCTTGGCGGAACTGCGAATGCAGTTCCGCAAGCCCTCTGGGCGAAGTGCGCATGGGCCGCCCCCAAGATATCTTGCAGGGGTGGCGGTAAAAAGGCCTCTCGGGGGCATTTTCTCTGCCCCCGAGAGGCCTTTTTATCGTCAGGACCCCTCTTTGTGCATTATTGGGCGGCCGCTTACGCAAAGGAGCCACTGCGCCCCCCCTCTTATTCTTTCCAGACTTCCAGAATGCCTTCGTGCTGGCCGATGGCCTCGAGGACCCAGTCTTCTGCCGGGCAGGAGACGGCGTTCGCGGCCTTGATGACCGTTTCCCGTTCGCCGTTTCCTAGGTGGAGGTAGACTTGGCAGGCCCCCGACTGTTCGAAGAGGAAGTCGCGCAGGGGGTCGAGGGACTCTTCGTCACTGGCGGTATCCGGATCGAGGCGTATGTGGACTTCCTTGAAGGAGCGCTGGGTGAGCTCGGCGGGGTCTTCGCGGCCGTCGACGAGGAAACTGGGGCGTTCGCGTTTGGTGTCGACCTTTCCGCGGAAGGCGACGACTTCGTCGACGATGAGGCTGTCGCGCATCTTCTCCCAGGTATCGGAGAAGAATACGAGGTCGAGCTCGCCGTTGAAGTCTTCGAGGGTGCCGAAGCCCATCCACTTGCCGTTTTTGGTCTGGTAGGGGCGGACGGCCTTGAGGATGCCCATGACGGTGTACTCGCGGTCGGGGGCGGCCCGCTCCTGGTGGGCGAGGTCGAGGGTGCTGGAGCGCTCCCAGACGGTGCGGTACGCGTCCATGGGGTGGCCGGAGATAAAGAAGCCCATGAGCTCCTTTTCGATGCGCAGGACTTCTGCCGCATCCATATCGGGCATGGTTTCGAAGACAAAATCGGGGTATTCCTGTTCACCGGAATCTTCAAAGAGACTCGATTGGCCGAACTTCTTGTCGTCCTTTTTGGATTGGGCGTAGTCCCAGGCCCGTTCGAGGTTGGCAAGGAGGGTGGGGCGGTTGTGGCCGAAGAGGTCGAAGGCCCCGGTCTGGATGAGTATTTCTATGACCTTCTTGCCCACCGAGCGCAATTCCACCCGTTCGAGGAAGTCCATAAGGTCCAGATAGGGGCCGCCCTCTTCGCGTTTCGCGACGATTTCGCGCGCCGCCCCGTCGCCCAGGCCCTTGATGCCCAGGAGGCCGTAGACGATTTTGCCGTCGACGACGGAGAAATAGCGGTCGGAGTGGTTGATGCTGGGAGGGACGATCTCGAGGCCCATTTTACGGGCCTCGTCGATGTACTGGGGGAGTTTGTCCGTACTCGTTATTTCGTTCGTGAGGTTGGCCGCCATGAACTCGGCGGGGTAATTGGCCTTGAGGTATGCGGTGCGATAGGCGACGACGGAGTAGGCGGCGGCGTGGCTCTTGTTGAAGCCGTAGCCGGCGAAGGGGACGAGGATTTCAAAGATACGGTCGGCGTCCTGGGCGCTGTAGCCGTTCTTGACGGCGCCCTCGATGAAGGGGATCTTCTCCTTGGCGAGGACTTCGGCTTTCTTTTTTCCCATTGCGCGGCGCAGGAGGTCTGCTTGTCCCAGGGAGTAGCCGGCGATGATCTGGGCGACCTGCATGACCTGTTCCTGGTAGACGATGACCCCGTAGGTCTCCTCGAGGATGTCCTTGAGGCTGGGCGCGGGGTAGACGATCTTCGAGGCGTCGAACTTCGACTCGATGAACTGGGGGATGTAGGCCATGGGGCCGGGGCGGTAGAGGGCGTTCAAGGCGATGAGGTCTTCCATGCGCGTGGGCTTGGCCCGCTTCAAGATGCTTTGCATGCCCTGGGACTCGAACTGGAAGATGCCGCCGGATTTTCCCTCGCCGAGCATGGCGTAGGTCGCCTCGTCCTCCTCGCTCACCTTTTCGATGTCGAAGTCTGCCAGGTCGCCGCCGCGTTTTCGCACGAGGTTTTGGGCGTTTTTGAGGAGGGTGAGGGTCTTGAGGCCCAGGAAGTCCATCTTGACGAGGCCGCACTCCTCGATGAGGTCCATAGTGAACTGGGTGGCGACGCCTCCGGTCTTGGGGTCGCGGTAGAGGGGCACGTAGTCGGTGAGCTCGGTCTGGCCGATGACGATGCCGGCGGCGTGGAGGCTCGAGTGGCGGTTTTTGTTCTCCAGCTTGCGGCCGATTTCGAAGAGTTCTGTGTAGCGGGGGTCTTCGGCGAGCTCCCTCAGGCGGCTCTCCTGCTCGAAGGCCTTTTCGAGGGTCATTTTCGGGTCTTCGGGGACGAGTTTGGCGATCTGGTTCGCCTCTTCATAGGGGATGTCCAGGGCGCGGGCGACGTCCTTGATGACGGCCTTGGCCTTGAGGGTCCCGAAGGTGATGATCTGCCCCACGCGGTCGGTCCCGTACTTTTGAGTAACGTACTCGATGACTTCGCCGCGGCGTTCGAAGCAGAAGTCGACGTCGAAGTCGGGCATGGAGATGCGTTCCGGGTTGAGGAAGCGCTCGAAGAGGAGCTTGTAGCGCAGGGGGTCGATATCGGTGATGCGCATGGCGTAGGCGACGATCGAGCCCGCCCCCGAACCGCGTCCGGGCCCTACCGGTATGTCGTGTTCCTTTGCCCAGTTTATGAAGTCGGCGACGATGAGGAAGTAGCCGATAAAGCCCATTTTTATGATGATGCCCAGCTCATAGTCGGCCCGGGTGCGTATTTCCTCCGTAATGGTGCCGTAGCGGGCGGCGAGGCCGTCACAGGTAAGACCGCGGATGTAGGCTTCTTCATCGGCGTAGCCTTCCGGTATGTCGAAGACCGGGAGCTTGGGGCCGGAGTAGGGGTAGTCGTAGCGGCAGCGTTCTGCGATGCGGACGGTGTTGAGGAGGGCCTCCTCATGGCCGGGGAAGAGGGCTGCCATTTCTTCCGGTGTTTTAAGGTAGAACTGGTCGCCGTGGAAGCGCATGCGCTTTTCGTCGTTGCGCTTGTGGCCGGTCCCGATGCACAGGAGTATGTCCTGGGCGACGGCGTCGTCCCTGTTGGCGTAGTGTATGTCGTTGGTGGCGACGAGGGGGATGCCGGTCTTGAGCGAGAGCTCGAGGAGGGCCTTGTTGGCGGTCTTCTGCTCGGGGATGCCGTGATCCTGGAGTTCGAGGTAGAAATGGTCCGGGCCGAAGAGCCGTGCCAGTTCGCGGGCGCGCTGCTCGGCGAGCTCGAGTTGGCCGTTCAAGATGGCGACGGGGATTTCCCCGGCGATACAGGCAGAAAGACAGATGAGCCCCTCGTGGTACTGCTCGAGGAGTTCCCGGTCTATGCGGGGTTTGTAGTAGAAGCCCTCGGTGTAGGCGAGGGAGGTGAGTTTCATGAGGTTCATGTAGCCCTGTCGTGTCTCTGCCAGGAGGACGAGGTGGTAGTATTTGTTGCCCGTTTCGTTGCCGCTCTTGTCGAAGCGTGAAACGGGGGCCATGTAGAATTCGTTGCCCAGGACGGGGTTTATCCCCTGTTCGAGGCACTCCTCGTAGAAGCGCAGGACCCCGAACATGTTGCCGTGGTCGGTGATGGCCAGGTGCTCCATGCCGCGCTCTTTGGCGGCCTTGACGAGGGCCTTGACCGAGGAGGCGCCGTCGAGGAGGGAGAAGTCGGAGTGCACGTGGAGGTGGGCAAAGGGGATCATGCGGATGATGATAGCCCGTCTTCGGGTTGTCGGTAAAGGCTTTCGTGCGTTGACGCGCGGGCTTGTGCGGGGCTAGAGTCTGGCCCGTGGGGCGTTCGAAAATCAGCTTGATTTCGGGAGGCTCCCCGAGGAGCCCGTCATGCAGCAGAGTACGTCCGATTCCCGCGCCCCCCTTGCAGAGTCTTCCACCATCGTCCTTGTGGGGATGCGAAATGCGGGGAAATCGAGTCTGATAAATACCCTTTTCGAACGGGATGTGGCGATTGTCTCGCCCGAAGCCGGCACGACGACCGATCCCGTTACCCGCAAGATGGAACTCCCCGGCTGGGGCGCGGTGGCCTTTGTGGATACCGCGGGGCTCGACGACGAGGGTTCCCTTGGCCAGTCTCGTGTTGCACGCACCCGCGAGCGCCTAGCTCAGGCGGCCGCCGCCATCTTTGTAAGCCCCCGGCATACGCCGCCGCTTCCCGAAGAGCGGGCCCTCCTCGACACCCTCAAGGCGGGCGGGCTGCCCTTCCTGGTGGCCCTTACCCATGCAGACCTCCCGGCAAATGCCGGGAAGCGGGAACTCGTAAAGGGGCTCCCCTGTGTCGAGCTCGACTGCCGGGCTTTTTCCGGCGCTGGGGCGCAGGATGCGGCGAGCGGGAATCCTGTAGCGGCGAAAACGGCCGCGGGAGAACTGCGGGTGGCCCTCGCCGCCCTCTCGCCCCTTGCCAAAAAGGAGGAGACGCCCCTTGAGGGTCTTGTCTCCCCCGGTGACCATATTCTTCTGGTCATGCCGCAGGACCGCGCGGCCCCCCGCGGCCGCCTCCTCCTGCCGCAGGCGGAGACCGTGCGCGACGCCCTCGATCGGCGCGTTCTCGCCACTTCCGTAACGACAGAGGACCTCCCCGCGGCCCTTGCCCTCCTCAAGGCCCCACCTTCCCTCGTCATAACCGACAGCCAGGTCTTTGGCCGGGTGGCCGAGCTCCTGCCAGCCGATCAGCCGCTCACCAGTTTTTCCATTATTTTCGCGCGTAAAAAAGGCGAGCTCCCCGCCCTCGTGGAGGGGCTCTCTGCCCTCGACTCCTTTCGCGACGGGGGGCGGGTCTTTGTCTTCGAGTCCTGCGCGCACCACCGCACCGAGGACGACATCGCCTCGGTCAAGATTCCCCGCCTCTTTCGCGCGAAGACCGGGAAGGACGCGGTGTTTTCCACGGTCCGTCAGGTACCACCGGAGCTCTCCAAAGACGACCTTGTCATACACTGCGCCGCCTGCATGACGAGCTCCGCCGCCTTTCGCGCCCGCATGGCACAGTTTCGCGAAATCGGGGTGCCGGTGACCAACTTCGGGGTCTTTCTCGCCTGGGCCAACGGCCTTTTCCCGCGGGCCCTCGAGCCCCTGCCGGAGTTTTCCCCCGCCGCGGCGCCAAGGCTTTGAGTTAAAGCGCCCACTTGCCCGAGCAGGCTCCCTGCGGATATCATGGGAGCATGCACGCCGAATACTACCTTACGATCAAGTGTCCCGACCGCCCCCGCCTCGTCTCGTCCATAACGAGCTTCATTGCCCAGAGCGGGTGTAACATACTCGACCTGCGCCAGCACACGGCCGAGGACTTGGGGGTCTTTTTCTTCAAGGCCCGCTTCCTCGCGAGCCTTGTCGAGGGGACCGAGGCCGCCTTCGAGGAGACCTTCTCCAGCGAGTTTTCTCCCATCGCCACGGGCTTTGGCATGGACTGGCAGCTCATCCCCCGTTCCCGCAAGCGCCGGGTCGCCATCCTCGTCTCCAAGACCGACCACTGCCTCTACGAGCTCTTGCTCAAGCACCGCGACGGGGAGCTCGACTGCGATTTTCCCGTCATCATCTCGAACCACCCTGATCTCGCCCCGCTCGCAGCCCAGTTCGATATCCCCTATCATCAGGTGGATACCGGCGGCGGGCGAGCGGCCTGTGAAGCGGCCATCCAGGAGCAGCTCGATGCCTATGCCATCGACCTTGTCGTCATGGCCCGCTACATGCAAATCCTTACCCCCGAGTTCACCCGGGCCTGGGACGGGCGCATCATCAACATACACCACGGCTTTCTTCCCGCCTTCAAGGGGGCCAAACCCTACCATCAGGCCTGGTTCAAGGGGGTCAAGCTGATAGGCGCGACCGCCCACTTCGCCAATGAAGAGCTCGATCAGGGGCCCATCATCTCGCAGGACGTCGTGCGCGTCTCGGATACGGCCTCGATTGCGGAATTTGTCCGGCTGGGAAAGGACATTGAGCGCAAGGTCCTCGCAGACGCCCTGGCCCTCTACCTTACCCACAGTGTCTTTGTGCATGAAGGCAGGACCTTCGTCTTGCGCTAGGGCGCAGCACGATCCGTTCATTGTGTTTTCTTAAAGGGCGCGAGGGGGCTTAAAAAAACCCGGGCAAATGACTATACTCTAGGCATGAAAATACTCATGACTACCAGTGAAGCAGTTCCCTTCGCCAAGACCGGTGGCTTGGCGGATGCGGTCTCTGCCCTTTCTCTTGCCTTGAAGCGTGCCGGCCACGATGTGCGTATTGTCATGCCTCGCTATTATGCCATCAACAAGGCGCAACTGCATCAACTTGAGGGACCCCTTGGCGTTCCGGTGGGGTGGGGCGAGGAGTGGTCGGCTATTTATGAAGGGATCTTGCACGATCCCACGGCAACGGATCATTCACCCAAAAAAGGTGCTGTTTCGGATGCTGTTCCGGTGTATTTTATCGATCACGAACTTTTTTTTGGACGCGATGGTGTCTACGGTACCCCACAGGAGCCTGATTTTTCCGATAATCCGCGCCGCTTTACCTTTTTTTCACGAGCCGTCTTCCAGCTTTGTCGCAAACTCTCCTGGTATCCGGACATCCTTCACGCCCACGATTGGCCAACTGCTCTCGTCCCGGTGTTTCTCAAACACGGGGAGCGCGTCGGGCCCTTCTCCAATACCAAATCGGTGCTCACCATACACAACCTTGGGTACCAGGGGGTCTATTCCCGCGATTTCTTTCCCTATACCCGCTTGGGCTGGGAACTCTTCGCCGAAGCTGGTTTTGAAGATTGGGATCGCATGAACATGCTCAAGGCCGGTCTGGTCTGTGCCGACACGCTCAATACCGTCTCGCCAACTTACGCCAAGGAGACGATGACCCCTGCTCAGGGCTTTCGCCTTGATGCGGTCTTGCGCGCACGGGGGGAGGATTACTGCGGGATACTCAATGGCGTCGATACCGATTTTTGGCATCCGGCCAAAGACAAGTACATCCCCAAACAGTACTCTCGTGAAGATATAAGCGGTAAGAAGGTCTGTCGTGTGGCCCTTCAAAAGGAATTCGGGCTCCCGATAGAGGACGATGTGCCTATAATCGGGATGGTTACGCGTCTCACCGAACAGAAAGGGGTGGGGGAGCTCTTCGGGCCCGCTTATGGTTCTGCCTGGTCAATTTGCCAGGACATGCGGCTTCAATTCGTGCTCTTGGGCTCTGGCGAAGCCTGGTGCGAGAATGAGCTGCGATCCCTCTCGAGCCGGCTCCCCAATTTCAAGGCCAAGATCGGGTATAATGAGAAGCTCAGCCACCTTATCGAGGCGGGCTCGGATTTCTTTCTGATGCCCAGTCGTTATGAACCTTGTGGTCTCAATCAGATGTATTCTCTTGCCTACGGGACGCCTCCCATCGTCCGCAGAACCGGCGGGCTTGCCGATACCATCGAGAATTATGACGAAGCCAATGGTAGCGGTACGGGTTTTATGTTTGAAGAGCTCTCGCCGCGTTCAATCTATGATACGGTGGGGTGGGCGGTGTGGGCTTGGTATAACAAGCGGGAACACATAGAAGCCATGCGCCTTCGGGGCATGGAGAAGAATTTCTCCTGGGATGTGGCTGCCGCCGCCTACCTTGAGCTCTACGGTTTCACCGATGGAGCGAATGAGGGGCGTGAAAAATCGGCTTTAGTGTCGTCTGTGTCAAAAAAAACGGCAGGCAAGAAAACTGGAAATGCTAAGAAACCCCTGTAATCCGAATTTAGTAACCAGAAGCCTGCAGCTCAAGCTACCTTGGCGAATTGGGGGACCCAG
>CAZIRF010000070.1:0-7871 GCA_964541755.1 uncultured Spirochaetales bacterium | reverse complement strand
ACTGGGTCCCCCAATTCGCCAAGGTAGCTTGAGCTGCAGGCTTCTGGTTACTAAAGAAGGCTTTCAGTCTTCACTGTAGAGATGTTCGAACTGGTGCAAAAGCTCGAGGGCCTGCCCCTTGCAGCCGCCGCAGACGCTTCCTATCTTGGTCTTCTCCTGCAGGGACTCCCAATCGTGGGCGCCTTGCTTGTAGGCCTGCTCGATGTCCTTGTCCGTAATCCCCAGACAGGTACAGATGACGGTCGCGTTCTCCTTGAAGAGGCCCGGGCGGGCGGTCGCGTCGAGGTAGTCGTCAATGGCGGCCCTCAGGGCCTTGTCGCCCAAAACCGAGCAGTGAATCTTGTTTTCCGGCAAGCCGCCAAGGCGTTCGGTAATCATCTCGGGGGTGATGTAGTAGGCGTCTTCGATCTTCATGCCCTTGACGACTTCAGAGAGCATGCTTGTCGAGGCGATGGCGCTCGCGCAGCCGTAGGTCTTCCAGCGCACGTCGACGATAACGTCCTCCTCGATTTTGAGGAGGAAGAGCATCTGGTCGCCGCACTTGATGTTGCCCGTGAGCCCCTTGGCGTTGTGTTCGAAGGAATCGGCATCGCCCATGAGGACGTTGCGGGGATTCATGAAGTGGTCCTTGACCACGTCGGAATAGAGCCAATCGTTCATGCAAGTCTCCCTTTACTGAGTGAGTGTGGACATGGCCCGCAGGCGGGCGATGACCGGGGGGATGACCTCGAGGATGCGGTCTACATCGGCCGTCGTCGTGGTCCTGCCCATGGAAAAGCGTATCGAGCCGTGGGCGAGCTCGGGCCCCACGCCGGTCGCCATGAGGACGTGGGAGGGGTCGAGGCTTCCCGACGCACAGGCCGATCCGGTCGATGCCGCGATGCCGGAGAGGTCGAGCGATAGGAGTATGGCTTCCCCTTCGGCCCCCGGAAAGGAGACGTTGAGGGTGTTGGGAATGCAGTGTTCGTCGTCGCCGTTTATGCGGATGTTCGAAACGCGCTCGAGGAGGCCTGAGCGAAGGCGTGAACGAAGGGAAGAGAGCTTCTGCTGATAGCTTGGAAGCTCCTCAAGGGCCAATCTGGCCGCAAGCCCGAAGCCGTAGATGGCCGTGGTGTTGTAGGTCCCCGCGCGCAGGCCGTGTTCCTGGTGCCCCCCGCGAATGAGGGGCTCAAGCGGGGTCTTCTTGCGGCGCCAGAGGGCTCCCGCGCCCTTGGGGCCGTAGATCTTGTGGGCCGAGAGGGTGAGGTAATCGACCCCGAGCTCATTCACATCGACCGGGACCTTCCCGGCGGCCTGGACGGCATCTGTATGAAAGAGAGCCCCGGCGTCGCGGGCAAGGCCGGCGAGGAGGGGGACATCCTGAATGGTGCCAATCTCGTTGTTGGCCATCATGATCGAAACCAGCAGGGTATCGCTGTCGAGGGCGGCGCGGTAGGCGTCGAGGTCGAGGCGGCCCTTGTCGTCGACCGGAATCTTGCGCAGGGTAAAGCCGCGCCGCTCGAGCTCTTCTGCGGCATTGAGGACACAGGGATGCTCTATGGCCGATATGATGATGCCCTTGCGCTTGCGCTTAGGTCCCTCAATAAGCATGGTTTGGAAGATCATGTTATTCGATTCCGAGCCGCCGGAGGTGAAGATGATATCCGGTGCCTGCGCCCCGACAAGACGGGCGACCTCTTCACGCGCCGCCTCAAGGCGTTTGGCTGCGCCTCGGCCGGCCTCGTGCATGCTCGAGGCATTGGCATATATATCGAGGCTCTCTGTCATGAGGGCCTTGACCTCTTCCCGCAAGGGGGTGGTCGCATTGAAATCCATGTAGACAAAGGTGCTGTCCAAAGAAGACTCCCCGGCTAAAACGCCGACTCGACAGGCCGTTCTGCGCGGCCCGCAGCTTGACGCGAATATCCGATTCACGCCTCACTTGATAGTACAAAAAATCGGCGGCAAAGGCTATGCCGGCGACCCATCTTTTTGATCACTGCCCGCCTTTGTACCGCCGGACGGGGGCAGACTCAGGCCTGCGTGTTCAATGACCGCCCCGCCCACCAGGGCGAGGAGGGAAGGCGGCTGCGCAGACCCTTCTGTCACGCGATCCGATCCCGCGAAGCGGAAGAACTCCCCGGCAGGGACAGCCGGATCCGCTGCGATGTTTTCATTTTCAATGGGCAGATAGAAGGCGACCGACTGTCCGGCCGTAATGGCGCGCAGGGGCGTGTCGAAGGCGACCTCCACCCCGCCATCCGGGCGGATGCGCACGGTGGCAGGGCTCGCCGGCGTGGCCAGCCGAATCTTTGCAAGGGCGCGAAAGACGCCCCCTTCGGGGGGGAGGCCGGCCTGCCAGACCGCATCGCGGGCGACAAGGGTCGATTCAAAGAGCTCGTCCTCGCTGCCCACAACGACCTCGTTGTGCGCGGCATCGAGGGCGAGAACATAGAGGGGGGTCGAGTCGACCGCGAGGCCCAGGCCGCGGCGCTGCCCTATCGTGTAGAACTCAAGGCCCCGGTGCTGCCCCAACACCTCGCGGCTGCTATCCGGACGCCACCGCACAAAGGAGCCGGCCTTCCCGCCGCGATCGCCAAAAATGACCGGGAGGTCTTCGCGCGAGGCGAAGTCCTGGCTGTCGGGCTTGTCGGCCGCCTCGAGGCCCCGCTCGCGGGCCAGGGCGCGCACCTCACTCTTGCGCATGTCGCCCAAGGGGAACACGAGCCTTTGAAGGACCGAAGCATCGAGTCGTTGGAGGAAGTAGGACTGATCCTTCGCCCCGTCCATTGCGGTGGCGAGGTATGCAGCAGGGGGCTTCGCAGTGGAACTATCAGCCGTGACCTCTTCGCGTATGCGAGTATCCTCTTCGCTTACGCGAATATCCTCTTCGAGGATACGCACGTAGTGGCCGGTGGCGTACCAGTCGACCGCGATACCGCGCGCGGCGATAGCGGCCGGCAGGAGGCCGAATTTGAGGAGGGGGTTGCAGCGCAGGCAGGGATTGGGGGTGCGCCCGGCGAGGTATTCGCGGCGAAAGTACTCGAGAACCTCCGCTTCGTACTCGCGGGAGAGGTCAACGAGTTCCCAAGGGGCACCCAGCTCGTCGCAGAGGCGTTTGCAGGCGGCGAGGTCTGCCTCTTCGCCCCCCGAGTAACAGGAGCCGCCGGGGCTCGAGGCAGAGAGGGCCGCACCACCGGCAACGCGCATGGTCACCCCGACAATGCTGCAACCCTGCTCGACCAAAAGGCGGGCACAGAGACTCGAATCCACCCCGCCGGATAGTGCAACGGCGACGCGGGAACCGGGAGGAGGAAGGGTTCTGAAACGTAGGGTCGGGGCATTCATACATTAGTATGATAGTCATATTTGCATATTGTGACAAGTAGAGGCCCTTTCAAAACTCGGTGAGTTTTGAAAGGGCAACCATGAATGTGCCTCGCATGAATCAATGGTGGCCTTTCGGGGCCCTCCCCATGTAGCACAAGAGGGGCGTTTCGGGGTAGAGTTGCCTCCATAATCCGCACACAAGGAGATGCGCCGGATGGCCACCATTCGCCACCCAGACCTGGACATTGTCCTGGCCGATCCCGATACGCTCTGCACCCCCGAAGGACTCCCACCCGTAGATGACGGGACAATAACCCGGGAACTCTCCCCGATGATTCTCTCCGCCTCCGGGTGGCGGGGTATCTTTGCCCTTGACGGTGACGAAGAGAGCGCAAGTCCCGCCATTTCCACCGCCCGGCGCTATATTGTCGCCGAAGCGGCCCGCTCCTTTGTACAACTCCTGCGCGAAGAGCCCTCCCCCCGTGCCGCCGACCGCGCCGATGACGAGCTCTGTATTGTAGTAGGCACCGACAGCCGCCCCACGGGGCCGGCCATCGCCAATGAAATTATCCGGGTCCTCCTGGCCCTGGGCTGCACGGTTCGCTACAGCTCCATCACCACCGTCCCCGAGCTCATGGCTTGGTGCCGCCTCGACGCACCCGGCAATGCCGCCTGCGACGGCTTCATCTATGTATCTGCCAGCCACAATCCCATCGGCCATAACGGCCTCAAGTTCGGGCGGAACAACGGCGGGGTCATCGAGGGGGGCGAGGCGACACGGCTCATCGCCCGCTTTCGCGAAGAAATTGCCAAAGACGATTGTGCCGATACGCTTCGCGCCCTCGTTGCGGGGGTATCCCGCGAGAACTTTGCCCGCGTCATGAACGATGTGCGCGACGCAAAACGCCACGCGAGCTCCACCTACAAACTCTTTTCCCGTACCGTCATCGCAGACAGCGAGGATCTCGCCATTCAGGATGCCCTCCTCGACCGCCTCGAAGCCTCGCTCAAAGAACGGCCCTTGGGGGTCGTTGTCGACTTCAACGGATCGGCCCGCGCGACGGCCCTCGATCGCAGCTTCCTCGAGGAACTGGGAGTCGAAGTAAAAGCCATCAACGACCGAGCCGGAACCATCGCCCACAGAATTGTCCCCGAAGGCATCTCCCTCGAACCCTGCGCCGCCCTCCTCGAGGAGAGCCACCGCGAAAACGAGGCCTTCGCCCTTGGCTACATGAGCGATTGCGACGGCGACCGGGGCAACCTCGTCGTCTGGGATGAGTCGATTCTGCGCACCCGCGCCCTCGAGGCCCAGGAGGTCTTTGCCCTCGCCCTCCTTTCCGAGCTCGCCCACCAGGAGTGGCTGGCCCTGCGCGCCGGTGAAGGCGCAAAATGCAAACCCCTGGCCATCGCCATCAACGACCCCACCTCGCTGCGCGCAGACCACATCGCCCGCGCCTTCGGGGCACGGGTCTTTCGCGCGGAAGTCGGCGAGGCCAACGTCGTCAACCTGGCCCGTCGACTGCGCGACGAGGGCTACGAGGTGCGCATACTGGGCGAAGGGGCCGCGGGCGGCACCATCACCCATCCTTCGGCCGTACGGGACCCCCTCAACACCCTCTTTGCCCTGCTCAAGCTCCTCTGCCTGCGCAGCGACGACGAAGGCCCGGGGCTCTTCGAGATCTGGTGCCGCAAAACGGATCGCATGGACGCCTATTACCGCGACTTCGATCTCGCGGACATCATCGCGACCCTCCCCGCCGTCTCCACAACCGCGGTCTACGAGGACCGCGCCCTCTTGAAGATCGAGAGCGAGGACCATGGGCTCCTCAAGGACCGCTTCGAGGCGGTATTCCGCCGCGAATGGGAGACAAAGGCAGCGGACCTCGCAGAACGCGCCTCATTGGCCTCCTGGGAGGCACACGCCTATAATGGAACAGGGGAAACACTCCTCGCTGCAAGCGGCGAGGACGCGGGGCCGGAGACCGGCAAGGGGCCGGAGACCGGCAAGGGACCGACAGCCGGCCCCCTCTCCTTCGGCACGAGCGGCAGGGGCGGCCTGCGCATACTCTTTCGCGACAGCGACGGGGACGAGCGGGGCTTTTTGTGGATGCGCGGCTCGGGGACCGAGCCGGTATTCAGAATCATGGCAGAATACGGGACAAAGGATCGGGGCCAAGGGGGTCTCGAGCGCTTCAACCGTTCAATGGAAGCGGAACTCCTGGACTGGCTGCGCGCCATGGTCCACGAGGCAGACCGCACAAATCGGGACCGCTGAGCGGCCCGCAAGGAGACAGGGAACAGCATGGGAATTCGCGGAGAACTTTTTTCGAAGGTCGTACAGCTCGACAAACGTACGTACTTCTTCAACGTCAAGGAAAACCGCTTTGGCGATCTCTACTTGAACATCGTCGAGAGCAAGAACAAGGACAGCGGGGGCTTTGACCGCCAATCGGTCGTCCTCTTTGCCGACGACCTCCAGGCCTTTTTGGGCGGCTTCGACGAGGCCCTCAAGATCCTCGAGAAATCCGAACGGGAAAAGCGCAAAAACGCCCGCCCCAAGGGCCGCTTTTCGGAGGGCGAACGAAGCTCAGGCGGTCGTCCCGCAGGTGAAGGCGCCTCTGGCGAACGCTCATCTGGTGGCCGCTCCACCGGCAGCAGACCCTACAATGAGGGCAAGGGCGGGCACGACCGGGGTCGCGACAATGGAAACCGTCCGGAATATCCCCGCGGCGGGGCTTCCGGCGACCGTACCTATGGCGAACGGGGTGATCGCGCCCACGTCGATCGCAACGACCGGGCACCCGCCGGCAGGGGCCCCTTCCAGAAGAAGCCCTTCAACGACAGGGCCTTCGGTGGCGGCGAAAAACCCGGCTATGGCGAAAATGGCGAAAAGCGGAAGACCTGGGTCAAGAGAGGCACGGCTGATAGTCACAGCCGCCCCAAGAAGGCCGGCAGCGTGGCCCGCACGACCGGCGTCGGCCCCAAACGCAAGGTGCGTTCGGTCAAACCCCGCGACTAGATCCCCAAGCCTCTACGGCAATTTGACCGCGAAGCTGTACCGCTGTATGGGCGAAGGCCCCAGGCGCGCAATGGCTTCGCGGTGGGCCTTCGTGGGGTAGCCCTTGTGCCCCTCGTAGCCATAGCCGGGATATATCCAGTCCCAGCGGGCCATCATGCGGTCGCGGGCCGTCTTGGCCAGTATGCTCGCCGCCATGACCTCCGGGACGAGGGCATCGGCCTTGACCAAGGCCCGGACGGGCCCGGAAATATCGGGGCAGAAGGTGCCGTCTATCACAATATCTTGAAAACCCCCGGCAATGCCGCTGGCCGAAAGCCGTCGAGAAAGGGCATCGAAGGCCCGTTTCATCGCGAGGAGACTCGCCTGCAAGATGTTGATACCGTCAATTTCCACGGGGCTCGCCCAGGCAATCTCCCAGGCGAGGGCCTTCGCACAGATGGCCTTTCGGGCCTCCTCGCGCCGCTTTTCCGAAAGTTTTTTGGAGTCGTTGAGGAGCTCGCAGGGGAACCCCGGGCCCAAGACGACAGCCGCCGCGCACACGGGCCCGGCCAGGGGGCCGCGACCGGCTTCGTCGATACCGCACAGCATCAGAATACCTCTCCTTGTTCCTTGGCCTTTCCGCCCCCCGTCTCCTGCACGACGAGCCGTGCCGGCTCGCGCGCGGGGTGCAGGAAGGCAAGGGCCAGCCAGTGTACCCTGCCTGCGGGCAAGGTGCGCGAGAGGGTCTTTTCCGCCTCGTAGCCCATGTTGTCCGCCAGGCGCTGCCCCTCTTCGTCGAAGAGGATCATGAGATAATCCTCGTCGCTCTCGAGGCGGATGCGCACGCTGCGCTGCTCTTCGCCAGCCATGCGCACGAGCAGGGCCCCGCGTGGCGGCAGCCGGGTCCAGGGGGTCTGGAAGCTGACATCGAGAAACTCAAAGTCGCCCTCGGGGCGCAGGAGTTCCCGCGTCTTGGTGCGCATCGCAGTGAGGGCCTCTTCAGGCGGGACGAGGGCCCAGGTTTCCCGCCCCACGGCGGGAGCAGCGAGGGCCGTGCGCGGCGGCGGCGCCGGCGTATCGAGACTGCTTGAACGCTCAAGGCCTGTGGCAGTGCGGTAGTAGAGGATGGAGTGGTCGGCACCGAGGGCAACGAAGCCCGTACCGTCTGCCGAAGCGGCTATGATGCCCTCAAGGGGAAGGACCGAAGGGGCCCCATACGCAAGCCCCCCTTCTCCACCCATGGAACAGAGAATACGCCAGCGGCGCAGGCCGTCCAGGGTTCCCTCATCACTATCCGCCCACTCGTCTTTTTTCTCGTGATAAAATTCCTCTTCCTGTTCGCTGTATGTTTCCCTGGGCGCGAAAAAAGCGGCCTCGACAAGATACCAGGCCCCCGGGCCGTTTATACTCATAGGCTGGCGAAACCAGTCATTATAGTACGTGAATGAAGATTGATCCGACCGTTCCAAGGGGATCTCTACGCGAAGGGGGGCGCCAAGTGCGAAGGGGAGCTCCTCACTTGCGCCGTCCGGGTACACGAGGCGCGGCTTTGAACCCGGCTCGA
>CAZIRF010000069.1:0-8246 GCA_964541755.1 uncultured Spirochaetales bacterium | reverse complement strand
GCTCCCGCGGCCTATATAAAATGCTCTTCACTAGCTATTTTGAAAGAGCCTCAACATATAAACAATATTCATTGACTCACGCATAGCTAATTCAACACCGATACCTGGAAGCGTCTCCTGTTTAAAAGATATCAGCTCTTTTTCTTTACGAATAATCTCATAATCAGATTCAATACCTGCTGTATGCAAGCGAATAAAAACCGGCAACTGGGTATCGCGAAGATTTTGTAGCGTAGCATTGCCAACACCCTTAACATAACAGACCCCATGAATGTTTGGCCACGGTTGCGAAATAGATCCTATGCCCTGCGCGGTAAGTATGGAACGGTGGGCTTCTTCGTGTGTTAACGGTATGAAGAACATTGGACTAAGCCATTTTAACCAGTACGATACATTCGAATAATGCTGCAACGAACGCCCTTTTTCCTTATCCACAGGAAAGAAATCATCAAGGGCTCTATAGCTTAATCTATAGGCGCTGATATAATTATCCATGAACTGCTGCATCGTGTAATTCGAAGAAGTCCCATCAAAAATATTGAATGAATAATCCCTTGGGGCATTGATTTGATCTTGCGTTGATAACAAATTTGATTCTTGTGAAAAACAGGGGCTTAATAATAACCCAAAAAGAACAAGGGCACAGAACACACTTTTAACTTTCATAAAAACTCCTGATTGAGAATTTGATAATTCCGTTATCCGGGAAAACATGTTAGTAGTTTTACACAATAACTTTTTCCACCGGGCGAAAATACTACAATCAATGCTAACACGCAGGATGCAGAATTTCATGACGAGTGCGAGGATTAACTCATTGTCAATATTTTCCCAATGGCGGAAAGCCTGGGACGACAGGCCTCCGTCTTCAAAAGCATGGTATACTGCAATACGTAGAAACAGTGTGAAAAAGGGAGTGACATTCATGAAATAAGAAGCGAAGGATTTGCTCCTGGCCTTTTTGGCCTGCCAGAGTTGCTGGAAGTCGTCTACCAAGGAATTGGTGAAGGATGTGGCCGATACAATCATGTCGGCGGCAAAGGAATTGGAGATCGAGGGAATCGCCTGGGGTCCCGCAGCCCACCGCGGTGAACATGAGCTTTCAAGCGACGCCCTGGCCCTCGCGGTCAAGAATGTCTCTCGCACCGGGATTCCCTCGTATACCATCGTCCTGCGCGGGACAAACCCGGTCTCGCTGTCGTCCTGGCTCTTCCAGGACCTCGATGTGGCGGGCATGGTGCCCTGGACCCGCTGCTCGCCGGACTCTGTTGAGAGCAATGCATGGGTCTCCAAGGGGACCGACAGGGCGGTGGCCTTGATCAACGGGCTCGAAACAGACCAGCTCGTGGCCGGGGGGGCAGAGCTTGGGGAACTGGGTTCTCGAGCAGGTGCGGCACGCGGAAAAGGGTATCGACATAACGGTAACGGGCCACAGTTTGGGTGGACTCCTTGCGCCCGTCTACGGGGTGTATCTGCACGATATCTTGCAGGCACAGGGCCTTCGCGAGCGGGTGGCCCTGTCTGCCTTCGGCTTCTCCGGCCCCAGTGCCGGGAACGACATCTTTGCCGCCTATACAGACCGTGTCTTGAACAAGAGCGGGAAGGACAGCGGTCGCGCCGGCTCCTACTGCTGTTACCGCAACCCCTTCGACATCGTGAACACAGTCTGGGAGGAAGGCGACGTCGCGACCCTCCCGGGCATCTACGGGCCCGATTGCCAAATGAACGGCCTTGAAATGAAGGCTTGTAGTTTATGTCGGACAACATACAGGGGATGCGCTACACCATGCTTCCCAAAACCGCCCCCATTCCCTCGCAGCCAGTGCTCTCCATAAAACACTACATGCTGCAGGTGGCGTATCAACACGTGGTGCCCTACATCGAAGAGGCATTCCGGGAGGCCCCCATCGCCGTCATAAAGATCGTCATTACCCTGCTCAAGGACCTCTTCGGGACCATGGGGCCACAGGGCGAAGTCCTGTTCCGCGAAGCCCATGGACGATTGGGGCGCTATGCCGAAAGCGGGCAGAACCCGGCATAAGCGGGAGTCTTCCGGGCCATGGGATTGCAGCGGAATGAAGAAGGGCCACCCCGCGGGGTGGCCCTTCTTCATTATAGCGGAAAGCCCGGTGGCGGAACCAAGACTATTTGCCCTATGTGCAAATAGTCTTGGTTTTGACAGGCCCCCATCTCTTGATTTGTAAAAAATGCTTTTATTGACAGTGTGGCGCGCGCGCCCGTATCATGGCCCATTCCATTTGACAGGGAGCGCACAGGGTGTTGATTTATTACATCGAATTCGCGTTGTATTTGGCCCTCATGTTGGGCATCGGGCTGTGGTCCATGCGCCGTACCACGAGCAACAAGCACTTCATTATCGGGGACCGGCAGATGGGCCCGATAACCTCGGCCATAAGCGCGGGGGCATCGGACATGTCCAGCTGGCTTTTGTTGGGGCTGCCGGGGGCGGTCTTCGCGGGGGGCCTTGTCGAGGGCCTGTGGATTTCGCTGGGGCTCCTGGCAGGCGCATACATCAACTGGCTCATAACGGCCGGACGGCTTCGCGCCATGACCGAGCGCTATGACGCGGTTACCCTGCCCTCCTTCCTGTCCAAACGCTTTGACGACTCGAAGGGCATACTCAAGGTCGTCTCGACCATCGTCATTCTCCTGTTCTTTACCATATATGTATCGTCCGGGCTCAAGGGCGGCACCCTCCTCTTTGCCCACACCTTTGGCGCGAGCGAGACCGTCGCCCTCGTCGTCACGACCCTGGTTGTCGTCTCTTACACCTTTCTGGGCGGTTACATCGCCGTCTGCTGGACAGACCTTATCCAGGGCATACTGATGCTCGCAGCCCTTACCTTCTGCGTTATTCTGGGCTACAACGGCATCGTCAAAGCCGATGTCGACATTGTCGCCATAAAGCCCGACGCCTTCTCGATCAAGGCCGGCGTCATCACCGTCCTTTCGCTCCTGGCCTGGGGCTTTGGCTACTTTGGCCAACCACACATACTCGCCCGCTTTATCGGCATCAAGGACGTCAAGTCGGTGCGGAGAGCCCGGCGCGTGGGTATCTCCTGGATGGCCATCTGCCTCCTGTTCGCAAGCCTTATCGGGCTTATCGGCATCGGCTTCCACGCGGCAAATCCCCTCGAAGGGGTAGCCGGCGTTGACGGCAATGCAGAGCGCATTTTCCTGGCCCTTACAAGCGCCCTCTTCCACCCCATCTTTGCCGGGGTTGTCCTCGCGGCCGTTCTCGCCGCCGTCATGTCCACCGCAGACTCGCAGCTCTTGGTCCTTACCTCGTCGCTTACCGAGGACATCCCGCCCATCGCGGCCCTGCCCGACGCCAAGAAGAAGTGGATTAGCCGACTCGGGGTCCTGGGCTTCGCCCTACTCGCCTTCCTTATCGCCCTCTTCGACAAGGGCACCATACTCGACATGGTCGGCTACGCATGGGGCGGCTTTGGCGCGGCGCTGGGCCCGGTCGTCATCCTCGCCCTCTTCTGGAAGGGATGCACCAAGTGGGGCGCCCTGGCCGGCATGATTACCGGCTCTGTCGTTATCGTCGTCGTCAAGAACTGGATCCACATCGAAGGCGAGTACTTCTACGAACTCCTCCCGGGCTTTATCCTGGCCTTTGCCGCCGTCGTCGTAACGAGTCTCCTTACCAAGAAACCCGGGAAAGAGGCCCTCGATCACTTCGAAGCCGGCATCGCAGAGGTGCGCGAAGCAAACCGCCGTTAAGAAGAAGAAGAATATTCTGGCTGATGAAGCTCTTTCAAAAACCGGTCATTTTTGAAAGAGCTTCACCACTCAATAATATGTTGGCTCTGGACCCACCCGATACCATCTCAGGCCATCCATTTCGAAGCTGTTCATGGTCATGCCAAACTCTTCCCTCGTATCAATCGGCCCAATTGAAACTCGTCGATAATCCATATGCTTTTCAAACTTGATCTCTGCATTGACAAGCATTTTGGGGCTTGCAATACTTCCGGAAGATTTAACCAGCTCGCCCCCGTACAAATAGATTCGATGGGTATGACGAATATACATGAACCCGTTTTCAATTGACCACTCACCGACCTGCGAAATCAAACGCCGCTGACCATCCATTTCGTTGGTTCGCTCGACAACGGCCCCATTGGAAAAAAAAGAATAGGTATGGCCATACCCGGAGGCAACGAGCGGGCTGTCCTGCCACAGACCGACATACGTTTGATGGGAGAACGGAAGATCGACCTGTATCGATTCGGCCTGTACCTTTAATGCGGTATACACCTCCATACGCTGTATCATGCGAAGATTTCCCGTATCCGTATCGGTCAACGATACCGGGGCTCCCGGTTTCGGCTTGTACCATTCATATTGACGAAAGAATGTATCCAAATCATTGGAACGAAAGGCGTATCCATGGCGAGCATAAATGGCATTTCTCAACAAGCGCAGTTGATCGGCATCAAAATATAGAGACCAATCATAATAGCGATGAACCGATTCAATTTGTTGCCCGCTTCGTATCGCTTCAAGGAGCCGGGTAAAGAGGGTATCCCCTTCTTGGGATGAGGCATGAACTGGCAACAAAAGGAGAAGTGCGCAAACAGACAGTATCGCAAGAGATCGCGGGGAGAAAGGGGACACACGCGCAGAACACCTCTTTGAAGTATCACAATTATTTATTGTCCGGTTCATCTTTACCCCATTGATTTAAAGAATGCAGGCCGAAGTGTACAGGCAATGTTAACGATTCATTAAATTGACTGGAGATTATATCGTGTCGGAATGCCTATAAATAAAACCACAGACAACACATTTTTCAGCCCCATCAGGGATTGGAGTAAGGCAATTGGGACATTTCAATAACTCGTTATCATCCAACTCCTCTTCGAGGGGGCCATATTTTTCTCTGTACTGTTCAAGTTCTTTTTCAATCGGCCATTTGGAATAAGCAAGAAGAAATATATATATGACATTGACAAAGGGGATATAGAAAAGTATGGACGCTATGCCAGAACTTCCCGTTTTTTTTACAATCTTCCAAAGTGCAACCGCGAAAGAAACAAACACTATTACAGAGAATAGTACGGCGAAGATATTTTCAAACATTTTTCCTCCCGAATTATTTCCTTGACAGTAATAATTTTCTCACTTCGCCGCGCTCACCCGGCCGGCGGCGCGGCGATCGATGTACGACAGAATGGTTTTGCGAAGGCGTACGGCGTGCGGGGTAACTTCCACCATTTCATCATCCTGCAGCATGAGGATGGCCCGCTCCAGGGTCATGGGCTGTATGGGGGTAAGGGTAAGGGCCTCGTCCTTGAGCACGGAGCGCATGTTTGAAAGCTTCTTTTCCTTGCAGGGATTGACCATCAATTCGATGTCCAGGTTGTGCTCGCCCACCACCATGCCCTCGTAGACCTCGTCACCGGGAACGACAAAGAGCCTGCCGCGGGGTTCAAGGTGGAAGAGGCCGTAGGTGACGGCCTTGCCGCTGCGATCGGAGACTATGGAACCGGTAAAGCGGTCGTTGAAATCCCCGCGGTACTCCTCATAGCCTTCAAGGTAGGAGTTCATGATCCCCGTTCCCTTGGTGTCGGTCAAAAAGGTATCGCGATAGCCGATAAGGGCACGGGAGGGTACGGAAAACTGCAGGTGGACGCGGTCACCGTCGTGGCAGGTATAGGTGAGCATGCGCCCCTTGCGCATGGAGAGCTTTTCGGTAACAACCCCGGCGAAGGCTTCGTTGCATTCGACGAAGAGTTTTTCGATGGGCTCCAGCTTCTTGCCGTTCTCGTACTTGTAGATAACCTCGGGCCGGCTTACACAGACTTCGAAATCTTCCCGGCGCAGGGTCTCGATAAGTATGACCATCTGGAACTCGCCGCGCCCGCGAACGATAAAGCCGCCGCCCTCTTTGGCTTCTTCCACCTGTATGGACACATTGTTGAGGGTCTCCTTGCGAAGGCGCTCGTAGAGCTTCATGGCCTGGACGTTCTTGCCGTCCTTGCCGCACAGGGGCGAACTGTTCACATAAAAGCGCATGGCAACCGTCGGCTCGTCGATGGCGATGCGCTTCAAGGCCTTGGGGGCATCCCGGGTGCAGATTGTATCGCCAATATGTACATTCTCGATGCCGGAAAGCACGATGATGTCGCCGCTCTGTGCAATATCAGTCTCCACGAGTTTGACACCCGCGTAACTGTGCAGCTTGGAAATATTGAGGTTTTGGGTAACGCCGCCCTCGCCGATGCAGACCATGGGGTCCTTGAAGCGGGCAGATCCGTTGATGACCTTGCCCACCGCCTGGCGGCCGAAGTAATTGGAATAGGAGAGGTCCGATACCATCATCTGGAAGGGTTCGCTGGACGTATAGGTGGGTGCCGGGATATCCCGTATAATGGCATCCATGAGCGGGTGGAGGTTGGTACCGGGTTCTTCAAGGGAAGGCATGGCGATGCCGTCGCGGCCGATGGCATAGAGCAGGGGGAAGTCCACCTGCTTGTCGTTCGCACCCAAATCGATAAAGAGGTCGTAGACCTCGGTAAGGACTTCGGCTATGCGGGCATCGAGGCGGTCAATCTTGTTGATCACCACGATTATGGTAAGGTTTCGCTCCAGGGCCTTGTTCAAGACAAAGCGGGTCTGGGGGAGCGGCCCTTCCGATGCATCCACCAAGAGTATGGCCCCGTCGACCATGGACAGGGCCCGCTCGACCTCGCCGCCAAAATCGGCATGGCCCGGTGTATCCAGGATATTGATCTTGACGTCCTTCCAGACAACCGAGCAGTTCTTGGCGGCAATCGTTATGCCGCGCTCCTTCTCCAGGTCCATGCTGTCCATAAGGCGCTCTTCGGTAGCCTGCCCCTCGCGGAACACGCCCGACTGCTTGAACATGGCATCGACAAGGGTGGTTTTCCCATGGTCAACATGGGCAATTATCGCAATATTGCGTATCGAGGGATTACTGGCATCGGTGTGGGTCAATCAATAGTCCTATAGTGCTTTCTTAAGGCGGGATAGGACCATGGTACCCGTTATATCGGCTTTGGTATAGGCAGGAAGAGTATCAAGAAGAAAGATCATCAAGGCTGATAGTCTTGCCCCCCTTCCCCTCGTAATAGCGCAGCATCTCATCGATCTTTCGTTTGTCATAACTCGTGATGCAATCGGCAAGGACGCTCACGCCATAGCCCGCTTTACGCATGTTGAAACCCTATCAGTCAAGATAGATGACATACCCTATCTAATTGAAGATGGCATTCAAATCCTGTTGGGGATATCGTTTGACAAACTTTATTACCCACACAAAACAGGGAAGTACTCGTTAGGTCCTTCAAGACTTAATCGGAGCAGATTTCATATCTCTCCAAAATATTATTTTGATCAAACCACAACAGGAGCCACTCGCTATCAATACTGATAAAAGATCGCTCAGGACCCAATATGTAGATCAAATCCCTACCAGAAGCTTTGAAGTAACCAAAATCTTCACCATGTCCCAGCAAATCTATAATTTCATTCTTGGATTTACCATTAACAAGTTCCAATACTGCTTCCAGCATTTTCTGTCGCTCTGTTATATCTTTTGCCCTGTATTTATAAGATTCCGGGTCTTTCCAGACATCAGTATTAAAATCCAATTTTGAAGTTGCACAAGCCATGAGGACAATCGTAAAAATAAAAATGGACAGGATTTTTTCCATATTGGTTCTCCTTTTTGCTGATAACGTTTCGCGGCTATATGAAGTTTTTGCGGAACGCAGTGGAGCAAAAATTTGGGTGAAGCGAAGCGGAACCATATAGCCGCTGTTGTATGATGTACTTGGGAGGCTGTTTCTTTCATGATTTGCCCTTACCGTCTTTATTATTAAGCAGCCTCTTTTCCATCTCCTCCAATTCCTTTAAATCTTCTTCATCTGCTTTTTTTGCTTCTGTTATCTTCCGCTTTTTGTCAAATTCATCATATCGCTCTTCAGCAATCTTCTTGGCTACTTCAGACTTTATTGTACCTGCATGTGTGAGGAGTTCTTCTTCATTCTGCTTCAGAAAGGCATCAAGTTTGTCAGACCACTCTTCCATGGTGACAGTTCTTCTTTTGCGAGCCTGTCGTTCTGCATAATCGAGGTACATGGTGACAATCTCGTTTAGATCCTTTATTTCTTCTTCTTTCAGATAATTCTTGGCAATTGAGCCTCTTGCAAAATTAGGCCTTCTGAAGAAGAAATACGATTAACATTCCA
>CAZIRF010000068.1:0-8268 GCA_964541755.1 uncultured Spirochaetales bacterium | reverse complement strand
CGATGATACTGCCTCTCAAAGGGGTGGGAAAGTAGGTAGTCGCCAGGCTTTTTTTTGTCCTTTTGGTATCTTCATGTATCGGAATAATTTGCATTTCATGCTTGTGATATGTTCTAATATGTATCAAGCTTGAAGAAACGGCAAATTGATAGTACAGTATTCTGACAGGGGAGAACAGATGACAGAGAGCAACAACCAGTATCAGCTTGTCACCTTCCAGTTGGGTGAAGAGCTCTATGGCATAGATATCATGGATGTCAAGGAGATCGTTCGGGTACAGGATGTACGCCCCATACCGAATGCCCCCCAATATGTCGAAGGTATATTCAATCTTCGAAGTGAAATTATCCCGATAATCAACCTGCACCGCAGGTTTCACATCAAGAAAATGGTTGTGGGCGAAGACGAGGAGCTCCTCTCCGGTTTTATCATTATCGATATTGACGGGATGAAGCTGGGTGTCATTATAGACAAGGTTTCCCGAGTGGTTACCATAGATCCCCAGACGATTCAGCCGCCGCCACAGATGATAACCGGTATTGGAGCTGAGTACATTCAGGGTGTTGTACGACAGGAACAGGGCTATCTCATCATCTTGGACATTCGTCGGCTCTTCAATCCTCGAGAACTACAGAAAATTACCGAACTCCACCGTTGATGCTCATAGGGGTTTCGTGCATCTCTTGCCCTCTGCCATGACCCGATGGTATCGTAACGTGTGTATACAGGCTGTATTCCCGTCACTGCTCTCTGGAGCTATCAGCCTGCCCCTTTCAAAGGATGTCGCATGAAAATTGATTCGTTTTCTCCCACTATACGGCGTAAGGAGATGGACGCCGTTTTGACAACTATGGTTCAGGAGCGCATTGGCCCCGGTGAACAGGCTCAGAAGTTGATACAGTATGCGAGGGAACTGATAGGGTATGAGCACTGTATTGCATTGAGAAGCCCGGTAATGGCGCTATATTATGCATTGAAGGCTCTTTCTCTCCCTTCCGGCTGCGAAGTTGTCATTTCTGCCCTTTCTCCCTCGTACTATTACTGTGTGATATGTGATGCGGGATATATCCCGATATATGCTGATGTAGATGAATTGGGCGCTCAGTTGACCGTGGAGTCTGTACAGGCCGTTTTAAGCCCACAGACAGGGGCAATTGTCGTACATCATGCGCTGGGCTATGTTCCCGATGTTCCGGCTTTGATTGAGTTGGGTATTCCCGTAATTGAGGACTGTTCACGCAGTTATGGCAGCCATTGGCTCGAGAAACGATCCGGTTCTTTTGCCTCTCTTTCCATCTTGGCTCTTGAAGAACGTGATATACTCACAGCGGGTGGGGGCGCACTCTTGTATGCGATGAACAAGAGGGAAGCTTCTGTTTTAAGGCAATTCAAAGATTTACCGATGGAGTACCTGCTGCCGGATATGAATGCGGCTCTTGCTTGGGTTCAGTTTCGTGAGGACGAAAAGAATCGTGGGCGCCGCCGTGAAATTGCCAAGATATTTCGACAGGCTTCTGCCAGAACCCGGCATCGATCGCTGGTTCAACAGGGGGAGTCGGAGTACAATAACTATACCTTTGCTCTCGTTCTCGAGACGGGGCTCAAGGATGTGAAGCAGTATGCTTCACGAAAAGAAGTGAGTGTAGAGGCGGCTTTTGATGACACAGTTTTGGCAGTTCACCCACTGGAGACGTCTCATTGTCCCAATGCCAATTCTCTTATACTGCGTACCGTGCGCTTCCCCCTTTACCCACGTCTCAAACAGACCGAGATTGCGAAAATTTCCAAGGTATTGGCTAGCTTGCCTTGAGGTCTTCCATGGATAAGCCACTCTCTGTTTTGATGCTCGTAAACCTTCACAAGGATTCGGCCGGATCACTTATGAAGGATATTGCAATGCAGCTTGAAGCGCGAGGGCATCGGGTTGTATGTCACAGTTTCGAGGGGAAGCCGGAACGGGAAATTGATCCCGGTCATTTTGACCTCGCTTTTTCATTGGGGGGGGATGGCACTGTTCTTTATGCGGCCAGGAGTCTTGCTCCCAGAAATATTCCCATTATTCCAGTTAACTTGGGAACGCTGGGCTTTATTGCCAGTGTTGGCCGTGATGAGTGGGAACCGATTTTTTCACGCTGGATCTCGCGAGATTGCCCCGTTTCATCGCGCATGATGCTCGAAGTACGCGTCCTTCGAGCCGGTAACATGTCTGGCCCTTGGACAGCCCTCAATGATGTCGTTGTGAGTTCCTCCGGTATTTCCAAGATTATCAGGCTCGCCGTTGGCAGTGATACGGTGAGTTTTGGGAATTACCGTTCGGATGGACTTATCTGTGCGACACCGACTGGCTCAACAGCGTATTCGGTGGCTGCCGGCGGGCCCATCCTTGACCCGGAAATGCAAGCCCTGATCATAAACCCCATTTGTCCCTTTACGCTTTCCAACAGGCCCCTTGTTATACCGGCAGAGGAAGCTCTGCATATCGATATAGAATATGAACAGAGAAGTGCTGTACTGATGACTCTCGATGGGCAGGAAGTGGTTGGTCTTGAAGAAGGCGATCGTATCTTGGTATGTCGAAGTGTCCATCAAGCACGTCTGGTCGAGTCCGATCGCTTTGCCTTTTATACCGCATTGCGATCGAAGCTCAATTGGTCGGGGGGGCCCGATGCTTGAAGAACTGCTTATAAAAGACTACGCCCTTATAGATGAATTAACGGTTTGTTTTTCCGATGGCTTCAATGTCTTGACCGGTGAGACCGGAGCGGGTAAGTCAATTATCGTTGGGTCCTTGGATTTTTTATTGGGGGGACGAGCCGACGCCGATGCCATTCGCACTGGTGCCGAAGAAGCCAGTGTCTCTGCAATCATATCGATAGCTTCAACAAATACCGAGGCCCTGGAATGGCTCGAAACCCACGATATCGAAATCGATGATGGCAGGATTAACCTGCGCCGCGTCCTCAAGGCGGGGGGACGCAGTTCTTCCTATGTACAGGGTGTGCCGGTGGCCCGGGCCGAGCTTGCCATGCTTACCGCCGTGCTTTTTGATATACATGGTCAACATGAGCATCAATCACTCATGAAGACGGATATTCATAGACAGTACTTGGATGCATTTGCCGGTATAGTGGAGGATGTTTCAACCTATTCCCGCCTCTTTCAAGAGGTGAGCGAGTTACGCAAGTCTCTTGAGGAAATGCGACAGGAGGAAAAGGGGCGGGCAGAACGACTTGAACTCTTGACCTTTGGAATACAGGAGATAGACGCTGCCAATGTGCGCCGTGGCGAGAGCGAGGAGCTTGAGGCCGAGGCCCATCGCCTGGCAAGTTACGAGAAACTGGCGATCATCGTGAATGCCGCCGCTGCTCATTCTTTTGACGGAGAGGCCGCCGCACTGGATAGTCTGCGCAAGGTGAAGGCTCAGCTGGAACAGGCTATCAGTATTGATGAATCTCTTTCGGGGATTTCACGGCGTTTTTCGGACCTCTATTACGAGTATGAAGATGCCTGCGATCAGCTGCGCTCGTATCAGGAGAAGTTGGTCTATGATCCAGCCCGTCTCGAGGAAATTGAGGAACGGCTTGCAGCCCTGTTCAAGCTTAAAAAGAAGTACGGGGCTCATGAGGATGAAATTCTTTCTTGGCGGCAAGAGGCAGAGCGTGAATATGAGGCCCTTGAACACATGGATGCCGATCGTTCCCGTCTTGAATCATCCCTTGCCAATAAAGAGCGTGAACTTGTTTCTCGAGCGGGCGCTCTGTCAGCTGCGCGTAAAGAGGCCTCTGAACGTTTGTCTGCGCAAATAACACAGATATTGCGCCGATTGGGGATGTCCAAGGCCCAATTTGCCGTTTCAATGCTGGACAAGACCAAAGGAAATGACCACAGGGTATTTGGCCAATCCGGAGCCGACGACATTGAGTTCCTCGTCTCGGCGAACCAGGGGGAACCGGCGAAACCTTTGCGCAAGGTTGCCAGTGGCGGTGAGCTCTCCCGCCTCATGCTTGCAATCAAAACGGTGCTGGCGGCTGCCGATTCGGTAGAGACCATGGTCTTTGATGAAATAGATACCGGAATTGGCGGAGAGGTTGCGCTTGCAGTTGCCGACCAATTGGCCGAATTGGGTACACAAAAACAAATATTTTGTATAACGCATCTGGCAACAATTGCCGTTCGTGCCGATAATCATGTCAAAGTGTCGAAAAAAGTTGAAGGGGAGCGCACCTTCACGGTCATTGAGACCCTCGACACCGTGGCTCGCAGGGAAGAGATCGCACGGATGCTCTCTGGCGATGCCATAGCACAGGCTGCGTTGGCCCATGCCGACGAGTTGCTCGCGCGATATCAACCATGACCATAGACAGGGGGAACCATGGCCCGCATAAGTAATGAAGACCGTCTCCTGTATCAGGAGAAAGCAAAAAGCTATCGTGAGGCGGCTAATGCCTTCCTGTTACGCGAAAAGAGTCTGTTACAGGTACTGGAGCGTGATGAGGCCGGGGCTCCCCATATGCGACTCAATCTTGTCGACGAGATGCTCAACCTTGCATCAATTTATATGGTGATTCATGGAATTTCCTGGTCAATGTTGGGAATCAAGAATGAAGAGGCCTTGAATGATGCAAGAAAGACTGTTTACAAGGCCATTATCTATCTTGAAGAGGTGGTGAGTCCATTTGTCGATGTACCGTTTTCCGACTATGAGGAAAATCTGGCACGTATTTCCACTATTGATGCTACCAAGCGCTATGAATTGGTTCGGAAGATGGGGCTTACCATTCGTATGCTGATGGATGCCTATGGCGAAAATACCAAGTGGAAGTGGGCTTTCGTTGAAATAGAAGGGCGTTTTGCCACCGTGGCAAAGAATCTCTACGACTTGAAGAGTGCTGTACAAAATCTTGATCCGCGATCCGAATACTACGAGACCTATGTCTATCACCTTCGCTCCATCAAGAAGCTTCTCTTGCAAGCAGCTGATCGATATCGCGAAAAGTATGAGGTTTCAACCAACCGCATTGACGATTTCAAACTCGCAATTTCATATCTCCTTGCCCTGCGACGTATTCATGTGCTTTTGGGGGAACGGGATGAAGCCGAGCAAATAAAGAAAAAAGCAGAAATATGGCAGAGCAAGCTCGAGGCAGATCACAAAAAAAGAGAGTCGGAACACCGCTGATTTTTGTACGCACATATTGTGCAATACTTTTTTGCGTAGCAAAAAGCCCCCGGTATCCTGCGATACCGGGGGCTTTTTAAATGCTGCGCTTTGCTTGTCTGTTGGTCGACCTATTTCTTCAAGAGAAGGGTTTCGTTATCCCCTTTTTTCCAGCGGCGTGCGAGATCTGCAGGGGTTTCTCCCGCTACATTTCGCGTGTTGGTATCTGCCCCGGCTTCCAGAAGATAGAGTATTTGCTCGGGGGAGCCTTTGTAGGCGGCATAGTGCAGGGCCGTATTTCCCAGTTCGTCGCGGCTCTTTATATCTCCTTCAAGAAAAAGGGCCTTCAACCATGACAGATCCTTTTTAAGCACGAGAGAGAGTGCAGACTCACCATCTTCTGCACTGGTAAAGATATTGGCCCCGGCGGCACTTAATGCTTGAACTTGATCGCGCATATCTTTTTCTACTGCGATACGAATAGCCGTCTTTCCCCGTGCGTCGGGGTCCCAGACGCGTGCGCCCATCTTGATCAATTCTTTGACCAGTTCGACACTGGCGCCCTCTTTTATCGCAAGGTGCAGGGGGCTGTTGCCCTCATCATCCGTTTGCATGAGACGATCTTTGGTAAGGAGGACTGTTGAGAGCGCTTGATTGGCCATGAGTGAGAGGGTAAAGGGGGTGACTCCCGTTGCATTTTTGGAATGTATGGAAGCCCCTCTGGCGAGGAGGAGGGTAATGATGTCGCTCCGGCCCAATGCGACTGCCTGATGCAGGGGGGTGTCTCCAGCGGTATTTCTGCTCGAGGGGTTTGCCCCAACTTCCAGGAGTCTTTCCACGGGGGCGGCGAGGCCGGCGTTCACCGCTTCGAACAGGGGCGTGTTACCCAGACTGTCTCTCGCTTCAAAATCCGCCCCCGCGTTTACAAGTATCATTTCCAGATCGCTCATGCCCAGGCGGATGGCCTCGTGCAGGGCTGTCTTGCCGCTCATGTTGCGGGCATTGATATCTATTCCTTTGTCCATCAGGGTAATTGCGGCTTCCCGTGCGTTCCAGCGCACCGCTGCGTGCAAGGCCGAATTGCCCAAACTGTCCCGTGCGAGAGGATTTGCCCCTGCATCAAGGAGTACTTCGACGGTCGAGGGCGAATCTCCTTTTACGGCGGCAAACAATGCCGTTTCTCCCGTTGCATTGCGCATATCGGCGCTCATCCCGCGTGCTATGAGGACCGGAATGAGTTCATCCCTACGCCAGTTTGCCATATAGTGAAGAATGCTGTTCCCCTGGCCGTCGCGGGACTCCATGCTCACCGAATTGAGAATCCAGTCGGGGAAGCCGGTCTTGGAAAAGGCCGCAATATTGATGGGGTTGATACCGTTCGCGTCGGTTGCAAAGAGGTCTCCTCCATTGAGTATAAGGAGTTCTCCGGCTTCTTTGTGATTGTCCCGTACGGCGATGTGGAGGGCCGTCTCGCCCTGTTTGTTACGCGAAGATATGGGTACGCCCTCTTCGAGGAGAAGACGAATGATTTCCCCCGGGGCCTTGGCTTCGAGAGCAATGTGCAGAATGGTGTTGCCACGGTTGTCGCTGCTTGTGATGTTTTTTTCGGTAAGGAGCGTTTTTGTAAGTTCGCGGCCCTTCCCGATCGCAAGATCAAAGGGGGTTATCCCCTTGATATCGGTCGCAAAAATATCAGCCCCCTGCTCGAGGAGGGTGGGAATGTGTTTTTTTCGCGCGAGTTCTATGGCGGTGTGGAGCGGGCTCTGCCCGCTTGAATTGCGCAAGTTTATATCGGCTCCATGGGACAAGAGGAGCGTGAGAATCTCGGTACTCATGTTGAGGCGCAGGGCAATGTGAATGGGCGCATCTCCAAAGTTGTCTTTGGTATTGGGGTTGGCGCCCTTTTCCAGGAGTAGTCGCATGCCTTCTTCCCGTGTTTGAAGCGGCATAATAAGGTGCATGCTGGTATTTCCTTTGGCATCGCGGGTGTTGACATCGGATCCGGCGTTGATCAGTAATCTGGCTGCGCCCAAGTGCCCCGCGCGTATTGCCTCGTGAAGGGGCGTTGAACCCGCCGAGTTTTTTACTTTTATGTCTGCTCCGCGAGAAATGAGGAAGCTGATATATCCGTCATAGCCGTTTTTGGCTGCAAAATGAAGGGGGGTGAGACCGTCTTCAAGGCGCACATTGTAGTTGGCGCTTCGAACAGCGGGTAAAAACCAGGCGAAGCCGGGTTTGTCGCTGCGGGCTCCTTTTTGAATGAGTAATTCGGCAATTTCTGCGTGAATTTCACTGTCGGTTCGCAACCAAGCACTGTCGAGGGCTGTTTTTCCGGCTTTGTCGACAAGAGCCGGGTCGGCCCCTTTCTCGAGGAGGAGTTCCACCGCGGTCTTCTTGCCCTTGAGAACGGCACGTTGAAGGAGGTTTCTTCCGCCTTCATCGCGTGTATTGATGTTTTCGGGGGTAATGAGCGCTTCGAGGGTCGACAAGCGCCCCTCTGTCGCCAGCCCTTCAAGCGCATAGTCGAAGGGTGTCATCGAGAGCGCTCCCTCCAGCAAGATATCTGCGCCTGCTTCGGCGAGGAGGCGCATTGTATTGATATTCCCACGCATGCAGGCGATGTCCAGGGGGCTGCGCTTGTTGCTGTCGAGGGTGGAAAGGGGGGCTCCCATGCTTATGAGGAATTGGGCGAGTGCTTCGTTATCCAATTCGATGGCGGCGTGTAGTGGCGTTCTGCCCTCTGAATCGGTTGTGTCGATGTTTTCCCTGCCCATAAAGAGCTGTCGGGCGCCTTCGGTGTCGCCGGCGTCGAGCAGGCTCCAAAAGGTCGGTTCCTCTTCTTGTTTTTGCTGTCCAAGGCTCAGGCAGGAAGATAAAAGCAGGATGGTGGCCAGCAATGGCGAATAAAGACGATTGGGAAGGGATAGGGTGTATGAAGCTTTCATGGTAATTCCATTTTCGGCCAGAATACCGTCCTTGTGGAGTGTATTTCCTTCAAGGCAGTTTAAAAACAACGAGCCCCAAAATATTGCTGCACGATTGACATTTTTTTTTCTTTTGGCTATAGTCTCGACATCAGCTGCGGCGGTGGTGGAATTGGTAGACACGCC
>CAZIRF010000067.1:0-9285 GCA_964541755.1 uncultured Spirochaetales bacterium | reverse complement strand
TCCATACCCCTTAGTACGGAGGATTGCCTCAATTTTCGCCACCTGCAGGCTTCTGATTACTAAATAAGGTTCAGATTTTCACACTCCATTCGGTTTCGCCCCAGAGCCTTGGCCCTATACAGAGCAGCATCGGCCAATTTTAGAACATCAGCAGCCGGAATACCCCGCGCGACCATACCAGAAAACTCCTTTGCTGCAGGGCCCGGTTCACAGCAGGCCATACCGATCGACACAGTAACGACCTGCGCAGCCGAGGAAAAGTGGTGCGGGATGGCAAGGGCCCGAACGGCTTCGAGCATGCGCTTTGCCACCTGAACCGCCCCGACAGTGTCGGTTTCGGGCAGAAAGGCGGCAAACTCTTCGCCGCCATAACGGGCGACGAGCTCGAGGGGGCGAAGCAGGGATTTGGAGAGGGTTGCGGCTACTGCGCGCAGGCATTCATCCCCGTCGCCGTGGCCGTAATTGTCGTTAAAGGCCTTGAAGTGATCGATGTCGACCATGAATACGGCGGCCGGGGTAGCATTTCGCAGGGTGTGGCGCCATAGGACATCAAAGCGTTCGTCCCAAGAGCGGCGGTTGGGTATCCCGGTAAGGCCGTCACGCAGGGCAATATCGCGCAGAGCCTGGGAATTCCGCTTCAAACGCAGCTGGTTGCGCACGCGAGCACGAATCACGGTCTCGTGAAAGGGTTTGACAATGTAGTCGGCTGCCCCCATCCGGAAGCCCTTCTCTTCGTCCTCAGGGTCGCCGCGGGCGGTAATGAAGATGACCGGAATGTCGCGTGTTTCCGGCTCGGCCTTGAGGCGGCAGCAGAGCTCGTAACCGTCCATTTCGGGCATGGAGATATCGAGGAGGATGATATCCGGGGGGCCGTGGTCCCCGATATACGCAAGCGCGGCACGGCCGCTGTCTGCCTGGGCAACACGGGAATCGCCGCCCAAAATGCGGGAGAGACTTGCGGCATTTATGGCTTGATCGTCAACAACGAGTATCGAGGGCGGCGCTTCGAGGCCCAGCCAGGGGCTGTCCACGTTGTTTTCCAGTAAAAGCAGGTCGTCCGCCGGAGCGCGGCCGCCAGCCAAGGGGACGCCGCCCGTTGGAGTACGGTCTTCCGGCGGGGTGCGAGCTCGCGTTTGGGTAATACCTCCCGCCGGGGGGGCTGACGGAGGAGCGCCAGGGGCGGTGGGGGCGTCTGAGAGGGCGGGATCCGGCCTGGTCGGGCGTCCGGCCAGCATGCGGTACAGGCTGCCGAGGGCCTCGGCCATTGCACAGTGAAATTCTCCGGCCAGGGCATCGGGGATGGGGGCGCCCTTTCGCAAGAGGTCTTCGGCCTCGCCAGCGCTACTTGCCAGATGGGTGGCAAGGACCGCACCAGCGACCCCCTTGAGTGCATGCGCCTGTTGCAATGCGGCTTCATGCTCCATGCTGCCCGGCGACGGATTCCCCGAAAGGAGGGCGGGGAGCCCCTTGAAGTCGTTCTCCAGCTGCTCGCGGAAGAGGGCGCGAATCGAGTACTCGAAGTCCCCCTCGCTCCCCGCCAGGCGGGCCGGAAGGGATTGGTCAAAACCGGGGAAAGAGGAGGAAGAATTCGTCTGATAGGGGGCGCCGTGTTCGGGCAGTTTATCTGTCGAAGTGACCAGGGGGCCGGCAGGGTCGGGCGTTTTGTCCACCGGCCGCCTGCCGGAGAGCAGAATGCGCTCGAACAAATTCGCAAGGGCCGCCTCGTCCATGGGCTTGGCGAGGTGGTCGACCATGCCGCCGGCACGCGATTGAGCCCGGTCTTCCTCGGTAACAGCGGCAGAAAGGGCCACAACCGGAAGCCCCGGGTGTTCGAGGAGGATGCGGCTGGCCGCCTCGTAGCCGTCCATCAGCGGCATCTGGATGTCCATGAGGATGAGGTCATGCTTGCGCGGGTCGGCCCGGTCAACGGCCTCTTGGCCATTGACCGCGACATCGATGCGGGCGCCGGTTTTCGAGAGGAGGCGCATGGCAACTTCCCGGCCCAATCCGTTGTCCTCGACGAGGAGCAGGCGATAGCCCGAAAGATCGGGAAGCTGTTTTGACGGGGCATGGAGCTGGGCGCGGCGGTCGATGAACTCCAGAGACAGGCGCTCAAGGTCTTCACAGGACAAATTCGGGGACGAGGACGTAGCCAAACGCTCCGGAGCAAGGGGCAGGAGGGGCACACAAAAGTGGAAACGGCTCCCCTCGCCCCAGACAGAGTCCACCCGCAGGCGGCCGCCCATGGCCTCGACAAGCCGGCTCGCAATGACTAGCCCCAGCCCGGTACCCCCGAACTTGCGGGTAGTCGAGGTGTCGCCCTGCGAGAAGGCGGTAAAAAGACGGGACAGCTCGTTCGGGGGTATGCCCCTCCCGGTATCGCAGACCTCGAAACAGACCAGACGCAAAGAAGGGGCCGTGGTGCCGGATTGTGGCGCGGGGCTTACATCGTCACACTCTGTGGCATTTCCAATTTGTGCCGCGGGGTTTACATCGACACAATAAGCGCCAGTCCCGGTCTGTGCCGCCGGGCTTATATCGCTGCAATCCGCTCCTTCCCCGGGCCCTGCCCCCGGCGTCCCCACCCCGGCCGCTTCAAAGCCGTCACGGCAGGTGGAAACACGCAGGACAACACGGCCCTTCTGCGTAAACTTGATGGCGTTCCCCAGGAGATTGACGAGGACTTGGATAAGGCGCAGGGCATCCCCCATGAGAGTGTCCGGCATGTCGGGGGATTGCTCGATGACAAAATCGAGCCCCTTTGCACGGGCGCTGTCGTCGAAGAGGCTCGTCAACTGCTCGACGATATCACTCAAGCAAAAAGGATACGGGTCCAGTTCCAGTTTGCCCGCTTCAATTTTCGAGTAGTCCAGAATGTCGTTTATAATGCCCAGAAGGAGGCGGGATGAACTGTTTATCTTTTGAACCAGACTCAATGCGTCTGCGGGAAGCTCGCGGTGGTCGGCCAGGAGCCGACCAAAACCGCTGATGGCATTCATGGGGGTACGGATTTCATGGCTCATGTTTGCGAGAAACTCCGCCTTGATGCGGCTTGCTCTATCAGCCTCTTCCTTTGACTCGACGAGGCTCTCCTCGAGGGCACAGCGCTTCATGAGATTCACCAACATGCCCGCAAACATCGTGAGTATGACCGTCTCACGTTCAGAATAGAGGTGGACTATATTGACCGAATCGAAGCCCAAAAACCCGACCGCCGTTCCACGGTCCATGAGGGGAACGGCGATAAGACTCACAACCCCCTGGTCTTCGAGGATGCGGCGGGTAAGGGATCCTGCCGGAAGGGCCTGCACACCCTCTATGACCATGTTCTGCCCGGCGAAGTGGCGTTCAAGCCACTCCGGCGCATCGTCCCAGGAGATGTTCTGGAGCTTGTCGATTTGCGCTTCCACCCCCTCCTCACACCACTCGTATGTGTTGAACAGGAGGCGCTTTTCATGGTCATAGGAGAAGATGTACGCCCGATCCGCTCCGGCGAAACGCCCGATCTCGGCCAAAGCCTCGTTGATGACAACGGCCTCCTCATCGTGTGGGGCATTGATGAAGCGGGTCGACAAGCGGATAAGCAGGTCCTGCATACGGCTGTGAGTCTCGATGAACTCCTCCGACGCCTTGCGCGCACTGATGTCCCGCGCCGCGGCATAAATGAGCTTCCCGCGCGGGTGGGAGCGCCACTCTATCCAGCGATAAGCCCCGTCCTTCGAGCGATAGCGATTGACGAAGTTGAGGACATCCTTCTGTGCGGAGAGCTCCTTTATCGCCTCCAGGGTCGCTTCGAGGTCGTCCGGGTGCACAAAATCGAGGAAGTAGCGCGACTCGAGCTCATCCTCCGAGTACCCCAGGACCGACGCCCATTGGGGGTTTACCTTGATAAAGCGACCATCGGTATCGGCTATACACAGGAGATCGAGGTTGACCTGAAAAAAGCCCGCGAGCTCTTCGGACTGCTCGCGCATGGTGGTGACATCGAAAAAGAGGGTGGTGAAAAATCCGTCGCCCTTCGACCAAGCGTGAACCATGTACCAGCGCCCCAAGGCCTCGGCATGCTGCTCGATGAGCTCGCTCCCGCCTTCCAGGGCCAGGCGCCCATAATAATCGACCCAGTCGAAGTCGCCGTCGCGCAGGTGGGGGATGACCTCGGTAGCCCGCTTGCCCTCGATCTCTGCCGGTATGAGCCCGGTGAGCTCCCCGAAGGCCGGATTTACCTTCCGGAAGACATAATCCACCACTTTTCCCGCCTCGTCGCGGATAACCTCGTGCAGGGCCCAGCCAAAGGGGGAATCGGCGAGGTAGGTATTCATGGGGACGGGTTCCTGCTTCACGCGCGC
The DNA here is from genome assembly GCA_964541755.1 of uncultured Spirochaetales bacterium. Taxonomy (GTDB): domain Bacteria; phylum Spirochaetota; class Spirochaetia; order Treponematales; family Breznakiellaceae; genus CAZIRF01. The sequence continues at coordinate 4,939 of CAZIRF010000067.1, read as the reverse complement.
TTCCTACCAGTCCAAGAGACGCCGCTGCCCGGTCAAGGCCCGAAGATCCGTGGCATCCATGCTCATCTCGAGGCAACCGAGGTAGGCACCGGCATCGTCACGCACCGCTTTATAGCTTATATGGATAAAGCGGCCGCCCATCTCGATCCAGAAATCCGCACTGTCCTTTTCGCCCGCCTTGAAGGCCGCAAGTATTTGCTCGACGATGTGGACGCTCTTGGGCGGGTGACAGTTCTGTACCTCCCGCCCGATTATGGCCGGGCTGCGGGGGAAAACCCGGTGCGGCGAGTCGGAGTAGTAGCGCACGCGGTCTTCCGCATCGACAAAGGAGAGGTCGAGCGGCAGCATGGTCAGAATGCGGTCAAGGACGTCCAAGGGGAGGGCCCCTTCAGAAAGGGGAATGGAAGAATCCCTGCTGATAGTTCCACCCGCACCCGGTATTCCGGGGTCTGTGGCGGGAGCCGGCGCGTCCGCGCCGGCCGCCTTGCGCGCGATAGCCGCCTCGAAGTTCTTGTAGAGGCCGGAGGCCCTCGCTCCGGAACCGCCCGCTCCGGCTCCCGCGCCAGCGGCCACAGGAGCGGCTGCCGCAGGAGCGGCGACCACTGGGGCCGCCCCCGCGAGGGCCGGGTCCCACTCGGCACCGGGCTTGACCCAGGCAAAGCCGATGGCGTCCTCGCCACGGCGAATGGCCGCCCAGTCGACGGCGGACAGGCGCTTGAGGGCGTTGGGAAAGAGGATGCGCTCTTCCATGAAGATCATCATGCGCATGCGCTTCGACAGATCGCGCGCAAGGGCGCGCACCCGCCGCAGGTCTGCGTCTGCAAAAGCCTGGTCGAGGGCGCGGAAGACCTCGCGAATCTCGTCGTGTTTGCCCCACATGACCTTCGAGGGCCCGGTAAAACCGGTCTTTTCGAGGTAGGGGAAAAGCTGGTTCTCCTTGCGCTCGTAGTGGGTAATGATGGCTTTGAGTTCCGCAATTGCCTGGCGCAGGCTCAAGAGGCTGCGCAGCGAGGAAAAAGACAGGGCGCGGAGCCTCTTTTTGGCTTCGCGGTTCTCCGCTTGGAAGGTATGCACCGGGTGACCCGGCATGCGCTCTTCGCGCGCGCCCCGCTCGAGCCCGGAGCGGAATACATCGGCATGGACCTCACAGAGGCGCTGAACCTCCTCGACCGGGGTGCCGCTCTCGATAAGGGCCTGCTCGAGGGCGGCGACCTCGGCGGCGTCAGCTCCTTTTATCAGCTCGTGGAATTCGCGTTTGACATCGGCAGGTCTTGCGCCGGAGGCAAGGCGGTCGACAATGACCTTGAGCCGTGCGGCACGCGCCGCTTCATCGTTGGAGCCGGAACGGGAAGGATCCCCCCCCAAGTATTCACTCATGAACTTCCTCCTTTTTATACCGCTATGAGTATAGGTTACGGAGGCAATGCCTGCACGAAGATTTGCCCTTCCCGTACGGAAAGCGTATATTCCCTGTTCACCCCGACAGCATACCCATACTGCACCCATATCAACTCTGGAGGTTTATGTGTTTACCCTCTCTGCGTTACTCACCGCCCTCATCGTCTTCTTCGCACGCGTCTGCGATGTCGCCCTTGGAACCCTGCGACATGTCATGATTATCCGGGGGAAGAAGCTCCATGCCTTCGGTATTGCCTTCTTCGAATCCTTAATCTGGATTTTCGCAGTCTCGCGTGTACTCGCTCAGGTAAGTGACCCGTTAACTGCGATTGCCTTTGCACTGGGCTTCGCTTCGGGAACCTGGGTGGGGATGACACTGGAGGGATTCTTCAAGGTTGGCGAGCAGGTAGTACGCATTTTTACGCGTGAAGGGGACACTATTGCAGAGACCCTGCGTAACAAGGGATTTCGGGTAACCATCCTTGATGGCAGGGGGCGGGATGGAGAGGTACATCTCCTCTTTGTTCAGGTAAGACGCAAAAGTGCAAACGAGATATCCCGAATCGCCAGAAGTCACGACAAAGGGGCCTTTATCGTTTTCGACGATATTCGTTCGGTCCATCCGGCCTGCGATTGAACAAGAACCCGGCCCTGCCATAAATGGGTTGGCCGGGCTGGAGATCAATTGTCGCTGGCGAAGGTATCGAAGTAGCCCTGGATGTGGACGACCGGGGTGCCCTTGTCGCCAGAGCCACTGGTAAGGTCGCAGAGGGAACCGATGAGGTCGGTAAGACGGCGGGGGGTGGTCCCCTGGGAGGCCATGGAGCCCTTGAGGTCGCCGGCCTTCTGCGCTATCGAGTTGCGGATGGCCTCGTTGAGGGCCGCCCCGCTCAAAGAGGCGAAGTCGTTGTCTGCCAGGTACTTGAGCTTGAGCTCGTTGGGGGTTCCCTCGAGGCCCGGGGTATAGGCGGGAGAGACGACCGGATCGGCCAGCTCCCATATTTTGCCCACGGGGTCCTTGAAGGCCCCGTCGCCATAGACGAGAACCTCGACGTGTTTGCCGCTCGCCTCGAGGAGGCGGGTCTGAACCGCGTCGACAAAGGCCTGGCAATCGTTGGGGAAGAGCTTTACCGTGTCCTCGGTGGATTTGTTCGACCCGAGGAGCCCCCAGGACTCGTTGTATCCCGATCCGTCGACCGGGGCGTTGAGGATGTTGTCCAGGGAAAAAACAGTGCGTGCCCCGGCCGCACGCAGGCGCCGCTTGGTCTTTTCGCGGGTGTGCATGTCGCAGGCCAGGACATCTTTCGTGTAGGAGAGGATGGCCTCGGGCTGGTTTGCAAAGACGACCTCGACTTCACAGCCGGCCTCGCGGATAATCGAGCGGTAGTATTCGACGTAATCAACCCCGGTAAAGGGGTGCTTTTGGGAGCCAAAGGCATCGCGCCAGGACTTTTCGTCCAGGACATCGCTCCAGGGATTGAGCCCGGACTTTTCAACCGCTTCGTCGTCGACAATCTGGTTCCCCACCTCGTCCCCCGGCCAGGAGAGCATGAGGACTATCTTCTTGACACCCATGGCGATGCCACGCAGACAGATGGCGAAGCGATTGCGGGAGAGGATGGGGAAGATGACGCCGATGCTGTCGCAGCCGAACTTGGCGCGCACATCCTTGGCGATGGCTTCGACCGGGGCGTAGTTCCCGGCGGCACGGGCGACAACCGATTCGGTAATACCGATGATATCCCTGTCGCGCAAGCCAAAGCCCTCATTCTTCGAGGCGGTCAAGACACTCTCTGCCACGATTGAGACGAGGTCATCGCCTTTGCGCACCACCGGGGTGCGTATACCCCGTACAACCGTTCCAACTGTCCTCATCCTGGCCTCCGACACTGTCAAATTGGGCGCGAAGCAGCCGGCAGATGCTGACAGGCTCCAAGCCGCCGGAAGTATAGGAGAAAACATTCAATTCGTCATTACCCGGAATCGGGTTTGACAGACTCCAGAGGGGGTTGAAAAGCCCGGGGGTCCGGGGGCCTGTTGGGCGTAAGGCTCTTTGGCTTCGGGTCATGGCCTGCCCCCGGCGAAGGGGGAAGGGCGCAACAGAGGCCTGTCCCCGGCAGGATCTCTGCCGGGGACAGGGCGGCGTGCGCCCGGGGGGGAAGGCCTTCCCCCCGCCCTTCCCTATGCCTCCACCATTTTTATCCGCCGCTTTTTGCGGTCGAAAAGGAGACCGTAGAAGGACGGAATGACGAGGAGGGCCGTCGCGGTCGAGAACACAAGGCCAAAGATGATGGTGCTGGCCATGGGGCTCCACACGACCGAATAGCCGCCAATGCCGATTGCGGTGGGGAGGAGCCCGGCGATGGTCGTCACCGAGGTAAGCATGATGGGTCGCAGGCGGGTGGAGGCGGCCTCGACGACGGCATCGGCAATGCTCTTGCCCTCCTTGCGGCGGGTGTTGATGAAGTCGATGAGGACGATGGTGTCGTTGACGGCGATACCGGCGAGGGCCACGGCCGCGTACATGACGGTCGTCGAGAAGGGGGTGCTGGAGATGGCGAGGTAGAGGAATACCCCGGCGAAGGCCATGGGGATGGAGATAAGGATGAGGAAGGGCTGCGTGTAGGACTTGAACTGGGCGCCGAGTATGGCGTAGATAAGGAAGAGGCCCAGGAGGAAGACGCGCAGTATCTGCACGAGGAGGTCGGCAAACTCGCTGAACTCGCCGCCCTTGACCAGCTCTATGTCCGGGTGGAGGGGCTTGAACTCCTCGTCGAACCAGCGTTCGACGGCCCGGTCGATGACGGGGATCTGGCGGGTGTCGCAGGCGTCTGCCTCGATGCTCGCCTCGCGTTTGCCGTCGACCCGCTTGATGGAAGCGAGGCCGTCGGCCAGTTCGATGCTGGCCACCGACGAGAAGGGGAGCTTCTTCCCGCTGGGGGTGCTGAACTGGAGGGCTTCGAGGCGCGCCAGCGGTGATGTCCTCTCGCGGTCTGCCGCCCCGGGAACCGGCTCTGCGGCGATGGGGCCCTGTGCGGGAAGGCGCACGATGACGTCGAGCTCCTCGTTGTCCAGGAAGATCGCCCCCGCCGGGATGCCGTCGTAGGCCGCGCGTATGGCGGCCCCCAGAGCCTGGACAGAGAGACCGTTGGCGGCGGCGTGCTCCTCATTGACGCGGATGCGCAGTTCGGGGGCCGCAGCCTCGAGGCTGTCGCTCGTGTTGAAGGCGACGGGGTAGGTCGCGATGATGTCGCGGATGCCGGCGATGCCGTCTGCGAGGGCGTCGTAGTCGTCGCCGCGCAGGCGGTAGCCGATGGGGGCGCTCACCGGCGGCCCGGACTGGGCCTTACGAAAGCTTACCCGGTCGGCGCCGGGTATACCCAGGGTCTCGTCGCGCAGCTCGTCCATAATGGTGGTAATGCCACGCTCGCGGCCCTCGTCGCGCTCTGCGAGGTCGACCAGGAGCTCGGCACGCGAGGCGCTGCCGGCCTCGATGGTCGTTATGACGTCGAGGATCTCGCCGCGGCCGCGCTTGGCCAGG
>CAZIRF010000066.1:0-10971 GCA_964541755.1 uncultured Spirochaetales bacterium | reverse complement strand
CGCGTTTTGCATAGAGGGCGGCAATGGATTCGCGCAGGGCAGGCAGTCCACGCGGGTCGCCATAATCGAGGAAGACCCGTTCGCCGCCGGCGAGGGCCGCCTGCACCAGGCGCGTAAGGGTGCCCTCTGCAATGGTGTCCGGGTCGCCCGTCCCGCGGGTAAAGGCGATAACACCGGGGCGCATGGCGGCATTCACCAACTCGTTGAGCCCCCGCGCGACACTCTGGCGCAAGCGGTTGGCTGCCCGGGCAGCCGAGGCATTCCGGGAGGGATTGTCACGCTCGCCGTTACGGGTCGGCGCAGCCAAAGCCGGTGAAGCGGCAGCAGCTGAAAATCCTGCAGCCGCAGATCCCGTAGCCGTTTGCGGGCCGTATGAAGAGCGGATATCGGCAAGCGTTTCCGCAAGCCGCCCGCCGCCGGCGACAAAGGTCCCCCGCCCCACGTGGGCCGTTACCAGCCCCTCCGAGACAAGGTCCTGTATGGCCCGCCGAATGGTCGCAGGCGTCACCTCGTAATCCGCGGCCATGGCCGCAACCGTGGCAAGGCGCGTCCCGGCGGCGAGCTCCCCGGCATCGATTTCGGCACGCAGGCCGTCGCGAATCTGCATGTAGAGGGGCTTCTGGCTCTCCCGGTCAATCTTCATGCTTCAATACTGTTTTAATACCGTATCATTGTCAAGGCTGATAGTTACAGCCCGCCTACCCCCGAGCCATTCGGCGGGAAAAATGGCGCAGAAGCAATCCGAGCCACAAGAGTGACACCAACGCAAAAGCCGCCGCAGGAAGCAGGCCACCGGCGACACGGGCCTCGCCCAGCCAGAAGGAGGGCAAGAAGCCGCCAAGATAGCGCCAAGGGCTCCTCGTAACAAAGGGCAGAACCACCCCCAAAAGTATTATGGAAGATATCTTGGCGAGGGCCATGCCCTCGATGCGGTTGCCGGCCAGGGCATATACGAGGAGGCTCATGACCAGGGCGAGGACCGTCGCCGCCAAAGAGAGGGCGAGGCGTTCGGGTAAGGAGAGTGGAACGAGAGAGAAAAAGCTGACAAGGACAAGGGTGAACAGGCTGGCCAGAAAGCCTGGCAGGACAAGACGCGACAGGAGATAGCCCCTGCGCCCAAGCGGGGTAACGGCGAGATAGACGGCGAGCCCCTCGTCCCGCTCCTCGAGGAGCACCATGGTCGAGGCAAAGAGCAGCATGTACGGGGCCAATATGCCCAGAAAGAGATCGACGAGGGGATACCAGGGCGCAATGACCGGCTTTCCAATCCATTCGACCAGAAGCATCTCGAGGGCGGGTATCCCGAAGCGGAAGGCACAGGCCGCCAGCACCGGGGCCACCAGCACCATGACGAGCATGGCATCATCCACAATTTGGCGCAAAAAGAGGCGGAAGGACTGGAGTATCATTCGAGGCCCTCCGGCTTTATGGCCACAGGAATGGGTTCCGGGCTTGCAGAGGCGTCTTCATCTGCGCCCGGGGATTCCCCGCGCAGCATGCGGCCGGCAGCCGGGAGTGCAAAGACCAGCGCCAGGGCGAGCCACAGGCCCAGAGACAGGAAGCTTGCAGTCGGGTATCGCGGACTGGCCGAGACAAGGTTGAGGGCAGCAGCCCCGGGGTGGACGAGGGCCCAGTCGCCAAAAACTTCAAAGAACCAGAGGCCGGCGGGTACAAAGAGGAGGAGTTCTGCGGGGACCGTGAGCAGGATATAGCCGTTGAGCGACTGTGCACGGGAACCAATCAAGAGGCCCACAGAGGAGAAGAGCATGCTCGCAAGGGCCATACCCGCCACAGTCCAGGGGCCAACCCTCCCCCCGCTGGCGAGGATTATGCCAATCCCCGCCGCGAGTGAAATGATCGAGAGCGATAGGGCCTTCGACAGGGCATATTCGAAGACGCGCACCGGGCTCACCGCGAGGGAGGGGTGAACCCGCTCGCCCCGTTCAAAGAGGAGGATGGCCCCCATAAAAAAGAGCCCGAGGGCGGCCGGGTCCGAAAAGGCCAGGAGGGCTCGTGCGCTGTCGCGCGTGAAGCCGGGGAGCAGGCGCAGGAGCACGACATAAAAGATACTGAAGAAAGCATACAGGGCATAAAAACCGTAGCGGAACTGGAAGCGGCAATCAGCTATCAGCAGTGATATGAAGCGCTTCATGTAAGGGCCCTCCCCGTTACCTCGACAAAAACATCCTCCAGCGTGGGCTCGCTTGAGTGAATGGAAGCAAGGGCCCCGCGGGCCACAAGGTCCTGGAGGCGGGAGTCCTTCCCGCTCTCTGCGAGGGCACTATGCGCGTATTCCTCGCGTCGGGTGCCGCCTTCGCTGTCTTCAAACCAGGAGTAGTCGATACGGGCGGCCCCCTTGGACATGACCAAAGCGCGCGGGTTGTCCAGGGCCCGGATTTCCCCATCGACGATGAAGGCGACCCGGTCGCAGAGCTCGGCGGCATCGTGCATGTTGTGGGTGGTAAGGATGACCGCAGCGCCCCGATCGCGCTCGGCGCGTATGATGTTCTTCATGATACGGGCATTGGCAGGGTCGAGGCCGGAAGTCGGCTCATCGAGAAAGAGAAGCTCGGGGCCATGGGAGAGGGCCTTTACGAAATTGAGGCGGCTCTTCATGCCCTTGGAGTAAGCGGCAACCCTCTTGTCGGCCTCGGCCTCGAGCCCCACGAGTGCCAGGAGCTCCCGGGGGCTTCGTGCACGCTTTTTGTAGAGGGAGGCGAAAAACTCGAGGTTTTCGAGGGCTGTGAGCTTCCCGTAGAGGCTGGGGAACTCGAAATCCACCCCTATCCTCTGTGCAAAGTCCCGGCCGGGGGAACGCATGTCGCAGCCTGCGACAAGAGCGTGCCCCTTCCAGCCGCGCAGAAGCCCCACCAGTATCTTCTGCAGGGTACTCTTCCCCGCCCCGGAGGGCCCCAAAAACCCGAAAATCTCGCCGGGGGCCACCGAAAAGCTGATATCCTTGAGGGAAAAGCCCCCGGACTTGCCGTACGAAAAGGAAAGATTCTCGACTTGAATCATTCTGATGCTCCTTGCTGTCCGCATACCAGCCCATCTTGATTATACGCGTATAGCAGCTGTGAGTATCATTGTAGAAAAAAAAATGACAATATGCTCTTTTTCTTCCTTGACCTTTCCCTTGGGGCAATCGCTAGACTGTACACAGAACGCAAAAGGAGGGGGCAGTGTACAGCATCGGGGAGTTCTCGAAGATCAACCGCATCACGACCAAGACCCTGCGGCACTACGACTGCATCGGGCTCTTCAAACCCGCACAGGTCGACGAGTGGACCGGCTACCGCTACTACACCCTCGACCAGCTGCACGACATCGCCCGCATCCTGGAACTGCGGGACCTGGGCTTTCCCCTTGAAGAGATCGCCGGCATCCTGCGCGGCCGCGACCAAGAGGCCGCCAGCATAAACGCCCGCATCGCCGCCCTCGCCAATGAAAAGGAGATGATCGACATGAAGATCGAGCGCGCCAAAACCTGGCTTGAGCGCATGAAAAACGGTCCCGATGCCGGAAAGCCCCCCGAAATCTTCATCAAGGACCTCCCCGAGGTCATTGTCGCCTCCATGCGCCTGCGAGTCCCCTCCTACGACAGCTTCTTCGATGTCGTCCCGAAGATGGGCGAATACATGCACTCGGTGGGGGCAGTCTGCCGTGAACCGGCCTATTGCTTTACCATCTACCACGACGGGGAATACCGCGAGAAGGATATCGACGCCGAGGTCTGCGAGGCGGTTATCGCCCCCTGCAGGGAGTCCGACCGCGTCAAATTCAAGACGATTGAAGCGGTACAGGAAGCCGCCTGCCTCCTCCACCGTGGCCCCTATGCGAGCCTCGCCACCGGCTACAATGCCCTCTTCGCCAGGATACAGGCCCAAGGACTCTCGCCGGCCGGCCTCCCGCGCGAGTCCTACCTAGACGGCATCTGGAACCGGAACAACCCCGATGACTGGCTCACCGAAATACAGATACCCGTGACGCGGGGGTAAGCACCAAAAAGGAACCCTTTCCGGGCACAGCCGCCTCGAGGGCTTCCGCAAACCATACACAAGGAGATTCTCATGGAAGACATCCTCGTCGTCGAGGACCTGGAGAAGTCGTACGGCTTGCTCCAGGCCCTCAAACCCCTCTCGTTCCGCGTAAAGGCGGGCGAAATCTTCGGCCTCCTGGGCCCCAACGGGGCGGGGAAGACCAGCGCCCTCGAGTGCATCCTGGGCACCCGCAAAAGAGACGGCGGCAGGGTGCAGATTCTGGATATGGACCCCGTCGCACAGCGCCGGAAGGTCTTCGAAGAGGTGGGGGTACAGTTCCAGGATGCAGGCTGGCAGGCGGGCATCCGGGTGGAGGAACTCTGCCGCATGACGGCCGCCCTCTACGCCGCCCCGGCAGACTGAGAGCCCCTCCTCGTGCGCTTTGGCCTCGAAAAACGGCGGAAAAAGCCGGTCGAATCCCTTTCTGGCGGGGAAAAACAAAAGCTCTCCCTCCTTGTGGCCTTCATGCACAAACCCCGGCTCGTCTTCCTCGACGAACTCACCACGGGTCTCGACCCAATGGCCCGCCGGGAGGTCTGGGACTACATCCGCCTCGTACAGGGGGAGGGAACGGCCGTAGTCCTCTCCTCGCACTACATGGACGAGGTCGAGGCCCTCTGCTCGCGGGCCCTCATGCTCAAGGAGGGCGTCTCTATCGCGCACGGGAGCATTGCCGAACTCATCGAACAAGGCCGGGGGAAGAACCTCGACGAAGCCTGGATCCAGCTTGCAGGAGCATGACATGAAGACACGACGATTCCTGATACTCGCCAAAACGGAAGCCACCCTCGCCCTTCGCAGTCCGGACATGGTCCTCTTCGGGATGATCATGCCCCTGGTCATCCTTTTCATCACCGCCCTCATCTGGAAGGGGGATGAAGCCATGATAGCCCGCAACATCGGCGCCTGGCTCTCGATAGGGATTGCGGCGGTGGCCCTCATGGGGATGCCCCTCACCCTGGCCGACTACCGCCAGAAGAAGGTCTTGAAGCGCTTCCAGGTCTCTCCCGCATCGCCGGGCCTCCTCCTGGCCGCACAGGTCCTCGTCCAGGGCCTCGTCGCCTGCCTTTCGGCCCTCCTCGTGGCCGCAGCCGCCGCCCTCGCCTTCGGTTGGCGCCCGGAAGGCAATCCGCTCGCCATCCTCGCGAGCTACCTCCTCGCACTCCTGTCCATCATGGCCATAGGGATGTGCATCACGAGCCTCGCCCCGGACAGCAAAAAGGCCGGCCTCATCTGCTCGATCGCCTACTTCCCCATGCTCCTTTTGTCGGGCACGACCATCCCCCTCGAGGTCTTCCCGGCCGCACTGCAAAAAGCGAGCGCCTTCCTCCCCCTTAGCCAGGGGATTGCACTCATCAACGCGGCCGCGTCCGGTACGACCTTTGCCGCACAGCTACCGCGCATCCTCCTCCTCGCCGGCATCTTCGCCCTGGGGGCCACAATCTCGCTCAAAACCTTCAAATGGGAGAATACGGTTCAAGGCTGATAGCCAGCGGAAGCCTGCAGTTGTGAATAATGCAAAAAGGGGCCGCAGAGGCCTGCCGATATGTATGCGCTCCGTTTCCCCCTTGAGCAATGCGGAACGGCCTCCAGCCGTTCCGCCAAGGGCAAGCCGTAACGGCTTGCCCCGACGGCCCCTGCGGCTGTGCTTCCCGCCTGTCGGGGCGCCGCCCCGACAGGCGGGCGATCACAGCCTACCCCCGCGAGCAATGCGGGGCAGCCTTCCCGGCCACTTTCAAGGCTTGAAACAGGGATTCTTTAACTGCAAGCTTCCAGTTACCAATAAAGGCACAAAAAAAAACCGGGCCCCGTGGGGTCCGGTTTCCGGTAAGCGGCCGTTTGGCCCGCGCGCGCGGGCCGGGTCTGTCGCCCCCGCCGCCGTCAATACCGCGGAGGAAACCCGATAAAAACGCCCTGCTTTTTTATCGGGTTCAGGTTCAATCCTATTCCATCGATACCAGTATGGCCCCCAAGACCAAGAGGTGGGCACTGAACACCTTCAAGAAAGAGAGGAAGGCCTTAAGGCTACTAAAAGCACCATTGAGAAGGCCTCCATCGCCAAGAATATCGACGAGGGCGATTACAACTATCCACATGATCAGGATTGCCAGAAGTGCCACCTTGTTGACTTTTCCCACATCTACGAAAAAGCTCAAAATAATAAAGACTCCAGCAACGAGCTCTAGAATGCCCATGACGATGACAACAAAGTTTCTGAGCCCTCTTAAGTCGCTTCCCTTTATAAGGTTGTGGATAGCCTTGGCAATTTCATTGTCACCAAAAGCAACTTTGGCATTACTTAATAGTCCTCCATCCAGCTGCAGGGTCAGAATGCCCGCCGCAATCAAGAAAAGCGAAAGGGCCACGCGCAGCACAATGTTGGCCGCCGAAGTCTTTGCAAGTGTCATGAAAACCTCCTTGAATTAACGCACTTCCTCCATAGTAGGCCCGCCCGCCCGGCCTGTCCAGCCTGTCCGGCCGAAAGATTTCACGGCTGATAGCGGAGCTCCCCCGGTGCTTCATGCATGAGGCTGTCTGCCCGCGACCAGTCCATCTCAAGACCGCCGGCATGGGCGAGGCCCGCCGTGCAGCCCGCACAGGCCCCGGTTGGCTCGTCCACACATCTCTTGCCCGGGTAGATCGCGTACTGCTTCTTGACGCTGGCCGGCGAGAAGTTGGGCATGAGGACATTGGCCCCCGCCTTGAGGGCATCGATGCGGTAGTCGCGGTCGAGGCTCCCCAGGGCCGTCGTCGCCGGCATCCAGGATCGCCGGGTAACGAGGCGCAATACGGCGAGCACCCGCAGGGTAAGCCCCACATCTCCCGGGGCCGCATCGCGAAAGGGGGTATCCGGGTGCGGGATAAAGGGCCCCACCCCAATCATGTCGGTCGCGATTCCCGCAAGGAAGCGGATGTCCCGCGCAATATGTTCAATGGTCTGGCCCGGGGGCCCCACCATAAAGCCGCTGCCCACTTGGTAGCCCTCTTCGCGCAGGGTCTCGAGGCAGGCAAGCCGCGTAGTCACTTCCCGCCCCTCGTGGAGGGAGCGGTAGAGGGCCGGGTCGGTCGTCTCGATGCGCAGGAGGTAGCGGTCCGCCCCGGCCCTGCGCCACAGGGCATAATCTTCGCGGCTCCGCTCCCCCACCGAGAGGGTGACCGCCATGTCGCCCATTTGCTTGATATCTTCGATGACCCCGGCGAGCCAGACAGCGTCGAGGCCGTCCTCGCCCGACTGCAGGACCACCGTGCGTATCCCCGAACGCCAGGCGAGGGCGACGCTCTCGAGGATTTCGTCGGCGCCAAGGCGGTAACGGGAAGCCTGCAGGTTGTTGCGGTTGAGGCCGCAGTAGAAGCAGGAGTTGCGGCAGTAGCTCGAGAACTCGATGAGGGCCCGCACCACCATGCGCCGGCCGCAAAAGCGGTCGCGCACTTCGCGGGCGCGGGCCATGAGGCGTTCTTTTTGAGCCGCGTCCGTCGCGGCGAGGAGGGTTACGAGATCCCCCTCGCTCGCATCGACAGGCGCAGGGTCGAAGGGGTCCCCCAGGACCCGCTCAAGGGCCGTGTCAAAGGCCCCTTTTATTGAAGATTGCGACACAGGACCCGCCTAGAAGTAGAGGTCCCGCTCGCCGGCGAGTATCTTTTCCCGCGCCTTCACAAGGTGCTCCCACAGGGGTTCGGTGAAGTCGGCGGGGACGCGCTCGCGAATCTCGGCCATCTCCTTGTCGATAATGGCATCCCCAATCTTCTTGGTTTCGGGGCTCGCGAAATCCTCAAGCCACTCCTGGAAAGTGAGGACGGCGTTGAGCTTGCAGAAGCAGCCCTCCCGCCCCGACTCGAGGGCATCCATGATCTTCTTGCCCGTGCGGCCGCAGCGGTAGCCGGCCGTGCAGAAGGAGACGATGTGGCCCATATCCGCAAGCTCGCGGATAATCTCGTCGAGGCTGCGGGTGTCGCCCAACATGAACTGCTGGGTCTCTTCCCGCTGGTCGTGGGCAGAAAAGGCATCGGTATACGCGCCAATCCCCACGCGGGTGTCCGCATCGCGTTGGGTACACATCTTGATGACGGAGCGCAGCATCTCGGGCTTCTCGCGGTTGGTAACTATCAGCCCCGCGTAGGGAATGGCCAGGCGGATACAGCCGATAAGGTAGCGGAAATCCTCGTCGCTCACCCAGTGCTTGACCCAGGAGAAGTCGGTGTCGGCGGCCGGCTCGAGGCGCGGGACGCTCACGGTATGGGGGCCCAGGCCGTAGCGCGCTTCGAGGTCGCGGGCATGGGCGACGAGGCCCATCAGCTCGAAACGCCAATCGGCCAGGCCAAAGAGGGCGCCCACGGCCACGTCGTCGACGCCGGCGTCCATGGCGCGGTGGAGGGCGTAGAGGCGCCAGCGATAGTTGCCTTTAAGGGTCCCCGCGGGGTGCACTTCGGCATAGGCCTTCTTGTGGTAGCTCTCCTGGAAGACCTGATAGGTCCCGATCCCTGCCTCGTGGAGCTTCTTGAGCCCCTCGATGGGGAGCGGGGCGGCATTGATGTTGACGCGGCGAATCTCGCCCACGCCCCCACGCACCTTCTCCTTGATCGCGTAAATGCGCTTCATGCTCTCTGCGATGTAGTCGGCATCGGTTTCGGGGTGCTCACCGTAGACGAGCACGAGGCGCTTGTGGCCAATCTTCGCCGCAAGGACCCTGGCTTCGGCTTCGATTTCTTCCATGGAGAGGACTCGCCGCTCGATGGCAGCGTTCTCGCAGCGAAAACCGCAGTACTTGCAGGAATTGACGCACTTGCTCCCGCAGTACAGGGGCGCGAAGGTTACGACGCGGTTGTCGTAGACCTGCTTCTTGATTTCACGGGCGGCCGCAAAGACCTCCTCGCGCAGGTCGGGGTCTTTGACATTGACGAGGAAGGCGACATCGTCCGCATCCATCAGCTTGACCTTCCGGGCCTTTTCGATAATGCCCCGCACCCGGGCCGTAAGGGCCTCTTTGCCCCCTGCCGTCTGTGCAAGCGCTGCCACAGAGGCCTCTTCGCGCGCAATGGCCTCTTCGATGGCCTCGTCGTCGATGAAGTCTTTGCCGTCCACCAGGTAACGGTCGATCTCGTCCTGCCTTACCAGGTTCTTCTTCCATTCTGCAACGCTCTGGCGCCCAGCGGCCGCAGCCTTTGCATCTTCTGCGATCCTCGCACCCTCTGCCATCAAAATTGTTGATTCCATGCTTTGCCCCCTCAAACCTTCGCCAAGGTCGACTTGACGGTAACCCCTTCGATCTGGCCCAACTTGCCCGTAAGGGCACCAATAGTGTCGTTGGGGGCATCGACGATAAGGGTGATGATGAAGAGGTCCCGCTCGTGGTGGGGGATGCCCATGCGGCCGACAACCATGTCGCCGAAGGGGGCGAGGGTTTCGTTGACGCGTTGGGCGCTTTGAGACCTGTTTTTGACGATGATGGCGATGACGCCGACCGAGCGCTCTGCGGCGTCGGTTCCGGCACTGTTTTGATGGGGCACGATATCCTCCTGTGGTTCGTGCAACCCGCAGAAGGACAGACCGCCGGCACTGCAAGACCCGCCCGAGCAGACAAGACGTCCCCACAGGATGGCACAGAGAGGCACCGGACTGGCTCCGCCCCTTGGCTTCAGATCGGGCTATCCCTCTCCCCGGCCGCAGGTTGGTGTGATGAATCGAGTTTACACGGTATCGCCCGGCTCCTGCAAGCGGGAGGAGGCAAGCGGCCCGACAAGGCGAAAGAGGGAACCGTCTGCACGCTTGATAAGCACCGCCAACAAGGCCGAGGCATCCACTACCATATCCATGGTACAATTGTACAACAACAGGAAACATAAATAAAGGCTGATAGCCCCGGCCCGCAATACGGGATGCCGGCAGCCCGCCCTCCCTGTACCCACTCCCCGCCGCGGTGTTACACTCCCTGCAAGAGGAGACGCCCGCCATGCACATCCCGCCGCCCGGCCACATCGCGCAGCCGCACCCGGACGACCGCATCGTCGCCATCGCAGAGGGAGAAATCCTTATCATCGAGGCTGATAGTTCCACCCGCCTCCCCTTGCGCCGCGAGCTGGACACCCTTGTGGACAGTTTTGCCCCGGAAGGGAACCTCCCCGAGCTCCCCGTCGTCCTGCTTGCCCCCGGCAGCGCGAGCCCGGCCCTCTGGGCCCGCTCCCTTACCGCAAAACCTCCAGTAAACGGAAGCCTGCAGCTCCCCGCAGCCGGGCACGCACAGTGGTCGCCATTGCGACCCCTCTTTGGGCGACTCGACGACGAGAGCTTCGCCGCCTGCGGCCGGGCCAGCCACCTCCTCCACTGGCTCGAGCACAACCGATACTGCGGCCATTGTGGGCGACCCGCCCGCTTCGACCTCAAGGATCGGGCCCTGCATTGCAGCGCCTGTGGCGGCATAAGCTGGCCCCGCATCAGCCCCGCCATCATCGTGTCGGTTATAAAAGAAGGAAAGGAAATACTCCTGGGCCACTCGCCCCGCCACGCAGAAGGGCTCTATACCGTAATTGCGGGCTTCGTCGAAGCCGGGGAGACCCTCGAAGAGGCCGTCGCACGCGAGGTAAGCGAGGAGGTGGGCGTCGAGATCGAGGATATCCGCTATGTCACGAGCCAGAGCTGGCCCTATCCCGACGCCCTCATGCTCGCCTTTACCGCACGCTGGGCTTCGGGCGAGATACAGGTAGACGGCGAGGAGATCACCGACGCCCACTGGTTCGGTCCCGACAAGCTGCCCCTCATTCCGAATCCGGTCTCTGTTGCCCGAAAGCTCATCGACCGCTTTGTGGAGGAATATGGGATATAAGCGCCGTCTCCATCGTCGAAGATCTTTTGGATATGGCCCGGAACACGTAATATGCTATAGGGCACCTCGAAAAACTGGTTTATTAAGCCCACATTTCAACTATTCAAATATAA
>CAZIRF010000065.1:0-11153 GCA_964541755.1 uncultured Spirochaetales bacterium | reverse complement strand
GAAAAAATTTTAACCTTCTTGTCTGTCCGGGACACGGCTCCATCCTTTTCTGTGTCTGCCACAGTATGTTCAGCATGATAGAGAGCTTCTTTTTCAAACGGGAGCCCGCTTTCTTTTTCAAGGAATAGGGCGGGTCTGTCCAAACATTGTATCCAATTCCGTGAATAAGTCAACATTTTGCATAGTTAATGCTTCCAATATGTCCAATATCTTTATTGATATCGTGCTTTTTTTACCGTTCTGTCGATTTCTGCACATTATTGATTTTTTTCGGGCATTGTGCCGCTTTTTTTTCGCCTGTCTTCCCGTACTTACTGTGTCATGACCCGGGATGACAGATAACGTTTGGAGGACACATGAACAATTTGAATTCGATTCTTGTAGAAGGAAATCTCGTCAAGGACCCCAGTATCAGGGCAACCCCCAAGGGAACGCCGGTTTGTACCTTTTCACTGGCTTCAAACCGTTACTACAAGCAGGATGACGGCTATGAGCAGGAGACGAGCTTTTTTGATGTGGAGACCTGGAACCGCTTGGCGGAGAATTGCGGGAATCTGGGGCGTAAAGGCCGCGGGGTACGGGTTGTCGGGCGGCTCAAACAGGATCGGTGGAGCGACACCGAGGGAAAACCGCGTTCAAAGATCAAGATAGTGGCAGAGCACGTGGAGTTCCGGCCCGACTTCAAGAAGGACAAGGATGATGGGAATGGCGCACAGATAGCCTCGAACGCCCTGAATCTCTCTGTAGAGGAAGAGAAACAGGGAACACGGGAGGCCGTTCCGGTATTTTGATAGAGGGGAAGCCCCGTTCTTGGAGATATCGGGGCGCATGGGCGCCCCGGTATCAGCCTTATTTGTCTTCGAGCGGGGTATGAAAGCCGTCTTTCCAGTTGAAGCGGGTGGTATTGGGGAGGGGGCGGCCATCCCGCGCCGCTTCCATGATGTCGCGGTAGTCGCGTTTTTTGACAGCGGGCCCGCTTAAGTCGATGAGAAAACGGCGGAACCCGGCTTCTTTCAAGAAGGGAAGCTTGTCGACGATGGAGAAGGGTTTTTCCGGATAGACGCGGGAAAGAGGCCCGTCGGTGACTAGGAGAAAGTCTTCGCCACGGGTGTCGTGGAAGTTCTTGAATGCGTACCAGGAATCGAGGTGGTCACGTATGCGAAAGAGGGCCGGCCAGGCAAAGACGGGCACGATGACACTGGATCGCAAATTCGGCGGGACCGTTCGTTCGAGGTTTTGGCGATTGTTCTCGTAGGGGCTCGTGGTGTATGCGAGGCCCTGATCGCGAACAAAGGCGAGTGACCATGTGTTGAAGGTGTAGAGCCAGGGCCCGGCTATGGTTTCGACTTCGTACTTGCGCAGGAGATTGAGCTGGGCAAGATTATTGGCGATAAAACGACGGAAGCCCCGATCTATAAGGTCGTCGAGATGTTGGGCAAGGCTTTCATCATCGCGCTGGGGATGCCATGGGTCGAAGGAGAGGACCAGATCACGCCGCGGGAAGGGCAGGGCCGGGGCATCGTGGTCGATGAGGGTCTCGATGTTGTCGATGCCAACGGCGAGGATGACAAGGGCCGGCTTTATCGAGAGGATCGGGTAGAGATCTTCGATACGGGATACTTGAACAAAGAGCCCTTCGGGGAGTTCTCCCTTGCCAGCTGCGCCCTTGCCTCTGCGTGGCGTCCTCGAGGCTGTCTCTGCGGGCTGTTGTTTTGCAACGGCCTTGTCGGTCGCGCCGGATCGGCCGCTCTTGGTCGGGGGCGAAAGGGACTCCAGAGGGTTTGGGGCCTGATCCCGCCCCGGTTGGCGGCGGAAGCTCGCGAGGTCTTTGGGCAGGAGCGCCGGATACCGGCGTGTCATGGCGCGGGTCTGGATGACATACACACTGTCGCCGGCGAGAAAGCCGTCCGGCATGTTGACCTGGATACCGCCTGAAGAATCGGTTTTCAGTTCCTGAATTTTGATGGAGCTGCGTTTCGAGTCGTCGCTGCGATGGAAGCGGAGGCTGTCGCCGGGCGCGAGTTGCATCTCCGGGGCGGGCAGAAGGGCCATCATCTCGCCGTCGCGGCCGCGGGTCTTGATGATACTGCCCAAGGGTATACCGGTTCCGCCGTCCTGGCGGGGGTCGAGGAAGTCGCGCGCCGTCCCCCTGTCGTGGTAGAAACGGGTCTTGGGGCGGGCGAAGTCCATGGCAAGTATGGCGCGTGATTCGGCGAGTGCCTTTTCCCGATCGCCATCGAGATTGTCCAGAAGGTGGCGATACGCGCGAACGACGGTTCCCACGTATTCGGCGCTCTTCATACGTCCCTCTATTTTGAGTGAGTTGATACCGGCGTCCACGAGGGCCGGAACGCTGTCGATAAGTTGAAAGTCCTTGGGGCTAAAGAAGTAGCCGCTGGCCCCATCAGCGTTGGGGGTTTCTCCCTCGTTGCTGTCGGAAAAGGCCCAGGTTTTCGCGCTGAGCTCATCGCTGCCGGAGTGTCCCACATTGTAGCGGCGGCGGCAGGCCTGGGTGCACATGCCCCGGTTGGCGGATTTGCCGCCAAGGTAGCTTGAAAACAGGCAGAGTCCGGAGGCGCTTACGCAGAGGGCCCCGTGCACGAATACCTCGAGTTCCATGGCCGTATTGCTCCGTACCGCTTCAATTTCTTCGAGGTCGAGTTCCCGCGACAGGACGACACGGGAGAAGCCTTCGCGCGAGAGCTGGTTGACCCCACGGGCGCTGGCCACGTTCATCTGGGTGGAGGCATGTAGCTTGAGGTTGGGGAAGCAAGACTTGACCATTCGGGCCACCCCGAAATCCTGAACAATAAGCCCATCGGGCCCGATTGAGGAGAGGTACTTGAGAAGCTGGAACATGCGGTCTGCTTCCCGCTGTTCGAATACGGTGTTGAGGGTTACATAGACCTTTCGCCCCATGCCGTGAAGAACGCGTATTGTCGCCTCGAACTGGGACCAGGCGAAGTTGCTGGTGCGCAGACGGGCATTGAAGGTTTTGAGGCCCAGATATACGGCATCGGCGCCTTCGGCTATGGCCGCATCGAGGGCCTCGGGAGACCCCGCCGGGGCGAGGAGTTCGGTTTTCGCTGTCGTGTACATTACAGGCAATATACTCCGAAAGAAGCCTGTCCTGCTACTGCTTGAGGACTCCCCCTGACGGTAAAAGGAGTGTTGAAGGGGGCTCTTTCCCCTCCTCTCCTTGTATGAAGGTCAAAAGCGGCCTATTATAATAAAAGAATGGGCATCATATGGTACGACATCGCAGCCCTGTGTATCCTCGGGATTTGCCTGTACCTCTACCTGTCAAAAAGCCGCCTCTTCATCACCCAGAATGTCTTTTTCGGCATCCTTATTGCCACTGTTGCGGTTGCGACGGTCTTTGACATTGCCGGGGTGCTTGCCTATGCCTTTATTGATACGCTGCCCCTTGCCCTGAGCTATGCGATAAACATGACCTACCATCTCGCTCAAAACACGATCCCCAGCTTCTTCATGCTTTTTCTCCTGTCTTTTGGCGGCCTCCTCGAGGGGCGTCGCATTCTCTATGGCAGTTTGATCTCCATCGCTTGGGCGGCAAGTGCCCTTCTCATTCTTTCAACGCCATTTACCGGCTGGATTTTTTCGTTTTCTGCCGAAGGTCTGTATGTCCGTGGCCCCGGTATCTTCTGGCTCTACCTTTCTGCGGGGCTTCATACCATAGCCGGTGTTGCCGCCCTCATCGCCGCCCGACTTCGTTTTGATCGGGCCACCAAACGCTCCCTCCTGCTTTTCATCCCCTTTGCCGTAATCCCCATATTCATTCAGTTCATTTATCCTGCGCTCCTTGTCCAGGCCTTCGGGCTCTCTCTTGCCCTGCTCATGATGCTCCTTACTATCCAGGACTTCGGGCACATCCTCGATAACGACCATCAACTCTTCAACCGGGGCGGTTTTGCCCTACAGTATGAAATGGTGCTCTCCCGTTCCCGCAGCGCTCATGTATTCATACTGATGATGGAAAACGTGAATTACCTGCGTTCCAGCCTGGGGCTCGAGCGCTATCTGGAGCTGGAAGCGCGCTTGGTCTCACGCATTTTCGGGATGCAGCAGCCGGGCTGGTATGGCGCCAAAATCGAGGATGGGTGTTTTTATTTTCTTGTTGTCGGCGTGGAGCGTGTCTCCCTCTTTCGACAGCGATTTGAATCCTTTGTCTCCGACGAGGGGACAAATCCAGCGTCCGGGGCTCCTGTCCATTTGCGTTCCTGCGGCCTGCAGGTACCCGACGACTTGGGTGACTTCAAGGATATTTTTGTCGCTTCGGAGGCCTTGAATCGCCTCGATCGGAGTACCGCGCGCAACCGTATCGTGACATCGGGGGCCCTTGCAATCCGCGATACTCGCGAGAGACATCGGGTAAACCGTCATATCGAGAAGGCCCTTGATGATGGCCTCCTGTCTCTTGTTTTCCAACCCATTGTCGATGCCCAAACGCGAAAAACCGTGAGCGCCGAAGCCCTCTTACGTCTCAAAACAGACGATGGAGGTCCTCTCATCCCGCCTGATGTCTTTATCCGGCAGGCCGAGGAGTGTGGTGCCATGTTCCGTATCGGGGATCGGGTTTTGGCTGAGGCCTGTCGGGTAATGGCCCGCGTACGAGCCTTGGGGCTCTCCCTGGAAAATATGGAGGTCAATCTCTCCATGGCCGAGTGTGTCCAATCCTTTATGGCAGAGAAGGTCCTTGCCCACCTTAGCCGGGCCGGTCTTGAACCCGGGGACCTCGTCATCGAGTTGACAGAGACCGGTCGTGACAGCCTGCCGGAGGCCCTCCAGCGGAACATGCAGGCCCTGTACAATGCGGGTATCGGAATCGCCATGGATGACTTCGGCACCGGGTATGCGAACATGATGCAACTGATGAATCTGCCCTTTTCCTATATAAAGTTCGATCGCTCTCTCGTGAATGAGCAGGCCCCCGGTCCCCGTACTCGCGGTGATGCCCTCTCGCGGCTGGTTACGATATTCGGGCAGCAAGATACCTGCATTATCGCCGAGGGTATCGAGACCGAGGCCCAGTACCGGCGTATGCTGGCTTTGGGTATAGACCGATTGCAAGGCTACCTCTTTTCCAAGCCCCTCTCCGAGGATGCCTTCATCGACTGGTTGGCAGGAGGTGCATCCTGATGTACATCCTTCACTTCGACATCGCCGCCATCGTCATTATGGTTTTTGCCCTGCCGGTCTATTTTGCCCGTCGACGCATGCTGCGCCGTGGCACCGTTGTCTTTGGAATCTTCATGATTTTCCTGCTGGGATCAAGCGCCTTTAGCCTTGCCAGCTCTGCAATTATCAATACCCTCTGTGTTTCATGTGTTGGCGAAGCCTTTGTCCTCAATACCCTATATTATCTCTTCCACAACAGCCTGCCGCCCCTTATGACCCTCTACCTTGCGAGTGTTATCTATCCGGCAGGGCCATCCGGCGTTTTCAAGGCTATTGTTTTGTCACTCTGGGCGCTCTCTTTTGCCCTTATTATGAGTAATGTGGCAACGGGACTCGTCTTTCATTTTGATGCCCTGCCCCAATACCACCATGGCCCCCTCCTGTCTGTCCTCTATGCCATAGCCTGTCTGCACATATTCATCGCAATCGGGGCGATCATCATGAACGCAGATCGCCTTGGCCAGCGCCGAACGGTCATATTTACCTTTGCGCTCATTCTGCCGCTTCTGGGCGCTGCCATTCAGAACATTCAGGGTGGACTCATGCTCGAAGCCTTTGGGGCCTCGTTGTCGATGCTCTTTGTATTCTTGACCGTCCAGCATGTTCGCGAAGCAGAGGCTCGCGGCGGAATGCTCCCCTCGCGGGCCTTCCTCATGGAAAAAATCCAGGAGCTCCTCGCAGCGCGCAAGAGTTTTACGGCCCTTATTCTCCATACCCACTCTTTTCCCCGTCTGCGCACCTTTTTGGATCCCTCCTCCTTTGAGCGAATCTCGCGCCAGTACACGAGCTGGCTCAAGGATCAATTGGGGCGTCACATGTATGCCGGGGCCTTCGGAGAGGGAATTAACCTGCTGATATTGGAGGCGGCCCCCGGGACCCCGGAGGCCGGGGAGCTGGCACTTCGTATCGTGCGCCGCTCGCAGTCGCCCTGGGAGGTCGGTGAACTATCAGTATTGACCCCTCTTTACGTTTTGCTCGTTCGCGTACCCAAGGAGTGTTCCTCTCTTGACGAGTTGTCG
The DNA here is from genome assembly GCA_964541755.1 of uncultured Spirochaetales bacterium. GTDB lineage: Bacteria > Spirochaetota > Spirochaetia > Treponematales > Breznakiellaceae > CAZIRF01. The sequence continues at coordinate 4,935 of CAZIRF010000065.1, read as the reverse complement.
GACCTTGTCATGCAGTTTTCGCGTCTTGAAGATCGTACAGAGGGGCGGCACATATTCTTTCCCAAGGACTTCGTCGCCGGGCGGCATCGTCGCGATGCTCTCCTGTCCATCCGCTTGACGAATGATATCGTTCATCGTCGCCTTGAACCCCGTTTCCAACCCCTGGTTTCGGTACAGGACGATGTGGTCGATACCCTTGAGGCCCTGTGTGAAATGGATGACGATAACGGAACGTTCTTGCGCCAGGGGGAGACCCTGCGTATCGCAAAGGAAGCGGGTTTGTCGGTTTCGCTCTTCGACCGTATGTTGGAGACTTGTCTTGCCCGCTACCGTGAAGAAAAGCTGGAGGAGCGGGGTATACGTACGTTGCAGCTGCGTCTGCCGGAGGAGAAGATTTTAATGCCCTCCTGGCATGAGGGCATACTCAAGACACTCAAGGAGGCCCGTTTCCCCGCTTCCCGGCTGTGCCTCGCGATAACCGAGGCAACGGTGGCCGCAGTGAGCGAAGAGCTTGCGGCTGGTATGGAGGTTTTGGGTAACGAGGGTTTGCGTTTTATTTTGGATGACTTTGGTTCCGGCTATACCGATCTCGACGCGATTTTTACATTGAATTTTGAAATTGTTAAACTGGACAAGGACTTCGTTCGTATCGGCCTAACCTCGAAAAAGGGGCGACAGCTCCTGGCCGGATCCATCGCCCTCTTTCGCGACCTCAATCGCAGTGTGGTAGCCGAAGGCATCGAGTCTCTCGATGCGGCGCAGGCGCTTACCCTTATGGGGGCGAACTACCTGCAGGGCTATTTCTTTTCCCTTCCCGTAACCGCACGCGAGCTCCCTGCCCTTATTTCTTCGGGGCGTCTTTCCCCGCGTACACCGGATCGTGGGTGACGTTTACCCCCAAATTGCGTAGTCCTGTCTCGTCGCCCGGCCCGGGGAAGTGTGACAGGTGCATTTCGCAGCCGTCGAGCTCTTTGAGGGCCTCGATGGCGGCTGCGGCTGCGGGGTTCATGGCGGCCGAGACCGCGAGCGCGACGAGGGCTTCGTCGAGGTTGAGGCTCTCGCTCTTTCGCGAGAGGACGTCGAGTTTGAGGGTGCGTATCGAGCTGATAACGACCGGCGGCAGGAGGTGGATGCGGTGGGGGATGCCGGCCAGGAGCTTTGCGGCGTTGAGGACGGCGGCGCTGGCCGCGTGGAAGAGTGAAGAGTTCTTCCCCTGTACGATGCGCCCGTCGGAAAGCTCGAGGGCCGCCCCGCAAAAGATGCCGTCATTGCCCTTGCGCGACGCAGCGGCGGTCTCGGCGGCCTCGCGGGCCTTGAGGACGACGGGGCGGTCTTCGGTCTTGAGGTCCAGGCTGTCCATGATGGCGTCCACACGGCGCAGGGGGGCGATGTCGCTATAGCCCTGGGTGTACTCCGCCGCGATGCGGAAGCGCCGCCTGATAATCTCGTCGCGGGCGGCTTGGCGGCAAATTTCGTCGTCGATAATGCCGCTTGCGATGCGGTTGACCCCCATGTCGGTGGGGGATTGGTATACCTCGCCGCCACCCATGCGCTGGAGCATGCGGCTCAAAACCGGGAAGACTTCGACGTCGCGGTTGTAGTTGATGGCCGTGGTCCCGTAGGCCTCCAGGTGGAAGGGGTCGACGCAGTTGAAGTCGGCGAGGTCGGCGGTAGCGGCTTCGTAGGCGACGTTGACCGGGTGCTTCAAGGGCAGGTTCCATACCGGGAAGGTCTCGAACTTGGAGTAGGCGGCCGGACGGCCCGCGCTGCGTTCGTGGTAGACCTGCGAGAGGGCCGTTGCGAGCTTGCCGCTGCCGGGGCCGGGGCCCGAAATGACCACGATGGGCTTGGTCGTGGGTATGTAGGGATTCGCCCCATAGCCCTCTTCGCTTACGATAAGGTCGATGTCATTGGGGTAGCCCTTGGTGGCACGGTGGATATAGCAGGGAAGCCCCAGGCGTTCGAGTTTGCTCTGGAATTGGATGGCCGCCGGTTGATCGTCGAAGCGGGTGATGACAATGCCCGCGAGCGAAACGCCCCATTCGGCAAGCTCGTCGACAACGCGCAAGGCATCGGCATCGTAGGTTATACCGAAGTCTCCGCGCATCTTTTTGCGCTCGATGGCCCCGGCGTGGATGCACAGAATGACCTCGGCCCGGTCCTTGAGGCGGGAGAGGAGGCGCATTTTGACGTTGGGGTCGTAGCCGGGCAGGACCCGGGCGGCGTGATAATCCCAGAGGAGCTTGCCGCCGAACTCGAGGTACAGTTTCTCGTACTTGTTGGCCCGCTCGAGGATGAAGTCCGCCTGCTCCGATAGGTACTTTTCGTTGTCAAAACCCGCGCCGTGTATCATGTTTGCCTCTAATAGATGGTACCGCCCAAAAGGCGGGTAATAATTTCCACGGCCATTTCGGCCGTCTGGTTGCGTATGTCGAGAACGGGATTAACCTCGACGATCTCTGCCGAGGCGAGGAGCCCGCTCTTTGCGAGTTCTTCGCAGAGGAAGAGTATTTCGCGGTAGGTAAAGCCGCCGGGGAGGGGAATGCCGACACCGGGGGCATACATGGGGTCCATGACGTCCATATCCACCGATACGTGCAGCATATCCACCCGGGAGCGGAAGAAGGCTATCAGCCTTTCCACGGCGTCTTCGATGCCTTCGCGGTCGACGTCAGTCATGGTAATGACGGTGACGCCCGCCTCGCGCAGGTTGGATTTTTCATGGGGATCGAGGTCGCGCGCCCCGATAATGGCGACGTTCTCCGGGTCGACCTTGCGAAAGGCCCCGTGCAGGAGCGTGAGGTCGCCGTGGCCCAGGCCGCAGGAGACGGCGAGGCTCATCCCGTGGATGTTGCCCGAGGGGCTCGTCGAGGCGGTGTTGAAGTCGCCGTGGGCGTCGACCCAGAGGACCCCGAGCCGCTGGCCCCGTTTCTTGGCGGCCGCGCCGAGCCCCGCGAGGGTGCCGATGGCGATGGAGTGGTCGCCGCCCAACACGAGGGGGAAGCGGTCTTCATCGACTGCCGCCTCCACGCGGCGGGCAAGTTCGCCGCAGGCGCGCGCGATGGGGGCCATGTAGCGCAGCTCGCGGGAGCCTGATTCGACGTACTCCTGCGGCGGGACCGAGATTAGGGGGAGGCTCTCCTCGCTCGCTATCCCGATGCGCTCGAGGGCGGCGCGAAGGCCAGCGAGGCGAATGGCCGAAGGCCCCATGTCGCTGCCGCGGCGGTTGGCCCCGTAGTCGAGGGGGAGCTCGACAATGCAGACGGTCACTGCACAGCCCCGTTTGAGGGCCCGCTTGCGGGCGCTGCGGCTGCCGCCCTACGCAGGAGCTCAAGAGCGGCTTCGATGCGCTTTACGCAGGTCTCCTCGCCCAAGAGGCGCATGGAGCCAAAGAGGGGCGGGCTGACGCGGGCTCCGGTAATGGCAACGCGAAGGGGCATGAGGAGGTCGCCCAGTTTCTTGCCGCTTTGCTCTGCGAGGGCCTTGACGGCGGCCTCGGCATCCGGGTCTTCCGCGATGGAGAGGGTCTTTACAAGAGGGAGCGAGAGGGAGAGTAGTTCGAGGCTTTCTGCGGCGCCCTTTTTCTTGGGGAAGTACTCCTCTGCGGCGGGGAGGGGGGGCTCTGCGAAGAGGTAGCGGAGCTTGTCGCTCGCCTCGTGGAGGAAGGACAGGCGCTCTTTTACCAGGGGTATGGCCGCCTGGAAGAGGTTCTTCTGGCCGGCGGAGGGTTCCGTTCCCGCTGCGCCAAAGAGCCCGTCCCGTATGGCGTAGGGTTCGACGAGGCTCGCAAGCTCGCTATCGGTCTTCATGCGAATGTATTGGCCGTTGTACCACTCGAGCCGCTTGTAGTCGAAGACGGCCGGGGCCTTGTTGAGCTTCTCGAGGCGGAAGAGGCTCGCGAGTTCGTCGAGGCTGTAGAGGTCGCGGCCCTCCTCGTAGGAGCAGCCCAGGAGGGCGACGTAGTTGACGAGGGCCTCGGGGAGGTAGCCCTGGGTGCGGAAGTCGTCGATGCTCGTCGATCCGTGGCGCTTGGAGAGTTTTTTGCCGTCCTGTCCCATGACCATGGGGAGGTGGCAGAATACGGGGGCTTCCCAGCCAAAGGCCTTGTACATGATGACGTGCAGGGGGGTTGAGGAGACCCACTCCTGGGCGCGCAGGACGTGTGTTATGCCCATGAGGTGGTCGTCGACCACGTTCGCGAGGTGGTAGGTGGGAAAGCCGTCTGTTTTGAGGAGGACGGGATCGGGGCTCACGTCGTCGTTTTTCCACTCGATGTCACCCAGGAGCTGGTCGCAAAAGCGGGTGCTCTCGCCCAGGGGAATTTTAAGCCTGATAACGTGGCTCTCCCCGGCGGCTACTCGGCGGGCGGCCTCTTCCTTGGGGATGGCGCGGCAGTGGCGGTCGTAGCCGCTTTCGGAACTCTTGGAGGCTTCACGCTCGGCCCGAATGGCCTCGAGGCGCTCGCTTGAGCAGAAACAGGGGTAGGCGAGGTCCTTCTCAAGGAGGGCGAGGGCCTGCTCGCGGTACTTCTCGAGTCGCTGGCTCTGGATGTAGGGGCCAACGGGACCGCCAATATCCGGCCCCTCATTCCACTGGATGCCCAACCAAGCGAAGGTGTCGTAGAGGTTCTGGACGTATTCGGGGGCGCATCGAGTCTGGTCGGTGTCTTCGAGGCGTACAAGGAACTTGCCGTCCACCGAGCGGGCGTAGAGGTAGTTGAAGAGGGCCGTGCGAAGGCTCCCGATATGCTGGAGCCCCGTCGGGGACGGGGCGTAGCGGACGCGTGCTTCCATTGCTTGATCTCCTGTTTATATCCCGGCAGTGCGAGCCCAGGGGCCGCTACCGGACATATCAAGTGATTATAGCAAGGGGGGTGCCCCGCGTCCACCGTGTCGGTGCGTCCACCGTGTCGGTGCGTCCACCGTGTCGGTGCGT
>CAZIRF010000064.1:0-11223 GCA_964541755.1 uncultured Spirochaetales bacterium | reverse complement strand
TCAATTCCTTTGAGTTTCACCCTTGCGAGCATACTCCCCAGGCGGTGCACTTAATACGTTAGTTACGGCACTGAGCCACTCGGCCCAACACCTGGTGCACATCGTTTATGGTGCGGACTACCAGGGTATCTAATCCTGTTTGCTCCCCGCACTTTCGCGCCTCAGCGTCAATCATTGGCCAGAAACTCGCCTTCGCCACCGGTATTCTTCCAGATATCTACAGATTTCACCCCTACACCTGGAATTCTAGTTTCCCTTCCATGATTCAAGTCTTGCAGTTCCCAATGCAGTTCCGGGGTTGAGCCCCAGGCTTTCACATCAGGCTTGCAAAACCGCCTACGCGCCCTTTACGCCCAATAAATCCGAACAACGCTTGCCCCTTACGTGTTACCGCGGCTGCTGGCACGTAATTAGCCGGGGCTTATTCGCCAACTAACGTCATCACGCGGGCATTCCCTCCCACGCTTATTCTTCGTTGACAAAAGGATTTTACAACCTTCCGGCCTTCGTCATCCACGCGGCGTCGCTCCGTCAGACTTTCGTCCATTGCGGAATATTCTTAGCTGCTGCCTCCCGTAGGAGTCTGGGCCGTATCTCAGTCCCAGTGTGGCCGTTCACCCTCTCAGGCCGGCTACCCATCATCGCCTTGGTGGGCCGTTACCTCACCAACAAGCTAATGGGACGCGGGCCCATCCAAAGGCGGAGCCGGAGCTCCTTTCTTTAGAGGATCAAAATCCTCCAACCACATTCGGTATTACCCACTATTTCTAATGGCTATCCCCAACCTTTGGGTAGGTCACCCACGTGTTACTCACCAGTCCGCCGCTCTAGGCCAGGTGCAAGCACCTGACTTGCCGCTCGACTTGCATGCTTAAGACGCGCCGCCAGCGTTCGTTCTGAGCCAGGATCAAACTCTCCATGATATATTTCTCACGGTCCGAAGACCGAAAGAATCAATCACAAAGATGAGGTCCTGTAACCTCATTCTTGGTTTACGTCATTTGGGCAGAGCCCAAATGACGCTCGTACGCTTGTTTGAAAGCATTCCTGCTTCCATTCAAAACTGAAACGCCGAAGCGTTTCAGTCGGCTGCTTGTTTGAATCGTTCGGGCTTGCGCCCTCTCTTTTCAAACTGACGAAGCACAGAGTGCTTCGTCTAAAAGTGAAACGCGTTAGCGTTTCACTCCCCTTCCCCTTCCCTAATATATTCAAAGAACCGTTCGCCGCAGCGGCTTTCGCCCCCGCAGTTCTGCTCGAGCCGCCACGACCGAAGCCGTGCTGACTACTCTATATGCCAGCATTTTTCATGCCAAGCTTATTCTCTCTGGCCTGCCTCTCGGCGGCGAGGGGGACACTATCATGTACCCCCGCTTTTCGTCAAGCGTTTTCAACGCTTTTTTTTGGTGCTTTGCAAGCGCCGCAAGCGGCATAAACCACTGCACAGCGCATACATACGCCCACATCGCCAACAGCCCCAAAGGACTTTGTCGGCAGAAAACCGACAGACAAGCCAAACCCGCACACAAACATGGCGGCCCGGAGTGGACTATCAGTATAAAATGATTATTTCTTGATTCCTGTTGATCGACGGGCTTGAAAAAGCTGTACGCAGAACACGGAAGAAAAAGATCACTACCGGCACATCGCTGCACCAATGAAGGAACTGTAGCCAACATCGATACAACGTGTCAAGCGGCATCGGGGAAAATCAAGCCATTTTCTTGTACTGACGATAGTAATCCACAAAGGACACAAGGGCCAAAACTACAGAAACGGCAAAAACCGCGACAGCCGCCCACTCCGCCCAGGCGGCAAGGGGACTGTTGGGATCGAAACGCACTATTGAAGAGTACAGAAGGGCAAACCCACCGGCCAACATGTAGCAGACGGCCTTGATCTTGCCGCCGGAACGAGCTCCCATGGCGACGCCCTTTTTCATGACCTGAAGACGCAAAAAAAGGATGCCAAACTCGCGATAGAGAATGACAATAAACAGAAGGGCGGGAAGAATCCCGTCGACGACAAAACAGAGAAAGTAGGTCATGCGTGCGAGGGTATCGGCAAAGGGGTCGTAAAGCTTGCCAAAATCGCTTACTTCGCCGCGAGCACGGGCCACCATACCGTCGAAGAGATCGGTGAGTTCGGCAACAATAAAGAGGACCCAAAGAAGGGGAACGAGCCAAATATTCCACTGTTCGGTGAGAGGGAACCACTCCTGGAGGGTGTAGAGCACAAAAAAGAGGGGGGCGAACACCAGTCGCACCGTGGTGAGCTTGTCGGCCTGAGTCATGGCGAAAGTATGCGGTTTGACAGAATCTGTGTCAAGGCGATACTCGCAAGACAGGACGGGGCTATTCGGAGTGCCCTGACTAACCGGCCTGCCGATTGAACCAGCGATCAAGCTGCGGCACGAGGGTCTTGCCGGAGTGCCAGGAATAGAGGGTCTTGTAGCCGGACTTTCGCTTTAAGGCGAGCGTGGCAAGGAGCCATTCCTGCCCCTCAAGCGGGCTGTCGAACATTTTCATGCGCTCTTCGCCACCGCGTTCGCCGACAGTCGTACTGACGGTGAGCGCATAGTGACCCAAGAGCGAGGGCTGCATATCGTGTGCGGAAAAGCAGCGCATCGTGCCGCGCTTGTCCATCTTGTAGACTACAATCATCATGGTACTTCATTGTCGGCCGGGCATATCAACAGCTTGACCGCAATTACGGCATGACACTGTACTCCTGCACCACCTGGATTTCGTTGGTGACCTTGGTGACCCCGGGCACACTGCGTGCACTTGCTACCGCCGCTTCTATGGAAGACTGTGAGCTGGCAACCCCGAGCAAAACCACTTCGCCGCCGTCGACATTGGCTTCAAGGAAGTGAATGGGAACAGCCTCTTCATAGAGGATTTTATCCACAACCGTCTGCCCCAAAACCATCGCTGCGACAATTGTCCGGGATTTGACCTCACTCTCCTTCGAAACAACCGATTCACAGAGCTCCTTGATTTGGGTGGCCGCAACGGCTGGATGCAAGTACCCCATATTGAGGGAGGCAAGATACTGACTGGCGTCGTCCCAATCCATATCGAAGAAATACTTGTGGAAACCGGCGCGGTCGGAATCGCTGCGCTCGATAATTTGCTGTGCACGCTTGTCATCACAGCGATAGTAGTTGCGCACACGCTCCAAACGGATATGCAGGGGCGCCACAAGCCGCACGGAGACCATATCAGGAATGGCGCGCAAAAGGGCCACTGCGCCCCGCCCCACAATGACCACATTATCCTGCGCGGCCTCGTGCAAAAGGGCGCTGCGCAAGTGGTGGATGTAATCATCCCGATCGCGCGAAAGTGATGCCCAAAAACCCGGTTTTTTCTCGTCGAACTTCGCGAGACGCTCCTTGTTGAAGCCGAATTTTTCCAAGGATGCATCGAGGCTGGCCTTGTCGACCAGACGATATCCCAAAGCACGGGCGAGTTCGCGGGCCGTCTCGTCGCCCAGGGCGGCCAATTGACGTGATACCGTAATGATTGCCATACAGACCTCCTTCCTCTACTTCAAGGATAGGACTATCAGGACTTTGTGTCAAAACTGCGGCGGCCGGAATTCGGCGAAAAAACAATGGTGAACGACGCCCCGCCATCATCCAAAACCTCCAGACGCGCATCGAGCTGTTGAACCAGGGATTGAACGATCTGGAAGCCCAGGGTCTTGTGGGTTTTCTCCGGGAAATCCGGCGGCAAGCCGGCCCCATTATCGGCAATCGTCAGGGCGTAATCGGATTCACCACGCCTGGAAAGACCAAGCCGTATACGGGCTCCCTCCCGCCGGGTTCCGTGTTTAATGGCATTTGATATGAGTTCATTTACGATAAGGGCGATGGGCATGGCTTGATCAATACCCAAAAAGAGGGGTTCAACGGCCATATCCACCCCTATAGTCCCCTCGCCAATATCCCACGCATGGAAAAGATGCCGCAAAAGGGAATCGAGGAAGTGATCCATGCTGATAGTCTGCAGGTTCTCCGAGCGGTAGAGCTGCTCGTGAACTATGGCCATCGATTGGATCTGTGACTGCGAGTCGCGGAATACAGACAGGGCCGCTTCGTCTTGAATGGCAGCCGCCTGCAAATTGAGCAGACTCGAGACAATCTGCAAGTTGTTCTTGACGCGGTGGTGTACTTCCTTGAGGAGGATTTCCTTGACCCGCACCGCCTCTCGCAACTGCTCTTCGGTGTGGCGACGCAGGGTAACATCCCGTATGATACCCACCGTCCCGATGCCCTGCCCGTCATACTCGGGCAGGGAGAAACCCACACTCGAAACCTCGCCAAAGGCATGTACCGAGGCCGTCGCATCGTCGGCACCAAGGCTTGGTTTTACCCGCAAACGTATTTCCAGATTTCGGGTCATGCGGGAGCCGGTACGGCGCTCATCGAAAAGCTGGGGATGGACTTCCGGGCAGGTATTCTTGTACCGGGGCAATACCTGCGAACGGCTCACCTTGGGGACATCGGCCTCGTCAACGATAGTGGAAAAATGCTTGCCAATGAGCTCCTCGGGCCGAAACCCCAAGCTCTCGACCGAGGCGTTTACATAGATAAAATTCCCCGCAGGATCGAGGGTATACACAATATCGGGAAGGGCTCCGACAAGCTCGAGATAGCGCCGCTCGCTAATCTGCAGGTGGGCATTTTGCCGGTCGAGGCTCTCTCGCACGTTGAGAACCTTGCGAATCATGGTGGGAAGCGCGCCCAAATGGCGGTTTTCGACATCCCGCATAACGTAGGAGCAGGATTCATCACCAATAAGGGCATCGATTCGCGTCTCCTCGCCGTAATAGGCCAGGAGGATGAAGGGTCGAGGCCAGAGCATGAGCCAGTCTGCAAACGCGCCGTCTGCAAAATCGAGGTCGGTAATTATCAGGCTGATTTCCTGTGTTGAAAGGAGCTCGTCTGCCTCTTGGATACTCTTGGGCCAGTGGATGACATAGCCGAGCTTGCGAATTTCTACTATGTCCTTGAAGCGTTGTTTTTCCGCTTCAACGGAACTGGCAAAGAGAATTGTTATGGAATTATTGTTTGCTTTCATCGAATACAGTATAGACCAGTGTCTGCCACTTGGCGAGAGCCGGTACAGAGGGCTGATTTTTTCGCCGGCAGGGTCTATCATGCGTCTTTACAGGAGGATCGATGAGCGAACAGGCTGATATAGCATGGACCGAAACAGGGCGTGAGCGGCTATTCAACACGAGAGTCTTCGACCTTGCAGAGGCACGCTGCCGGTCCCCCGATGGCCGGGAAGCCCTCTTCAATATCATTGAAGCGCAAGACTGGGGTATTGTGATACCCGTCTTTGAACACGCCGACGGCTATTCATTCCTGATGGTTCGCCAATGGCGCCACGGCTCCCAATGCGAGAGCATCGAGTTTCCCGGGGGCGTTATCGAGCGGGGGGAAGATCCGGCTGATGGCGTGCGCCGCGAATTGATGGAAGAGACCGGCTACCGCTGCGAAGAGCTCGAACTGCTCTCGTCGATGAACCCGAATCCCGCCATCATGGCGAATACCGTCCACATATACCTCGCCCGCGGTCTTTCCCTGGCCGGTGCCCAGGATCTCGACGAAAACGAATACCTCAATGTTTTGACGGTCCCGGAAAAAGAGCTCATCCTGCAAAACGGCAAACCGCCCTACATACACGCAATCATGAGTGCAGCCCTGGGGCTCTGGCTGCAGCGCCGCCTGCAATAAAAACAGCCCGGCCAAGCCGGGCTGCATGCGTGAATCAACTATCAGCATAAAACAACTACGCCCCTTACAACCTCAGACGGCAAGGGGCGTCTTCAAAGGCCTACTTCCCGTAGACAGGATACTCCCTGCCGGGGACATAGCGCCCCTCGCGATACTCGCCATTGAGGCTGGGAATCGTAAGGACGATGCCGGGGTGAATGAGGTCGGGGTTATCCGGCTTGCGCAGCTTGGCACGATTGGCCGTGTACAGGGTGCGCCACTTGGTGGGGTTGTTGTAGATAAAGGAGTACTTCGCAATGTTCCAGAAGCAATCCTTGTTCGTTGCCCAAGGGCGTACCATATAGCTCGCGGGAAGGGGTACCGTCTCGCGGACATCGGAAAGAAGGCTCAAAACCTTTTTGGCTTCGCCCAGCGACTCGTTCCACTGGCCATCCGCACGCAGGTTGATCGCTTCTGTGTACGCACCCTGTGCCGCATTATAGCGATCGGCATAGGTCTTTTCCGCACCAACCGAGGCCGCCCAGTTGAGGCGGGTGTTGGCGGTAAAAATGGCGTCATTCACATCGCGCATAAGCAGGTGCAGGGCGACGTATTCATCCGAACGACGGGCGGCCGCGGCGGCTTCTGCCGCATAGGTGGCAGCTGCATCGTAATCGCCAAATTCAAAAGCCTCGTCGGAAAGCTGTTTGAGCCGCTCGCTCTCGCGATAGTGCTCGTTGTTGCGCAGGGAAACGGGCACCGTTTGATCCACGGCATCACTTTCGACCTCTTCACCGGCCTGGGCCAAGCTCGCGATCGAGTGGAAAATAATGTGTTCACCGGGTTCGGCTACCGGCTCGTCCCAGAGCCCCACCAAGAGGGAATCATCGGCCAAGAAGGCATCGGGGAGCTCGAAGGATTCGGCAGTCGAGGGATCGAGGGCCCAGAGCTCATCCACAGCGGGAGCCCAAGCCTGAAACACCGGCTCGATGTATTCATCTGCCTGAACGACGGAAGGAACGGGGAGCTCGTCGGCCACAAGGGGCACGAACGAAGCACACAGGCTGACAGCGACAAATATGCAGAATTTCTTCATCAGTTTGATCCTCCCAATTCTTCCTCGGCAGCGACCGCTTTTTCATCGCTGGCGCGTATTGCCTCTTCGGCGGCCTTCATGGCCTCGAGGGCCTTTGCGCGCTTGTCGGCAGCCTCGGTACCGGCTTGATCGAAAAGGGTGGCGGCACTCTCAAAATTCGCAATAGCTTCGTCGTAGCGCTCTGCGGCCATGGATTCTTCGCCCGCGGCAAAAGCCGCAACGGCGTCGTTCCAGACCTCTTTGGAAGCCACACTGGCCTTGAGGGCATCGGCGGCGGTCTTTTTCTCTTCTGCTTCGCGGCTGCTTACGCCGGCAATACGGATGAGGCCGGCATTGAGGGCCAAATTGTAACGCAAAAGAGCTTCATCGGCACTGTCACGGGCGGCTTTGGTACTTCCGGCGGCAAAAGAGCTGTCGAAGGCATCCAGGCTTACGGCGCCCTGCTCCATGTTTTGCGGATCATCTTCGCTATAGCCTTCCCGCTCAATTCGGGTTCGCACCACAACAGCGCGTGAGGCAGAGGTAAGGGCATTCCACGCATCGAGGGTCTCGACAAGAACCGGAACGGCAGCATCCTTGTCCCCAGCGTCGAGGAGGGTATTGCCGCGATCGGTAATGGCGTCCGCTGCGTCGACATGGGCCGACCAGTACTGGTTGGCGCCCGCCTCGATGGCGGTTTCGCGGGCCTTCGCAATCAACTCGACTGCGGAGGAGACAAAAAGCGGGAGGCCATCGCTGTAGAGGGTCCGATATGCGGCCTCCGCCTTTCCATAGGAAGCAGTGGCTTCCTTGCAGGCGGTAGCACTGTCGGTGGCCTTGAGGGCCTGTGTATGCGCCCCGTCCATAATTGCCTCTGCGGCCTTCCACTCTTCCGCGAGAAGGTCGCGCGCCTGAATGCGGTCGGCTGTCGATCGCGCTTCTTCTGCTGTAAGCTTTGCCGCATCAAGGGCGGCCAATTCTTCTGATGTAGGCGCAGTTTCAACAACAGCCGGTGTCTCGGGTTCCGGCTCTTGTGCCGGGGGCGTACTCTTGCACGCGGTAGCGGTCATCAAGACGAGGACCGTTACGAGCAATCCGCCGAACAATGAATTTTTCATGTCAACTCCTGTAATCGGACGTCAAACTGGGAAATACGACCCGATTTTACCAAAGGATATACCGATACTGCGTACATAGCAAGGCAGGATATTGCAGAAATGACACAGTATTCCCATACTGTATCGGCAGAATGGCAGCAAAGATGTTGTACAAGACGCCTGCAAGGAGGCCTTATATGGCAGAAATCGAGTTTTCCATCATCGAACACCTGGGAAATCTTGCCGAAGGACGCGGTGGATGGATGAAAGAACTGAACCTCGTCTCGTGGAATGGGCGACCAGCCAAATTCGACATTCGCGAATGGGCCCCCGACCACCAAAAGATGGGCAAGGGCATTACCTTGAGCGACGAGGAGGCGAAGAGCCTCAAGGACCTGTTGGAAGCGGCATTTAACGCCAAGAATCAAGGCTGATAGCCATCCTTCAAAACCGGATGGTTTTGAAGGATGGTCACATCACGCACGAAGCGAGGCAATTGCCTCCTGCGTCATGGCATCGCATATCTCGTTGTACTCGTTCCCCGCATGGCCCTTGACCCAGCGCCACTCGGGCGTAAAGAGGGCGGTAAGTTCGTCGAGGCGCATCCACAGGTCGCGATTCTTGACCGGATCCTTGCTCGCGGTGCGCCAGCCATTGCGTTTCCAGGAGACAATCCACTGGCTTATCCCCTTTTGAACATACTGGGAATCGGTATACACCGTAACGCTTTTCGGGGCAAACCCGGCGCGATCCCGCAGCCACTCGAAGGCGTTGATAACGGCCAACAGCTCCATGCGGTTGTTGGTGGTACCCGCCTCGGCCCCCCAGCGCTTGTCGAGGATGGCCGAGACAGCAGGCTGCCCGCCATCGAGGACGACGTAGCCCCAGCCCCCCGGCCCCGGATTACCGGAGCATCCGCCATCAGTATAAATGAGTATCTCTCGTTCCATAGTGCACCCTTATACCCCAAGAGGCAGCGCACGAAAAGCCCCGCCAGGATTTTTTGTCCACCGGCAGACGGAAGAAAAGCCTCCCGGCCCTATTTGGAAATAAAAGCCAGGGTAAAAAAGGGCACGTAGGTTATCAGGAGTATGATGGCCAATTGAACGAGAAAAAAGGGCCAAACGGCACGGTACACGCGAGAAAGGGGCAGCTCGAAGGTGTAGGAGGCGATGAAGAGATTCATCCCGATGGGTGGCGTAAGGAAGCCCAAACTCATGTTGGCGAGAAACAGCACCCCCAGGTGAACCGGGTCGATCCCGAACTGGCTGGCGACCGGGATGACGAGGGGGGCAACGACCAAAATGGCAGAGAAAATATCCATAAGACAGCCGACCAGCAGGAGGACCAGGTTGAGGGCGGCAAGAAAGACAAAGGGCGAGGAGATATGCTGAGCGGCCCAATCCGCCAGGAGCATGGGGATGCGGGCGTCCACCAGCCAATCTTTGAGGGCCTGGGCAGAGGCCAGAATGATGAGGACACCACCAATAACGGGGACACTCTTGAGGGCCGCTGCCGGAAAAGCGCGCAGGGGAATGTCCCTTCGGATAAGAACCACCAGGACAAAGACGTAAAGCACGGTAAAAGCCCCGGTCTGAACAAGGGTAAAGAAGCCGGAAAAGTATCCGACTATGACCAATACGGGGAGGAGGAGCTCGCCGATAGCATCCTTGAGGGCGTGGAGGGTTTTGACGGCTTCGAAAGGGGCCCGTTGATGGTCGCGGTGCAGGATAATGCCGGCAATGACCATGGCCAAAACGAGGAGGGCGCCGGGAAGGGCGCCGCCGATAAAGAGGTGCATGATGTTCACCTGCGAAACCGATCCGTAGATGATGATGGCCAGGCTGGGGGGAAAAAGAAGGCCGATAGCACCGCTTGCGGTAAGGAGGCCCAGGGCGCGCTCCTCGCCAAAGCGACTCTCCTTGAGGATGAGCATCAAGAGCCCCCCGAGGGCCAGGATGGTTACCCCCGAAGCCCCGGTAAAACTCGTGAAAAAGGCCGAAACAAGGACCGCAGCCACTGCGGGCCCGCCCCGAATCCAACCGATGGCGTACTTGACGAGGGTAACCAGACGCTGCCCCGCTTTTGATTCGGCAAGGAGAATACCCGCAAGGGTAAAGAGGGGAAGGGCGGGGACAAAAGAGCCGGTAAACATGGGGTAAGCCTGATAGCTGACCGGCTCGAGGGGCCCGCCCATTGCACCAAACGCCACGAGGGCAATACCGGACAGGACCACAAAAAGCGGCACCCCGCAAAAAGCCCCCAGAACAAGCAAGAAAACAAGGGGGATGCGCAGAAATGCAAGGGAAGAGACACTTGCATCGGAAAGGGTCCACCATACTTCGGGGAGTTCCGGGAAGACCATGGAGCCCATTCCCACGAGGGCGGAGAGTGCAAACCAGAGTGCGGCGAGAAGCCCCAAAGCACTTGAAACCGGGAAGCGGGGCATGCTTGCAGCCACACTGCGCACAGAGAGTATGATAAAGGCGAGAGGAATACAGGCAGTAAAGATCCACAGGGGGATGAATGCAATCTTTTGTGAATAGTCGAAGGAGATACATGCCATCGACAGGGCCGTCAAAGCGAGGAGGACGAGAAAGGTCGTCTTGAGAAAGACGGCGAGGGAGCGGGCGAGCCAGGGGAGGAGGCCGCGATCCGGGAGGGCGGCCCCCAAGCCGAGCTGTTTGCCCTCACGGCCGGCCATGACACTTGCAAAACAGGAAAAGAGAAGCGTGAGGTGGCTTACAAGGGGGGCTGCATAGGGAATGGAGGCCTTGAAAACCGACACCGACACGATCTCTGCAAACGACAGGAGGGCCAGAGAAAAGAGCGAAAAGAGGGATATGACATTCTCGATACGGGCAAAGCGTGAGTACCGGAGGGCTTTGGGTGGAACAGGCGATGCGACAGACATGGGATTAGCGCCCCAGGGCCTTGAGAACGGCCTGGTACATGTCGTCGGGGAAGACCGTGCCAATGGAGGGTTTGATACCCTCTGCCATATCATCTCGCCAGGCGGCAATATCCCCGGCCGAGGGTTGAACCACCGTCAAACCGTATTTTTTCATCTCGTCCACGGCGTAGCGGTCGAGTTCCACCGCCTTGTCATCGAGGGAAGAGATGAGCGCCTCGGTCACCGCCTTGAGTTCTTCGCGCCAGGCGGCCGGGATACGCTTCCAGGCACGATTTCCGACAACAAGAACCCCCACAAAGGGTGCAAGGGGAAGGTCGAGCATGTAGGGGGCCTTGGCAAACCACTGCCAGGTCTATTTTACTAGGATCCACTCTAATGCCTTCTGAAGAAACAATGTGCCCAAGGAAAGAAATTT
>CAZIRF010000063.1:0-11366 GCA_964541755.1 uncultured Spirochaetales bacterium | reverse complement strand
CCGGAGGGGATTCCCATCAGCCGCTCTTGAAAACCCCTGCAACGCAGGGGTTTTTGTTATATAGGCGGCTGATGGGAATCGAACGTTCGGGTGCGCCGAACGAAGTGAGGTGAGCGCGACAGGATGTCGCGCGCCAGCACCCGAGCGCGGCCCGGAGGCTGCGGGACAGGAAGTCCCGAGCCGGAGGGGATTCCCATCAGCCGCTCTTGAAAACCCCTGCAACGCAGGGGTTTTTCTATATATAGGCAGCTGATGGGAATCGAACGCTCTTTCGCACGCGCCGTTAGGCGCGGAAGCGCGGCAGGGAGCTGCCCCATGTAGGGGCATGGGGCGCGCGCCAGCGAAAGAGGGCGGCCCGGAGGCTACGGGACAGTGAGACTGGAAATATTGATTATCGACATAATGCGGCATAAACGTCGATTATAATCGATGAAATACGGTAATAGTATCGAATAATCTTGTCTGATCTTTAACAAAGCGTTAGTATGTATTTATATGAACCTCCTGCGGATTATTCATGGAGACATTCTACAGCAGCTATTAAATTACAAACATGTGCAGGTAGTGTTTGGTCCGCGACAGAGTGGCAAAACGTCGCTTGCACAAAGCGTGATTGCTGCGTCGGGTATGAGATGGCTTTCTCTAAATGGAGACAAGGGTGAGGATGTTGAGCTACTCAGTTCTCCAACTGACCTGCGCTTGAAGGGATTGGTGCAGGGCTATGATGCCCTCTTCATTGATGAAGCGCAACGTATCCCCGAGATCGGTCTTACTCTCAAGCGGCTTCATGATCAATACTCAAATATTCGCCTGTTGGTGACAGGGTCTTCGAGTTTGGAGACAGGCGATCGTGTACGGGAAGCCCTTACCGGTAGGACTCGAACCTGGACGCTGTTCCCTATTGCGGCTCCGGAGCTTTCCCAAATATATTCGCCTTTGGAACTTGACAGGCAGCTTGATGATTTGATGGTTCTCGGGATGTATCCAGCACTCTTGTCCATTCCCAATCGGGGTGAGCGGATCGCACATCTCAAGGAATTGAGCGATGCATATTTGTATCGCGATATACTGGACCTGTCCGGTATACGCAACCCCAGAAAACTGCGTGACCTTCTACGTCTCCTGTCGTATCAGCTTGGCAGTGAGGTATCCTTTCATGAATTGGGAACACAGTGCGGACTTAGCACCGATACGGTCATTTCATATATTGATCTTCTTGAGAAGTCTTTTGTAGTTTTCCGTTTGGGAGCCTGGAGTAGAAACCTTCGCAAGGAGGTGAGCAAGAAGTGCAAGATCTATTTTGTTGACAACGGTGTTCGCAATGCAGTAATCGATAACTTCAAGGACTTGTCTTTGCGAAACGATGTTGGAGCGCTTTGGGAGAACTTCCTGGTTTCCGAACGCCTCAAATACAATGCCAATAGCAGGTCCTGGGCTTCCTCTTGGTTCTGGCGGCTTCAAACAGGCGCTGAAATCGATTATCTGGAGGACAAGGATGGCCATCTTTCTGCGTATGAATTCAAGTGGGGCTCCAAGCTTCCAAAGGTCCCCGCGAGTTTCGCTTCAGGTTACCCGGACCACTCATTCACCGTTGTAAATCGGGAAAACTGGCAGAAATTTGTTGGTGTAAATATATAGTAAGTAAAGGGGATAATAATGTCCGCACCCGCTTGGCTCGATTCGGCGATATTTTACGAGATTTATCCGCAGTCTTTTTGCGACAGCAATGGGGACGGGATTGGGGATATCCCCGGCATAATTACAAAGCTCGATTACATTCGGGATTTGGGGGCGACGGCGATTTGGCTCAATCCCTGTTTTCTCTCGCCCTTTGCGGACGCCGGCTACGATGTGGCCGATTACTGCAGGGTCGCCCCGCGTTACGGGACCAACGAGGATCTCATTCGCCTGTTTCGGGAGGCCCATGCGCGGGGCTTGCGCGTCATACTCGACCTCGTGCCGGGGCATACCTCTATCGAGCACCCCTGGTTTCGTTCTTCGATGGCGGCAGAAGAGAACGAATACTCCAAGCGCTATATCTGGACCGACAGCATCTGGGAGTCGCCCGAGGGGATGCACTGCCTGCGGGGGATATCCGCGCGGGACGGCTCTGTTGCGGTCAACTTCTTTTCGAGCCAGCCGGCCCTCAACTACGGCTATGCCCGGCCCGATCCTGTAAAACCCTGGCAGGATGCAATGGACGCCCCGGGGCCGTTGGCGACGCGTGAAGCAATACAGGGGGTGATGCGCTTTTGGCTTGACGCAGGCTGCGACGGCTTCCGGGTGGACATGGCCGGGTCCCTGGTAAAAGGGGAAGGGGGCGCGGAGGGGACTATCAGCCTATGGCAGGATTTCTTCGACTTCCTCAATCGCGAATACCCGGAGGCTGCCATGGTGAGCGAGTGGGGCGAGCCGGACAAGAGCCTTCGCGCGGGTTTCCACATGGACTTTTTGCTCCACTTCGGGCCCAGCCACTACAACGACCTCTTTCGGGTGGATGAGCCGTATTTTTCACGGCGGGGCAGGGGCAGCCTTGCGGCATTCTGGAAGGCCTATGCCCGTAGCCGCGCCAAAGCCGGAACGGACGGGCTTATCTGCATCCCGTCGGGGAACCACGATATGGACCGCCTGGCCCGCCGCCTCGAAGGTGACGACCTGGCGCTCGCCTTCGCATTTCTCCTTACCATGCCGGGGGTGCCCTTTATCTACTACGGCGACGAGATCGGGCAGAAAGAGGTGGAGGGGCTGATATCGGTCGAGGGCGGCTACGGCCGGACCGGGGCACGCTCGCCCATGCACTGGGACCGGACACAAGCGAATGCGGGCTTTTCCGCCGCAGCCAGTGACGCGCTCTACATTGCCATGGACTCTTCGCCTGACCACCCCGATGTAGCAAGCCAGGAGGGAATGCCCTCGTCACTTCTCAACACGGTGCGCGCCCTCTGTGCCCTGCGAAAGTCGGTCCCCGCCCTGGGGAACCGGGGGGAATTCAAACTGATATCGGGGGGCGGCTATCCCCTTGTGTATCTGCGGGGTGCGGGCCCGGAGCGCGTGCTGGTCGCCATCAACCCTTCGGAAAAACAGTTCACCTGCAAGGTCCCCCCACTCACGGGGGCCGCAACGCTCTGGGCGTATGGCGGCACAAGCAGCCTGTCGCGAAGGACTCTGACGATTCCGGGGCGGAGTGCGGTGGTGATTCAAGCCCCTTCTTCCACTGTCTTCCGGTAGAAGCTTACAATCGAGCGGCCGTACTCGCGCCGGTCGATGCGGGTAAAGCCGTCGAGGGCGTCGGGGAAGCGGTCTTCGCGGGGGTGGTGGATGAGGATGGTGGTGCCGTCGCCCACGAGTTTCGAGGCGATGACGCGCGAGACGAGCTCCTGTTTGAAGCGGTAGGGGAAGGGGGGGTCGAGGAAGATCCAGTCGAAGGCGTGTTTGGCGCGCTTGACGTAGAGCTCGGCCTTCATGAAGTGGCACTCGATGCGCACCGGCGAGATGGAGACATTTTTGAGGATGGTGGGGCGCTTGATGGGGTCGGCCTCGACGGCCTCGATGTGGGTAGCGCCGCGGCTGGCCGCTTCCAGGGCGATGGTGCCGGAGCCAGAGAAGATGTCGAGGAAAGAGGCACCGGTAAGGTCGCCGATGATGGCGAAAACCGATTCCCGCATGCGGTCCATGGCAGGGCGTATGACGCCGTCGGGGGTTTCGACCCGGCGCCCGCAGAGGCTGCCGCCGGTGATTCTCATGAGGCCGCTCCTTTCGGGGTGGCCCTGGACGCGGCGGCGGCAGATGCAGTGTCGGCAAAGGCCAGCATGCCGTCTGCTGCGCGGAGGCCGCTGGCCCAGGCCCCGGTTATACCGCGGCTTGTGCCGGCCCCGTCACCGGCAAGGAAGATGCCGGGCAGGGCCATGAAGTGGCGCTCATCCACGAAGTGGGGTTTGTTTGCGTAGAGTTTGATCTCGGGGTAGTACATGATGGTCGAGGGGTGGAGAATGCCCGGGACGATGGAGTCGAGGCTCTTTAGTGCCTTCCATATTGAGTGGAGGAACTTGGCCGGGATGGCCATGCTGATGTCGCCGGGGGTGCAGTCTTTGAGGCTGGGTTCGAAGTCGTAGAGGTCGCCGGTAAAGCGCCCCTGGGTCGAGCGTTTGCCCATGCGAAAGTCGCCCACCCGCTGCATGAGGGGCTTCCCGCCGCCTGCGAGCATGGCCTGGAGGCCCAAGATCTCGGCGAAGTCCTGGCCGGATGCAAGGGGCTCGGTAAAGGCGACGCTGCGCAGGATGGCGAAGTTTACGAGGCCGTTGGGTTCGCGGCCCGAGGACCAGGCGTGGCCGTTGACGCTGAAGTAGGTCTCCCCCGCGGCGGTCGTGTACTTTTCCTTGACGACGTGGGCGGCGCCCGAGTTCGTGCAAAAGGTGCGTACCCGCTCGGGGAAGAGGAATTTGGGGTCGTAGAAGTCCTTGACGATGGGGTAGCGCTCGAGGCGGGTCTCCATCCGCAACCCTACATCCAGGGCGTTGTCGTGGTAGGCGATGCCCAGCTTCTTCATCTCGCGGCGCAGGAAGTCGAAGCCGCCCCGGCCGGGGGCGACGAGGATGGCCTTGAAGCCAATCTCGCGTTTGGAGGTCTGGAGAACGCGGGATTCAGGGTTTATGCTGATAGCTTCCTCCCCGGTTGCCACTTCGACGTCGGCTTCCTCGAGGCGGGCGTGGAGCTCCTTGATAAGCGCGAGCCCTCCGTCCGTCCCCAGGTGGGTCTGCTGAATATCGAGGAGTTCGACACCGATATTCCGGGCGCGTTCGCTCCAGATGCCCATGTTGGTCTTGGGGAGTATTGTGGGTTTCAAGAAGGCGGTAACCCGTTCCAGGTAGGGTTCGGCGAGCTCGCGCGGCCAGTAGTCCAGGGGAAAGCCGATGGGCCAGGTAAAGTTCATCTTGCAATCGTTGCGAAGGCCCCCGCTCGAAACGCTTGCCTTGTCGAGTATGCTTATGCTGGCCCTGGGCAGGCGAGAACGCAGTTCAAAGGCCGCGGCGAGGCCGGCAGGCCCCGTCCCGACGATGACAAAATCCCGTGTATCCATGCACTCATGCTAACACAGAGGGGGCCGGCGGGGCTATACGTTGTCGGGTCCCAGGAGGTGATTGAGTTCACTCATGCTTACTAGGGATGGGTCGTCTTCGTTGTTTTGACGCTTCCCTTCATGCAGGGCCAGCTCGGTATGGCGGGCGCGGGCATTGCTCTTCAATATGGTGATGCGCTCACGCGCCGGTTGCAGGGCGGCGGAGAGGGTGTCGGTGCCCAGTTCGATGGCCCCCAAGAGGGCCAGTTGGCGGCTCCAGGCTTCCACGAGATTCGACAGCTGTTCCTCGTGTTCGAGGATTTGCCGGTTATCCAGGAGGCTTTCGCTTATCCCTTCCAGAACCTCGCTGATGCTGTTGAGGGTATCGAGTATCCAGTTTTCAAAGAGAGCGGTATCGATTTCCAGCCGAGTCGCATCGCGTACGAGCCGAATCATGAGGTTTGCAAGAAAAATGTCATCTTCAAAGTGAATACGCTTGGCCATGGCCCCTCCGGTGGATCCCTGCCCGGGACCCCATGCGCGGGCCGCAAACGAGGCCCTTTTCTGAATATCGGCAGTTGCGCTGCTTGCTTGACAAGCTTCGGCAGCTTCAATACTATTTGCAAGCCTGCGTATACCATGCGGGTGTACCTCTTTATCCGCCTGTATCGGGCGGATCACCCAACTGTCCACAAGGAGGACACATGCGTCAGTACGAACTGACTGTTATCTACCCCCTGGAAGAAGACCAGTTCCAGCCGGGGCGTGAACTCGTGCTCGCCGACCTCGCCGCCAATGGTGCCGAAGTCATCAAAGCCGGCGATCCTGCCGACCGCGACCTCGCCTACGACATCAACAAGCGCGCACGCGGCCGCTACGTTCTGTATAACGTAAACATCGATCCCGCGAAGCTCGTCACCATCGACAGGGCCTTCAAGCTCAACCAGAACATCCTCAAGTTCCTCTTCGTCAGGGTAGAGGAATAGGCGTATGGCTGCCGATCTCAACCACGTCGTACTTTTAGGACGCCTCACCCGTGACGCGGAGCTCAAGTACACCGCAAACGGCATGGCCGTCTGCAAGTTCTCCCTGGCGGTCAATCGCCGCAGAAAGCAGGGGGATCAGTGGGTTGAGGAGGGGAACTTCTTCGACATCACCCTCTGGGGGCGCGCCGGCGAGGCAATCAACCAATACCTTTTGAAGGGTAAACAGGTTGCCGTCGACGGGGAGCTCCGCCAGGACCGGTGGGAACAGGACGGCCAGCCGCGCAGCAAGGTTGAAATTGTCGCCAACAACGTCCAGCTCCTGGGCGGTGGTTCCGGCGGCTCGGGGGCTTCGCAGGGGCAGGGCGGAAATGCGTGGAACAACGCGCCGCGCCAACAACAAGCCCCGGCTCCCCAGTCCCAGCGCTACGAGAATCGTGCGCCGCGCCAG
The DNA here is from genome assembly GCA_964541755.1 of uncultured Spirochaetales bacterium. Lineage (GTDB taxonomy): Bacteria > Spirochaetota > Spirochaetia > Treponematales > Breznakiellaceae > CAZIRF01. Next base: position 4,876 of record CAZIRF010000063.1, on the reverse strand, counting down.
GACGAGGCCCCTCCGGATATGGTCGACGACGGGTTCGCCGACGATATCCCCTTTTAATCCCCGGGGTACCCGGGCGGGTCTTCTTCAAGGGAGACCTTTAACGACTACAGCATACTTCAGGAGATGAATATGTCCGACGAGAGAATGCCCAGCAATGACCGCGGTCGTCCCGACCGCAACGACGATAACTTTTCCGGACGCGACGGCGAGGACCGCGGCCGCGGTAAGGGCAAGATGTACTTCAAGAAGAAGGTCTGCAAGTTCTGCACGCAGAAACTCAAGATCGACTACAAGGATGCAGACACCCTTCGCCGTTTCGTGACCGAGCGCGGAAAGATTCTTCCCCGCCGTATCACCGGTACCTGTGCCAAGCACCAGCGCGGACTCGCCCTCGCGATCAAGCGCGCCCGCACCATCGCCCTTCTTCCCTTTGTCGCCCGATAATCAAGACGGCAATACCGTCGGGAGCCCTGCTCCCGGCGGTGATGCACCCGTCGTTCCGCTTCGCGGGGGATTTTTCCAAAAGCTCTTCTCTTCATTCTGGTTTCCGCCCCTCTTGGCGGTTTTGGCCATAGAATTCTTTTCCCGATCCTTCTTTCTGCTCCCCTTTGCCTTTGTGCCCCTGGCCATAATTGCCATACTGCGTGGTCCCGTTCCCTCTTTTCTTTCCATTGGTCTTTTTGCGATCGTTCACTTGCTCATTGGCCTCATTTTTGCTGCCGGCTCTCCATTGCCCTTTACCGTCAATTTGCTGGAAACCTTCATATTTGTGCTTTTTGCAGCCAGCGCCGTATATGTCTCGCGTCCGGTCGGGCCCCGGAGCATACTCAAACTGGGTGTCTCTTCGGTACTCCTTTCACTGGCGTCTTGGGGCTTGGGCCTTTTGCTCTTTTCCATACCGGCAGTAGGCGAAACACTGGAGGCCGAAGGCCGCGCAGTGATCGAACAGTCGATAGCCCTCCTTGAAGTTGATACGGTCCAGTTTTCCCTTCTCAAGGATCAACTGTCCTGGGAACACCTTGTTCAATCCACCCTCTTTGTCGCTTCACACGGCGGCTTGCTTGTGGCCAGCTTCCTGGTTCTCGCTACAACGGTTCGCATGAGTTCCCTTTTTGCTTCCCGCTCGAAGCCCTCTCTTAGGTACCGCGGTCTCGCCCTCTTCTTCAAGCCGCCGGCCTTTTTTGTGTGGATACTCTCTGTTTCCCTCGCTTGCCTGCTTTTGTCGGATGTGCTAAAGTTTCCACCGCTTGCAATCCCTGCCGCGAATGCGGCCATTCTCTCTGCGCTCATATATGCGTATGCGGGATTCGGTGTTTTTCAATGGGCAATGATGCGTTTCTCTCTCCCCCGCATCCTTCAAGTCATACTGAGCTTTGTCGTGTTCATGCTCTTGATGAACTTGCGTATTGCCCCTTTTGTTATTGGAGCCTTTGCGCTCCTCGGTGTTGTTGAAACATGGCTGCCCTTCAGGGCGGCTGTAAATAGGGAACCGCCTTCCACTCCGGAGGTGTAGGAGACAATTCTCCTGTTGGAGTTGTCTCTGCCGGACCCGTATGCGGGTACCGTGTTCCGTCACAAACAAGGAGCTTGGTCCATGAAAGTCATTCTCAACAAAGACGTAAACCCCCTCGGCGAAGAAGGTGATGTCAAAGACGTAGCCCGTGGCTATGCCCGCAACTACCTCTTCCCCCGTGGTTTTGCCCTCCCGTACAACGAAAAGACCGCGCAACTCTTCGAGGCTCGCCGTGAAGAAATCGAGGCCCGCAAGGCCCTCAAGCGCAATGATGCCGCAGCTCTCAAGGCTCGCCTTGAAGAGACCGAAATCACCATTACCGTCCCTGCCGGTGCCAATGGCAAACTCTACGGTGCAGTCTCCAACCAGACCATCGCCGATGAACTGGCCAAGAAGGACTTCCAGATTGAGCGCAAGCGCATCGAAGTTCCCGGCAACGCCATCAAGAGCGTCGGCAAGTACAAGGTGAGCGTGAAACTCTACGAAGCTACCCTTGCCGAAGTCCCTGTTGTCGTCGAGGCACAGCCGGTCAAGGAAGAGAAGCCCTCCGAACGGCCCCAGCGTGAACGCCGCCGCCGCGAAGAAGGTGAGTACCACACCCGTGTAGCGGTTGATGCAGATGTTGAAGCTGCTGCCGCGGAGTACGAAGCCGAAGCTGCCGCTGCCGCTGCCGCTGCAGCTGCAGAGAGCGAAGCGTAAGATACAACACCAATGGCATCCGAATTCATCGAGAGGGTACCCCCTCACAACGACGAGGCAGAACAGGCAGTCCTCGGAGCGCTCCTTCTCGATGAGGATGCCATTGAAGTTGCCAGCCAGATAATTCACGCAGAAGACTTTTATACCGGCGCCAACCGCCGTATCTATCAGACTATACTTGACCTCTCTGCCAAGGGTTCCCGGGCAGATATCATTACGGTAAGCGAACACCTCAAACAGAAGGGCGAGCTGGAGAGTTCGGGCGGGCCGGCCTATATTGCGAGCCTTACCAACGTTGTGCCCACATCGGCCAACACCGACTATTACGCCAAGATCATCCTGGATTGCTCCATTCGCCGTGCCCTCATTCGCATATCGAGCGAGCTCACACGCAGTTCGTTCAATTCAACGAGCGAGAGCAATCTCATACTCGAAGACGCCCAACGGCAAATTTTCGACCTGGGTGACAAACGGCAGACGCTCAGCTACAAGAGTGCGCGTGAGATCATCCCCAAGACGATAGAGATAATTGAAAACCTCTACCAGACCAAGGACCCCTTTACCGGTGTCGCAAGTGGTCTGGACGACCTGGACGCCATGACCAACGGCTTCCAGAAATCCGAATTGATCATCATTGGCGCACGGCCTTCAATGGGTAAGACCGCCCTTGCGCTCACCATCGCCGGTGACATGTCCATCCGGCAGAAGATCCCCACGGCTTTCTTCTCGCTCGAAATGTCCGATCTCGCGCTCATGAACCGTATCATCGCCATGGAAGCGCGTATAAACAGCGAGAACCTGCGTACGGGCCTCTTGAAACCCAGCGATTTGCACGCCCTTATGGAGGCTGCGAGCCGCATCTACGAGGCGCCTCTGTACATAGTCGACATGCCTGGTCTAAAGCTGATGGACCTGCGCTCGCAGGCGCGCCGCATGAAGGCCCAGCTGGGAATAAAGGCTGTTTTTGTCGATTACATCACGCTTATTACGAGCGACAATACGTCCATCCCGCGCCATGAGCAGATTTCCGAGATCTCTCGTTCTCTCAAGGCTCTTGCACGGGAACTCGAAATACCGATCATTGCCCTTTCGCAGGTGCGCCGCGATGCAGAGGGCAAGAAGCCCGGGCTTTCGGATATCCGCGAGTCGGGCTCCATCGAACAGGACGCCGACCTCGTCATATTCCTCCACCGCGAACGCGGTGAGGAGCGGAAGTCCTCCGAGGACCGTCAAGCCCCCGTACCAACTGAGCTCATCGTCGCCAAACAGCGTAACGGCCCCGTTGGTACGGTAGACATCATCTTCCTGCCCCAGTACACGAAATTCGCAACCCTCTCAAAGACCGACCGCTGACAGACGACCAAGGCGGCAATCAAGGCTGCCTATGCTTTTCCATATCGTTTTGTCAGATCTCCCCTGCGCAATTTCCATGATGCGACGGTGCTACACGACCAGCGGGACAGTTCCACGCCGGTCGGTCGATCACAACCTATTTGAAGGCGATTTTCGCAAAATCCTCGAGGCCGGTCTTCCATACGGGCCAGTCGTGGCCCCCTGCCATGGTCTTCCACTGGTGCTCAATGCCCTTGGCGAGAAGCCATGTATGGGTGTTTTTGGACACATCGAAGAGGAAGTCCGATTCCCCGCAGAGTATGTAGAGGACAGGGCGTGTCGCCGGATCATCCAGACGGAAGTCTGCAACATTCGTGTTGGGGGCGGCCGAAAAGGCCCCTACGTACGCAAAGGACTCCGGATGTCCCAGGCCGATATTGAGGGACTGCCCGCCGCCCATCGAGAGCCCGCAGATGGCCCTGTTTGCCCGATCGGTATGAACCGGATAATTCGCTTCGATGTGGGGGATGAGGTTCTCGAAGAGGTCTTGTGTAAAGGTCCCGAAGGCACGTTGGGCCGTCATGTTCATGGGATCGGCGGGAACGACATCGGGGGCCATGGCGCGTCCGTTGGGGAAGACCGCGATAAAGGGCTCCGCCTCGCCAGCATTCATCAGGCGGTCAAGGATGTCTTTGGGGGTCCCGTAGCGCTGCCATTCGTGTTCATCGCCACCGATACCGTGCATCACGTACACGACCGGATAGCGTTTGCTGCTGTCATAAGCGGGCGGGGTGTAGACGAGGGCCCGGCGATCGACGCCGGTGGTCTTCGAAAAATAGCTGATGGTTTCCATGCGGCCTCCTGTTGCGATGGTTTCGGGTTCTGTGTCCGCAGCAGAAGGCGGCGGGTTGTGGGGTGTGGCCGCGCAAGCGGCGAGGACGGTACTCAGGATGAGTATTGCGGCCCCCATAAGGGGGGAAAACTGGTGCTTTTTCATTGTTCGGCCTCCACTATCAGACTGAATGATCCAAGGGCGATGCGACCCCCACCCGAATACTCGAGGTAGAGGGCGTGGACGCCGTCGGGGATGGTAATGCTGCTCTTGAAAGGCTTCCAGACGTTGGTGAATTCGACCGGGATGCGGGCGAGAACCGCGCCGTCCCAGGTGGTTTTTACGAGGAACTCCCCGTTGCCGTAGCCGCGGGTTTCTATTTCGATACCCGTGACGCCTTTCATGTCAAAGTATTTGAAACCGGCGACAGCCCCTTCCATCATGTTGGCGATGTAGCCCTCGACTTCATCCCCATCCCGTCCGTCCTGGGTGATGCGCGG
>CAZIRF010000062.1:0-11374 GCA_964541755.1 uncultured Spirochaetales bacterium | reverse complement strand
TTGGAATGTTAATCGTATTTCTTCTTCAGAAGGCCTAATTTTGCAAGAGGCTCAACTATCAGTATAAAAAATGAAGAGAGTCGCCGGGAAAGCGAAGGGTAACGGAAGGAAGCGGTGTTGCTGTTACGGTACGAAGAAAACATGGATTTCCTCGGGCCAGGCGACCTCAAGGCCGGGAGCCATCTTGGTGTAGGTTGTGAAGTCATTAGCCGTGCCGCGTGGGTTGTAGTAGACCGGGTAATCCTTGTTTACCCGGCGCTCATGTTGTGGCCAAGGGGCATCGCCCATTTTTTGATTGCTGTCGATACCTTCTTCGGCATACTCAATGGAGGTGTAGAAGGTCGAGTCGAAGGCGGCGACGTGGATATCGTCTTCGATATTGCGGTCTTTGAGGGGGACGAAAAAGCGGTATGTGAGGGTGTTGCCTTCGGTCCACGCGGTAAAGCCTTCAACTTCGCGTGGCTGGAAGCGCTCTTCGCCGACGCGGATGTAGATGAAGTAGCCGTAATTGACGAGGTTGCGAAAACCATAGTCATGAAGGGCAGGTATTTCCGCTTTGTCCAATTTACCGTTGCCGTTTGCGTCGACGGGCTGGAGCATCGACATTGAGAACATCTGGTCGAACTCCCACTCTACCCAGAAGCCCTCGCATTGCTTGCCAAAAAAATCGAAGCTGACGCTCGCCTTGGCGAATACGTGGGGGTGGGCGGCGAGATGCGTGGCGGAGAGCAGGGCAAAAATTATGCAGGCAACGAGCTTTTTCATGCTTCATGGCTCCTTTCGACGACAGCCCCATGCCGGGATGATTCACTGGGGCCGGCGTTGGTTGCGCTGTCGGATGTGTTTGAGGCGTGGGGGCGGCGCAGGTGTCGCCAAGCGAAGCGGGCACTCGTTTTTTCGCCAAAGAGGCGCCCTGCAATGCGGTTGAGTTGCCATTTGAAGCGCGGTACGGATATCCACGCCCCCCTGCCGGCGGCCTTGAGAGCCCGATCCACGGTTTTCTCTGCGCTGAAGCCGTGGAGGACCTCCTTTCGCGCACCGCCGGAGGCGACGAGGGCGAATTCACTCGAAACCGATCCGGGGCAGAGGGCGTGGACGCGAATCCCCTTCCCCTCCCACTCGGCGGCGAGGGCGCAGCTCAAAGACAGGACAAAGGCCTTGCTGGCCGCATAGACGGCGAAGCCTGCGAGGGGGGCGAAGGCAGCGAGGCTCGCGACATTGATGACGAGGGAATCAGGCCCCAGAAAGGGGCCAAGGCGGGTACAGGATTCTGCGAGAACCCTGCAGTTGAGGTCGATCTGGCCCATTTGTTTGCCGCAATCCACTTCCAGGAGCGGCCCGTAGGTCCCGTATCCGGCGTTGTTCACGAGTATGGAGAGGGGCTTGTCGCGGCCAGATGCGGCGAGGGCCTCTTCGAGCCGGGTGATGGCGTTCGGTGCGAGAAGGTCTAGGGGAATCAATCTGATAGTCAAGGCCGCGTCGAGGCGGGAGAGTTCCTCTGCCAGTTCGGTCAGGCGCTCCTCGCGGCGGGCGACGAGCCAGAGCTCGCCGAAGAGGGGGATACCCCGGATGGGTGTGCGGGCGATTTTCTGCGTAACGAGGGCCCGGGCAAAGGCGCGCCCCAAGCCCGAAGAAGCCCCGGTAACGATGGCGATGCCCTGCGGTTCTGCACTCACGATGCCTGCCTCCAAATATCAGTATGCCACATCGTTTCGCTCTCTGTGAACCGGGGGCGGCAGGCTGTCCATGGGTTCCCCCTCGTGTTGGAACTTTGACGGCAAGAAGGATTTCTGGAGGCGCGGGTTGCGTCGTTCGCGGATGGCTATCATGCGGTGGTACTTCGTCCAGGCCGCCTGAAGGGCCTCTTCGTTGGCCGAAACGGGGAGGCGCTGACCACTTGCGGCCTGAACCGGGTCGTCGAATACGGGCCAGTACTGCCAGCCTTCCCCGGGGCGGTGGGTAAGACCGCTTCCGCGCCCTTCGTCCCGTATGGCCCAGACCATGTCCGCGAAGCGGGCGGCAAAGTGTTCACCGATGAAGGGGAGAACGGCGCAATCCGGCCGGATGCGGGCGAACCAGCTGCCGTCTGCGAGTTCAACGAAGCGGGTGTGGCCCAGAAAAAGGTGGGCCTCGCGTTCAAGGCGTTTGACGGCGCGTTCGAAGAGGGCCCCCTCTTCTGTGCCGATCTCGTCGAGGGCGGCGGGCCCCTTTTTGAAGAGCTTGGCGATCATGCAGGCCGCGGCGTGGTCGGCCCCCGGGGTGTCGGAGGAAAACGCCGCTTCGATGGCGCGCAGAACGCGGCTCCGTTCTGTCGGCGGCTGACGGGCGGCCAGTCGGGCCAGCAGGCGGCGGGCCCGCTCGCCGTCTGTAAAAACCGGGACCGTTTCGTCTGCGAGGCTGGCCTGGAAACCGGGCCCGGCAACCCGGGTGGGGGCGGGGAGGGCGTTGAGAAATTCCGCGACCGCACAGAGAAAGCCGGGCCAGGAGCTGTCGTGTAGAAATATGACACTCATGAGGCGGCCTCCACGAGCTGCTTGGCTTTTGACGGTGCTTCGGCAGGGTCTTCCTTTTCCATTGCAAGGGCCTTGTGCGGGCTGTCTGCCGGGAGCCTCTGGCGGCCCGAATTGGGCAGCAGGGCAGACTCTGCCCCAAAGCCGAACTCGAGCTGGTCCGGTTCGATCAGGCGCCGTGCCCCGTCGCCCAGAAAGCGGGAAAGCCGCTCGTCCATGGCCGGTATCGGGGCCCAGGGGGATTCAAGTTCCCGCCAGGCCAGCTTCCCGTCGCAGAGGAGGAAAAAGCGGGCCCGCTTCAAGACCACCCCAAGGGCCTTGAGGGCTGCGGCGTCGAGTGTGGCAGAACGGCGTGCGCGCAGGATGCGCCGTGCCGACACGGGCCCGATGCCGGGGACGCGCAGGAGCTCTTCGTAACTCGCCCGGTTGACTTCCACCGGAAAAAAGGCCAAGTTGCGCAGGGCCCAGGCCGATTTGGGGTCGAGGTCTTCCTCGAGAAAGGGGCGCTCGTCGCTTACGATTTCCTCTGCGCGAAAGCCGTAGAAGCGGAAGAGCCAATCGGCTTGATACAGGCGGTGCTCGCGCAGGAGGGGCGGCCGTGCGACAGTGGGGAGGCGAGGATCGTCCACGAGGGGGATGTAGGCCGAGTAGTAGACGCGGCGAACGTCGTACGCCAGGTAGAGGTCCTGCGCGAGGCCCAGAATGCGGCGATCATCCTCCGGGCTGGCCCCCACAATGAGCTGTGTTGTTTGTCCTGCCGGAAGGAGGCTGCGCCCCGGGTTGCGTAGTCGTTCTTTGCGTACTTCGTGAATGCTGCGAAGCTCCCTCCCTGGCGCTACGGGGCTTTGGGGGAGGCGGGTATCCGGTGTGGCCGAAGGGCCGGTGTCGCATGGCTGTGGCTCAATGTGGGTTGTTTCCTGCTGTCCGGCCGGAGCGACAGAGCCGGGAACGCCAGCAGGAACCGCGCCCCGCGGCTCCGTCAAGAGCGGGGTTTGGAAGCGCGGGGCTGCAAGGCGCAGGGGCTCGAAGCCGCTCGCGCGGGCCAGGGTGCGCATGGGATTGAATATGGCCCCCGGCGACTTGTCCGGGGCGATATGTGCGAGCGATTCTGCACCGGGCAGCTCCACATTGACCGATACGCGGTCTGCCCAGCGGGCGGCTTCGAGGAGGGCGGCAGGACTCGCCCCCGGAATGGCCTTGAGGTGGATATAGCCGTTGAAGCGCCATGATTCGCGCAGGGTGCGGGCCACCGCTATCAGCCTATCCATGGTGTTGTCCGGGTCCTTGAGGACGGCGCTGGAAATGAAGGCCCCTTCTATATAGTTGCGACGGTAGAAGTCGATGACGAGCCGGGCGAGCTCGTCGCAGCGAAAGGTGGCCCTGGGTACGTCGTTCGAGCGGCGGTTGATACAGTAGGCGCAGTCCCAGGCGCAGGCGTTCGAGAGGAGGACCTTGAGCAGGCTTATGCAGCGGCCGTCTGCGGCGAAGGAGTGGCAGACTCCGCTTGGCAGGGCATTCCCGACGCCGCCGGGGCTGTTTGCGCGGCCGCTCCCGGAGCTCGAGCAGGACGCATCGTAGCGGGCGGCTTCGGCCAAAATGGAGAGTTTTTCCGCAGTGTCCATGGTCCCTCCCGCTTTCAAGACTACTATACAACTGTGTAGCGGTCAAGCGGCATTGGCAGCGGGGCGCGAATATGGCACACTGCGCACATGGCACTGCAAATTTTCGTCTTTCCCAAGTGCAAGACCAGCGCGAAGGCCCAGCGCTTCTTCAAGGAGCGGCGCGTCGATTTCCAACTCGTGGACCTCTCCAAAAAGCCCGCCAGCCGCGGCGAAATCGAATCGGTGGCACGGGCTGTTGGACGCGACCGGCTGATAGACCCCTCTGCGCCGGCCTACGCGGAACGCGGGCTCGCCTGGATGGAGTACGATCCGGTGGAGGAAGTCCTGCGCGACAATCGCCTCCTTGCCACCCCCATTGTACGCGACGGTGCACGCGCCTGCGTGGGCGACGATGTCGAGGGCTGGAAGGCTTTCACCTGATCGCCAGGTTGGCTTGAGCTGCAGGCTGCAGGCTTCAGGTTACTGGCCATAACTTTCTGTTATAGGGGGATTGCCCGCTTGATGCGCGCCGACCAAATCGCTATTTTGTCTTGATGCAACAGTCCGACACCCTACACCGCACCGCCTTTTTGGGCACCGACGATATTTTTCCGCTCCTTCTCAAGATGGGCATTCCCGCCGTCGTGGGCATGCTGGTCAACGCCCTCTACAATGTCGTCGACTCCATCTTTGTTGGCCACTGGGTATCGCCGCTGGCCATCGGGGCCCTTACCATCATATTCCCCATCCAGATGATCGTGTCGGCCTTGGCCCAGGCCATCGGCGTGGGGTCCGCCTCGGTCGTGTCGCGCCGCCTGGGCGAGAAGCGCCCCGAAGAGGCTGCCCGCATCGTGGGCAGCTCGTACAGCTGGGTCTTCATCATCAACCTGGTCCTCGTCGTCCTCGTCTACCTCTTTACCGACCCCATCCTCTTTCTCTTCGGGGCCCGCGGCGAGATCCTCAATCTGGCACGCGACTATCTCGTAACCGTAACGCCGGGCTTCTTCTTCTTCGGTATTTCGATGGCGGCCAACAACCTCGTCCGCGCAGAGGGCAGTCCCCGCGCCTCCATGGCCGGCATGCTTATCGGGGCCCTGCTCAACTGCGCCCTCGATCCCCTGTTCATCATCGCCTTCGGGATGGGCGTCAAGGGCGCGGCTCTGGCCACTGTCATCAGCCAGATTGTCGCAGCGAGCTACCTCATGTCGCTCTATCTGCGCCGCAAGAGCCATATCAGCCTTAGCCTTCCCGACTTCCGCCCCAAACCGGCCCAGCTCGTCGAAAGCCTCGTCCTGGGCTTCCCGGCCTTTGTGCAGTCCGCCGGAATGAGCATCCTCGCCCTCATCCTCAACAACAGCCTCGCCCACTACGGCGGCGAGGACGCCGTAAGCGTCTACGGGATGATCAACCGGCTCATCATGCTCGTCATCTTCCCCATACTGGGTATCGCGCAGGGTTTCCAGCCCATCGTGGGCTACAACTACGGGGCGCAGAACTGGAAGCGCGTACGCAGGGTCATCGTCGTCACCCTCGCCACCGTCTTCGTCATCGCCCTCGTCGCCTTTGCGTCCCTCATGCTCTTTCCCTCGCTCTTTGTCATGCTCTTTACGAGCGAGCAGAGCTACATTCAAATGGGCTCCCGCGTCCTTCGCATCATGATTCTGTTTATCCCCCTGGGGGCCCTGCAAATCATTGCGGCGACCTACTTCCAGTCCATTGGCAAACGCGTCCAGTCCATTCTTCTGGGGCTCTCGCGGCAGTTCCTCTGCCTCATCCCCCTCGTGCTGATACTCCCGCGCGTCCTGGGGCTCGACGGGCTCTGGTTCGCCTACCCCCTGGCGGACTTGGTGTCGGTCGTTATCACCTCGGCCCTCTTCCTGCGCGAGCTCTCGCACCTTGGGCGCTCCACAGACGGCCTCGAGGTGGCGCCGAGCTCTGCTACATGATGGGCGAGAAGAGGCTCATCAGGTTCCAGTACGCCCGCTTGATCAGGCACGCTTCCTTGAAGTCCGCCTCGTCGACCGGGTCCGAATGGGTCTTGTCCTCTTCGAAGATGGCGGTGCAGAGTGCACCGGAATCCGGTGAGTAAAAGAAGGCGTTGAGCTCGAAGTGGAGCGAAAAACTGCGCTTGTCGACATTTGTCGTCCCGATGCTCACGACCTTGTCGTCGATGATGAACATCTTCGAGTGGATAAAGCCCCGGTAGTACCAAAAACGTACTCCGCAGGTCAGGAGGTCTTCGATAAAGGGCATGGCCGCCGGCTTTACGTACCACTTGTCCCAGTTTCCCGGCACGATGATTTCCACCCGTATCCCCGAAAGGGCGGCAATCTTGAGGGCCGTGTAGAAGGCCTCGTCCGGGGTAAAGTAGGGCGTCTCAATCCTCACCGACTGTCGTGCGCGGCCTATCATCAGAATGAGTGCGTCCCGTATTTCGTCGTTCTCCATGTCGTCGGGGCCGCTGGCCACTATTTGGGCGGGAATCCCGTCGCGGTGCCGTTCGGGGGGAAGATTCAAGGCTGATGGGTCGCCAAGCTTGTCCGCCCGCGGGAAGAGGGTGGGCAGGAGCTCATCGTCGAAGAGGGGCTCGTCCCGCTCGCTCGCGCTGTACCAGTCGACCAAAAAGACTTTTTGCAAGAGCTGGACGGCCGGTCCGGTGATGCGTACGTGCGTATCCCTCCAGTACCAGGGGTGTTTGGGTGATTCGTTCGCGTACTCGTCGCCCACGTTCATGCCCCCGAACCAGGCCGCACGGCCGTCCACAATGACGAGCTTGCGGTGATTGCGAAAGTTCACCTGGAAGGGGTTTACGAGCGAGACCGGGAAAAAGCGCGAGACCCGCCCCCCCGCCCTGCGCAGGTTGCGGAACATGGATGCGGAGGTTCGAATGGATCCCACATGGTCATACAGAAGGCGGACGGCCACGCCCGCTGCCGCCCGCTCTGCCAGAAGTTCGACGAGCCGGTTGCCCGTTTTGTCATTCTGGAAGATGAAGTAGGAGACGTGGATACTCGACTGCGCCTGGCGTATCTCTTCGAAGAGGGCCTCGAATTTGGCTTTCCCGTCGATAAAGAGGTCGATGCTGTTGTCGCGCAATATGGGGCTCTTGCCGTAGACGAGGTTTAGGTGGAGCAGGGCCCCGTACTGGGCGAAGTCGCCGTGATCGTCACTGGCCATCAGCTCTTTGAGGCGGGTCTCCTGGCTGCGCAGTATGCTTTCATAGTGTGCATTTGCGCGGCGGGCAGCCCGCACCATGCGTTTGGTGCGGGTGAAAAAGTTGCCCGAAAGGAGTATGTACAGGAAAATCCCCGCGACCGGCACGAAGATAATGGCCAAAAGCCACGAGAAGCGGCGCGCCGAATCCGTCTTTTCCTTGAAAAGGACAAAGAGAACCCCGACGAGGGTGAGAACATAGCTTGAGACAAGGAAAACGTCGCCCGCTCCCATACAGGAGAGTTTACGCCCTCTTTGCCGTTTCGCCCAGTATTGTTACGGCTATTTGGCGCGGCCCCCCGTGGTTGCGGTGCTCGCAGAGGTAAATACCCTGCCAGGTTCCCAACAAAAAGGCCCTGTTGCGCACCGGTATGCTCAGCTGCGTCCCGATAATGGCGCTCTTGGCGTGGGCACTCATGTCATCGCTGCCTTCAAGGGTGTGCCGCAGCCCGTGCTGCTGTTCGGGGACCATGGTGTTGAAGATCAGCTCCATGTCGTGGCGCACATCCGGGTCGGCATTCTCATTGAGGGCCAGGCTCGCGGAGGTGTGCAGGAGCTGGAAGTGGGCAAGGCCCGCGGTAAAGCGGGCCAAGCCGGGAAGCTGGCGCAGCAGCTCCCCGGTGACCAGGTGAAAGCCCCGGCTCTTCGGGGCAAGTTGTACTATCTGCTGATATATTTCCATGCAGTATGGATATCAGCGAAATCCGTAGTTGTCCACCACGAAATCGATATCTTTGTCGCCGCGGCCGGAACAGTTGACCAAAATGGCTTTCCGCGGGTTTTCCGCAGAGTACTTCATGGCGTAGGCGACTGCGTGGGCGCTCTCGAGGGCCGGGATAATCCCCTCGACCTTGGACAGGGTGTAGAAGGCGTCCAGGCACTCGTCGTCACTGGCCGTGGTGTAGGATACGCGCCCGTCATCCTTGAGCTTGCAGTGTTCAGGGCCCGATCCGGGGTAATCCAGGCCGCTGGCGATGGAGTAGACGGGGGCGGGATCACCCTTTTCGTCCTGGAGCAGGTAGCTGCGGAATCCGTGCAGGACGCCGGGCTTGCCGTAGCTCATGCTCGCCGCGTGATCGCCCAACTTGAGCGAACGGCCAGCCGGCTCGACACCGATGAGGGCGACATCGGCATCATCGATAAAACCGGAGAAGATGCCCATGGCGTTCGAGCCGCCGCCCACGCAGGCGGTAACCGCGTCGGGCAATTCGCCCGTCATTTCCAGGAACTGCTCGCGGGCTTCCACGCCCACGACATGCTGGAAATCGCGTACCATCATGGGGAAGGGGTGGGGGCCCACAACAGAGCCAATACAGTAGATAGTGTTAACGGGGTCCTTGAGGTAGGCTTCGAAGGCCGAATCCACCGCTTCCTTGAGGGTCTTGAGGCCGTGGGAAACCGGGACGACTGTCGCTCCCAGGAGCTTCATGCGCACCACGTTCGGGTGTTCCTTCTTGATGTCGACCTCGCCCATGTGGATCTCGCACTCGAGCCCGAAGTAGGCGGCAGCCGTGGCCAGGGCGACGCCGTGCTGTCCTGCGCCCGTCTCTGCAATGAGCTTCTTTTTACCCAGATACTTGGCCAGGAGGCCTTCGCCCATACAGTGGTTGAGCTTGTGGGCGCCCGAGTGGTTCAAGTCCTCGCGTTTGAGGTAAATGCGGCCACCGGTCTTGTTGCTCAGGTTGCGGCAGAAGTAGGTGGGGGTCGGGCGGCCCTGGAAATGTTTGCGAATGCTGCGCAGCTCCGAAATGAAGTCGTGCGACTTGCTTATCGAATAGTAGGCATCCGTGATCTTGTCCATTTCGGTCTGGAGCTGGGGCGGGATGAAAGAGCCCCCGTACTCGCCGAAAAAGCCCTTTTCATCGGGATTGGTCTTGAGATAATGCGACATGCTGTCCTCCGGGTCGATATTGTACTACGATTCTGTACCTGCAAGGCGTTTCTGTCAATAGAAACATTTTTTTCTCTTGTCGCTGCGGGAAGAGGGGGCTACACTCAAGCCCATGAGCGACTGTATTTTCTGCAAGATCATCAGCGGGGACATCCCCTCGACCAAGGTCTTCGAGGACGACGACATCCTCGCCATCCGCGACATCAATCCCCAGACGCCGGTGCACGTCCTGGTCATGCCCAAGCGGCACCTGTCGAGCCTCATGGCCATGGAGGACCGCGACGAAGGGCTCCTTGGCCGCCTCATGAATCGGGCCCGCCGTATTGCGCAGGCCGAAGGGCTTGAAGACGGGGGAGCCCGTTTTGTCATAAACTACGGTCCCCACGCGGGGCAAACAGTCGCCCATCTCCACATCCATGTCATGGGCGGCAGACAAATGGGTCTGCAACAGGGCTGAAAGTCCTGAATTACCCCTTCTGCCATGGAAAGAGCGGGCAAAAAACGCTATAAATATCCCCATGGCAATACGTGAGCGCTTTTGTGTTATCTTCAATCCCGTAGCGGGCAAGGGCCGCACCCGGGCCCATCGCGAAGACATCCTCAATGCCATGGATGCAGATGGCCTCGACTACGCCCTGTTCGAAACCGGCGGCCCCCTCCATGCGACCGAACTCGCCCGTAGTGCCGGTCTCAAGGGCTTTACCGTCGTGGTGGCGGTGGGCGGCGACGGAACCGTCAACGAAGTGGTCAACGGCCTCATGGCCGCGCACAACGAAGGCGATCCCGTTCCAACCCTCGCCATACTCCCCCTTGGCCGCGGCAACGACTTTTCCGCCGGTGCCTGCATACCAAGTGCCCTTTCCATGGCCATTTCTTTCCTGTCGGCGGGGGTTCGCCAACCCCTCGATGTGGGGCGCATCCGCGGCGGCGACTACCCCGAGGGCAAGTACTTCATCAACGGCATCGGTATCGGTTTTGATACCATCGTGGGGCTCCACGCCGCCCGCATGAAACACGTTCCCGGTGCGCTCGGTTATCTCTTCGGCGCCCTCAAAACCTTTGTGCAGTACCCCGAAGCCCCCGAGGTCACCATCGCCTGGGAGGGCGGCAGCGTCCACCAGCGGGCCCACCAGATATCGATCATGAACGGCAAACGCATGGGCGGCCTCTTCTGGATGGCCCCCGAGGCCTCTGTTCACGACGGGCTCTTCGACGCCTGCTTCACCCGCGACCTCAAGCGCTGGCCCATGCTCACCGGCATATTGGCCTACATCCGCAAGACCCAGTTCTCTCGTGACGATTTCTCCGGTGCCCGCTCTCCCTGGTTCACCATCGAGGCCCCGGCCGGCGGCCTTGTCGTCCATGCCGATGGTGAAACCATCTGTACCGACGGCAAGAGTCTTGCCATCGAGTGTATTTCCCGCTGTCTGGACATCATCACCTGCCCGCTCGACATTACCGGTTGATTCCGGCTGCCCCGCCGTTTTTCGGGGCCTGTCGCCATTGTGACGCCGCGATTCCTGTTTCGGGGGGTGTCATGTCCGCTCATTCACAGTTCGGGAATAATGAAGAAGGCAAGAGGGGGGCAGTACTACCCCTCAATGCAGGCGACCGCCCAACGAGCCCGCAGCCCCAGTCCTGCGCAGTCCGGGCGGCCCATACGCACGGCGCCGGTATCCCGTGCGGAACGGCGAAGCGCCGTTCCGCCAAGGGCAAGCCGCGCCGCGGCTTGCCCCAGCCCCCCTGCGGTCGGGCCACGAACCTGCCCGCCAGCGCAGCTCGGTGGCGGGTCTCTTCGAGCCCCGCCTGTCGCACAGGCCCTGCAGGTCCGGGGTCCCGCCCTACCCCCGCGAGCGGCATCGGGCGTCTCCGTGCCCTTCGCCGGGGCCTTTTGTGTACGTTGCTGGTTGGAATAGTCAATATTAGTTCAGTCTCCAAATACCCCAAATGTATTTAAGCAACAGCCTTTGCAGCTGATGCTTTTCCCTGGTAAATAGACGGAGGGAATCCATCTTCAGTTACGGTAGTTATTCTGACCGTATTGTAATATGCAAACGTATATCGCCAAACCTCCTGCTTCACTTCTTCAACCGTCATATGCGCGGTGTCGAGCTTGTAGATCTTTTCCTTCTTGAGCGTTGCAAACCAGCTTTCCATAC
>CAZIRF010000061.1:0-11385 GCA_964541755.1 uncultured Spirochaetales bacterium | reverse complement strand
TCTCGTCAAGGAGGAGGACCGGCGCGTCGAGGGCCAAAGCCGACGCGAGGGCGAGGCGCTGCTTTTCCCCGCCGGAAAGCCGGGTAACCTGGCGGCGCGCAAGGGGCAGCAGCCCGCAGAACTCAAGCCAGGCAGAGACCCGCTCGCGGGCACGTTCGGGCGCCACCCCGCGCTGGAGGGGCCCGAAGAGGCAGTCCTCCTCGACAACAGACCCGACGATCTGGTCGTCGGGGTTCTGCGAAACGAGGGCGCAGTGGCGGCGTGCGATATCCCGATACGCGGATCGGGCGACATCGAGGGGGCCCGGCTCCGCAGGAAGGGGGCTCGGGCCGGAGCTATCAGTATTGGATAGGGAAAGGCCGGCTGATGCAGAAAAAAACAGCTGCCCCGCAGGGGGGTCGAGCAGGCCGGTAAAGAGATTGAGGAGGGTGCTCTTGCCGCTGCCGTTCGCGCCCAGGAGGGCGAGGTACTCGCCGGAGCGTATGGCGAAGGAAACGCCATCGAGGGCGAGCTGGCCGCTGGCAGAGACGCCGGGGTAGGAGAAGGAGAGGCCCTTGGCCTCGATCAAGGCTTCTTGTTGTGTGTTCATGGTCCTCTGGTACCGTTCCGCAGGGCGGATACAGTCCTTGATGAAAGTATAACGGTGCGGTATCTGTGCGGCAAGTCCCTTCCCACACACTGCAAGACCCTTGCCTCGAGCTGCAAGCCCCTCGCAATGAGATACAGGGGGTCCTTGACGCGGGGGCGAGCCTCCCCTAGCATGGGCCGATGAAGTTCCTCCACCTGGCAGACATCCACCTGGGCCGCAGCCTCCACGAGCAGTCCCTCGAGGAGGATCAGCGGGCCATGATCGACCAGTTGATTGCCGCCCTCGCGGGCGATGACTGGGCCGGCCTCATACTCGCAGGCGACATCTACGACCGCTCCCTTCCCTCGAAGGAGGCCGTCTCCCTGCTCAACGAGCTCCTCATTCGCATACACGACGGGTTTCCCGGCCTTCCCGTCCTCATGATCCCCGGGAACCACGACAGCGCCCGCCGCCTGGCCTACGGGCAGGATCTCTTTTCGAAGCTGGGCATCCACATCGTGGCCGACCCCGAGGCTGCCTTCGAGCCGGTCGTGATCGAAAAAAACGGGGAGCGCTGCGCCTGCTTCCTCCTGCCCTTCCTGGAACCCGGCTGCTTGCGTGCGCCCAAGGGCGAAGCCGCGCCCAAGGGCGAAGCCGCGCCCAAGGACAATGCCGTTGGCATGGACGGCGAAGACCCGAAACATGATGACGCCCCCACACACGGGGGTGAACCCCTACGCAGCCAGAGGGAGCTCCACCGGGAGGCCGCCCGCCGTCTTGAAGAAGCCCGACAGGAGGCTCTGGCCGCCGGTGCGGATTACAGCCTCCTCGTCGCCCACCTCTTTGCGGGGGGCGGGACGGAATCCGAAAGCGAGCGCCACTTTTTGGGCACGGCCGAATTGGTCGATATCGGGGCGTACCGCCACTTTGATTACATTGCCCTTGGACACCTTCACCGCCGCCAGAAGGCCGGAGCAAATGCCTGGTATGCGGGGAGCCCCCTGGCCTGGGCCTTCGACGAGGCGGGGAGCCCCAAGGGGGGCCTCGCCGTTACGCTGGGCGAGGGAAAGGGAGACGCACGCAAGACAGAAGCAGGCGCAGGTGCTGCGGTCGCGGTCCCTGCTGGCAGCGAAGAGATCGGCCCGCTACGCTTCTCTGTTGAACCGGTCGATTTTTCCCCCCTGCACCCCCTCTCCCGCCTCTGTGGCCGCATGGACGACTTCCTCGACGGCCGTTTTGGCAGTCGGGAAGCGGGCATCGACTACCGGAAGCACTATCTCGAGATTCAACTCGAGGGCGATGAACTCGTCGAAAATCCCCTGGCCCTCCTGCGACACAAGTTTCCCCTGCTCCTTTCGGTGCGCCAAGACCGCGCCTTTGAAGCCCTCTCACAGCGCGACAACAAGGATTCCCTTCCCGCCGAACGGAGAGAGAGCCAAGACCTCAATGCCGACTTCGAGCGCTTCCTCTCTGCAATCTACGGCGAAGACCACAAGAGGGAAGACGAAGCCGCCCTCTTTGCGCAGCTCTTGGAAGAGAGCGCGAATGAAGAGCGGGAACAGGAAACTGTTACCGATGCCCCCGCAGACGGTGCGCAAGATACAAGCCGGGAGGGAGCCGAATGAAGCCATTAAAACTCGAACTCGACCACATTGGCCCCTTCGCAAACCACACCGTCATCAACTTCGGGGAATTGGGAGACATCTTCCTTATCCACGGCAAGACCGGCTCGGGCAAAACCACCCTCTTCGACGCCATCTGCTACGCCCTCTACGGCAAGCTCCCCGGCCCGCGCCGCGATCAGTTGGCCCGCTTGAAATCCGACTTTTCCCCGCCAGAGGCCATCCCCCGTGTCGTCCTCGAGTTCTCACTGGGCCCCCGCATCTGGCGCATCGAGCGCAGCCCATCATCGCTGCGTCCCAAGAAAAAGGGACAGGGCATGCGTATGAGCGAGGATGAGGTTGTCCTCTTCGAACGCATGCCGAACGGGAGCCTCGAACAGATCGAGGGGATGAAGAGCAAGACTGATGAGACTGTCGCCCGGCTTATCGGGCTTTCGGCCGAAGAGTTCTCGCGTATCATACTCCTGCCACAGGGAGAGTTTGCCGAATTCCTGCGCCAGAACTCCAAGGAGCGCCGGGAGGTTCTCAAGAAACTCTTCCCCATCGCGCGCGCCGAGCGCGTCAAGGAGCTGGCGCAGGAGCGCGGCAGACAACTCAAGGGGGCCCTTGCCGAGGCCGAACGCCGCCTGCGCGATCTCGAGGGAAGTGCAGAAAGCGCCGGCGACGAATCCCCGGAAAAAGTCCTTGAACGCGAGCGAGCGACCCTCGCAAGCAGCGAAGAAAAGCGCTCCCGGCTCAAGGACAGCCTCGATGGCATCGAACGATATCGGCGTAGCCTCGAGGAACGCCAGGAGGCTTTGGCAGAAGCCCGCGAACGGCTGGCCCAGGCAGAGCACGCCCTGGCAGAGGCGCTTGCACAGCAGGAATCCATTGATCGGAAAAAGGATGAACTCGCGCGTGCACGCGCAGCAGAACCCTTCACGCACTTTGCAGAGCGCCGGGAAGAGACGCAAGGGGCACGCGAGCGGGCCCGGGAGGAAAAAAAGGAAGCAGAAAAGGCCCTTGAAAAAGCACAGAGGCGTATGGCAGAGAGCCGGAAGGAAAAGGATGCACTGGATGATTTGCGAAAGGAGATCGCCCAGCTGGCGCAACACAAAAAAGCCCTCGAAGAGCTCGGCAGGGAAGAAGAGGAGAGCGCCAAGGCACTGGCAGAACGCGATCGGCTAAAGAACGAGACAGAAGCGACCCACAGAGACCTTGCGGAGCTCGCCCGCCGCGAAGAAGCCCTGCTTGACGAGGAGCGAACCCTGCTGCCGATCGCCGGAAAACTCGAAGAACTGGGCAGAATTATCAGTGAAAAAAGGGCCCGTCTCGACACGCTCAACCCGCTCGTTGACTGGGCAAGAGAGCATGCCCGCATACAAAAGGAGCTCGATCGTACCGCCGCCCTGGGCAAGGATCTGGCCAGGCGAAAAGAAGCCCTGCTTCCCGCCCTGGAAGAGAGCCAATCCACGCTACAGACGCTCAAAGAGGGCCTCGACGCGAAGCAGTCAGCCCGCCTTGCAGCCCGGCTCGCGGCTTCTCTGGAAAAGGGGGCCCCCTGCCCCGTCTGTGGCGCCATCGAGCACCCATTGCCGGCAGCCGCCCCGGGTGGCAGCGTCGACGAGGATGAGGAGGCGCTGCACGAGGCGGATAAAGTGCTGCGGCACAATCAGAACGAACTTGCGCGCCTCGAAGCAGAACTGCAACTCGCACGGGACGAGTACAAACGCTACCAGAACGAGCGGGAACGACAGGGCCCCGCTCCCGCCGGAGCAGACGATCGGGCGCTCGCCGAAGCCCGCAAAGGGGCCGATGGCAGCATCAGGCTTCGCACCATGCTCGAACAGGAGCGCGAAGCGATTACCACCGAGCTCAACGAGCTCACCGGCCCGCACAAGGAAGCGGGGAAAGCGGGCTCCCGCATCAACGAGCTCCGCCTTTTGCGCGACCGGCTCACGGCCGAACGACAGGGTCTGGACCGGGCAGAAACCATACGAGCTCCCCGCCTGGCCGTCCTGGAAACCGCACTTGCAACCCTCTCTGCCAAGCGGAAAAAAATCCTCGACTCGCCGCTGTGTGCAGGAGCCGAAACGGGCGACGAAGCGCGCGGGCGTATCGGCAAAGCCGAAGAGGCACTTTCACAGCGTATCATCGCTATTGAAAAGAATATGGAGGCTGCGATCGAGTCCCTGGCCGCCGCGCAAAAACGCGGAGAAAACGCGGACAAGCTCTGCATGGAGAACGAAGAATCCTGCCTTCGAGCAGAGTCGGCCTTTAATGAGGCACTCAACCAGAGCCCCTTTGCCAATGAGGGGGAACTGGAACAGGCCCTTGCGACGCTTGCCACGAGAGACGCTTTTGAAGAAGTAATTCGACAGCATGAGAAAAAGCTCGAAGCGGGGCGGACACTGCGCGATGAACGGCAGCGCGGTGAGGCAAGCGCCCTTGCAGCCCTCGAAGGAATTCTGAAGGCGCTCCCGCCCCTGTTGAAAGAGGGAATACCCCCAGCCCCCCCGGAATTCTCCAGCGACCGTCCCGAACCCGCCCAAGAGACAATCGTCGCCATACTCAAACACTGCGACAAAGAGCGGGAACAGCTGGGCGAATCGCTCGTTGAGCTACAGGCCGAACGAGATCGCATCCGGGATCGTATCGCCAACTTGGAACGACAGGGTCGCGAGCACGCCGAAGCCCGTGAGCGCTGGAGCCGCCTTTCCCGTGAGGCCGCCGAATATGACCGGCTTTACCGGGATCTGGGGGGGACAAACGCGAGTAAAAAAGCCTTTGACGCCTGGCTTATGGGAATGTACCTGCGGGAAGTTACGGCCTTCGCATCAAAGCGCCTTGAAAAGATGTCCGAGGGGCGCTACCGCCTGATGGTCGACAGCGACAACGGTCGCCGAACCGGGCTCACCGGACTGGACCTCGCCGTATGGGACGCCTGTACGGGAAAGACGCGTCCCTGCGCCACCCTCTCCGGGGGCGAAAGCTTCATGGCCTCCATCAGCCTCGCCCTTGGATTGGCCGACTCCATCCAGAACCGCTCTGGCGGCATCCGCCTCGATGCCCTCTTTATCGACGAAGGCTTCGGGAGCCTGGACGAACAGAGCCTGGAGCAGGCGCTGAACATCCTCGATGAAATACGGGACCACCGCATGGTGGGGCTTATCTCGCACGTGGGCGAGATGCGTACCCGCATTCCTTCACGGATTGAGGTTATCAAGACCCCGGAGGGTTCGAGCGTTCGCCCTGCCATCGACCGGGATTGAATTGTTGGGCGTGTGTTTCCACGACAATGTCTCGTGCGTCGCTGCGCCCCCGTCCATCGACTACGGTAATGGCCCAGGCTCCGGGCACGGGGCGCCAGAGGAGAACCTCATTGGCCCCGGTACGGCCCAAAAAGCGCTCATTGGCAAACCAATAGAGCTCCTTGACGTCTGCGTCGGCGTAGGCACGCAGGGCGATCTCGGAACCGGCTACGGGGTCTGCGCCCCCTTCCGAAAGCCGGACCGCCCCAGGCACTGCGGCAAGGGATCCCTCCTGCGGTCGAGCCGAAGCGGAACGATCAGCCTCGGGTGAAAGGACATAGGCCATTCCGTTAAGAGGGCTCACAATACGGGGAGGGAAACCGGTGCGTCCACCGGCAAGGCTCGGCTCATCCGGCGGCCACTGGGGCGGCACGAGACGTGGAAGTCCCGCCGCCTCGAAGAGGGCCATGAGATCCGAGGGCCAAAACTCACGCACGACGCGTTTGATATGCGGCCCGCTCCGCGCCTCGCTGCGGTAACCGGTTTCGGTATCGACCCAGACGGCGCGATGGATGGAACAGCGGTCGATGGGGGAGACCCCCGGAATAAACCAAGTCTCCTCGCGGTAGGGACAATCCTCACCGGGGATACCGCCCGAAACGGGGCAGACGGCAACCCGCCTGACACCCTCGGGATGGGGGGCAGAGACGAAGCGATCGGTATCGGGGGTTTCGGCCAAAATACTGTCGATGACCTGGAACATAAGGGGCGCAGCTATATGACGCCCAACAAAACTGTTGTTTCCGGTTCCGTCAAAGTTACCCACCCAGACTGCAAGGACATAGCGGTCGAAAAGGGCAATGGACCAGGCGTCTTTGAACCCGATTGATGTCCCGGTCTTCCACGCCACCGGCACCCCCTGGCTCGTCGCCGGACGCAGCTTCTCGACCGGCGGGTTCTCCTCCAGCATGCGCTGCACAACCCACGCAGCCTCCTTCGAAAGGATGCGGGCACGCCGCCCCAGTCTTGTATACGGCGCACGCGACAGGACGAGAGGGGTTTGAACACCACCATTGGCCAGGGCGGCATAGAGGGCGACAAGCTCCACCATGGAGAGCTCTGCGCTGCCCAAAACAATGGACAGGCCATAGTGATCCTCCCCCTTGAGCCCCTGGACCCCGGCCGCCTCAAGCAGCTGGTAGAGGCCTGTATGGGATGCACCCTGGCGAAGCTCCCGCTCAAGGGCGACCGCCGGGATGTTCCGGCTCGAGCAGAGGGCCTCGGTCGCCGAAACCGGCCCCTTGAAAATGGACTGGAAGTTGTCGGGGCTGTACTCGTTAAAACTCATGGGGCTGTCGCGCAGCATGGTAAAGGGATGAATGAGCCCCGCATCGAGGGCAAGGCCATAGATAAAGGGCTTGAGGGTAGAACCGGGCGAGCGTCTGGCAAGATTGCCGTTTACCATGCCCTGTATGGACAGATTGTGCCAATCAGCCGACCCCACGGCGGCGCGCACTTCGCCCGTGCGGTGATCGACGAGGAGGAGACTCGCATTACGCACCCCGAAGGACTGGAACTCTCGCAGGTGCTGTTCAACAGCTGCCTCCACGAGGTCCTGCCGGGCAAGATCCAGGGTACTCTCTATACGGCCGCGTATCAGGCCATAGCGCGACTTCAAGCCCCCCCCCTCCCGTTCTTCTTGCGCTGCAAGACGGGCAAGGAGCTCGCTGTGGTGGGGAGCCCGGGCCGGAAAGGAGAGAACAAGGTGGGGAGGCAGCGACAACTCGCTTGCAAAAACAGCGTCATCGGGGTGTTCGGCCAGCCAGGAGGCATAGAGCACCGCCCTCGCCGCCATGAAGGCCTCCCCGTCGGGCACCCGCGACGGAGCCCGCGCCTGCGGGTTTTGCGGAATCACCACCAAAGAGAGCCGTTGCGAAAGGGTAAGGTCGCGCGGGCGCTTGCCAAAGTAATACCAACTCGCCGTTGCATAGCCCTCTATGTTCCCCCCCATGGGGGCACGGTTCAGATAGGCTTCGAGAATCTCATCCTTGGAGAAACATATCTCGAGGAATATGGCCCGGATAATCTGATGGAGCTTCCCCCGAACAGATTTGGTATAGAGCCCGTTTCGCAAGCGAGCGAGCTGCATCGTTATTGTTGATGCCCCCATTCGCCGCTCCCGTTTGACCCAAGTCGTCCAGGCCGACCGTACAAGGGCCGCAGGATCCACTCCCACATGTCGGTAAAAACGTCGATCCTCCTGGAGGAGTACGGCCTCTATGAGCTCGGGAGGATAATCTGCAAGAGGAACTTTGAGGCGATAGCGTTCATCCGCGGCGAGCGGGAGGTTGAGCAGGGCTCCATGACGGTCAAAGACCGCACGGGACCAACTGGTCCCGCGGTCCATGGCGGTAAAAAAGACCGTCGCACACGCGCAGAACGCAATAGAGACAAGGAAAAGCGCCAGGGCGATGGCACAGCACCGCCCCCGCTTTTCAAAGAAAGAGACTCGATTCATTTCCCGTCAACTTCACCAATCGGGAAACGTCCCGCCGTTCCCAGTGCCCAAATTGCCTTGTCATACAGGGCCTCGGCAAAGGGCGGTGGCGTAATGAAGTTGCCGGTCGTTATGGCCCGAGTCTTGTAGCGCCAGGTTGTCGCTTTTTCGGGTACCCGTCCAAAGACAACGAGGCGATCCTCGCGTATATCAATGTAGTCGGGCGTCCAGCCATCCTCGCCCTCTCCATTGCGTATGGAATCGATATCGGCTTCGAGGCCGGAAGGCAGGAGATCGACGAGGGCAACATCCCCAATCGGGGAAGCCCCCAGACTGTGGAAGGTCAAGGTAACCCAAACCTCGTCACCCAGCTGCGCACCCGGCAGGGCCCGCCCATCGGCATCGTTAAAGGTCCGGAAGACCTCGATACCGTTGGCTATGGCCTTCTGTGGGGCCTCGCGGTCAAAGCCCGCTACCATAACCTGGAAGAAGATATTGAGCTTTTCGCGATTCTTGAAGGCAAGGGCCTTTGCATCCGCAGAAAAGCCGGCGGTCCAGGCCGCAGTGCCCTCAAGGGCGAGCTCGCGTTTACTCTTGTCGGCAAGAACCTCACTCAGCGAGATTTTTGCCTCGGCGGGCGGGGGCGCTGCCTTGAGGAAGGCGTCAATACCCATGAGTGCCCAGTTGGCGGAAATACTCGTAAAGCGTTGTCCCTCGAGCTCCTGTGCCATCGACATGAGCAATTCATCCTGTATGTCCTTGAGACGCTCCGGCAAGTGACGCGAAATCATGGTGAGATAGATGGAATTGAAGGCGAGGCTGTCCATGTAGTACCAGTTCTCGTCGCGCGCATTGCGCAGCTTGATAAGCCAGAAGAGTTTCAACGCCTCTTTTTCCTGCTGAAGAAGGGCGTGGCTGCCGGCGAGGTAGAGGTTTGCAAGACCGTCTTCACGCCACTTGTCGCGCCGCATGCTGTCCTTGAGCGACTCCATGAGGGATCCCGTTCGCTCCCCGTTAAGGGTAAGGATGTAAATGGCGTAGGCGCGGTGATCGTTGGACACATCATCACTGCTTGCATGACGTCTGAGGGCCGAAAGGAGGCGGTCAAAGAAGGCCTCCGGGACGTAGAGTTCCTGGGCCCGGGCTTCGGTAAGGAAGTGGGCACAGTAGGCATCCACAAAGGGATGCGACCAGGAGCGTACTGTCCAAATACCCAAGCTCCCATCGGAACGCTGACGGGCTTGGAGTATGTCAACCACACGGGACACCGAAGCCTTTATCTCGGCACGGGTAACAGAGAACTCCCTCTGCAACTGCGGATACAGAAGCGGCCAGACGGCGCTCGTCACCTGCTCGCTGCAGCCATAGGGATAGGTCTCAAGGAAGAATTTGAGCCCCCCGGCAAGCGAGAGGGGGAGCCAGGAGAACGCCGCCTCCCGTTTGGCAAATTCTGTGTAGAGCGTACGCTCGAGGGGTATGCTGGCGTCACGCCCCGTTGTCCCGGAGAAGAGAGAAACCCGGTAAGGGGTGATGGGGCGCACACTCAAGGAGGAAGCCGCCTTCGAAAGGGCCTTGCCGCCGGACACACGGTACGAAAGCTCTGCGGCCCCTACCTTACCCGTGGCCTTGACCCGAAGGCGAACGGTCTCGTCCTTCCCCTCGGGGATTTGAAGGGTGTATGTGTTCTCCCCTTGCACTTCAAGACGCTCGTCGCCCTCAACCGTGAATACGAGCCGGGCATCCGGGCCTGATCCTTCCAGAAGATTGGTAACAGTAACCGCCACCTGGAATTCATCCCCGGGGGCCGCTTGGGTGGGGGCATTGGGCATGATAATGAAGTCGTCACGCACGAGAGCCCGCTCGCTCACGGCTCCCACCCGTTCACTGTTGGCCGCAACCGCCATGATGCGAAGGCTCCCGTTGAAGTGTCCCGGTATACGGTAATTGAGGGTCCGGGCCTCGGGCCCCGAATCGACCACCCCCGACCACCAGGCAACCGGCTCGTCACGGCGGCGCTTGAAGGGATTGAGGTTGCGACTCAGCGCCTCATCCTCGTAGCCCCCGCCACCACCCATGGCCGCCAATGACTGCACTATATTGAATTCGGGCAAGAGCAAATCGAGGGTTTGATTCGTCTGCACTTCGAGGGCCCTCTTGCGGAAGAAGTGGGCAATCGGATCTGGCAGCTGATAGCCGGCCCGCTGGAGGATGCCCTCATCGACTGCGTAGAGGATAATCTTGCCCGGCTCTTGCGTCGAGAAGGTAATGGGGAAATCGCTACCCGGTTTTGCTTCGTCGGGGAAAGAAAGGGTGATCTTTGCCATATGGCTTTCTTTGCTCACCGAGAAGGGGACCGTCGCGTAGGAGAGGGGCGGCATGAAGACTTCGGGGGAGTCGGCCGCGCGCAGGAAGAGAACGGAAACATACCCGTTTCCCTCGAGATCGCCCGGGACCCGAATGGTCTGGACGCTGCTCGTCCCCGTGGCTTGGAACCACTTGTAGGTATAGACCTTGTCACGCTCGATGGTGATGAGCCCGGATCCGGCGTAGGGGGCCTTGATCATGAGCTGGATCCCTTCACCATTGCGGTAATCGGTTTTATCAAGACTGATATCGAGGGCCGCGGTCCGGGTAAGGCTGCGGCTCGTGTTTTTTTGATCGGCTACAGAGTACTCGAGCCGATTGTAGACCAGACCATCGGGTCCCGTAATGACGAGCTCGAAATCACCCGCTGCGTTGCTTGGAATCTTCCAGGTCAGGCCCTCTGCCGCGATGGCGAGGGTCTCTTCCTTGACAAGCTCGGTGCGCCGCAC
Organism: uncultured Spirochaetales bacterium; assembly: GCA_964541755.1. Taxonomy (GTDB): domain Bacteria; phylum Spirochaetota; class Spirochaetia; order Treponematales; family Breznakiellaceae; genus CAZIRF01. Next base: position 655 of record CAZIRF010000061.1, on the reverse strand, counting down.
CGACTCATACTTGTAAACCCCCGAGTTTTGGCGCACCAGAACCGAAACCCAGCGCTTCTCGTTAAGGGTGAACACGAGGTCTTTGACCGCAACTTTCTTGAGATCCTTGTCAATGGCGATAAAATCAATTTTTCCCCCAGCCCCGCGTTTAATCCAGGAGAGGGAGGTGTCGGCCTTCCAGCCGACGAGGTAGTCGAGGGGGCTCACATAGACGCTCGTTTCGCTCGAAACCTTGCGCCCGCTGTCCTTCTCGAAGGCCTCGGTGTAGAAGCGCATGCGGTAACTGGCCCGCTCGAATTTCCCGACATCGAAGTGGAAGTTGCAGGTCCCGTCATCCTCCGTTGTCTCGGTACCCAAAAACTCCTGATAGGAAGAGCCTTTGATAAGGGGATCGTTGAAACGCCATTCACGATACTGGCGAAAGCTGCGATACCCGGGATCAAGCTCGATTTGGGCTTTTACACTGTTACCGGAGGCAGGGGTGCCAAAGAGGTTTTTGACCTGGACATGTGCAGAGAACTCACCGGGGTGAACCCAGCCGGATATGGACTGGGGCTCGAGATAGGCCGTTATGGCCAAGGTGTCGGGGAGAAACTCTTCAACCTGAATCCGTATAAAAAATAAAGAATCCAAGCTCACCTTGGTATTGTATAAT
>CAZIRF010000060.1:0-12260 GCA_964541755.1 uncultured Spirochaetales bacterium | reverse complement strand
CCGGCCGGACGTGATTACTTGATGGAAAGGCTCCGGTCTATACGGGCCCGCGAAACGGAGAGGATTTCGGCGGTGCGCACCCGCACAAGGCGCAGGTAGACTTCCCAATCACCCCCCTCTTCCACTTCCCGAAGAAGCGGCAAGATAAGGAATTCGGCCCCCAAGAGCTCTGCGAGCTTGGCAGAGGGGGCACCACCGGCAGCAGCACTCAAGGCAAGCTCGACTTCCTCGAGGATTGCCTGCAGCCCCTCGCGCTCGACGAGCTTGAAGCGCTTCAAACCCACGGCAGACTGAAGGAGTCGAGCGTGAAAGCGCTCTGCATTCCGGGTGTACACCGGGGCAGCGGCTTCTCCCGCCTGTATGGCAGCAAGCGATACGGGGGTCTCTGCGGTCAACTGGAACGAAGAGTAGTCGACCAAGCGCTTGAGGCTCTCGTTGAAGAGCTCGTCGAGGACGTCCTCGCTGCTGCGTTCGTCGTCGCTCGTCGCACGGAACCAGTCATCGGCCGGGACAGCGGGGCGCACCCCGCTCAAGGCAGCGAGCTCATCACGGGCCAGGCGGATGATGATGGTCTCGAGGCGCTCGGCCGTCCAGTTATCGCCGGTGTGGTGGCTCACTGCCCCCGGTTTGCCGCCGGCACTCTCGCCACGCTCACCGTAGGTAAGGAAGATGTAGGACCCGCGTGTTCGCCAGGCAATCTGGCGCAACTGGACCTCGCCCTCTGTGGGCAAACCGCCCGTCCCTATCGAATGGATGCGCACTCCCTTTTCGCGGGCCCGGGCGGTCGAGGCATCGTAGCCAATGGCATCGGGATACAGCTGGGCGGGAGCATCAGTAATAATGAAGGCAATGCGCCCCCCGTCCTTGTTCCAGCCCATGTCATCGGCAAGGGCCACATCGAGGGCCGCTTCGAGGTCTTCGGGGGTGTCGCCGCCCCCGCTCGCCTCTGCCTTGGCCAGGTTTTTGCGAAAGGTCTTCATGTCGCCGGTAAGGGGCCAGGAGGCAGTCACATAGTCGTCTCCGCGGTCTTTGTACAGAACCAGCCCAAAGCGGATGCGCGGCCGGGGGGTGGCGAGGTCGAGGTTCTCGCGGATGATATCGATGGTCGTGCGCAGGCGCTCAATCTCCCCGCCCATGGACCCGGTCGTATCGAGTATGAAGACTATATCCAAGGGTGGCGGCGCAGGCACGGCACGCTGTGCATCGAGAGAAAGGGAAACAGTGCGCGGGCCCTGCGAATCGAAGGGCTTTTGAATAAGCGTGCGATTGTTGAAGCGGGCAGCGACAACAGCGTCGCGGTCCAGGGTCACGAAAGCGCGCCCATCGGCATTGGTCATGACCCGGTCAAGGACCTCGCCATTGCCGGCGGTAAATGCCAATTCGACATTGGGGAAGGGCCGCCCGGCGCGGTCCTGCACCTCGAAGACCACCCGGTTGGCTACCGGGAGCTCGCGCTTCAAGGACAGCTGCCGGAAACGCTCCAAAAAATCGAGAAAGTAGTTGTATTGGCGGTGGTCATCGGTATAGCCCGCCTTGAGACCGCCCTCGCGGGGCCCGGAAGACGTCGCTGCAGCAAAGGACTCGCCGTCCATCAGCTCGTCAAAGCGATCCTCCGCCCCCGCATCGAGGGATTTGGACATGCTCCCCTTTTTTCGGGGTGATGCCAGGGGGGCGGCGAGTTCGGCCTCCTCCCGCTCCACAGGCTCGGGGGCAGACGCGGTATCCATCGCCGGCGAAGAGGCGCCGCCGGCCGGTGCATCAGCCGTTTTGGCAGTCTCGACCGGAGCCGCCTCTTTCGGGCGCGACGTACAGGAAAAAAGGGCGAATCCGACAAGGACAGCGAGCAAAAGCCGCCGGAGGGAGCCCGTTTTGGGCGAACATTGCAGGTTCATGGCATTCAGTATAGCACCCGGGCGGGGATATTGCGCAAAATGGCACCGGCATGATACATCGTTTTTACAATGCGCCCATGCACCATGCCCCCCGCCGTACCGGCGGATTGCGCCCTGCCGGCCCCCCTTGCGGAGCTGGCAGCTGTTTACGATCGTATAGAAGAAGAGCAAAAACCCTGGCAGGAGGCCACGCCCTGGCGTTGCCCGGAAGGCTGCGGGTCCTGCTGCGAATCCTTCGAACCGGACATCCTCGAAATTGAAGCACTCTGGATGGCAGCTTGGATTCTCGAGCAGGGACAGGGCGATGCCGGGGAATACCCCCTGGCCGATGCCACTGCCGCACGATCCCGCGCCCTCTGTGGCGAGGAGACCGCAGCCGAAGCCCTCATGGCCCGCAACAGCGCCAAAAAAGGCTGCGTTCTTGCCCGCGACGAGGGCCCCTGGTTCTGTTCAGTCTACGGGGGACGCCCCCTTATCTGCCGGCTCTTCGGCTTTAGCGGCGACCGCGACAAGACCGGCCGGGCACGCTTTCGCCCCTGCAGCCGCCTGAGCATGGAGGGCCCCGCGAACCAAGAAGGGCGACAGAACGACAACGATGAAGGCCAAGGCAGCCGCCCATCCATTGGCGAAGCGGAACTCCTCGCGCGCTTCGGGCGTTTGCCGCCCCTCATGGGCGACCTCGCGAGCCTCGCAGACAGCATTCTGTCCGGATCCGGCGATCGGGAGCCCCTGCGCGAAGCCCTGCCCAAGGCACTGGCCAAGCTGCGGATGCTCTGGCGCTACAGCGCCATCATCCCCTTCCCGGCTCTGGCCCCCAACAGCGACGGCGACAACGACAACCCCGGCGGCTCAACCCCACCCATGGACAACGCGATGTAATCCCGGGAGCGGGCATTGCAGAAAGCGTACGGAGCGCCTTGTGTCCTTGGTGGCGCGATACACGCTGGTGGCGCCAGGCGGCCTTAGTGGCGCCAGGCGGCCCCCCACTCATTCTCCATGAGGATTTCCGAAAGGGGCCTGCGGCTCTTGAGGTGGCCCGGTTTGGGTTCGTCTGCGGGATAGCCCAGCGAGAGGAGCTCCACGACCGGGACCTCTTCAGGAATGGAAAGGACCTCTTTAACGGCCTTTGCATCGAAAGAGCCAATCCAGCAGCTGCCCAAGCCCATGGCCGTGGCTGCAAGGGTAAGGTGATCGATGGCAATGGCCAAATCGATGGGATAGGCCCTTTCGCCGCAGCGCATGACATAGTTGTCTGTTTGGGCGCAGGCGACGACGATAACCGGGCACTCCTTCAAAAAGGGCTGCCCGCCCGCTTCGGCTATCTGCGCGCGCAAGGCCGGGTCGGTTACCAGAATAAAACGCCACTCCTGCATGTTCTTTGCCGAAGGCGCAAGACGCACGGCACTGAAAACCGACTCGATTTTTTCGCGTTCCACGGCCTTGTCGCGGTACGCACGCACACTGTAGCGATGGCTTATAGCGTCAAAAACGTTCATGAAATCAATTGTAGGCTACCCGGGCAGGAATGACCAGCCGGGAAACTGCCCGCCCCTCTTCGCTGTAAACCTTGTCGGGATTCGTCTCATCCAACACCGCAACACTATTGCGATAAAACAGGTAGTGATGCACGCCCGGAGGCAGGGTCAGCCCGATATGGTAGACCCCGGGGCTTGTTTCCGTCATCTCGTACATAAAGGGGTCCCATGCATTGAAAGACCCGGCAAGGCTGATAGTTTCGCCCCGAACACCGGTTTCAAGATAGAAGTCCACGCGGCCCCCATTGAACACCGGCCCATGATCGCGGGCCCGGGGAGGGAGCGCCCGCACCAAGGACGCGCCATCTTTATCATCACGCACCATGGTCGAAAGAGAGAGGCGCGAGAGGCTCTGCCCGTTCGCCTGGCGGTACACGGTATCCGGATTCCAGGGGTCAGGGGTCCACACCCCGTCAATAACCATGCGATATTCCAGGCTGGAGAGCTCGAGAGGCCACTCATAGACGTAGAAAAGCACACCGCTGTCATAGCGCAACATGCCGCCTTCGGCCATGCGCGGCAGGGGTTCGGCTTCGGCCAAGGTCGCCAAGGGCTTGTAGAGACGCTTGAACCAATGAACACGGGAAAAATCTTCATGGGCAAATGCTATCCCCACCCTTCTGGCACCATTTGCCGCCGTGAAGATGACCGAATCCTCGAAGAGGGCTGGCGGCCCGGCGTCTTCTATGGACAGAAGTCGATCCGCGTAGCGAAACGAGTCCGGCTCAACAGCCAAGAGAAGAGGCAGTTGAATACAGGAGGCCACCAAAAGGCCCAGTGTCATGATGCGTAGTGTTTTCATAGTTCTTTACAATTATCGGATTCTGATTCAATATCTTGATCATGCCGTCACTGCAAGAGCTGGAACGTTTCCAGACTTCATTTCAAAACGTGGGCAATGAACGGGACGTTCGCGAAAAACGCGGCGAGCCCATGCCCAGCTCCCCGCTTCCCGGCGAGGGTCTCGACGAAGACCTCGCGGCTCTTATCGGGAATGCGCCGGATCTCGACGATTTGGATGACGGTACCGGCAGCAACAGTCAAACCGATTCTGAGAGCTATGGCAGTACTCTCGACGACAGTAACAGCGAAGCATCTCCCTTCGACAGCGCCTTCCTCGACACGAGCGATTACAGCGCGCCTCCAAGCCCGGACAGTCCTTCTTCGCCAATTCAGGATACGGAAAGCGATACCCAAACAGCGGAATTCGACCCTGACAGCCTCGACTTCGGGGCCTTTCTCGACAGTATCCCCGACGATCTCTCCCTCGACAGCAACCCACCGCCACCGCCAGGGCCACCCCCTCCCGGCATCCCGGACGTCGAAGACGACGTTACCCTCCCCCCCGATCAAGAAGCTTCGACGCCTGCGGGTCTCGTCGACAGCAGCGACCTGAGCGAACTCGAAGAACTCGAAGACCTTGAGACTGATGATGGGGAAGGCGATATGGCAGCGCTCTCTGCCATGGGGGAAGGCCCGGCCCTCGTCGACGAGGATGGCGCTTCCAGGCCGGAGTCCCCCTCGCTCACCGGCCCCAACGCCCCGGACGACGGCTTCGATATGGGAGGGGACGATTTTTCGCTCCCGGCAGAGGACGTATTCACCGGGGAATCGGGAGATTTCTCTCTTCCGGCAGAGGAAGAACCCCTTCCCGGGGAAACATCCCCAACTGCATCTGGCGACTTTTCCCTCCCCGCCGGCGAAGAATTCAACCTGGACGATTCCCTCGACCTCTTTAGCGAAGAACCGGCTCCGGGCACACCCAAAACAGCTGCCCGAGAGGAAGCGGGAATCCCGGAAGGGGAACTCCCTCCCCTTCCAAGCGACGACTTCGCCGTTCCAGGCGACGAGGAGAGCAGACCGCTCCCGGACAGCGACGAGGTCGCCGCCATCGACGGCACAGAACCCGATTCCGGGGATTTTTCCCTCCCGGAGGATCTCGACAGCGCCTTCGATCTTTCGCCCGCAGAGACTCCCCCCGGTGATGAGGAAAGGATCCCGCCCCCGCTCGATGAGGGTGGATTCAACGACCTTGACGAGAGTCCCTTCTCCATCCCCGACCTCGATGTCCCCGCGGGGGGCATCGAACTGGAAGGCGAAGATAACGAAAGCGGCGAGCTGCCAGCCTCCGGGGAGAACAATTCCGCCCCGGAAGGGCTTCCCGGTGCCATGGACGGCGAAGACCCCTTCGCCCTCCCTGTTGATGAGGACGCGGAAGTCCCCCTCGACTCCTTCGACACCTTTAGCCTGGACAACGATATTGCTTCGGGCTTCGGGCTTAAAAACGATGATGAAACCGGTGGAGAGGGTTTTGCCGACCTTGAAGACTTCTCCCTTGACGGCATAGACGCCCTCTTCGCAAAAGATGGAGCCCCGGGAAAGGCCCCGCCCCCTCAAAGACCGGCCAGGCCAGCAAAAAGCGCCAAGTCATCCGTGGGCGAAGAGGAAATCAGCCTTACCGAGGATGACTTCGAAAAACTCGAACACACCCTCGACAGCTATCCGCTCAACCTGCGTATGGCCTGTGAAGAAATCATCGCCGAACAAATTATCCCGGCAGACCAGATGGCGAATCTTGTGCAGCTCCTGGTCTCGGGAGCCTCGCCAAGCGAATGCGCTTCGGTAGCAGGCAAGATACTTTCACGCAACATTGTCATTCCCAAGGGGTTTGAGAAGAAGAGCGGCGAGGAACTCGAGGCAGAACAAGCCACTTTTATCTGGCTCTTCCGAAACCGTATACTCCCTGTCCTCAAAATTGGCGCATTCATCACCGCCTGCACCGCCCTGCTCGTGTTCATGGGGTATCAGTTCGTCTGGAAACCCATTGCCGCAAATTCACTGTACAAAAAGGGCTGGGAACTCATTCCACAGGGGTCCTACACCCGTTCAAGAGAACGCTTCGACGCCGCCTCGAAAATACAGAGACAAAAGAAGTGGCACTACCGCTATGCAGAGGCATACATTGACAAGCGGCAGTACGAAATGGCCCGCCAGATCTACGACGAAACCCTCACCTTCTATCGCAGGGACAAAAAGGCCAGCCTCGACTACGCGCGCATGGAGAGCGAACTCCTGCGCAATTACGAGCGGGCAGATCGTATCCTGCGCGCCCAGATCCTCGATTGGAGGGTCCACGATCGCGAAGGGCTCCTCGCACAGGGCGACAACTTTCTCGCCTGGGGGGAGATCGACCGCAGCAAGTACGAGCGGGCCCGTGAATCCTTCGCCACACTCATCGAAGAATACGGCCCCAAAGATCCCTTTATGGAGCGCATGCTGCGCTACTTCATCCGTACCGACTCGCTCGCCGACACCCTTGCCCTCCAAGAACACTTCATGGGTTCAAAGCGTCGAAAAATCGGGCATGAAACCCTCACCGAATTGGGGGCATACCTCATCGACAAAAAGGAAGAGGAGCCCGAAGGGGTTCCCGACCCGAACCTCGAAAGAATCACCAGCATCGGCAAAATTTTTGAACGCGCCATTGAACAGGATCCCGGATACCCCGAATCCTGGTACCACCTGTATCGCTACCAGCTTCGCTATGGGGCAAAAGGACAGGGGCTTGCAACCATCAGACAGGCTGTCGAGCTCTTTGACCGCGCCGAAGAGAAGAATGCCACGCGCAAGTATCAGCATATCGATGCCGTTCGCCGCTATGCCGCCCACCTTGCAGAAGAGCGATCCTTCCTGCCGGCCGCAGAGCAGCTGGTAAAGGGAGCAGAACTCTATGACGATGCGCTTGAACGACGCATCCTCGCCCCCACCCCCGATCTTGCCCGCATACGGGCCGATCTCGGCGACCTCGATTACTTTGTCTTTGCCCGCCACGACGACGCCCTGGCCAACTACAAACGAGCTGTTCGCGATGGCTGGGCGCCGCCGGAGATTCGCTACCGCATGGGCTACATACATTACAGCCACGCCGATTGGCGCACTGCCCTCGAACAGTTCTACGATGCCTCAATGGATCTGCCACTCAACAGAAAACTCCTGTTCGCCATGGCCAATACCGCAGCAAACCAGGGCAACCAGCACATGGCCCAGGGCTACTACAACCAGCTTCTGGACATTCTCGAACTCGAGCGCAGTCGCTTCCCGCGCCTGGTCCCCGCCGGCAGCGTGGAGCACGCAGAGCTCGCCGAGCGTATCATGCGTGCCCGAAACAACCTCGGGGTTACGATGGAAGAACTCGCACGCCAAAACGGACGCACCGACTACCGCTCGCGCGCCCTCTCGCTTTTGAGCGAGTCTGCCCGCGCCTGGGACGCGCTTACCCGCGACCCCCAGAGCATGATTCGCGCAGAGGGGACCAATTTGGGCTACTTGAATACAAAGATGATACTCCAGCCTAATCTGGGCTTTGCCCCCCAGATATACCAAGAGATTGACAAGGATGTTTTGGAGCCATCGGCCTGGGAAGAGTTGCTTTCGGGCAGCTCAAACAACTGAGCGGGTTTTTGAAGCTACCCTGAATACGCTAAAATCAGGGGACGCATCCCCTCGCTTAACCGACGAGATTGGTCCCGACGTTCTGCAGCTCCGGCATGGTGGGATACACCGGCGCCTTGCCGCGGGCATTTCGCTTGTCAAAATCCACCAGACGCACGTAGAGCTCATTCACGAGATCGGCAAAAACCGTAAGATTTGAGGAAAAATTGTTGATGGCCATATCGCGCAGAATGCGGTCGCGATCTGCCGAGGAAGAAGACGGGGCGGCTAGCCGCGAACGAATGGAAGGAGCCAATTCGCGGCGGGCACTTGCGACGAAACGGGAACAGGCAATAACCTGATGATAGAGCTCGTCCAGGTGAGCGCCCTGGAAACGATAGAGCTCCGAGCGTTCGGTAAGGCTGTCGATGCGATCCCAGGTCTGCCCGTCCAAGGGCAAGAGCAAAAGGGCCGGCCGGATATACCGGTTTGATATGTTGCTCCGATAGTGTTCGGAGATGCGCTCGATGAGGGTGGCGATATCGGGGTCTTTTACCAACATGAGAGCATAGTATATCTACCACCGGCAATTGACAAGCCAAAGGCGCACTCGTACAGTGAGTCCATGATCGGGAAACGATTGCTGCCCTGCCTCGCTCTCTGCCTGTCGCTCTTCGCCTCTTGCGATGTCGCCAGTCCCCGCCCGGCCATTGTCTGGACGGATACCCCCGACCTCGTGAGTATTGCGCAGATTTACAACGCCGCACAGGGGCGCTACAAAGTGGAGATCTTTTATCGGGAAAACCCCGTGGCAGATCTCGATAAAAGCACCAATCCACCCGACATCATCATAGCCAGTTGGCTCAAGGATTCAAAAAACCGCCGCCACTTCCTGCCGCTCGACGACCTCTTCGAAGACCGCATCATCGACGAACGGGCTTTCTACCCGAAGCTCCTGGCCCAGGGACACTTTGGGGCCCGGCAGTACCTCTTGCCGGTTTCTTTCAATATTCCCGCCTTTGTTTTTTCCAGCGAACAAGCCCCGCTCTTTGACACCCCCTTTGTGTTACCCCCCGATCGCGCCCGCGAAGCGAGCACCGCCTTCAACCGCATCAAGGGAGAACAGGACGATCGCATGGGATACGCACCCCGTTGGGACGATACCTTTTTAATAACACTTACCCGCCTCATGGGTGCAGACTGGCACGAGGACAGCCCTCTTGCCTGGGACAGCACGGGATTGAGCGCGAGCGTCGACTGGCTTCGCTCCTGGACGAGCGAAGTAAACGGCTCTATCGAAACAGAAGAGGAGTTCACCTTCTCCTGGCTCAATGTTCCCCGCACGCGACTCCTGGCAAACGGCACCATACTCCTTTCATGTATGGCTACACGTGAGCTCTTTACCCTCTCGGCAGATCAGCGAAGCCTTCTGGACTTTCGCTGGATAGCAAAAGACGGAATCATCCCGGTACAGGAAGATTCCGTGTGGCTGGGCCTGTGTAAAAAAGGCCGGGCACGCAGTCCCGCACGAGACTTTGCCAGCTGGTTTTTCCGCGAGGATTCCTGGAGAGACATGCTCTCCTTCCACCAGAAAACCCGTACGGCCGATACCGTATTCGGGGTGGCAAACGGCTTCTCCGCCCTCAAGACCGTCAACGAAAAAATCTATCCCCAAGTATACTCTTCTCTCTTGGGCCACATACCGCCCGAGGAGTTCCTCCACGTTCCCGCCGTCCTGCCGAACAATTGGGAGCGCTTTCGGGAGGATGCCATTATTCCTTGGCTTAGAAAGACCATTGCAGAGGAGAGTCCTCCTGATGAAGAGGCCCTTCGTGCGCTTGTCCTGGACCGCAGTAACGAGTACCAACGCATAAAATACTGATTTTTTGAAATGATACGCCGATATTCGGGGTATCATGACTGCAACAAGTGGCATCGGGAGCCTGGGAGCCGTAAGTTACGCCGTCTCTTCGTACCGCGCGAACCGCATATCCCTGCCGGTTTCGCCCTCTTCCTTCATATATTCACAATTCAAACACGTACGCGGTACCCCCGCCCCCGAGGGCAGCCGCGGAGTGAGTGTGACCAAGCTCAAGGTTCTCGACGTATTGGTCGACCAGCTGATAAAGCTCAAACAAAATCCCGACACCCGGGCCCTCAAGGCCGCCGGGCAGTCCGACGAGCGGCTCGATGCCCTCATTAACCAGTACCGCGAACAAATCCAAACCGCCCAAGCGGCCCATACCGCCATGCCGTATCGCCCGGCCCCCAGTCTTGCGGCCGGGGCGCTCTTTTCCCTGAGCGCCTGACGCAGCCAGCGGCCAATCCGGCAAAACACCCGCACGCCAGGAAGGCCCTTTTCTGGGGAAAAGCGCCAGCGAATGTCATGAAACGGGACTGATTATCAGCCTATGCCCCATTCTTCCCCCGCCCGCGCTTGAACAAATATGCGTAAACCGGTATGGTTTAGCCGGTAAGCCTCTGGCAAAGAGAGCCCCAATTCCATTCCAAGGAGCTCCTATGAACGTGAACGAACTCAAGCACGCCGGCCTCAAGAAGTGGGTCGAAGATGCAGTCGCCCTCATGACCCCCGAAAAGGTCGTCGTCTGCGACGGCAGCAAGGCCGAGTACGACGCGATGATCAAAATCACCGTCGATTCCGGCATGGCAGAAGCACTCAACCCCCAAAAACGCCCCGGCAGCGTGCACTTCCGCTCGGATCCCTCCGATGTCGCGCGTGTTGAGAATCGTACCTACATCGCGTCCAAGACCAAAGAGGCTGCCGGCCCCACCAACAACTGGATCGAACCCGAGGGGCTCAAGCAGACCATGACCGGCCTCTACAAGGGCTGCATGAAGGGACGCACCATGTACGTCATCCCCTTCTCCATGGGTCCCGTCGGCTCCAACATCGCCAAGATCGGCGTTGAGATCACCGACAGCGAGTACGTCGTCGCCAACATGCACATCATGACCCGCGTCGGGACCAAGGTCCTCGACGTACTTGGCAGTAACGGCGAGTACATTCCCTGCTACCACTCCGTTGGCAAGCCCCTCCAAGCGGGCGAAACCGATGGCGGCAAGTGGCCCTGCGCTCCCATCGAGCAGAAATACATATCCCACTTCCCCGAGACCCGCGAGATCTGGTCCTACGGTTCCGGCTACGGCGGAAACGCACTCCTCGGCAAGAAGTGCCTCGCCCTCCGCATCGCGTCTGTTGTGGCCCGCGACGAAGGCTGGCTCGCCGAGCACATGCTCATCCTCAAGCTCACGAACCCCCAGGGTGTCTCCAAGTACGTCGCTGCGGCCTTCCCCAGCGCCTGCGGCAAGACCAACCTCGCCATGCTCGTTCCCACCATCTCCGGATGGAAGGTCAACGTTATCGGCGACGACATCGCCTGGATGAAGTTCGGCAAGGATGGCCGCCTCTACGCCATCAACCCCGAAGCCGGCTTCTTCGGCGTTGCACCCGGTACTGCCGAGGAATCCAACCCCATGGCCATGCGCTCCATCGAGAAGAACACCATCTTTACGAACGTCGTCGTTACCGAGGACAAGGATGTATGGTGGGAGCAGATCGGCTACCCCGCCCCTGCCGGCAAGAACATTGACTGGAAGGGCAATGAATGGAAGGAAGGTCAGTTGGATGCCGAGGGTAAGAAGGTCCCCGGTGCACACCCCAATGCCCGCTTTACCGCTCCCGCTTCCCAGTGCCCCGTTATCGCCCCCGAGTGGGAAGATCCCGCCGGTGTGCCGATTGACGCCATCCTCTTCGGTGGCCGCCGCCCCAGCACGATTCCCCTCGTGCACCAGGCAAAAGACTGGACCCACGGCGTGTTCATGGGTTCGATCGTCGGCTCTGAGATTACCGCTGCGGCCCTCGACCTCAAAGCAGGGACCATCCGCCGCGACCCCTTCGCCATGCTGCCCTTCTGCGGCTACAACATGGGCGAGTACTTCCAGCACTGGATCAACATTGGCAAGAAGACCACCGAGGACAAGCTTCCCAAGATCTTCTTCGTCAACTGGTTCCGCAAGACGGACGACGGCAAGTGGCTGTGGCCCGGTTACGGCGAGAACTCCCGCGTCCTCGCTTGGGTTTTCGAGCGCTGCGCCGGGACTGCCAAGTTCCAGGATACCCCCATCGGTATCATGCCCACCGTTGATGCGATCGACCTCCCCGAGGGCGTGACCAAGGAAGACATGGCCGAACTGCTCAAGGTTGACGTCGAGGGCTGGAAGAAGGAAATCGCGGACGTCCGTGCCAACCACTACCCCAAGTTCGGCGACAAGCTCCCCAAAGAGCTGGCCGACGAGCTCGTGGCCATCGAAAGCCGCCTGGGCTAATCGACTGACAGGGTCAGTTTCGACTGACAGGGTCAGTTTCGACTGACAGGGTCAG
>CAZIRF010000059.1:0-12363 GCA_964541755.1 uncultured Spirochaetales bacterium | reverse complement strand
TCGCTTTGGGCGGCCCACGCTTCGCTTTGGGCGGCCCACGCTTCGCTTTGGGCGGGACTGGGGTTGCGAGATGGGCGGGGTGGTCCCCCTTTTTACGATGAGCACAGGAGCGACAGGGCATTGAGGGCTGTTATACCTTCTTCAAGACGGCGATTGTCGGGATCGTTCGAGACGATGAAGGCATGGAGAAGGGGTTTGTCCAGTATGTCGCCAAGTTTGCGCAGGTGGCGCGCGTCGGAGGGGGCGACGTGGTCGGCCATCTTGATCTCGAAGGCGTAATATCCGTCGGGGAGCTCCACAAGCAGGTCTACCTCGCGGCCGTCCGCGGTGCGCAGGTGATGGAAGCGGGCGTCAAGGCGCTGTGACCGAACCTGCTTGTACATCTCGGCAATGACGAGGCTCTCGAACTGGTTCCCGCTGCAACTATCCCACTGCTGCAAGACGGCCCTCAAGACGCCGTTATCCAGCCAGTGTATCTTGGGTGCTTTAACCAGGCGCTTGTTGGGGTTGCGTTCCCAAGAGGGAAGCAGGACAAGTTGATAACTGAGTTCGAAGAATCGCAGGTAGCGCTGTACGGTTTTGGCGTTGATGCCCAAGTGAGTTGCCATGCTCTGGTAATTGACCAGCGTAGCGGTTTGCCGGGCCAGGTAGTGCTGCAGCTTGATGAAGGGCTCCAAGTCGCGGAATGAGGCAATGTCGCGGATATCCCGCTCGAGGTAGGTGCGAACATAGTTTTTAAGCCAATCCTGCCGTTCATCGTCATCAAGCGCGGCGTCGATCAAGGCCGGGTAGCCGCCAAAGCGCAGGTAGTGGCTCCATATTCCTGTTTTTTCCGGATACTGCTTGTCGAGGAGCAGAGAGGTATCAACCAGGTCCTCTACCGCATTCTGAGTGAGTATTCGCATAAGTGGTGATTGTGTGAGCGGGCTGTCAAAGTTGTCGCTTTGCATTTCCACAAGGGTAAGGGGGAAAAGTTCCAGGATATTACAGCGCCCCGCAAGACTCTCGCGAACCTTTTCGAGCAGGAGAATTTGACTGGACCCGGTAATGACGTAGCGGGGTTCATCATATTGATCCCAAACCGCTTTTATACTCTCGACAAGCTGCGGCTCTTTTTGAATGTCATCGAGGATAGCCAGGGGGAATTGCCGTGCCCACTGGGTCGCGGTCAAATTCCGATACGAGACCCGCAAAACCGGGTCCTCGAGCGATACGAATGTGTAGCCCTTGAAGAGTTTTTTGCACAGGGTGGTCTTCCCCGTTTGCCGGGCACCGGTAAGAACGATTATGCGCGCCGTCTTTTTCCGGGCAAGATCCTGGAGTATCGCTGCCATTGATCGGGACTTCATGTCCCTATTATACACATATCCCGGAATAGAATGCCAGTATTTGGCCTATATACCGTATTATCATGTCTGATATTACGCCGGAAACCCCTGAATACTTTCCCCGGTCTGACATAACTTGTAAAGGGTAATGATCCTTCCAGAAAATCGGTATTATCCAGAGCGATTGCATGGGGGTCCGACCAGGATTTGCTGGTAATTTGCAATAACAGGTAGTCTCCACGGCCTGCATCGGCAAGAATCAGCGCTGGTCTTTTCTTCCCCCCTGATAAATCGGAGAAGGGGAAGGTTATCAGAACAACAGAGCCTACTGGAAACATGCCCATGCTTCATCTTCTTCGGGACGCAGCCAGTCTTCCTTCAAGGAAGACTCGGCCAATAAAAGGCCTTCGGTGTCATGTGGCTCCTCAAGAATTGTAACGATTGCCCTGTGAGGGCGTGCCAGGTGGATGGATTCCTCCAGAACTACACGACCGTCTTCGCAAATAACCGCTTCGAGCGTTTGGAGCATCATTCCCTCCTGCATTACAGATAATTAAAAGTATGCTGCCTTTTGATCGTTTTTCCAAGCCCAATAACAACAAGGCATCACTTGTAATGGTATGGGCTTTACGAAAGTGAAGCGGCCCACGCTTCGCTTTGGGCGCCCTGCCCCCCACACGGGGGTCGCCGGAGACCCCGTACCGGGCGGGGCCTGCCCCGCCCGGACGGAGGCTCCGGCGCAGGGGGAACCGCGTCAAAAGGTCTTCCGGGCGAGGCGGACGGGCAGCGCAAGATGGGCGGGGTGGTCCCCCTTATTTTCTCCCCGTTTTAACGGTATGCCATTGCATCACGGCTTCACATTTGCGGGGCGTAATTGAGCAGGAATTGTTCGGGCGTCATTGACATGATTCGGGATTGGGCGAAATCTGCCATGTTGCGGGTTATGATGGCATCAAGCGCATGGTGCATGGCGCTGGCCTCGACAACAGCGTCCTCGTAGTCGCGTATGGGCGAGGACAGGGCTGCGCGAAGGATTTCTGTATCGACGGGCAGGATGGTGAACAGATCCATGATGGTTGAGAGGGTTCGCTCAACCAGAGGGCGATCCCGCCGTTCTTTCAACAGGAAATACGCCAGGGTAGTGACTTCATGGGCACATAGACAGCCTTCGAAATGTCCGGATTCACACAGGCCGATTATCCGCGCCGCTTCGCGGTGAAACGGGCGTTTGTTGAGAAAGTCCAAGAGTACATTGAGGTCAATGAGTATCTTTTTCATGGAAGAGGGCTCGCAGGCTTTTTTTGTTCGGGATTGGGTCGTTCTCGAAGAGGCCGTAGAGGGAGGCTGTTACCGGTTGATGAACTTCTTCACCCGCTTGATTCCCGGTTTCCCGCAGGCGGCTCAAGTACCCTTCCACCATGCCGGATATCGACAAGTGATTGTGCTTGGCGTAATCGTGCGCGAAGGCGACCAGGGTTTCGTCTACGCTTAGCGTGAGTTTCTTGGTCATGACTGCCCCCTTACGTATGGAATAATACTACCATACGTATGCAAGGTCAAGAATATGGGGCAACCGCGTCAATGGGTCTGTCGGGCGGGCCGCTTCGAGGTCGCGCGGCGGGCGGGGTGGCCCCCCTTTTTACGATGAGCACAGGAGCGACAGGGCATTGAGGGTTGTTATACCTTCTTCAAGACGGCGATTGTCGGGATCGTTCGAGACGATGAAGGCATGGAGAAGGGGTTTGTCCAGTATGTCGCCAAGTTTGCGCAGGTGGCGCGCGTCGGAGGGGGCGACGTGGTCGGCCATCTTGATCTCGAAGGCGTAATATCCGTCGGGGAGCTCCACAAGCAGGTCTACCTCGCGGCCGTCCGCGGTGCGCAGGTGATGGAAGCGGGCGTCAAGGCGCTGTGACCGAACCTGCTTGTACATCTCGGCAATGACGAGGCTCTCGAACTGGTTCCCGCTGCAACTGTCCCACTGCTGCAAGACGGCCCGCAAGACGCCATTATCCAGCCAGTGTATCTTGGGCGCTTTAACCAGACGCTTGTTGGGGTTGCGTTCCCAAGAGGGAAGGAGGACAAGTTGATAACTGAGTTCGAAGAATCGCAGGTAGCGTTGTACGGTTTTGGCGTTGATGCCCAAGTGGGTGGCCATACTCTGGTAGTTGACCAGCGAAGCGGTCTGCCGGGCCAGGTAGTGCTGCAGCTTGATAAAGGGCTCCAAATCGCGGAAAGAAGCAATGTCGCGGATATCCCGCTCGAGGTAAGTGCGCACATAGTTTTTGAGCCAGTCCTGCCGTTCATCGTCATCCAGCGCGGCATCGATCAAGGCCGGGTAGCCGCCAAAGCGCAGGTAGTGGCTCCATATTCCTGTTTTTTCCGGATACTGCTTGTCGAGGAGCAGAGAGGTATCAACCAGGTCCTCTACCGCATTCTGAGTGAGTATTCGCATAAGTGGTGATTGTGTGAGCGGGCTGTCAAAGTTGTCGCTTTGCATTTCCACAAGGGTAAGGGGGAAAAGTTCCAGGATATTACAGCGCCCCGCAAGACTCTCGCGAACCTTTTCGAGCAGGAGAATTTGACTGGACCCGGTAATGACGTAGCGGGGTTCATCATATTGATCCCAAACCGCTTTTATACTCTCGACAAGCTGCGGCTCTTTTTGAATGTCATCGAGGATAGCCAGGGGGAATTGCCGTGCCCACTGGGTCGCGGTCAAATTCCGATACGAGACCCGCAAAACCGGGTCCTCGAGCGATACGAATGTGTAGCCCTTGAAGAGTTTTTTGCACAGGGTGGTCTTCCCCGTTTGCCGGGCACCGGTAAGAACGATTATGCGCGCCGTCTTTTTCCGGGCAAGATCCTGGAGTATCGCTGCCATTGATCGGGACTTCATGTCTCTATTATACACATTATATAGAATGGAATGCCAGTATTTGGCCTATATACCGTATTATCATGTCTGATATTACGCCAGAAACCCCGTACCGGGCGGGGCTGGTGTGGTAGAAGGGGCTGCCAACTTATTCGATATGAGAATTCCTATATTTTGCCATCGATGATTTTCTTATAGAGTAATTCCTCAACATTCCTTCGCCCGTCAATGATGCTTGTTATCTGAATCTCGTTACTGGTAACCCGATAAAAAACTCGCCAATGCTTTTCAATAATTTCCCTGACATCAATAATACCAACAGACTGCAATTCCGGTACAATACGTCCAATTTCCGGAAGCTCGTCAATTTTTTCCACCTTGCCAATGATGCTCTCAAATATCTTCTTTGCGACGGTTTTGCCGGCCTTTTCCTTGATATACGTTACGATATCAATCAAATCGTCGCTTGCATCCTGCGACCAAACAATGATTTTTGCCATGGACTAATCAACTATATGGGCGATTCTTTCTTTCAAGTCTTCATGAGTTACAATCTGTCCATTTTTCACGTCACGGTCGCCTATGGATATGATTTTCATGAGATTGATTGTATCGATAAGGGATTGATAGGAATCAACATCCAGTATTACCGCCTTGGCTTCCCCATTTTGTGTAACAACTATCGGGTTTTTGTTGTCTCCCACCTGGCGAACAATTTCTGCGGTATGAGCCTTGATATACGAGATGGGCTTGATGTCTGTAGCAACGTTTAACATGCTTTCCCCCATCCCAATACTACGGCATGACAGCCGACAGGTCAATATTACGACCCATTAAACGATCCATCAATCAACAGAAAAAGGCTTTTGGGGGTCGCGGGACTGGCAGCGCGTAGGGGACGGGGTGGTCCCCCTTTGGCAAGAGGAAAAGGGGCTGGGGAAGCGTGATTGAAGCTGCGCCGCTGCATACGCAATATTTACTGCCATGAAAATTGTTGAAAACCCCGGAACAGAACTCGAGAAAGAGATTCCACGCATTCTAAAGCTGATAGAAGCCATTCTGGGGCATATTTTTATGCCTTAATACCCCATGAAATACAAATCAACAATTTTCATGGCAGTTCTTGAAATCCTCGTACGCCTTCTCAATCCCCACCTTGAACGGCGTCTTTGCCTTCCATCCAAGGGCCGTCAAACGCGAGACATCAAGCAACTTCTTGGGGGTGCCGTTGGGCTTGCTCGTATCCCACTCGATGGCGCAACTACGGCTGTGGGCATCTGTATAGACGACGTCGCGCACCATGTGGGCCA
Organism: uncultured Spirochaetales bacterium; assembly: GCA_964541755.1. GTDB lineage: Bacteria > Spirochaetota > Spirochaetia > Treponematales > Breznakiellaceae > CAZIRF01. The sequence continues at coordinate 6,850 of CAZIRF010000059.1, read as the reverse complement.
GTTCCTTGATGGTCTGGTCGACCCCGGTGCCTAGGTTGATAAAGTCGCCAATGTCTTTGGCGTCGCGGTTTTCCATAAGGAAGACGACCGCGTCGGCGAGGTCTTCGTTATACAAAAACTCGCGCCAGGGCGAGCCGTCGCCCCAGAGGCTTACACGGTCGCTGCCACTGGTCTTCGCCTCGTGGAACTTGCGGATAAGGGCCGGGAGGACGTGGCTACCGAAGGGGTCGTAGTTGTCCCCCGGGCCATAGAGGTTCGTGGGCATGACGGACAGGAAGTTCGTCCCGTACTGCTTGTTGTACGCCGCGCAGAGTTTGATGACGGCGATCTTCGCAATGGCGTAGGCATCGTTCGTGCTCTCGAGAGGGCCTGTAAGGAGGTACTCCTCCTTGAGCGGCTGCGGCGCCAGTTTGGGGTAGATGCAAGAAGACCCAAGGTTGAGGAGCTTCTTGACCCCGTGGGTATATGCCGCGTGCACCACATTGAAGCCAATCATCATATTCTGATAGATAAACTCCGCGGGATACGTCGAATTGGCGCCAATTCCCCCTACCTTTGCGGCGGCGAGAAAGACGTAGTCGGGCTTCTCTTCTGCGAAGAAACTGTTGACCGCCCCTTGGTCGAGGAGGTCAAGCTCCTTGTGGGTACGGGTTACAATGTTCTTGTAACCGGAAGCCTCGAGTCGGCGCATGGTGGCGCTTCCCACAAGGCCCCGGTGCCCGGCAACGTAGATCTTGTCGTTCTTATTCATAGTAGTTCTTTACCGTGTAGCCGCCGTTTTTAAGGTGGAGTTCCTTTTCGGCCAGCTTGATATCGTTCTTGACCATCATCGACACGAGCTCGGGCAGCTGCACCTTGGGCTCCCAGCCCATAACAGCCTTGGCCTTTGCCGGGTCGCCGATAAGGAGCTCGACTTCCGCCGGGCGGAAGTAGCGGGGGTCGATTTCCACGAGGACGGCGTCCGTGATGCTGTCGATGCCCTTCTCGTTGATACCCGTTCCCTCCCAGCGCAAGGTAACGCCGGTCTCCTTGAAGGCCATGGTGATAAAGTCGCGTACGGTGGTCGTAATGCCGGTGGCCATGACGTAGTCGTCGGGTTTTTCCTGCTGGAGCATGAGCCACATGAGTTCGACGTAGTCGCCGGCAAAGCCCCAGTCGCGCTTGGCGTCGATGTTGCCCATGTAGAGCTTGTCCTGCAGGCCCAGCTTGATGCGGGCCGCTGCGCGCGTAACCTTGCGGGTAACGAAGGTCTCGCCGCGGATGGGGCTCTCGTGGTTGAAGAGGATGCCGTTCGAGGCGTGCATCCCATAGCTCTCGCGGTAGTTGACGACGATCCAGTAGGCATAGAGCTTGGCCACCGCATAGGGGCTGCGGGGGTAGAAGGGGGTCTTCTCCGTCTGGGGGACTTCCTGGACCTTGCCGTAGAGCTCGCTCGTGGAGGCCTGGTAGAAGCGCACCTTCTTCTCCATGCCCAGGATGCGGATGGCTTCGAGGAGGCGCAGGGTGCCCATGCCGTCGGCGTCGGCCGTGTACTCGGGGACCTCGAAGGAGACCTGGACGTGGCTCTGGGCCCCCAGGTTGTAGATCTCGTCGGGTTGGACCTCCTGCAGGATGCGCACGAGGTTTGAGGTATCGGTAAGGTCGCCGTAGTGCAGGATGAAGCGCTTGCCCGTGGTATGCGGGTCCTGGTAGAGGTGGTCGACGCGGTCGGTATTGAAGCTCGAGGCACGGCGCTTGATGCCGTGGACCTCGTAGCCCTTCTTGAGCAGGAATTCGGCCAGGTAGGCGCCGTCCTGGCCGGTAACGCCGGTTATAAGTGCTTTCTTCATGGTAGCCATATTCTGCCACGGATGGCGCCCCTGCGCAATCGGGTTGGGAATAGAGGGGCTCGCACAGCGGGAGGAGCGGTACCGGTTTATTATGCTTTGCGTTCAAGCAGGTCCAGAACGAGCCTGGCAAAGTCTTCGAAGTCGCCCAAGCCGCTGGTGATAATGCGTTGAACGATGTCCCAATCCAGCTCTTCGTACTCGTGGACGGCGATGTTGCGAAATCCGACTGCCCGGGCAAGGCGAAGGGCAAGATCGCCGGGAATAAGGGAAGCTTTGGCAAGTTCGTCAAAAACGGCGGTCATGGTAGCCGGGGAATGCGTGGGGTAGTCGGCGAGGAGGTGACTGCCGATATCGACACACTGCTGAACAGCCCGTGCGAGATTAATGACAATGATGTCCCGGGTATCGATATCGGCCTCAAGTTCTTGCGCATTTTTGGGGCGCTTTTCCTTGATACGAGCCAAACAGCGGCCCAAGGACTCGAGCTTCTTCATGAGGATTTCAGGATCCATGCCGGCTGCCTCCAAACATGTGGTGAACGCGAATTGCTTGATCGCGTTTGAGTATGGGCCAGGTATCTGCCATAAAGTAGAGGGCCTCCTGGGAAAGCCGCAGACGTAGGCTGCGCTCGTCCTTGAGGACGGTCCCACCGGTCATGATACGATGAAGGAAGAGGCCTTCTGAACGGGCGAGGTCCACGAGATCAATTTCGCGTTTAAAGGTCGTCGAGAGGGTCGCGCGCAGTTCGAGCCGTCGCTCGATGGACAGTTTGTCGTGGCGATTTGGCCCCGACGCAATGGCGATGTCGATATCGCTGGCTTCTGTGGCCGTGCCGGCGGCGAAGGAACCGAAGAGAATTGCGAGGCGTATGTCTTCGCAAGCAGCGAAGAAGTGGATCAATCGTTCTTCAAGTGTTCGAGAGTCTGTCGCTGGCATCTTGTCCAACAGAATACTTTATAGGCGTGCAGCCGGCAAGGGCGCCGGCTACAGGACCTGGGGGTGCCGGAGCAACAGGAAGCCAAGGCGGGTTTCGCACTTGCGGAACCCGCCTTGGCTCCTTTGCGCAGGCAGGGGGAGCCGCGTCAAAGGATCTTGCGGGCGAACCGGGCTGCTTGTACGCAGTGGGCGGGGTGGTCCCCCTTTTTATATGTACGAAATACCTAATTCCACTTGGCTACCAATAATCAAACCGTCGTAGAAACGCATTATCAGGTCTGCTTTTTCTCCAATAAGCGGATACGCTTCTTTGGCCTTGATAAGTTTCTCGTAGTCGGAAAAATACCAGGTAAAGATGACCGCGAGTTCATCCAGTAAATTATGGTCCTCGTAAAAACCATCGGGCATAAGCGTTAGGTACTCATTTTCCGGAAACGTATGCCAGAAGGTCAAAAACAACAGATATGCCAATTCGTTGTTTAATATTTGCAGCAATCCCTGTTTGTTGTAAAAAGAACCTTCAGGGGCAAACGCCAGCAGCACATTCTCGACCTCTTCGTAATTCACCGATGAGGGTCTTTTTCGGTGATAAAAATCGCAGAGCTTGTGATTCGCGATGGTCCAGTAGAGCGCATGGAAGTTTTTTATTATCTTCCCGCTGCGCAAAGCCAGGAGGGCGTCGACAATTATCTCCTGTGCCAGGTCTTTGGCATCCTCCTTGTGGGCAAGTCGCTTCCAACAGTAGAGAAAGGTATTTTCCATCAGTTCATTGGTTATCATGTTTTCCAAACAGGAGCTCCATGGTGCAGGCACTGTGCGGCCGTATCGTGCGCGTACACGATTATAGACGGGGAAATTCGGATTTTGTTGGCAGAATAAGCGAGTTTGTTTTGCAGCTTGGAGACAGGTTTGGAGCAGGAATGATCAGGCCGTCCCGACGCAATCGGGATCTTGAAACATAATAGTGGGAAAAAATCCAAAGACAGGACGAAGCGACAAGCTCAATTTTATCGGAAAAACAGTTTTCCGTTATGCTGCTTGATATATTCTCCTCGAATCGAAAGACCCGCGTTATGGGTCGAAAAATTGATTTGGAGGATTTCATGAAGAAGATTGTCATTATGTCGATTGCGTCGATTGCGTCCATTCTCTTGGCGGGCTGTGCCTCCATGAGCACCAAGGGTTTTGTTCCCATGGAGAAACCCTTTGAAGAACTGCAACTGAATCCTCGAGTTGACCTTTCAGAGGTACGCCTTGACGCCCGCCGGCACCAGGTGCTGGACGCGAACAAGGACGCAGAGGGCGTTGTAACATCCAAGATGGAGGATGTCGCCTACTCCCCCCTCGCCTTTGACCTGGGCAACGGACTCTGCCTCGATGTGGCGGGCAATCTCTACTTCGATCCCGCCACAGTTTTTGACGCCAAGGGGATACGCAGTAGCGAAAACCCTTGGTACAGCTATTCCCGTGAAGGAGACAAGGTATACAACAAGGCCCGCAAGCTGCTGGGCAGGGATTACAACTACGTTATCGAAGGATCTGCAGTGTACCCGCTCAAGGGCAATGGAGAAAAGGGAAAACTGTTTATTGAGCAGGGAGACCGGGTCATTACCCAATACAGCTATGCGCTCTTGGGACAGCGTTTGACGGCAACACTCTCCACCATTGCAGAAGGGTCCCACTATGTATATGAGCCGGAAACGGTGCTCGGCGCAACCATGACCTTTAAAAAGGAAGGCTCTGCAATTGCCATGTACCGCAACAGGAAATCGACACCCCTGTTGCGTATAAGCCCGGTGGGCAATGCCCTTGTAATCGAAGTAAACGGCAGAGAATATGGGAAAATCGAACGCAACGAGCAAACCATCATGCTCCATTCACGTAAAAATTATGGCGTCTCGCTTCAAAAAGACGGTGATACCATCCGCTACCGAAGCGTTTCGGCCCCCTCTTTTTGGGCCTGGTCTTTGGGCGGAGATCAAAAAAAATACATACTAAAGCTCCTCTAAACGCCGCAAGCCCTCCCGCCCCTTCACCAAGGGGTGGGAAAGGGCTATCATGCGTAGCCTATGGGTTTACTTATTGCCGTCGTCGCAGCAGTACTGTTGCTTTCGGCGGCCTGCTCCGGGACAGAGGCGGCGTTTTTTTCCGTTTCGATGATCAAAATACGGGAGCTCTCGCAAAAGGATAATTACCGGGCGACGCTCTTCCTTGCCATGAAGCGCCGCATGGGGCGGCTCGTGACGACCATTGTCGTGCTCAACAACCTCGCCAATATCGGGGGGAGCATGCTCGTGGGCTCCATCGCCGGGGACCTCTTGGGCAATGAGTGGCTGGGGCTTTTCTCTGCCGGCCTCACCTTCGCCGTCATCCTTTTTTCGGAAATCATCCCCAAGACACTGGGCGAACGGCATGCCTTGGCCATCACCCTTGTCGCCGTCTTCCCCATGCGCGTCCTGGTAACCCTTTTCTTCCCCCTGGTCTGGCTCATAGAACTCCTTCTCAAACCACTCACAAGGGAAGAACAGCGCTATACCACCAATGAATCGGAGATAAAGACGCTCATATCAATCGGGAGTCGCGAAGGAGTCATTGAGCGCAGCGAGTCGCGCATGATCCACCAGGTCTTCAAACTCAACGACCTGCGCGCCCAGGACATCATGACCCCGCGGGTGATGATGACAACGCTCAAAAAGACCCAACGTCTCGAGGCCTGCCGCGACTTCATTGCCGGGGCACAGCACAGCCGTATCGTCGTCATCAACAAGAATCATGACGATGTGGTAGGCGTGGTTATGAAAACCGAGCTCCTGCAGGGCCTGCTCGACGGCCGCGGTGACGAGCCCATAGCGGCCTTTGTTCACAAGCCCATGTACGTCCCCGAGACCAAGCGCAGCGACGCCCTTCTTGCCCTCTTTCGCGAGTCGCACCAGCACCTTGCCATCGTTATCGATGAATACGGGGGCGTCGCCGGGGTCGTAACACTCGAAGACGTCCTCGAGGTCCTTACCGGCGAAATTGTCGACGAAACAGACACCAGCGTCGACCTCCAAGCGGTGGCACGGACCCGGCGGGACCCCATGGATGAAGCGCGCGCCGGGGAAGAGTATCCGGCCTCTAAAGGTCGCGCGGAAGCTCCTTGACCGCCATAAGGGCCTCGAGGAGGAGCGGATCCTTGAAGGTCTGCTTGCGCCGCAGGTAGAAGACATCCGTCACATCCCACAGCACGGGGCAGAGACCCCGCACCCAGGGTTCCTGCGCTACAGACGACAGGTAATAGCGCACCATCTCCGACGTCTTGTTCTTGGTACTGGAGCCGAACTCACCCACAATGACGGGGATGCCTTCATCGATATAATGCGTCTTCATCTTGCCCATCTCGCTGCGCAATTCCGCCCAATCGGCATCGGTTCCCCAGGTCGTGCGGGCCTTGCCCCAGTCGGCATCCTTCTCGAGTATGGCAAAGGTCGAGGGGGTATAGTAATGGACCGATATCGCCATGCGGCCGGCGGGATCGGTGGGCATGACAAAGAGGGGGTCGCAGGCCAGGGAAATGCTCGTGGAATAGGAAGGAATCAAGAGGTGGCGCTGCTGATTGTTCCCTCCCGAGCCCCGTACGAGGTCAACAAAGGCCTGGTTGATACGGTTCGCGATCCCCAAGGCGCGAGGCTTCCCGGATTGATCGGCCATCCACTCCGTCCAGATTTCATCCCAATGGAGTTCCTCGTTGAGGCCTTCGAACATGAGGCGCTCGCCATAGGGCTCGTAGTACGCGCAGAGCTGGTCCCAAACCGCCGTATACTTGGCCATGGTCCCGTCAAAATCACTTGAAAAATTCTTGAACCAGCCCCCGTCCCAGTGGATGTTCACGATGGCATCCATGTCGCTCTCGAGCACCCACAGGATGATTTGCTCAACGCGATCCAGAAGGGCCGGGTTGATGGTGTAGTCGCGCGCCATGAGGTTCGACCAGGCCACCGGGATACGTACCACCCCGAAACCCGAATCGGCGATGCCTTGAATCATGGCTTTGGAGGGATATAGTAAAAGTTCAGTACCAAAATACCCGAAAATACACATGACGA
>CAZIRF010000058.1:0-12577 GCA_964541755.1 uncultured Spirochaetales bacterium | reverse complement strand
ACTGATCGTGAGAGTTTCTTGCGGGTTCAGGATGGTTTAATGTGAGAGTCTACACATGGGCTGCGTATGATTACCAGTGATGATCATTCCGGACTTCGAGCAGCCATTGATGCAGTGTTTCCTGGTATCCTCTGGCAACGATGTCAATTTCATTTGCAGCAAAATGCGCACGCGTATGTAACACGCAAAGATGATGTACCAGTCGTTTCCGCTGATATTCGAAAAGTGTTCAATGCGCCAGACTATGAAAACGCCGAACGGTATCTCAATCAGCTCGTTGAAACTTATCAGAAAACGAATCCGCGTTTGGCTGCTTGGGCTGACGAAAATCTTCGGGAAGGACTAAGTGTATTTCACATCCCGGAAAACCACAGGAGGAAAATGCGAACGTCAAATCTGGCAGAGCGCCAGATGAAAGAGATCAAGAGACGAACACGAGTCGTCGGAGTTTTTCCGAACGCTGAAAGCTTGCTTCGTCTCGCCGCAACGCTGTTGCTCGAACAAAACGATCAATGGCAAAATGATAAACGTTATTTACCGGAGTCAAAAGATCGTCCTGCTTTAAATGAAATTTACAGAAAAAGGGTTGCATAATCGAGAAAACGGTCTGAAATATGTATGATATGGACATTTATCGCACAAGATTCTTTGAAAAAGCGGCTAGGTGAAAGCTTGTAGAGGCAAATGTTTGACAAGTCATTGTCAATTTTCTCATTGCAATACTTCTTTGCAAGAGTGAAATTGAAAAATGCAATTTTCCAGTCGGCAGTATTGTATGGCAATGTGACGTTTATATGTGTAGATATCTTAAACTGAAGATATGAAAGTATAAGAAAGAGTTATTCACTGTTATTCTTTATTTAAGGGGCTGTTGCATCTTTATTGTGTGCAACAGCCCTTTTTTATGCCCTAAACTTCCTTGATTTCTGCGTCGGGGGCGTTTTTCTTGACCGATTCGATTCCCTTGAGGCAGCTTGACTTGCTCTCGTAGGCTTCGCTTGAAGCGATGATCTCACCGTTGCCGGCCTTGAGCCGGAAGCGGAATTTCTCTTTTGCATCCTGGTACACTTCGAATTTTGCAGCCATTGAAACCTCCAAAAACGGTTCTTGATATGCCGCCACGCGGTATTCCATTCAGTATAAACCTCTTTTTTGAAAATACCAGAAAAAAATACTTGTACAGATTGTCCAGGTATGGCCATTGACTACGTACGTGAATACCTCACTGCAAGGAAAACTCGTTTTGGGTGAGCTCTTCGAGACTCTGGCGTTTGCGGATACACTGCAAAGTGGCGTCCTCGCGAAGGAGTATCTCTGCCGCTTGGTTGTGGGAGTTGTAGTTGAAGGGGGACATGCTTGCACAGTAGGCGCCGGCACCGCCCACGACGAGCCAGTCGCCAATTGAAGGGCGAGCCATGGGGCGCGGAACAATGTGTTGGCTCGAATCGAGGGTGAGAGAATCGCCGCTTTCGCAACAGCGGCCGACAACTATCAGCCGTTCTGCCTTCGATTCATCCATGGAAAATTCGTCCGACTTTACGCTGCCATCCTTTGAAACAAGGGCGAAGGGGTGGCGCGAGCCGTAGAGGAGGGGGCGGGTGATGGTCTCCATGCCGCCGTCGACGAGGACAAAGGTAAAGCCGTCTTCACCGGTGCGCTTGATGTCCATGACGCTCGTGACAAGATAGCCGGCGTTGGCCATGATAAAGGTACCCGGTTCCACTTCCATGTCGAGGCTGCGTCCGGTACGTTTTTGGAAGTCCTCGATGGCGCTCTTTGCCGCCTGACCCAGGGACATGATATCGGCGGGGATTTCGTCCGGCATGCGGGCGACGCGGAAGCCACCGCCAAAGTTGACCGATGTGGCATCGGGAAAGTAGCGTTCTACAAAATCGAGTTCGCGCTCGATGTTTTCCCGCCAGGCTTCCGGTTCACCGCCGGAGCCGATGTGGACATGGACGCGCTCGATGGTGATGCTTTTTTCGCGCGCCAGGGAGAGGGCTTCTTCAAGGTTCGAGAGGTGCACCCCGAAACAGGAATACTTGTCGCCCGTATTGCGGGTTACCGATTCACCCGAGCCCACGCCGGGGTGTACGCGCATCCCGATGGCGATTTTTTCACGCGAGGCGAAGGGGGCGATAGCCGCAAGTTGGGCGAGGGAACAGGCATTGTACTTGAGGCCCCGCGCCATGAGCCCTTCGAGATCGGCCTGTTCAAAGGCCTTGGGGACTTCCTGGGTGGTAAGGAGTATGCGCGCGGGTTCAATGCCCGCCATGACAGCCCGTTTTGCTTCGTTGAGGGACGAGGCGTCGATATGGAGGCCCTCACTTGCAATGATCTGAAGGAGGGCGCGGCTGGAGTTTGCCTTCATGGCGTAGCGAACCCGAAGGCTGTTTGCGTGGGGCATGTCCTGCATCTCGCGGCAGCGTGCGCGAATCGCCTTCTCGTCGTAGAGGTAAAAGGGGGTGGGGGCGAGGTCTGCCGCCTTTCGGACAACCGAACTGTCGAGCCCTGTTCTGCCAATCTTTTGTGTGTGCATCTGTTCTCCATCTGGCGGGTACTCTGGCAGTGTACCCGCATGTTTGGGGCGGTGGCCTGCAGCCTTAGAGGTAGGAAGCGATGAGTTCTTCGCGGCTGTGTGGAGACAGGCTCGCCGGCGAGAGGTCGAGGGGGGTAATGGCACCCGTACGTCCCTCGCGGGCAAGGCGGGCGACTGCCCGTGCGCAGGCGACGAGGATATTGGCGGTGGCCTCGGGGTTTGAGTCCCACACATTCTTGTACTCGACGAGGGCGCGGTTTCCGTTCCCGGTCATCCCCGAACCAATCACGAGGCCGTCATGGGGGAATCCTGAGTACTTGCCGTCGAGTTCCTCCTGGCTTACGAAGCTCACGGTGGTCTTGTAGGGAGCGAAGTATCCGCTCATGCTCTTGATTTCTTCTTCAATGGCGGCGGTGTTGGCGTCATCCTCTGCGACGACGAAGCATTCCCGCCAGTGCATGTCGCCCGGTTTGAGGTCGGGATTCTCTCCCTTGCGGACGCGCTCGATAGCGGCGGGAATGGCGTGGGTAAACTGACGGGCATCCTTGACGCCCTTGATCTGGCGGATGGCATCCGAATGCCCCATGGAGAGCCCGCCCTTGGGCCCGAGGCCGTAAAAGCCGTAGGTGCATGCACCGGGGATAATGGCATTGCCGATCACCCGCTCGATGGAGAAGGTCCCGGGGTCCCAACCGGCCGATATGAGCGAGAGGGTTCCCGCCTCTTTGGCGACGGCGTCCATGCTCTTGAAATAGGCGAGGGCCTGGCTGTGGTTGTCGTAGCTGTCGACCGTGTTTATCTGCTTCGCGTAGTACGGGCCTTGGACCGGTAGGTCATCTTTTGAACCGCCGCAGAGGATGGCGACATCACAGGCTTTGAGCGCCTCGAAGTCGTCTGCCGCGTGGACGGGAAGGAGGTTTCCCACTTCCTTTTTGACCCTATCGACAGAGCGCGAGAGGATGCATGCCGCTTCTATGTCGCCATTGTTCTCGAGAGCCTTGAGGACCCCGCGTCCGACGTTTCCGTACCCGATGATTGCAAGTTTGATCGTATCAGCCATGTTCCTTCCTTGTAGTATGACTGAATTCTCTTGATATGGACGCCCCTTGTCAAGGGCGATTAAAGGAAGGGCGTCCACACCATTTGGATTTTCGCGACAGCCTTATTCCCGAGCCACCCGCAGGCCGAAGACGCCCCCGGCGAAGGTATTGGAGCCCATTGTCTCGAAGCGGACAAGAGCCTGAACCATGCCGTCGGTATCGGGCGTAAGATCTGCGAGAACGGCGGCCGGCACCATATAGCTGTGTTCGACGAGGCGATCGGCACCGCTTCCCTGCCAGTCGACGGTCGCAAGCGACTGTCCGTTGACACGAATCACAAAGTGCCGGCGTGTGTTCCCCATGGGACCGTCACGATCGTAGTAGCGGACAATCAGCCTGTTGTCCTTTCCCTGCGCAAAGTGCATGCGGTATGCGAAATAGCCACCGGCACCGCGGACATCGCGCCAGGAGCTGTCCACAGAGGCAAGGTAGCCCGAGTGGGAGTTCGCCGCATTGAAGCCGTGTTCGATCTCCGATTGCTGTTTGCCCGGGAAAACCATATCCAGGCTTTTTTCTGCGATGCTCCGCTTTGCATCCTCGATCTCACTGCGGTATGTATCCCATTCAGCGGCAGTATAATGGTAGAGATAGAGGGCATAGCGTTCGTGGTGCAGCTGGAAATAGGGGGATAATATTCTGATGCTTCGGTCGCTCATGATGCCTGACCGCGTCGTAAAATCGAGTTTCCCTAGGCCCTCCTTTACGAGCCAGTCGGCGGGATCATCGGACTCGCTCGTGATGGCCGGTACAACAATGCCCGCTTGGTTCATCAGGCTCAGGTGATCGGGGACGATGTCGTTGGCGGGGAAGTCCTCCCTTCCCATGCGTGCGGCGAGGACGAGGGGCCCGTACAGGATGGCGACCTTGTGGTCATCGTCGCGGGAGCGGTAGAGACGCAGCTGGAACGGAAGCTCGAAACGAATGACCATGCCCGCTTCAAGCGCCGTGTCCACGAGGAGCCAGCCGTCCTCGCCCGATGTCCACGTATTATTTCCACAGCGCGCGACAAGCTTCCCCTCGAGCCAGTGCGGACGGCGTATCTTGAGCCGCTTCGAAGAACCGTTGACGCGCTGCACCTTGACTGTCATCTCCCCGTCTTCGGGAAAGCGGCCCGCCACTTCCAGTTCGAGTGAGGGTGATACAACGCGGGAAGACGCAAAGAGGTTCAGATAGATGAACTCATCATCGCTCTGCCATATAAATCGATTGTAGCGGGCGGGATTCTCCATGCCCGTCCCCGTACAGCACCAGAAGGAATTGTCCTCGGTGCCATAGACCTTGAAGTGCCCCGGATTCGTGGCCATGAAGTAGGTCTTGGCCCCATTGTGCGGCTCCTGGGAAGCCAGTATGTGATTGTAGAGGGCCTTTTCGTAGAAGTCCGCGTAGCGGGCATCCTTGTTCCATGCGAAGAGGAGCTCCGTAAGGGCGAGCATGTTGTAGCTGTTGCAGGTCTCGCAGGTATCCGTTCCCAGGGCCTCTGTTCCCAGGGGGCCAAAGTGTTCACCAATGGAATTGCCCCCTATGGCATAGGAGCGCTCGCCGGTAACGGCTTTGTGGAAGGTTTCAGCGGCGCGGCGGTACTCCTCCTTGCCGGTAGCGTTATGGAGCTTGGCGACCCCGATGATCTTGGGGATTTGGGTGTTGGCATGGAGGCCTTGAAGCCGGTCGAGCCCCTGCATAAGCGGATCGACCACTGCCCGATGAACTAAACGCTCTGCGCATGAGAGATAGCGTTCTTCGCCTGAAATTTCGTACAGATCCGCGAAGACGGCGACCATACCCCCGTGTTCGCAGCGCAGCATGCGCTGTATTTGGTCGTCCGTCATGCCGGCGAGGCCGCGGGCGGCCCAGTCTGCCATGCCGCGTACCACTTCAAGGGCTTCTTCGAGTCCGGCCTGTCGGTACGCGTCGATGAGCCCCGCATATATCTTGTGGACCGAATACCAGGGTACCCAATAGCCGGCGAGGGAAAAACCGTCAACCTGGAAATCGCCGCCGAAGGCTGCGTCAAAGGGGGCACTGGGAACGCCCCCCAGATAGCCGTCGTCGCGCTGGATTGTGGCGAGTTCGTGTACCGTATAGATGAGCTTCTCCCGCGCACGGCCGTCGCCGGTGGCAGCGATGAATTCTGCCAGCGCCGAAAGGTAGTGGCCCAGCGAGTGCCCCGCGATCTGGCGCGATTCCCATCCCCCGTAAACAGCTCCCTTGGCCTCGTTCGCACGGCCCAGCGCCGCGTAACAGGGGGCGAGCAGGCGGTCCGGGTCGAGGCGCAGGACGTATTCGAGCCCTGTTTTCTGCGAGATGCCCAAGAGGCTGTCGGCGTTGAGGGTGGTAACAAAGGGTGCGGGTTGTGCGTGCATGGTCAAGCCTCCGGAACACAAAAAGATGGCGATACCTGTGAAACAATCTTTCATGGCAGTAATCATAATTCCTGTCGCCTTTGGCGGACAGCCACTGCCTTTGGTACTGATATGCGGGATTCCGACATTCATGATATATTATTTGCATGGATTGCTTCCTGTTTCCCGATCTCGATACCTGCTCTTCGCCGGTGAGCGGGTGTGCCCTACTCAACCCCGGGTGGACCCACATGACGCGCCGGCTTGAGCACGACAGTGTCATCATACTGGGGCGAAAGAACCGGACGCTCATTGATGATGGGGGAACCCCTCTGGAAATTACCCCGGGACGTGTTGTGGTCCTTCCTGCGGGGCAGCTCCACCGCGGGCTCGAGCGTATTGCAGAGCCGGTATCCTATTATTGGATCCACATTCACCACCGCAGTCTCCCGGTAAAACTGGGACAAGAAGAAGCTGAGCGGATACTGGCTCAGCCCCGCTTGGCCTCCCGGCGCCTGTTGAATGCGGCTCTTTTCCCGCAGAGCTTTGAGCTGCCGGATCGTGAATATGTACAGCACCTTTTCGAGGAGGCCCTTGCCGAATTCAAGCGGGAGGACTTCGGTGACCTCCGCTATCAGCTCTTGGTGAAACTCCTCTTGGTGCAATTGACGCGGGAGGCCATGAAGATCGTTCGTGCAAAGGGCAGGGCTCTTGCGCAGGGCACAAACCGGGGGCTACTCGATCGCATCCTCTGGGTAATGGAAGATGAAATGTCGAATCCCGACCTCTCTGTCAAATTGATCGCCGCGCGCTTGGGGGTGAACGGCGACTACCTAGGGCGCAGCTTCAAGAAGGCGATGGAGACCCCTGTGGGGGTGTACATCGTGGAGCGGCGGATAGCCCTTGCGCGAACACGCCTGCGCGAATCGGCAGACCCCCTGGAGACCATCGCCCTCCAGTGCGGCTTCGGCTCGCTGCGCCAATTCCACCACCACTTCAAGGAGCGGGAGGGGACGAGCCCGGGGGCCTGGCGCCGAAATTGCGGCAGCATGGGCTTGGTCGGCCTGTAGTTTTTTGCAATCAGGCCGCCTCGGGGGCCTCTCGGGGCGGTCGTTGGCACAGAGCAGCCACTGCGCCCCCTTCAATCAATCGATGCGACCGGCTCCCTGGAACTGAACCGTGCAGAGGCGGTGATACACGCCTCCTTTGTTGAAAAGGCCTTCATGGGTGCCCTCCTCGATGACCCGGCCGTTCTGCAGAACAAGTATTGAGTCTGCGCGCTTGACGGTCGAGAGGCGGTGGGCAATGACGAGGATGGTGCGGGTCCCGGCGAGCTCCTGGATGGCCTCCTGTATGAGAGCCTCGGTCTCGACATCCACACTGGCGGTGGCCTCGTCCAGGATGAGGACGGGGCTCTTGCGCAGCACGGCCCGGGCAATGGCGAGGCGCTGTTTCTGGCCGCCGGAGAGCTTGAGACCACGCTCGCCAATCTTGGTCTCGTAGCCGTCGGGGAGGCGTTCGATGAACTCCGCCGCGCGGGCAATGCGGGCCGCCGCAATGATCTCTTCCATCGTCGCGCTCTTCTGTCCGTAGGCGATGTTCTCCGCAACGCTCCCATTAAAGAGGAAGACATCCTGCAGAACAATGCTGATCCTCTCGCGAAGGCTCTCGAGCGTAAGACCGCGGATATCCTCGCCGTCGAGGAGGATGCGCCCGTCGACGGGGTCCCAGAAGCGGGCGAGGAGGCTGATGATCGTGGTCTTTCCCACCCCCGTCGGCCCGACGAGGGCGAGCATCTTGCCGCTTGGTACACTGAAGCTCACCCGGTCGAGGACCTCCTGGCCTTCGACGTAGTGGAAGCTCACATTCTCAAAGGCGATCTCCCCGCGGGAAGTCTCGAGCTGTCTTGCATTGGGGGCCTCTTTGACTTCGCTCTCGCTGTCGAGAACCTCGAATACGCGCTCCGCCCCGGCCAGGGACTGCTGGAGGTCTTCGGTAATGCGGGCGAGGGTGGTGATGGGCTGGTAAAAGAGATTCAAGTAAAGGAGAAAGCCAACGATATCGGCCAGGCTCGTCTGGCCGCGCAGGGCGAGAATGCCGCCTGCGGCGACGACAATGACCGTACCCAGAGAGCTCGTGAACTCGATGGCGGGGTGGAAGAGGGCGCTCTTCTTGAGGGCCCCCAGAATGGCTTTGACGTAGTTGTGTGAGTGACCGCGCACCCGTTCCTTCTCGTTCTCCTGCTGGTTGAAGACCTGGATCTCCTTCATGCCGGATATGTTGTCCTGGAGGGCGGCATTGAAATCGGCAAGGGTGGCCTGGGCCTTGCGGAAGTTGGGGCGGATGCGCTTGGCAAAGAGGACACTCCCGGCAACGAGGACGGGGACGGGGATAAGGGTAAAGAGGGCGAGGGTAGGATCGATGACGAAGAGGATGACCGTAACTGCGGCCAGGACGAGGAGGTTCGAGGCGAGGTCGGGGACGACGTGGGCGATGAGGGCCTCGAAGGTGGCCGTATCGTTGGTGGCGCGCGACATGAGCTGGCCGGTCTGCTTGTCCTGGTACCAGCGCAGGGAGAGCTGTTGGTACTTGTCATAGAGGAGGACCCGCATGCGCGAGACGAGGTTCCAGGCGGCCTTGTGGGCCAGGTAGTTGTTGAGAAAGCGGAAGACCGCGCGGGCGAGGAAGCTTGCCAGGAGGAGGAGGGCGATACCGCGAATATGGAGCCAGACGGCGAGGGCCGGGCCCTCTGCAGCTGCGGTGCCGCTATCTGCCGATGATGCTGCGGCCGGGATGGCCTCCTGCAAGACGGCGATGAGGTCACGGATAAGCCAGGGCGAAAGGAGGTTGAGCCCGGTAAGGGCGATAAGGCTGACAGCCGCAATAAAAAGGAGCCGCCACCAAGGGCGGGCATAGCGGAGGAGTCGCAGGAAGTTTCTCATGAGTCATTGTCCCGCAAACGATAGCGAGGGTCAATACTCCGCTTTGAACAAGGCTTGACGGGTCAAGAGAAGCTTGACGGGTCACGCTTCGCTTGACGGGTCAAGCTTCTCTTGACCTTGGGGGGTGGCAGCACGTATGTTCCAATAATGAACATCAGCCGCAAAGACCTCCCCTTGCTCATTTCCAGCCTCCTCAACGCCCTCGTCCTGCCTGCCGCCCTCCTGGCGATAGTGCTGCCAAACAATAGCGTCTTTGGCTGGGCCTTCTTTGCCCTCCTCTGGGCCGGAACCTTCGAGTACGTGCGCGGTCTCCTCGTCTCCCGCGGTCGCGAGAGCCTCCCCGTCCTCATCACCGGCTTCCTCATCTTCCTCTTGCTCCCCTTCCTGCACATGTTCCTCTCTGCACTCCCGCTCGTCCCGGGGCACATCCTCTTCGCACTGCGCAGCCTCGTTCTCTTGCCATCCCTCCTTATGGCCATTGGCGGCTTTATGCGTCTGCGAAAGGATTCGGTCAAGACTGATAGTCCCGCTGCGACCCCCCTGCCGCAGCCCCTTGGCGGCGAGGATGCGGGGGCTTGGAAGCCCGGATTCCGTTCCCTCTTTCCGCTGGGTGCCAGTCTCCTTGCCTCGGTGGTCGTCGTCCTCATCATTCGGCGGGCCTTCTCCGCACCCGAGGGCAGCATGTTCGGCGTCATGATCCCCCAGAGTCTCCCCTTTGCCGCCCTTGGATTCCTGCATCTCGCGGGCCTCATTATTCTTTCCAGCTGGCGCGTGCCCATCTCTGCCATCTGGCGTTTGCTCATTGCGACCCCCGCCTTCGCGGCTGCCCTCATGGCCATCTTCCCCCTGGCCCAGCTCCCCTCGGTGGATGCCCGTGCCCGCAAGGACTTTCTGGAAGCCTATGGCGAGGAGCCCGGCCACATTCTCGGGAATCCCGACGGTGCTCCCTTGGCCGCCGCGCTCTTCAATCCCGCATCCATGTATCTGTGGCAGGCCCTCCCCGAAGCCTTTGTCGAGGAGGACATCCTGTACCTCGAGGAAGAAGCCCGTGATGGTATCGTGCGCCAGTTCCGTTTCGACCGCTGGCTGCCGGCGGCAAAGGGCGATGCGGCTCAAACCGGAGCCGATGGGAAGGCGGCCGATGGCGGACCATACCCGGTAGTTATCCGCATTCACGGCGGGGCCTGGGTTACCGGCGACAAGGGGACGGGGCACATCAACGCCATGAACCGCCACCTCGCCTCGAGCGGCTACGCCGTCTTCGACATACAGTACGGGCTCAACAACCGGGCGACTTTTTCTGCAGACTCAGGCGCAATGAGTGCCCGCGAGGGACCGTACGAGCTGGCGGACATGCTCGGCCACCTGGCCGCCTTTACCCGCTACCTAGCGGACAATGCGCAGCGCCTCAAGGCCGATACCTCGCGGGTCTTTATCAGCGGGGCCTCGGCCGGGGGGCACCTGGCCCTCTTGCTCGCCCTTTCACAGGGGAGGGGGCCCGTAGAAACGGGGCCCGTAGAAACGGGGCCCGGCGAAGGGGGGCCCGACGACGCGGGGGACGCCGCCCTGTATCCGGCGGCCTGCGACCCGCGCCTCGAGATTCGGGGGCTTGTCCCCCTGTACCCGGCAGTGGGGCTCGCCTCGACACTGGGAATTGAAGGGACCGCCCTTCTGGATGATCCCAGCCTCTTGCTCTCCGCTGACGCGGTCGCCGGCGGTAGCCCCGGCGGCGGAAACGCCAGTGGCGAAGGGGCCCTGGCAATGCGGCAGTCCCGGCCGCCCCTCTTGATCTATCAGGGGCTCATCGACGGCATGGTCCCCTGGAAAATTACCCACGGGATACTCGAGCGGGCGGCCGCATCAGCCTATGACCCCGTTCCCGCCATGGCCGTCTGGTTCCCGCTCAATGGCCATGGCAACGATATAACTTTTTTCGGTCCGTCAAGCCAGGTCTTCCGCTGGTACAGCGATCGCTTCCTCGCCCTCTACGCACGCTAGGGATTACAAAGGATTTACACAAAGCCCCTTGAATTCCGCGCCAATTTGGATATAATTTACACAGTTCAATATAACTTTGTGTAAATGGAGGGGCCATGTCGGACAAGAATCGTGAGCGTATCCTCGCTGCAGCCCGTGAGATCTTGGTACAGAAGGGGTCGGAGCAATTGACCATGGAGGACACGGCGTCTCTGGCCAAGGTCACGCGGAAGACCGTGTACAACTACTATCAGAGCAAGGCGCTCCTACTCGATGCGGTCATGGAGCGCTTTGCGCATGAATCCATTGCAGCCCTTGAACAGATCGTCGAGAACAATGAGCGCTCCTTTGCCGACAAACTCAACGATGTCATCGAGACCGGCTTTTCCTGGATACGCTCCTGGGAGCGGATGTTCCGCCGTCCGGGCGTCTACCTCTGCGCGAAACCCTGCGAGAGTGCCGGCCCCGGGATACGCGAATACCTGCGCGGCTTTATCGAGCGCATTGTGCGCGATGCCTTCGACGCGGGCATCGTCGACAGCTCCTTCGACCCGCGGCGCATGGCCTGGGTATTTATCAACATGGACGAAGGGCTCATCCGTCTCGACCACATGGAAGACGAAGACTTTGGAAAGACAGAAATTCTGCGCGACTCCCTGCGCGCGGTAATTGCCGGTATTTTGAATGCAGAAGGACGTGAACTCATGAAGAACAGCATGCTATTCTCGGAATCCCTCCATGGACAATAGCGACAGCCCTCCCGAGGGCACGGAAAAGTCCCGGGAGGGGAAGCCTTCCGCACGAAAATCGCGAGCGGCCCGCTTCCTCCTTGCCCTCATTCCCCTGGCCCTTGTGGCGGGTGCCGCTCTTTTTGTGCGGGCCAATACCGGCGAAAAGGCAGCATCCTTTGACGCCATTCCGGTGCCGGTGCGTCTTGCAAGCCCGGCCAAGACCTCCCTTTCGCAGCTCATTCGCCTGAATGCCCACGTCGAGTCGCGCACCATGGTAACCGTGGTGCCCCTTGTCGCGGGGATCATCAACGAGCTTCCCGTCGACATTGGCGACGCAGTCTCCAAAGACCAGGTGATAGCCCGCCTCGAGGGGGAGCGCTTCCGCCTCCAGTTGCGGCAGGCAGAGGCCGGCTGGCAGGCGGCCAAATCGACCCGTGACCGCGTCGAGAAGCTCTACGCATCCGGGGCGAGCACCCTGCAGAACCGCGAGGAGGCCAAGGGCCACTTCGAGGCGGCCGAGTCCCAGTATGAGCTCGCCCGCTTGCAGTTGGATTGGGCCACGGTCAAGAGCCCCCTCGACGGTGTCGTCCTCGTTCGCCACCTTTCGCCGGGCTCCATCGCGAGCCCCGAACGCCCCCTTTTGACCATTGGCACCCTGGACGAACTCGAGGTGCGTGTGCGGGTCAACGAGCGCTGGTATCGCCACTTTGTAAGCGCTGGCGGCGAAGCCATGCTGCCCCATGTCGCCCTCGAACGCGAGGGCGAGGTAGCGATCCCGCTGTCCATCCGCGCGGTAAGCCCCTTTGTCTCGCCCGATACCAAGACCTTTGAACTCGTACTCACGGTACCGGCGGGCACCTCGCGTTTACGTCCGGGGATGTTCGTGCAGATCGTCGTGTGTAGACTCTCATATTAAACTACATCAACCCTCGCACGAACAGACAATCAA
>CAZIRF010000057.1:0-14126 GCA_964541755.1 uncultured Spirochaetales bacterium | reverse complement strand
GGAAACGCTCATGCGAACAGGGACAGGAGAAGGAGACGGGCGTCCGCTCCAGGAAGACCGGATCGAAGTTGCCGTACCAGTCCCGAATGAGGTCATCGCGCGCCTTCCCCTCTGCAGTCCACTTTGAAATCGAACCCATCTCGGCCAGACGGTCCTGGGCATCATCGAGGTCGATATCGGCCGCGCCGGGGAGGGCCTGCAAGAGTATGCCCGTACAGCCGGAGAGCCGCCCCTCCTTGTCGAAGCTCACACTGAGCGACAGGGCCGTCTTGGTCTGCTCCGAAGAGAGCCAGTAGGAGACCAGATCTTCTGCGATGCGGCCTTTGGCAAGCTCCACCACCCCGCCAAAGGACTGCCCGCTGTCGTTGAAGCGCCGCACGGAGAGGGTCCCCGAACCGATCAGGGGCTGCAGATCAAAGGACTCGGGGGGCCGGTCGAAGGAAAGGACGGGTACAAAGAGGTGCCCGCGTACGTTCCCGGCCCAGTCTGCCTCAACAGACCAGCCGCGCAGAGCGCCGGTACAATCGACACGCATTGAAACACGGTCGCCTTCCTTGAGCGAGACGGCATAGAGGGCCGCCCCCATGAGGGCCTGTGAGAGGGCAAGGCTCTCGAATACGCCGATGCCGTGATTTATGCGGGCGCGCGTGCACAGGGCGGTGGCCCCGATTACAGCCCCGCGCAAGCTGCCACCCAGAAGGGTAAAACGGGTGATACCGTCTGCCTCGATGCGCCCGAGCTGCTCATCAATGGCCGGATCGTCTGTCGGTCGGATAATCATGCCTGATTGCATAGACAATTATGGCGACAAGGTCAAGCTGGAGGGGGTATACTCTGCCGGTGATACGCGGCTACCCCGATTCCATTTTACAATTCCTCGAAGCCGGCATTGATCGGCACGACGTCCTCATCACCCTGCTCGAAGACCTGGCGGCACGCAGTGGCCTCCATCTGGGTTCCGTTTCCCTGGCGGGGAGCCGGCATATCATCCTTGCCCCGGGGCATCAAGCCGGCAATACGGGGGGGCGGCGCTGCGTCTGCATTGCCCACTACGACCGCCACGGAGACTCTCCCGGGGCAAACGACAACAGTGCGGCCGTCTTTCAACTCGCCGAGGCCGCCCGGCAGCTGGGAAACGCGAAAATGGGCGGATGGACCATCGTCTTCACCGACCGCGAAGAGGCCGCCGGCTGCGAGGGCGCCCATGGACAGGGAGCCTGCGGCCTTGCAAAGGCCCTTGAGAGCATACTCCCCGATACCACCGACGTCTTCATCTTCGATGCCTGCGGCCGTGGCGATACCCTCATCCTCTCGACGACCATAGACCGCCTCCTGGCAGACGAAAGGGTTCCGGCCTTGGACAAAACACGCAGCCGCCTGCACCAGCTGCGGCGCAGGGCGCTCGACGCTGCGGCGGGTATCGCCGGGCAAGAGCGCTTCCTGGCCCCTACCCCGTTCTCCGACGACGCAGGCTTTCTCGCTGCGGGGGTCCTCGCACAGACAATCACCCTGCTGCCGTCAGACGAGGCACAGCTCCTGCTTGCAGGAGCCGGCAGGAAGAGGGAGCTGCGTACGGCCCTCATCGCCCGGGACGAGGGGGACCATACATCCGCCGTACCGCATACCTGGAAGCTTTTCCACAGCCCGCAGGACAATCTTGAAAGCCTTACGTCCTCGTCTTTTGCGCGGATGGTTCGCTTCCAGGTGGCCCTCTGCGGACCATACCGGCATTGACAGAAGCACCAAGATAGAACAACAAAACGGCCCGCGCATACGCGCGGGCCGGCTCTGTGCCCCGGTCGCCCGGGGCTTCACCTCTTTGGGAATGAAGCGGGCTCAGCTATCAGACCGAAACCCCCAAGAGCTTTGCATAAGAGTCGAGGGCGGGACTCCCGCTCTTGCCGGAGAGGACCTGCTTGGTAAGGACCTTGCCCAACTGGACACCCTCCTGATCAAAGCTGTTCACATTCCAGGCAAAGCCCTGGAACATGACCTTGTTCTCGAAGTGGGCAAGCAGGGCCCCGAGTGCGGCCGGCTCAAGGCGATCGCCGACGATGAGGCTCGAGGGCCGGCGGCCGGGAAATACCTTGTTGGCGTCGCCGTCGTCCTTGCCGCAGGCAAAGGCGACGATCTGCGCGACGAGGTTGGCAGCGAGTTTGGTCTGGCTCGTCGAGTAGTCGACGACCACATCCTCTCCCTTCTGGCTCGAACGAAAACCGATAAACTGCAGGGGAACGATATCGGTCCCCTGGTGCAGGAGCTGATAGAAGGAATGCTGGCCGTTCGTCCCGGGTTCGCCGAAGATCACGGGCCCGGTCTTGTAATTGATGGCCCCGCCCTCGCGGTTTACCCGCTTGCCGTTCGACTCCATATCCAGCTGCTGCAGATGGGCCGGGAAGCGCGAGAGGGCCTGGCTGTAGGGGAGAATGGCGGTCGAGGGATAGTTGAGGAAATTCCGCTCCCAAACGCCGATAAGGGCATCGAGAAGAGCCGGGTTCTTGCGGATATCGGCCTCGAGGGCGCTCTTGTCTGCGGCGTGGGCCCCCTCGAGGAAGGCGGTGAACCACTCTTTGCCGAAGGCGAGCGAAAGAACGACACCCCCCACAGCAGAACTGGAGGAATAGCGCCCACCGATGTAATCGTCGATGTAAAAGGAGTCGAGGTAGGCCGTATTGTGGGCCAGGGGGCTCGTCTCGCTCGTGACGGCGACCATGTGTTTTGCAGGGTCGAGACCGGCATTGGCAAGAGCCGCCTTGACGAAGAGCTCGTTGGCCAGAGTCTCTTGGGTAACGCCGCTCTTCGACACGAGGACAAAGAGGCTGGTCTCGAGATTAACGGCAGCGACGACCTGTGCGCCGTCATCGGGATCGACATTGGAGATGAAACGGGCCTTCATCTTGAGAGAAGAGCGCGCGGCTGCGAGGTTTTCAAGGGCGAGGTAGAGGGCGCGGGGGCCCAAATCGGAGCCGCCGATACCAATCTGGACGACGGTGTCGAAGGGCTTGCCGGTCGCGCCCTTGAAGGAGAGCGAGTGAACCGCGTCTGCAAAGGCGCCGAAGCGCGCGAGTTCACCGCGATAAAAGGCCCCGAGGTCCTTGCCGCCCTCAACGACTTTTCCCGCGAGTTCGCCACGCAGAAGGTGATGGAGGACTTTGCGTTTTTCGCCGGTATTGACGACAGCCCCGCCGGCGAGCTCGCGGAATTTTGCAATCAAGTCCATTTCATCCGCAAAGCCCTGGAGGGCGGCAAGGACGGCGTCGTCGACGAGTTTTGCGGCATACGAGTACTCGAGCCCCGCGGCCATTGGCGCATGGTAGGCTGCGATGCGCTCGGCAGTGAGTGCATCCTTGAATGAAAAACGATCCTTGAGCGGAGAGAGGCTTTCGAGCTTGCGCCAAGCCTGGCTTTCATCGGGATTCTGATAATTGGGCATGGTTCCTCCATTTGAAGCGGTCCGGTTGACAGTGGGACCGGACGTGACACTGTGTTTCATGCCTGCCGAAGCAGGTCCTGTTTACATGTATGCCGTGCGGGCAGGCCCGGCGTCAATCCTCGATTTCGGGTATTTTTTCCTTCAAGTGTGCGAGAAAATCCTCTCCCTTCAGCCCCTCGCGCAGGCAGACGAAGACGGTGTTGTCGCGGCCGGAGATTGTTCCGAGTACATCATCGAGAGCGAGGGTGTCAATGGCGAGGGCAACAGAATCAGAGTGGCCCGAGTAGGTTTTGATAACGACGAGCGGCCCAGACCAGTCGATGGAGATGTACCCACGCAGGAAATCCTGGACACAGCTGCGATCGGCTTCCGGGGCTTCATCTTCGCCGGGGAGGGCGTAGACATAGCCATTCTGCCCATCGGAGACCTTGCCAACCTTGAGGAGCTTGAGATCCCGCGAAAGGGTAGCTTGGGTTACCGTAAAGGCTTCCCGTTGCAGGTATCCCAAGAGGGTTTCCTGCGACTCGATGCGGTAAGTGCGGATGAGTTTTCGTATTGCCTTGAGACGCGCGAGCCGCTCTTTCACACAGACCCCTCGAATAATTATGCCGATTTTCTGCATAAAGATACGTTTTCAATCGGCTTTGTGCAAGCCCCGGGAATGCTTGAGATATGCCGGATTTGGGCCGATACTGACATTGGAGGGTACCCGTGAGCGAGCCTCAAGAGCAGGACAGAGAGACACAACGCATAACGCTCACCGGCATCGGGAATGAGGACGGACGCATTGAAATCGTCCTCGATGAACAGGCTCTCGAAGCACGGGCAGATTTCTACCCACCCACCGGGGCCGGCAAGGCCCTCGATCCCGATTACCTGAGTGCGGCCCTCGAACGGGTCAACATCGTCCACGGCCTTGACTGGGACAGCATCCAGACCCAGGCGATGGAGTGCAACCTCGAGCACAAGATCATCCGTTCGGTTCTTATCGCCAGAGGCGATCCCCCCGTCGAAGAGGTTGACGAGTTCTACGAAATGAACCCGGCCTTCCGGGTCTGGCCCAAAATGCCGGACGGCGAGGTACCCCGCGTCGACTACCGCGAAATATCACCCTTTGTCATCGTCAAGAAGGGCCAAAAACTGGCCATACGCCGCGAAAGGACCTTCGGTGAAGATGGCAAAAACATACATGGCCAGATAATCCCCAAGACCATCCGCCACCCCGAGACTGCTCGTGGCGGTTCCAACACCGTAACAGAAAAAGAGGCCATCAGGGCAGGTTGCGACGGCCGGCTTATTGAAAACAACGGGGAGCTCTCTGTCGAAGAGATTCTCACGATAAAGGGCGGCATCGACTACAAGACCGGCCATGTTGTCTTTCCCGGCGACGTTGTCATAGACGGTCCGGTCGCGGACGGATTCAAGATATACGCCGGTTCGTCAATAATTGCAAAACAGACCCTCGATGCCAGCGATGTCGTGGCAAAAAAAGACCTTCTGGTCGCCGGAGGCATAATCGGCAGATTGGGCGGCTACATCCGGGTGGGCAACGAAGTGCGCGCCAAATTCATCCAGAATTGCCGAATCGCCGCTCGTAATGACGTCCACGTGACCGGAGCCATTATCAACTCTCAGGTCTATACAATGGGGAAGGTGGACTGTGGCGACAAGGGCCGTATTATCGGGGGAGAAGTCTACGCAATCCGAGGCATACGCGCAGCAGATATCGGTAGCGAACACGGAAAACAAACCAAAATCCACTGCGGCATAGACTTTACGGTTCAACAGGAACTTGAAAAAATGAATGAGCGAATACGTGTCGTCTCGCTCAAACTCCAACGCTTGAGGGAAACCCTCGCCCGCGGAATTCCGCACGAGAGAGAAGCGGGTTATCGCGAAGCAGAACAAAACCTCGCAAAAGACCTTGAAAAGACCAATCTTCGGGTAGCAGAACTCCTGGGAGCCCTGGATGCCGACGAAAACGCCTGTGTAGAGGTATCCGGCACCACGGCAGCAAATACCCTCATAGAAATCTGCCACGTGGCACTCTGGATCGAAAAAGAGATATCCAAAACCCGATTCAAGCTCGACAAAACCAAAGGCTGCATCAGTATCGAGAAGATGTAAGCCCCATTAAAACATGATCTTTTGGACAGGGCTCACTGGCTACAGGAACCCCCTACTGGCGATTTGACATGGCACGAAGCTTGCTAATCAGCTGTTCCGTTATATCTATGGTCTGGCTGTACCAGAGGATACCAGGCAAATCCTTGATATCGACAACCAATGAGTAGCCCTCCCCTTCTCCCAACTTGCGCACTTCGTCGTACACCTGCTGCATGAAACTGTCCGAGGTCGCGAGATTCTTCTTCTCGGTCTCCAACTCGGCCATCTTGATGCGGTAGTACTCCTTGAGAAAGGCAGCCTTCTGTGCAATTTCACTTTCAAGGGTAAGGGAGAGGTCGCTGTCGGCATTTTCATCAGCCTCAAGCTTCTTCTTTTGAAGATTCTGCAAGTCCCCGGTCATGCGTTCGACTTCGGAACGAACACGGGCCGTCTTTTCTTCAAAATCGCGTACGGCTTTCGAATCCCGAAAAAATTCAGTATAGACCTTACCCAGATCTACCAGTGCAATACGGGTGAGTTGCTGGGCCCCCAAGGGGCTCAGACCGGGTGCGAAGAACGCCAGAGCCAGGGGAATTATTAAGGCGGATAGACGCAAGGCTTTCATGACAACTCCTTTTGCTAATAGGACGAGAGGGCGAAGGACAGTACAAAGTCGAGCCCGAGGCTTTCACCAAAGAGGGCGCCCTTCTGCCAATCAATACCATTATCCTCATTAAATTTGAAGCGTTTGGCCAGACTAAACCGGAAGGGGAACTGTGGAATGGTAATACGCAAGCCGCCGCCCAATGAGAAGAAAAAGTCACTGGCAGCGAGCTGGGTAAAGAGCGCGGAGGGCGTTTCCTTGACCGCAGCGGCATCAAAGAAAAAGTCCCATGCGAGTATACCGGGAACGAGTGGTATACGCAGCTCGGCCCAATTCTCCCAGAGGGAGAGTCCCAAGATGGAATCGACATTGGTCCACCCTCGGGCATAAAACATTCCGTCGATGTAGAATTTGCTGGCCGACTTGATGATTGGTTCATCGTCAAACTGCGGGAAGATGAATGCGAGACCCGAGTGTGCGGCAAAGACCATTTTAAAGTTCCAGGACTCCGTGACCGGAACATCAAAGAGGGGCCAGTAGAACTCGGCCTTGGTCTCACTGCGGATATAGCGCTCACGCTCGATTTCGGGTAAAAGACCGACATAGTTGAAGCGCTGCAAGGCGTAATATCCCTTGGAGGGATCATAGTAAATATCCCGGCTGTCAAGGGAGGTGTAGGCACTGACGCTGTTCTGCAAGAGCCACTCGTTGGCACCGTCACGGACGGTGGGATCAAAGGGCCTGTAGAGGGTAGTATCGTACGAATTGTTGATAAGGGCTGTACGCAGACCACCACCAACAGAGAGAATGCCCGCATCCAAAAGGAAACGGTACCCGGTTGAAAAACCGAGAGAAAGTGACCACTTCTCGTAATCCATGAGGTACTCTTCGGGAACCGTCTTGCTCGCATCGTAATACTCATCCCAAGAACTGTAGGGGAAGGGATATGCGTAGTCCTCATCACCATTGAAACTAACCGTGCGATTGGCCTGCGGAGTGGATACGGCCCCGTGACTGACGGTAAAGTCAAAGGCTCCGGACAACGGGAGGCCAAAGAGCCAGCGTTCGGTATACTGGAGGGAAAGCTTCTGCAAATCGTTCGAATAAGAAACCTCAACTCCCGCAGTGTTGCCCATTCCAAGGAAGTTCTTGTCGCTGAGCTTGACCATCATGGATACCGGAGACTTGTCGACATCCGTCGTTCCCGAAAAGGTTACCCCGAACTGGATATCTGCGGTTGATTGCTCCTCGACGACAAATACGAGGTCCATGAGGTTTTCTTCGCTTCCCTGGGGCGTTTCGGGGTTTACCAACGAGAAGAATTGAAGATTGTACAGGTTCCGCAAGCCTTGAAGGACCTTGGTCTTCGAGAAAATATCACCTTCCTGCAGGGGGATTTCCCGCAGTATGACTTCGTCTCGTGTCCGCACATTACCTTCAATAATGATATTCTCGATATGTGCCCTGGGGCGTTCAACAATGGAAATGGTATAGGCAATGGACAGGGCATTTTCATCCCTCGTCTCCTGCCGATTTATGGTATTGAAGATGTACCCGTTTTCGTAATAGAGGTCGGCGACAGCCTGGAAGTCTGCCTCAAGGCGCTTGTAGTTAAGCAATTGCCCCACTTTGAGCCCCAAGAGCTTGTCAAGTTGCTCTGTGGAGAAAATTTTATTCCCAACGAAGGTGGTTCCGCCGTAGGTAAACTGCTTTCCCTCGCCAATTTTGAAAACCAGGGTCAGGAGATTTGCACCGTCTTCATCGGCACGAGACTCACGAACAACGTCCACAACCTTCGCGTCCACATATCCGCGCTCGCGATAATAGGTTTCTATAGCAGATATATCTGCGACGAGTGAGGACTCCTGAAAAGCCCCGTCATTGATGAGACTCTTCTGTTTGAGCGTTAAAAGCCCCCTGAGAGCGCGTTCGGAAAAGGCGGTATTCCCCTCGAAACGAAACCCTTCTATGGCGAGTTTCTGACCTTCCGAAACCTTGAAGACCAAGAGAAGGCGGCCATCACCGGCCGGACGGGTTTCGGAACTCACCAAAACATCAGTGTAGCCCTTGGAAAGGTAGAGATCCCGTACCGCTTGTTCATCAAGGGACATTTTCAAAGGGGTAACGACTTCTTCGACCTTGATGGTAACGGCATCCAAAAGTGCATTACGTCGCAGGGAGACATTCCCCTCGAAAATAATGCGCGAAACCACCGGTTTTTCGGTGACGCTGAAATTGATGACGACCGTCTGCGAACTGTCATCCCCGGGGAGGGCGGATGGCGAGATAAAGTCAAAGAGTTCCAGACCATAGAGACGACCTTGAAGCTCCCAGTAGAGCTCATCGTCGAACAGACGCCCAATATAATCTTTGCTGATACCCTCGAGTTCGGAGAGTTTGACGTTTTTAAGCCCTTCCCATTGAATATCCTTGATCGGTTTCCCATAGTACCAATCCCGTGAAGCCTCTGCATCCTGGGAAGGAGCGGACTCCTGGGCATACACACCCAGCGAGGAAAAAACGAGAAGCAAGGCCAGCAATCCGTTTCGCATGAAATCTCCTTGAGAACAAATAAACGTA
The DNA here is from genome assembly GCA_964541755.1 of uncultured Spirochaetales bacterium. GTDB lineage: Bacteria > Spirochaetota > Spirochaetia > Treponematales > Breznakiellaceae > CAZIRF01. Next base: position 5,403 of record CAZIRF010000057.1, on the reverse strand, counting down.
CGGGTTCCTCAAAAAATCCTGTCGGCTTTCGGAAACCCCAAGGGAGAGTGGTTCGAAAAATCAGCTTCTCGCAATCCACCCATAAAAATCGTAAATCCGGCATGGATTTACCCTGACGCCGCCCGCAATCGGATAATTCCAGGCAGCATCAATCATAACGACCGGCTCCAAAAAATGGAGAAAGCGTTATCGGCTATAAACTTGTCAAGTTGAAGCAGGCTCTCCGGACTGTCCGGCATAAAGCTCCACTTCAGGACAAACAAAGGCGTTTTCATTTCTATACCAATATCCGGCACAATTTCCAAGCCTCCAAACAGAGAATTTGGTTTGGTCTCATCTATCTGCATGGTAAGCATCAAGTGAGTGAACAAATCCGGTGCAATGAACTTACCCATGTAAACAGTTGTATTGTCGAAATAGTTACCAAGCCCGGCTCTTCTGTCAAGTTGACTGCTCTCCAGCTCGAGAGCATTGAAAGCAGCCCCCAAAATAGCATTCTGCAGGACTTGCGTACGCACCGAAAACATATCAAGCGCCAGGATATCACGAACTTGCCGTTCAAAGGCACGGATAAAATAGAACTGAGCAAAGAGATCCGAGGCAGAGGTAACGGTCGATGAGACGAGCTCTTCAATACCGACCGACTCCCCATCTACCCCGGGACTCCCCAAGTTCTGACCCAAAAGAGAGAGAATCTCCACCTGGGAGAGGGCCGGAGAGGATTCGAAGCGGGGCGAGAAGGAACTCAACGGAGCACTGTCCGCAACCAGCGAAATCACCACCGGCCCCTGATCATTACGATCGCGTATTTCGGCACGAACGGAGAGAATGGGATCAAAGTTCAATTCGTTTTCCCGAAAGAGCAAATGCCCTTCCCGCAAATAGAAACTGCGTTGGAAATAAAACACTTCTCCGCCGCGCAAAGGTATATCCCCAAGCAGGGAAAATTTTCCGGTAAACCCATCAAAGACGATATCCAATTGATTACCGGTATCGGCATACGCACGAAGAATTGGCAACTGGGCAGATGGCCACAGGAATTCGACCTTACGCCCGGTACGAAGGCTCAAATCAACCAAAACAGGCATAAATTCAACAGGATTTGCCCGCTTCTCCAACATGGACTGGGCGTCGATAGTGATAACCGAATTGGAGAGTCCCAGATCGCCGCCAATGGCAAAATGGTCCTTTTGAAGATTCAGAGAGAGTGAACCCGCCGCTTGCCCCTCGTATTTAATACCGATTATATCCACGAGGGCATCAATCGGTTTGGCGGGATTAATCTGTATGTCGATAGTAAAGGTATCCGGTATCCAGCGATCAAACCGGAAAAGGCCACGAGCCCGCCCTTCACCTTTCCCGGTAGCGATGGCAACCGGTCCAAAAGCCAGCTCATTACCATCCAGCGAGATCCTTGTTTGGGAAATCGATACCGGCTCCGGAACATAGAGGGGAAAGCTCATCGACAAATCCCGCACAGAGGCAAAACCATCAAATTCGGGATCACCCAGAGGCCCCTTTATTTCGAGGTCTGCGTGGGCCGTCCCCGAATGACACACGAGGATCTTTCCGGGTAAAAGCATGAAAAGAGCGGGAAGGTCGAGTACAAACCCGTTTGTCTTGGCATCAATACGCCCCTCCCGCACTACGCCGGCAATACTCCCCTGCAAGGGCAAGGGCGCACTCAAGAGTGCGGAGAACCGACCATCGGTATTGAGGGAAAAGTCGAGTGAATCGTCAGGACCCCCAAGCACGGAAAAACGCCCCTCGGAAGAAGAGAGAACCAAATCGAAGGGGTCACTCGATATAACCCCGAATTTGAGGGCATCAAAGTGCAACACCCCTTCGCTGGAGGTCAATTTATCGCTTAGCTCTGCCCAGGAAGCGAGGGGCCCGAAAGAGAGGGAAACGGCCCCCGAAAGGAGGGTCTCATAACCGGCAAGAAAACCATGCACGGAATATGACCCGGTCAAATCGCCACTGTTATGCACAAAACGCAAATCCGGGACATCCAGAAAAAGGCTTTGGAAAGTAGCTTTCATGCGGGAAAGACGGGCCTCACCGGGGCTCAGTTGTACCAACGCACTGGAACGGATATCAGACCCGGCCCAGAGGATCTGACTGTCGTTGATTGAAAGATCCACCGAAAAATCATCCTCTGATGAATACATTATGCCCGCTTCACCAGACACATACCCGTCAAGATTGGCAATGGCACTACGAGCAAACCGGGCACGGTTAAAGAAGAGACGCGCCTCGAGTCTTCCATCCTTGTAGTGGCCATCCGCGTCAAACCGTTCTTCTGCAAGACTGTCCCGAAGACTGAGATCGAAACTGGTCGAAGCAAATCCCGCGGGCCAATCGAAAATAGCGGAACCCGAAAGGGGCATGAGTCCATCATCCAGATAGATATCACTCAAGCGCCCGCCGCGTGGTGAAAATTGCCCCTGCGTCGACACTTGAACCGTTCGGGGAAAAGAACTGGCTTGCACAAAGGCCCGCAGAGAGGAAATATCCACATTCCAGGTATCCGCTGCCAAGAAACGAAAACTGCTGGACAGGGAAACGGAAGAATACCCCTCCTTGAAGAGAGGCAGTGGAAGATTTTCGCAAACGACAGATCCAGAAAGAGCCCCATCGGGATCAAAAAGAACAGTCGAAAACAAGCCATAATCGCCTTCAATGCTCAGGGTCGAAGAGTCGAGATAAAAACCGTTTACACGCCATGCAAGGGAACGATAGGCCAGCCGGGCAGCAAAGGAAACCGCTTGGGGATCGGTCAAGTCGACAGAAAGTGATGCATCGGCCATTCCGCCACGCCATATGACGTTGATATCATCGAGGGAAAAGCGGGCATCATTACCGAATATCGAAGTGACAACGAAAACATCGAGCGGATCGGTAAAAGCGGCCACAAAGCGCGGAGCACTCCAAGAGACATGGGAAAAATCGGTGCTCATGAATACTTCGGTGCTGATATAGAGGGTATCAGCAATGTCGGCCAGCGCATCGGGAAGGCCATCCTGGCCAAAACTTTGCAGTATGGGCAGCAGGAAATCCGCAAGTGCAAGGGAATCAAGGGAGAGTACCGCATCAAGGTAACGGGTTTGCGGGACAAAAGAGCCATCGAGCGCGATACGCCCAAAGCGGGTGAGGTCATAACCGGCTCCTTCCCGAAAATGAAGTGCCGTTAGCTGGAATTCCACGTTTTCCTTGGCGGGATACATCACGAGATTCATCGCCGAGAGCCCCAAATCCCCATAGAAGAATTGATCGGAAAAGAGATCTACCATGCCTTGGGAAAAAGAAAAGAGAACAGTGGCATTGACCGGAAGGAGCCCTGCTGGAGCAATATCTTTCAGGACAATCTGCCCCTCGGCAGAAAGGGGGTCAAGACGAGCGTGCAAATCGAGATCAACAGTCCCGAACTCACTTTCAACATGGGCCCGATCGACACTGACACTCTTCCCGACAAGCGATCCTGCAAAATCGAGAGATAAAGATCCGAAAAGGGGAACCGAATCATGCCGCCCTGCGAGGGAGAACCGGGCGTCAAGCGTCTTCTCCGGCTCGAAGGCGATAGTGATATCCGTGTTCAGCCTGCTTCCCAAGATCCATTTGCTTGCAGAAAGGGATCCGGTAAATCCCACGACATCGGAAAGGGGGAAATCCTCTGTCTTGAGGTCCACGGACAGGGTGCCATCGCGTGGGGAGATGGATAAAAAGAGATCGAGAGCGCTGCGATCCTTTATATTCCGAACCATCAGCCTCTCTGGAGAGTATTGAACGAGAAAAGAACGGGGGTGAAGAATCAGATCACGCGAGGAAAGGCCCTCAATGGAAAGGGTCAACGTCGCCTCATCAAAACCGGAAGAAACAAGACCCTCAACGGCAATGTGACCATTCAACACCCCGCTTATTTTGCCAGCGGGGGCGATGAACGACTCGAATGAAGCAATAGCGTCATGTTCAACCCTGATATCCCCTCCCCCGTTGAGGGAAATACCGCTTTCATTGATACGAGCGACGATGGAAAGGTCTTCGAGCGAGCCCCTTCCTTGGGGCAAGCTATACCCGATTCGGGCAGAGCGAACCACCAAGCGCTGCGGTAAAAATTGACGATACCGGTTTGGCCCTTTGCCAGAGGGTACTGTCAGCGTGTCGGAGGCAAAAAGAGAGAGGAGATCCCGGTCCTCTACATGATCCAGATCAATCTCGAAGCGATCAAGGCGAACAGAATGTATGAGGGGACGCCCGTCATCGAAAAGGAGCGCGAACAAATTGAAGGCAACCCGCACCCGGCCGGCAGAGGCCAATATGTCCCCGGATGGGCGTTTCACAAGCAGCCCGCGAAGGTCAATGGACGAAAGCAAGGCCGGACTTGCGCTTTCATACCGAACCTCATGTCCCAGAAACATTTCAAGAGCGGCCACCGATTCACCGGCCACATGATCGAGGCGTTTGTGCACCAGGGTATTGAGGGGATGAATCAAGAGGGCAGAACTGATGACCAGGGCCAAAAAGAGCGCGATTTGGACGAGAACGGGCAGCAGACGCGGTATCTTTCTGTGTGGCGCCGACATGCCCCCATCTCCTTGTATATTATTTGAGGCTCTTTATCTTGCAATCTATCACAGCGGGGCTCGAGGAACAAGCGCAGGCGTTGCACCACAGCCCTCGAGCGAGTATAACTTGAAGCATGATGCTCGACAACTTTGTGGTATTCGAAGGCATGGATGGAAGCGGTACCTCGACCCAATTGCAAATCCTGCGCAGCCGGCTGGCAGAACACCCGGCCCTTACCCCCTGGTTCACCTGGGAGCCCACCGACGGCCCCCTGGGGCTCCTCCTGCGCCAAGCCCTTCGCGGCGAAATAAAACTCGCCCCGGCCACCCTCGCCCACCTCTTTGCCGCCGACCGCAATGAACATCTCGAGGCGGCGAGCGGCATACGGCGGCATGTCGAAAAGGGGGATTTGGTCATCTGCGATCGCTACGTCCTCTCTTCTCTCGTCTACCAGGGGATCGAGTGCGGCGACGAACTGCCCACCCTGCTCAATGCGGACTTCCCGCGCCCGGCCCTCCTCTTCCTCTTTGACCTCTCGCCCGAAACGGCGGCAGAACGCTACGGCGGCCGCGAAAGCCGCGACATCTACGAACACATAGGCTTCCAGAAACTCGTCCGCAGCCGTTACCGGGAGCTGGCCAAACGCTGGTGCGGCAGCGAAACACGACTGGTGACCATCGACGCGGCCAAAAGCATCAATGAAGTCGCCGAAGACATCTGGAGGGAAGTGTCGAAACTGCCGATACTCCGAGGGTGAGAAGCACGCTGTCCATACCGCGAAGTATCAGTCTGATAGTCCTCTCCGCCTTCCTGTTCATGCTGGTGCCGGTCCGCGCG
>CAZIRF010000056.1:0-14263 GCA_964541755.1 uncultured Spirochaetales bacterium | reverse complement strand
TAATTTTTTTACATTCATTTGCCTTTAGCCATTTTATGCTATTCTCAACTAATTGTCGCCCGAACCCGAATTTTCTATATTCTTGCTCAATAAATAGTGAATCAATTTCACCTGTATTTTTTTCTATTGTTGATATGCAATAACCAACTGTTTTATTATTATCAATAATCACTTCAATTCTGATGTTGCTCTTTTTAATTTCGTCGAACTTTTCACATCTTTCTTCAAATGTAAAATACTTGTAGTGATCTTTAAAGTGCGTGGAGTCTTTTAAATGAATTTCATTTAATTTTTCCCATAATGTTTTTATACTATTGATTTGTTTCTTTCCAATTACTAAAATTTCACAATTCACAAAATGTTCTCCTTTGAGCTGGCAATGGCATATAACTCCCCAGCACCAGCAGTATTGCTGCTATGTACGGCCTTGTCTTCATTGCACTATCATTACCTGAAGTAGCGGTATCACGTATCCTTATTGCATGATATTGCTTATTTTATCATGCTTATCTGCGATGTGGTACTAATAGAGGCCCAAAACGAGTTTGAGACCGCTTTCCAGCTTGGCCAGGGTGTGGCGGGGAAGGAAAGCGACCTTTTCCAATAAGCGCTTTTTTTCCAAGGTGGAAATCTGTGAAACATTAATTACACCGTCTTTGGAAAGGCTACTCAAGGATTTTTCCAAGAATACGTTTCCGGGAGCCTCTGCAAGGGCTGTATTGGAGCTTATGGCGCTTACTATTACCGTATGTATCAAACTTCTGTTGAATGAATCGTCTTGGATAATAACTACCGGCCGCCTGTAGCCCGGTTCACTGCCAAAGGGAAGACCCAGATCGGCCCACCAGATTTCACCACGCATCATATGTGGTCGCCTCTCGCAAAGATTCAAGCCCTGCTTCATCGTTAAGTGGTGTCGAAGAAGCAGCACCATACATTTCATTAAGCTCCATTGTAACCACATCCCTGTTGTGATGTTCGAGGAATTCCTCAAGAGCCATTGCATAGAGTTGGCTTCGAGGCACACCTATCTTTTTTGCAACATTTTCTGCACTCTCGAAGAGAATGTCCGGTATCGAAATAGCCGTTTTCATCAATTTTAGTATAACCATAGTATAACTCACTGTCAAACTTCCCCTACACGTCCAAATCGTCGAAGGGGCTGCGTACTGCCCCTATGGTCTTCGTGGAGACGTGGGTGTAGATCTCGGTAGTTTTGGAGCTCGCGTGGCCAAGGAGCTCCTGAATAATGCGTAAATCGGTGCCCTTTTCAAGGAGGTGGGTAGCGTAGCTGTGGCGAAGGCTGTGGACGCTCGCCTTCTTTTCAAGCCCAATTGTGGTACAGGCCCTTTGGAAAATGGCCTGTATGCTGCGCACAGAATAAGGACCACCACTGGAGCCCTCAAAGAGAAAGGCATACGGATGGTACTGCGCGCGGTAGTCGGTTATCAGTTTTTTTATCTTTTGGGCGAGGGGTACGATGCGGTCCTTTTTGCCCTTTGATTGGCGAATTTGCAGAATTGATCGATCGAAATCAATATCCTTGATGCGCAGATGTACGACCTCACTCACGCGAAGCCCAGCCGAGTAGATCAAGGAAATAATGCAGCGGTGTTTGAGGTTTGAAAGAGAGCGAAGTAGCTCTTTCACCTCTTCCTCCGCCAGGACCAAGGGGAGCCGCTTCTCCCGTTTGGGCCGCACCGGGGCCTGTGGCATCTTGCGCCCAAGGACAGAGACCACATAATAGCGAATCGCATTCACCGCCATGTTCTGCCAAGAAGGGGACAGCGCAGTGTTCTCCATAATGTGATTGATATAGGACAGGATGGCTTCATCGGCTATTTCCCTGTCGGGGCCAAGCCAGTTCAAAAACCTGCGCAAGTGTTGCGAGTAATTGCGAATGGTGTGCTTGCTGTAGCGCCTACGCACCAGTTGCTCCACGAACAAGGGAGGAAGCGTTGGCTCGGGTTTTCCGGAGACACCCATATGTTCCGGGGTATCGACAAACTCAAGGCGAGCCACCTTTTCCAAGCGCCCGGCAAGACTTGAACGGGAGAGAGCCGTTATGGGTATCAGCCAAACCCGTTCATCGCACAGGTAACGACGCCGGGGCAAGGCTCGAACGACGTCCAAGATTTCATCATCAAAATCGAACGATAGCTGGTAGTGCTGTGGGAGCACCCGAATTTCGATCTTCCGTTCATTTTTTGTTTTCACCTGTGCCCCTCCTGTATTGGCTCCTGCCGTATACAGTACGGGTAACAAGGTAAAAATAACGCAATGATTATTTTGGCGTTATTGGAGCTATTTGGATTACTTACGTATGCCCTTCCACTAAAGGGTTTTTACCGGGGCTGGGGGGCCGGGCCGTGTCGCCGAAACAGACTCCGGTCCGGTGGGCTGGGGGCCCTTTTTGGGGGGATGATCGTTTGCAGTATACACCCTTCCAACAGCATTTTGGAAGGAAAATGCGGCCCTACAGGTTTACTCCTGTTGAAAATATCGCTTGAGCATGGTGGCGAGGATGCCCTCTTCCAGGCCGCGGGTCGACATTGTGTCTTACTCTTGAATGGCGACAGTCTCCCCATCGATGGCGATAAACTGCTTGTTGTGGAAGGGGCGCAGGTCCAGGAGACTGCCATACTCGAGGAGGACCTTCTCGACAGCCTTTTTGAAGGGGAAGTTCCCCTGATGGGGAACCGGGTAGAAATCGATGAGCCCCAGGGAATCGAAGGAGACAAGCTCCGGCGCCTTCGCCGGGTCGTCCATGAGCTTTGCGTACTCGATGTTCTTTGCCATAATGGCAGAGCCGGCAGACTCGCCGATATAGACCTTACCCTTTGCTATCGCGTCCTTGATGAGGGTGTCCGCCCCGGATTTTATGAGTTCCTGCAAGAGGTAGAAGGTATTGCCCCCCGAGATATAGATGTAGTCGTTGGCCGCTATGCGCTGTGCCAGCTCCTCATGGCTCATGAGCGAAAGATCGAGCTCGTCCACTTCCATACCCAGCTTCTTGAAGGCCTTTATCGCGCCAGCCACGAAGAAGTCCATCTTTTCGACCTTGCTGGCCGTGGGAATGAAGCTTACGGTCTTTCCGGCGCAATCCTCCCCCAGAAAGCCGGGGAGCTTCTTGGCAACCGCAGAAAAATAGGAAGAGAGAAACATCTTGGCCATACATACTCCTTTGCGAGGGGGACTGGGGTAAGGGTATCATAATTTCTTCTCGTCGGGGGCTCCTATTGCTGTACGCCATCCACTATGGCGCCCCGGTGGTGGCGCATTTGAAATATCATGTCGATGACGCTCGGGTGATAGGGGATGAAGCTGCCCCCGTCCATCATGCGGAAGATATCGTCCTTCGACGCCCAACGAACGGCCTGGACCTCTTCGTATTGCAGCTTCAAACGGGAAAGATCGACATCCGCTTCGAGTATGTAGAAGTCGTCGAAGCCCTCTTCAAAGTTGATGGTAAAAAAGGGCCGGCAAGCGGAAAAATCCGCCCTGTATCCAATCTCCTCGAAGAGTTCCCGCTCTGCGGCGAGGGCGCTACTCTCTCCGTCGACCGCGCTTCCGCCCACACTCACGTCCCACATATCGGGCCAGCCCTCTTTAAAGGGCTGGCGCTGCTGTATGAGCATCTGGTCTTTGGAATTGATAATGCACACGTGGACAACCACGTGGTATTCGCCTTTGGCCAAACGCTCACCACGTACCGCTTTTCTACCCAGGGGATATCGATCCCTGTCATAAAGTGCCCACAGTTCCATGTAAAAAACTCCTGTACATCAAGAAGACTTGTGACCCCTGTCACAAATCAAGTATCGGCTTTCCCGGCAACAAGGAGTCCGTACTTCGCGGGCTTCCTGAAGGCGTTGCCGTGGACTTCTCGCTTTCGGTAGTCCCGTAATTCGTCCATATTGAAAGACGCAAGATAGAGCCCTTCGCCCTCCCCCGCCTCGAGGACGAGGGTGTCGCGGGAGCCGGGCTCATCCCGGCGGTAGGCGATGCCGTCAAAGGCCGATGAGTGGCCGTTGCAGTCGGGTTTGCCCCGCGGGTAGTTGGTTGTCGCAATGCCCACCATGTTCTCGTAGGCGCGGGCGCGCAGTTGGGAGAGGCGGTTGATCTCCATGGGGCAGGCATTGGGTACGAGTATGAGCTCGGCGCCCTTGAGCATGAGGATGCGGGCGCTTTCGGGAAACTCGCGGTCGTAGCAGATCATGGCGCCCAGACGCACCGGACCAATTGCGGTATCAAGGTCTGATACCTCGAAGTCGTCGCCGCCGGATAGCCTGCACTCGTCGCCAAAGTCGCAGGTGTGGACCTTGGCATAGTGGAGGACGGGCGACCCGTGCCGGTCAAAGAGGCAGAGGGTATTTCGCGGCCGGGGCTCATGCGCTTCGAGGAAGCTGATGCCGATAGCCATATCGAGCTCTTTGGCAAGGGCGGCAAAGGCGCGCACAAAGGAACTATCAGTTTTGATGGCCATGCTCTTGAGTACGACGGGGTCCTCGGGTATTTCGTAGCCAGAACTCCACATCTCCGGGAAGAGGGCGATATCGGCCCCCTGGTCTTTGGCCCGCCGGCAGTACTCGAGACCCTTTTGCAGGTTCCCCTCAAGGCTGCCGGTCGGCAGGATTTGGAGGAGGGCGATCTTAAGGATATGCGTCTGCGGCATCACAATTCCTTCTTGAGGTAGATCATGTCGACAAGTTGGACATCGTCCTCGATCATGATATGGTCGTAGTTGTCGGTAAAGAAGTTTTCGATGCGGTGGGATATCTCGAAGCCACATCCGCGATAGAAGCGCAGGATGGTGGGGGTTTCGCCCGTACCGACGAGCATGTAGCGATAACGGGCCTTGAAGTGCTCCGATATGTACTGTATCAAGGCCCGTCCGTAGCCCCTGCCCTGGTACTGCGGGTATGTCGCGATGTTCTTGAGCTCGCAGGTCTCTTCGTCCTCCTTCGCGACGACACAGACGCTCTTCAAGTCCCCGTCGTACAGGGCAAAGAGCTCGCCGTCGCCCAGGTAGCGGTCGATCATGTCCTCTTGTTCATCGGCAAGGAGGAGGAGGTCGAGGAATTGCTTTTTATTGTCTGAAATGTGGCGAATGTCGATCACTGGGAGCTCCTTTATTCGTTAATTTATAACCCGTTGGCGTTGTTAACAGCCTTCAAGTGCTGCTCCAGGAATTGGCGGGTAATTACTGCCACCTTGGGATCTTTAAACCGGCCATGCCCTTCGCCGGCAACAGGAGAACGGCCACCAAATACATAGGCAAGATCTTCGAGTATTTGCATGTCACCTTTGAAGGGGATCTACCATTATATCGCCCTTAAGTTTCGCATTGCCTTCGATTCGTTCATTCGGATAGCGTTTTTCCATGGAGTTACTCCTGTATCCGGGTCTCGCGCCGCATTTACCGGGCGGATTTTCGCTCCAGACAGTATAGCGCCTCTTTGACTCGCTCGCCCATCACGATTTTTTCGAAGTATTTGACGAAGTGGAAGCCGTTCTTTTCCGCAACGCGGATGGAGGGGGCGTTGTCGAAGCGGGTGTAGGTGTAGAGGGTCTCGAGCCCAAGACATCGGCGTCTTCGGGAACGAGCTCACGTAGACAAAGACGCTCAGTTTCAAGGATGGGGTGCATTACATATCTCCTTCCAAAATACCTGTTTTCAATACCCCGCACGGGGGGGCGGGCCGGGATCCCGGGCTTGAGGGCAGGGGGCAGCAGCGGGGCTCGCAGAGACCCGCTTTTGTTCCCGTGCGGCCGGCCGGAGGGCGGGTGCTCAAGCCCGTAGCCCGGCCCCGGGGGGGCCGCGTCGATGGGTCCTGCGGATTGCGGGTGCTTGCTTGAGAAAGAGAACAGGCTGTCCCCCCTCCCCTCCTGCCCTTACCCTAAAATTGGCAGGCGTCCAGGAAGGTGCGGCGGGAGTCGACGAGGTTTTCGAGCTCGCGGAGCATCTTGGGGTTGACTTCCTCTGCGATGGGGTAGACGTACTTGATGGTTTCCAGGGTGTAGCGGTCGATGAACTCGGCGCGGGTTACGAAGCCCAAGGAGACCATGTTGGAGATGCGGTCGGCGACTTTGAGGATCTTGGCGCTGTGGGAGCCGCGCTCGAGGATGCGGGTGAGGAACTGGGGCTTGGTTTCATCCGCCTGGCGGGAGACTTCGAGGACGAGCTGGTAGACTTGGGGGCTCTCGTAGTCGATCGACAGGAGGAGGTTGTGGTTGAAGTCGGGGATGTCCTCAACGAGGTCGTGGACGATGGAGGCCTTGAGGAGGACGGAGTCGATGTAGCCGTAGTCGAGGAGGACCGCCATGGTGTCGATTTGGTGGCGGAACATGTTGCCCCCGCCCTCGCGGGTCTTGCCGATGAGGGCAGTCGCGAGTTGCATGTAGGGGGCAATGTGCATGCTCTTGAGGCGGAGCATCTCCTCGGTGTTCATGCTGCTACGCCTTTTCCAGCTCGCCCAGGTAGAGGCGGAGTTTTTCGATGCGGCGGACACGCTCGGCGAGTTTCTCTTCCTCGGCGGCGACGAGCTCGGCCGGGGCGTTCTTGCGGAAATTCTCGTTGGCGAGTTTGCCCTGTACCTGCTGCATGTACTTCTCTTCCTTCTCGACATCGCGCTTGAAGCGCTCGGCGAGGGCGGCAGCGTCGATGGCGTCCAGGATGTGGAGGAAGCCCTCGAAGCCCGTCCCCACAAGGCCGATGGTGCCCGTAATACGGGTGCCGGCAGTGGCGGGTGCAGGCTGGAGCTCCAGGCCAGAGAGGCCGGCGAGGAGGGCGACAAGGTCGCGGTAAGAGGTAAAGGTTTCGAGGCGGGCGGAGTCTGCACGGACGGTAAGGCGGATCTTGGCGGATGGGGCAATCTGGCACTCGGCGCGCAGGGTGCGCACCTGGCGCACGAGGTCGCGGACACTGTCGAAGGCGGCCTCGACGGTTTCGTCGCGGCGGGCAGTGTCGTAAGCGGGCCAGGCGGCCGTGATGAGGCTTGCGGCGCCAACAGTGTTGGCGGCGCCGGCGGCGCTTGAGGCCTTGCATTCGCTCGGGAGCTTCGAGTGGATTTCCTCCGTCACGAAGGGAAGGAGGGGGTGCAGGAGGCGCAGGGATTGCTCGAGGACGTCCAGGAGAACGGTGGTGGCGCGGTCCTTTTCGGCATCGGCGTTGGTCGCGCCAGCATCGCTGGCGGCGCCAGCGTTGCTGGCGGCATTGAGCGAGAGCTTGGTCGCCTCGACGTACCAGTCGCAGAAGTCGTTCCAGAAGAACTCGTAGGCGGCCTGGGCGGCTTCGTTGTAACGGTAGCCTTCGAGGGCGTCGGCGATGGCAGCGGCGGCGCAATCGAGGCGGGAGTAGATCCAGCGGTCCACGGGGAGGAGGGCCGGGTTTTCGACGATCGTGCGGCCCTCGAGGTTCATGAGGATGTAGCGGCTGGCGTTCCAGATCTTGTTGGCGAACTTCGAGCCCAGTTTGAAGGACTCGTTGTCGATAAGGATGTCCTGGCCCTGGGCGCACATGAAGGCCAGGGTGAACTTGAGGGCGTCCGCACCGTATTCATCCACGAGCTCGAGGGGGTCGAGGCCGTTTCCCTTGCTCTTGGACATCTTCCGGCCCTGCTTGTCGCGCACGAGGCCGTGCATGTAGATGTCGCGGAAGGGGACCTGACCGGTGAACTCAAGGCCCGCCATGATCATGCGGGCGACCCAGAAGAAGATGATATCGTAGGCGGTAACGAGGGCACTTGTGGGGTAGAAGCGCTCGAAATCGGGGGTTTTCTCCGGCCAGCCCAGGGTCGAGAAGGGCCACAGCCAGCTTGAGAACCAGGTGTCGAGGACATCGGGGTCCTGCTCGAGTTTGGAGGAGCCACATTTGGGGCAGGCCGAGGGGTCTTCGCGGCTTACGATGAGCTCGCCGCAGTCGGCGCAGGTCCAGGCGGGGATGCGGTGCCCCCACCAGAGCTGGCGCGAAATACACCAGTCGCGAATGCCGGTTAGCCAGCGCTCGTAGGTGTTTTCCCACTTCTTGGGGTAGAAGACGATCTCGCCCTTCTGCCAAGCGGCGAGGGCCTTGTCTGCCATGGGCTTCATGCGCACGAACCACTGCTCGGAAAGGTACGGCTCGATGACGGTGTGGCAGCGGTAACAGTGGCCCACGTTGTGGACGAGCTTTTCGTCGCGCACAAAGAAGCCGCCCTCTTTCAAGTCCTCGAGGACGACGGCGCGGGCCTTCTTGACGGTGAGCCCCCGGTATTTGGCGGGGACCTCGTCGTTGAGGCAGGCGGTGGGGGTGAGTATGTTGATGACGGGGAGCTCGTGGCGCTTCGCCACCTCCCAGTCGTTGGGGTCGTGGGCGGGGGTAATCTTGACGACACCGGTCCCGAAGGCGCGGTCGACGTAGCTGTCGGCGACGACGGGTATCGTGCGGTCGGTAAGGGGGAGCTTGACCCGGCGGCCCACGAGGGCGCTGTAGCGTTCATCTTCGGGGTGGACGGCGACGGCGGTATCGCCCAGGAGGGTCTCGGGGCGGGTGGTGGCGAGCTCGAGGTACGCGGGCATGCCGGGCGCGGGGTCGACTACGGGGTAGCGCAGGTGGTAGATGAGGGAGTCGAGCTCCTCGTGTTCGACTTCGTCGTCGGACAGGGCGGTGCCGCAGGAGGGGCACCAGTTGACCAGGTAGTTTCCTTTATAGAGTAGATCGCGCTCCCAGAGTGTGACGAAGACCTCGCGCACGGCCTTTGACAGGCCCTCGTCAAGGGTAAAGCGCTCGCGGCTCCAGTCGACACTGGCCCCGATCTTCTTGAGCTGGCGGGTGATAACCTCGTGGTGCTCTTCCTTGACCTTCCAGGTTTCTTCTATAAACGCCTCTCGTCCCAGGTCGTGGCGGGTCTTGCCCTCCTTCTTGAGGCGGCGCTCGACGACGTTCTGGGTCGCGATGCCGGCATGGTCGGTGCCGGGGAGCCACAGGGCCGGGCGACCGCGCATGCGCTGGTAGCGCACGACGATGTCCTGAAGGGTGTTGTTGAGGCCGTGTCCCATGTGGAGGACGCCGGTAACGTTGGGCGGGGGGATGACGACGACAAAGGGATCCCGTTCGACGCTGTCTACCGGCTTAAACGAGGCGGTTTCCAGCCAATCACGGTAGATGCGATCTTCAAAGCTCGCGGGATCATACGCCTTTTCCAGTTCAACGGCCTTCATCGGGTACTCCTTCCTGTTCTGCTCACGGGCCACTGCCGCGCCGGGAAATACGGCAAATAGTAGCGTATCCTGCGCGCTTTGTGCAATGGAGGAAGGGATTCAAGGCTGATAGTTCAACCCGCTCGCAGAGGCTTTCTCGCGCGGAGATCGAAGGGGCATCCCGCTTGACATCTTTGTGCTTTGGGAGTACTGTCTCCGTGTTACTATACACAGTAACACAAGGAGCATTCCATGAAACACACATCAAGACTGATAGCCCTGCCGGCCCTCGCAGCCGCCCTGTTTGGCGCCACCCTCGCCTTCACCTCCTGCAAGGCGGCCCGCAGTGCCGACGAGCCCCTCGTGGGGATCGCGAAGATCGTCGCCCACCCGGCCCTCGACGACCTTGAAAAGGGTATCGTCGAAGAGGTGCGCGCCGCCTTCCCCAAGGCCCGCTTCGACCTGCAGAACGCCAACGGCGAGCCGGCCACAGCCACCCAGATTGCCCAGAAGTACAAGATAAGCAAGGCCGATATCGCCGTTGGCATCGCCACCCCCACTGCCATGGCCCTGGCCAACACGATAAGCGAATTCCCCGTCGTCTACTCCGCCGTTACCGACCCGGTTGCCGCGGGTCTCGTGCCATCCTTCGACAAGGGCGGGGCGAATGTAACGGGTACTTCGGACCTGCCCCCGGTTGAGAACCAGATCGACACCATCCTGGCCATCGCCCCGACAGTAACGCGCGTGGGGCACGTCTACAACGCCGGCGAGGCGAACTCGGTGACGACGGCGGAGCGCCTCAAGGCCTACTGCACCAAGAAGGGGCTGGCCTTTGTCCCCTCTGTCGTGACGAACTCCGCCGAGGTAAGCCAGGCCCTTACCGCCCTCATTGGCCGGGTGGACGCGGTGTACCTCTCGAACGACAACACGGTATTCAGCGCCATTTCGACCGTGGCCGAAATCTGCAACAGCGAGAAGATCCCCCTCGTCACGGCCGACCCCAGCTCTGCAGAGTCCATACCCATACTCGCGGCAGTGGGCTTCAACTACTACCAGATGGGCCGGGCGACCGGGCGCATTGTTGTCGACATCCTCAAGGGAAAGAAGACTGCGGACATCCCCACCTACTTCCCCAAGGACAGCGAAGAGATGGCCCTCGTCCTCAACAAGAAGGTGGCTAAAGAACTGGGACTCGTCATCCCCGAGGACCTTCTCGCACAGGCCTCCCTCGTTATAGAGTAGGGCCAATCCAAAAACCTCGCGGTTTTTCGATTGGCTTGTGCAAATCCGTAACGGATTTGCAAGCAGATGCACATACAGAGGGACGCATGACAGAGGCGATACTTACAGAGGGTTTGATCTACGGCATACTTGCCATCGGGGTGTTCATCACCTTCCGGGTCCTGGACTTCCCGGATCTTACGGTCGAGGGGAGCTTCCCCCTAGGGGCGGCGGTCGCCGCGGCCCTCCTCGTCGCCGGCGTCCCCTTCCCGCTCGCGGTCTTGGTTGCCATGCTCGCGGGCGGGGCGGCGGGGGCCCTTACGGCCCTCATCCACACGGGCTTTCGCGTCCCGCCGCTTTTGGCGGGCATTGTCGTCATGACGGGGCTCTACTCGGTAAACCTGCGCGTTATGGGCGGGAAATCGAACATCCAGCTGGTAGGCTTGCGCCCCCTGGCGGACTTCTCGAAGTCCTGGATTCCCGGCCTCGAGCCGGCCTTCGCGCAGGCCCTCTTCTTTATACTGGTCGCCATTCTGCTTGTCATTCTCCTTGACCTCTTCTTCCACACCGAGTTCGGGCTTACCCTGGGGGCCTTGGGCGACAATGAACGCATGGTAACGGCCTCCGGCTCGAACCCGGACAGCTACAAGGTCGCCGGGGTCGCCCTGGGGAACGCCTTTGCGGCCCTTTCGGGGGCCTTCGCCTCGCAGCACCACGGCTTTGCAGACGTCAACTTGGGTTCGGGGGTGGTCGCCCTGGGGCTTGCATCGGTCATGATCGGGGAGCTTCTCTTTCGCACGAACCGCATTGGAGGGCAGATCGCGCGCGCAATACTGGGGGCCGTCCTCTTCAAGGCCATCATGTTCGGCGCGCGATTCTACGGCTACTTTGCCGGTATTACGCCCAACGACCTGCGCCTGGTAACGGCCCTCATGATCGTCTTTTCGTTGGGGGTCGGGAAGCTTCGCAGCCAGCTGGCCGCGCGAAAAAACCAGCGGGCCCGCAGGAGATTATCAGCATGATACAACTTGAAAAGATCGAAGTAGTCTTCAAGGAGAACACCCCCGACGAACGGCGCGCACTCAAGGGGATCGACCTTTCGCTCGAACGCGGTGAATTCATTACCATAATCGGGTCCAATGGCGCGGGAAAGAGTACCCTGCTCAATGTCGTCGCGGCCGCCATTCGCCCCACGAGCGGGCGCATACTCATCGACGGGGTCGATCGCAGCGGCGAGGCTGAGTACCTGCGGGCGCGTTCCACAGGACGGGTATTTCAAGACCCCCTTGGGGGAACCGCCGCCGAGATGAGTGTCGAGGACAACCTCGCCGTCGCTTCCAAAAAGGGGCAGAAGAGCTTCAAGATCGCCATGACCCGCCCGCGGCGTGAACACTACCGCGCCCTCCTGGCCGAGCTTGATATGGGGCTTGAGGAGCGCATGAAGGAGAACGTCAACCGGCTCTCCGGCGGGCAGCGACAGGCACTAACCCTGCTCATGGCCGTCATCGCCCGGCCGGCGGTCCTCCTCCTGGACGAACACACCGCGGCCCTCGACCCGGCCAACGCGGAAAAGGTCCTTGCCCTCACCAATCGCTTCGCCAAGGAGTTCGGCCTCTCCGTGCTGATGGTTACCCACGACATGGCGCGGGCGATCGAGACCGGGACACGCCTTGTCATGATGGACGCGGGGGAGATCATCATGGATGTGCAGGGTGATGAGAAGAAGTCTCTTACCGTCGAGCGTCTCGTGGAGCGCTTCCGGGCCCTGCGCGGCCAGAGCCTCTCAAACGACCGCAGCCTGCTCGCGCCCTAGGGGGGGCTGTAAGCGGAAGCTTGCAGCTCGGGGGCTACAGGCTGGTAAGCGGAAGCCTGCAGCTCAAGCCCTGTCGCGCGCCTTGCGGGCCTCTTTAGCGGCCCTGTTCTGTGCGGCCTCGAGGCGGAGGGCCTCTTTGCGTGCGGCCTTTTCTGCCGCATGCAGCTCTTCCTGTTCACGGGCTTCGTTCCGTGACGCGGCACAGCCGCAGTACTTCTGCCGATACAGCCCCAATTCCTTCGCCCGCTCTTGACCCGCGCGGTAGTAGACCCGGAAGTCGGTGGCAAGAAAGGCGAGACCCTGCGCCGCCGCCGCGTCCCGCCCGATTTCGACAATGTCTTCGTGGCGCTGCCAGGGGCTAACGAGAAGGGTGGTCGAAAGGGTGTCGAAACCGGCTTCACGCGCGGCGCGGGCGGCCTCTTCGAGGCGAAGGCGGTAACATGCCAGGCAGCGGCAGGGGGCTGCATGTTCGCAGGGGGCAGCGTGTTCGGCTGGCTCATGGCCCCGCAACACAGGCGAAAAGCCGCCGCGAGTGGCCGCAAGATGGCGCTCCGGCTCATAGCCGGCGCGCACGAGCGGACGTCCAGTCGCCCTGGCAGCCAGAACCAGGTTTTGCCAACGGCGTTCTTCTTCATCAGCCGGGTGAATATTGGGATTATAGTACCAGATGAGGACCTCATCACCCGCGTGGAGACCCCCGTCGCCATCAACGAGGCCCGTGTTCACCCCGAGGTAGCAGGGCCCGCAGCATGCGTGCAGGAAGAGCTTCATGAGTCTCATGGTAGCTCAATTTGCGCACACGTGTCATCCCGTAGTACAATGGGGTATGGCCCCACAGCGCATTGCAGTGCTCCTTGACGTCGCAATATCATCCTTTCATCGCAGTACCTTTATCGGGGTACAGCGGGCATTGGCAGAGACCGGCCTCGAGGCTGTCTACCTTGGGGTCGGGTGCCTCAACATCTATCACGAGGAATATCGCTACAGCAAAGACCTCCTGGATTTGGTGAGCGCCCAAGAATTCGATGCAATCCTTTCGGTCTCCTCTTCCCTTGTGAATCAAGGAGGAACGCCGATACTCGAAAACTTCCTGCGCAGCCACCGGGATATCCCCATGGTATCCCTTGGGACGTCGGTTATCGGGGAGCCGGTATTCGTCTACGACAATGCGCTTGGCATGCGCAAAATGGCGGAACACCTGATCCACGACCATGGGTACCGCGATATCGTCTATGTATCAGGCCCCTCCTCAAACCGGGAAGCCCTCGTACGACTGGAGGCCTTTCGCGCTGTCATGAGGGAAGAAGGCCTCGAGCTCGACGCCGATCACCTGTATGAAGGGGACTTCCTCGCCAGATCCGGGGAGGCTGCCGTCGCGCATATCATTGACCACAAGGGTTTGAAGCCCCAGGTATTCGCCTGTGCAAACGACCTCATGGCCCTTGGCGTTTACAGCGCCCTCCTGCGTCGCGGCATAAGTGTGCCCTGGGACATCGCCGTTACCGGCTGTGACGATTTGCAGTTCTCGCGATCCCTGTTTCATCAGTATACAACCATACGTCAGTCCTTCGAACCCTTGGCGGTACAGGCAGTCCATTACATCAAAGCGCGCCTGGATGGTGCCCCCGAAGAAGATCAACCAGAAATGGAACCGGTACTCTGCATCCGCCGCTCCTGCGGCTGCCGCCACCAAAACGGCTTTGGGAATGCCCGCTTGCCGGAGCAGTCTCCCGCAATCGTCAAGGAAATCGCTTTGGACAGGGAGACGAAGGGGATTCAGGCTGATGGGGACAGGGCCCGACAGAACGGGAGCTCGCAGGGCGATACGGCTGCGGCGCTCAAATCGGCCGGTGAAACAGGCGATGTCCAGGCTCTTCGCCGGATTTTCTCCAAGCGCGTTCATCAACAGGTTACCGAAAATCGCCCCCTCTACGAGCTCCTCTCCCTCATTGACAGCATCGAAAACCCCGAATACTCGGCAGACCTCTACAGGGCACCTCGAAAAACTAGTTTGTTAAGCCCACATTTCAACTATTCAAATATAAT
>CAZIRF010000055.1:0-14863 GCA_964541755.1 uncultured Spirochaetales bacterium | reverse complement strand
GCTCCCGCGGCCTATATAAAATGCTCTTCACTAGCTATTTTGAAAGAGCCTCAGTTTTCTGTGCGTTTTCGGGGCTCGGGCCGCTACCCGGCCCGGGCCCGGCCCCCCTTTCTGCAAACCCATTTACCGGCAGCAGCCCCGGGGCCGCATCGCCCGGAACAGGCGGAAATTCGGCCACCCCTTTGAACGCGGAAGAATCCCCGGCCAACAGCGGGGATCGCTTCTCCTGGCGCGCCCTGCCCGCCCCCCTGTCCGGGGGAACAAGCCGCTTCGCGCATACGCAGTTTGCCCTTCGCGAGCGCCTCGCAGAGCTCTTCGGCAACATCAAGGGGGGAACGAGCGCGGGGCCCCTCTTCGCCCTTTTGGGGATAGCCTTTCTGTACGGGCTCTTCCACGCGGCGGGACCCGGCCACCGCAAGACCATCATCTTTACCATTTTTCTCTCGCGCAAGGCCCCATGGTACGAGCCGGCACTCGCCGGTTTGCTCGCGGCCTCCATACACGCCCTTACCGGACTCGCAATCGTGGGTGTCCTGAGCCTTGCCCGCGGGGCCCTCGCGCAGCTGGCCGAAACCGGCAACGCGGGCTACCTCCTCGAATATGCGACCTTTGCCCTCATCGCCCTGTTTGCTGCCTTTTTCGCAGTTAAAGTCATCGCGCGCCTTGTCGGCAAGGCCCCGCCCCATCAACACGGCGATGGGAAGAACCAAACGGTCTGGAGCCTCATAGTCATAACGAGTCTCGTCCCCTGCCCGGGAGCTACAATGGTACTCCTCTTCGCGCTCTATCTGGGGCTCGCGTTGCAGGGTATCCTGGCAGTCTTCGCCATGTCCCTGGGTATGTCCCTGGTGATTGCAGGTGCCGGTTATCTCGCCTGGGCGGGACGAACCGGGCTCTTTCACCGACTCAAGGAGCGGGAAGGTCTTCTCGAACGCCTGTCGTCCATACTTGAACTCGTCTCTTGGCTGGTCATGCTCGCCTTTTCGCTCTGGGCCATCAGCCCGCTCTTGAGTCTCTTCCAAGCCGTCAAAACATAAAAAGGGCCTGTCCGCCACAGCACGAACAGGCCCCAAAGGAGTGACATAACCGGATGCTTATCGGGCGGAAGGACAGCCGCCCCGTGCCGCACAGCCGGCACAAGAGCTGCAGCTCAGGGTAAAAGGCCCCTTGGCAGCGCTCTGTACAGATGCATCGGAAGAGACCGGCCCGCCGCTCGTACAGCAGGATGACGTACCTCCGCGCAGTGTGCGCACCGCGCGCCATACGACAAAGGCGAGGGCCATCAGAACAATAATGGCGACAACGAGTGTTTCAAACATGCTACACCCCCCATCCTGCAAGAGACCCAATCTGGTACACCGCAAAGGAAAGGGCCCAGCCCAGGACCAGCATGAACCCTATTGCGAAGCCCAGCCACTTCCAGCCCAACTCCTGCCGAATCGCACCGAGGGCTGCGAAACAGGGCGGGATGACCAGGATAAACAACATCAATGAAAAGGCAACGAGGGGATTGAAAACGGGATCTTCAACCAGGGCTTCCCGCAGGCTCTCGCTCTCCTCGGTCTCATCGGTTCCCACCCGGTACAAAACCCCCATGGTCGACACCACGACCTCTTTGGCGGCAAAACCGGTAACGGAGGCCACCGCAATCTTCCAATCGAAACCCATGGGTTTGAACACCGGCTCGATGAACTTGCCGAAGCGTCCGGCGAAACTCTGTTCAAGGGCAGCTTCCGCCGATGAGGTCTCGACAAAGGTCGCAATATCCCCTTCGGTGGCGCCAGGGTTCTCCGCAACGAATTCTGCGGTCCAGCCCGCCACCACATCCTCGGCCGGCTGGTACGACGGGAACGAGGTGATAACCCAGATGAGTATGGCAGAAGCAAGAATGACCGTACCGGCCTTCTTGAGGTACTGCCAGGTCTTCTCCCACACGTGCCACAGGACCCCGCCAAGGGTTGGCGCACGATAGGGGGGAAGCTCCATGACAAAGGGAGTGGGATCGCCGCGAAGAACCGTCTTCCTGAGCAAGAGGGCCGATCCAAGGGCCAGTACAACCCCGATCGCGTATATCAGCATGACCATATTGGCCGCATTGGCCGGGAAAAAAGCCGCCGCAAGCAGAACGTGAACGGGGAGCTTCGCCCCGCAGCTCATGAAGGGCACCACCAAAACCGTTACAATACGGTCCCGCGGGCTCTTGAGCGTCCTCGCTGCCATGATGGCCGGAACGGAACAGCCAAAGCCCAGCATGAGGGGGAATATCGATTGGCCGTGGAGCCCGAAGGCGTGCAGGACCTTGTCGCTGGCAAAGGCAGCACGCGACATGTAGCCCACATCCTCCAGTATGGACAGGAGGAAAAAGAGTATGACAATGAGGGGGACAAAGGAAAACACCCCGCCAACACCGCCAATGATGCCATCAACCAAAAGAGAGCGCAGAAGCCCCTCCGGCATGACGGCGTTCAAACCATCACTGATTACCCCGAAAAGGCTCTCGAGCCAGCCCATGGGATACTCGCCCAGCAAAAAGGTAATTTGAAAGACCCCCCAGAGTACCGCCACAAAGAGCGGAAGGGCCAGGAAACGATTCATGATGACCTTGTCAATAGATTCGGTCATGGAGAAATTGGTTTTTGGCTTTGTGTGCACCGTCTCGTGCGTCGCCCCGTGAATGTATCCGTAGCGCTGCTCCGAAATAACGATCTCCGCATCGCGGGCAAAATGTTTTTCTATCCAAACCACGGCCTCATCGACCTTGGCCAGTACAGAAGCACTGTCCCGATGCGCTTCCAAACGATCACGGGCATTCGCGTCCTTTTCAAAGAGCTTTACGGCCATCCAGCGAGCCGGAAAACGCGAAGAAAAGACGTCATCGGCAGAAATGGCCGCGACAATCGGTTCGAGCAGGGGCTCGATCTCCATGCCATAATCGACATAGCGAAGACTCTCGCGGGCGCCAAGGCCGGTAAGCCGGTCCACCTCATCCAGGAGGGCATCCACCCCCTTCCCCTTTGAAGCGACCGTCTTGATCATGGGCAAGCCCAAGATCCCCGAAAGGGCCTGATCATCTATCAGAATACCCTTCGCCTCGGCCTCGTCCATCATGTTGAGAGCCCCGACAAGCGGGATCCCCAGTTCCTGGAACTGCAGACAGAGATACAGATTGCGTTCCAGATTGGTCGAATCAAGAACATCAATTATTACATCGGGCTTCTCGTCGAGTAGAAAGTCTCGTGCAACCACTTCATCGATAGAATAGGCCGTAAGGGAATAGATACCGGGGAGATCGATGAAACGATAGCGCACCGTACCGCGGGTTCGTACTCCCTCACGTTTCTCTACGGTAACACCCGGATAGTTCCCCACCTTGTGGTGCGCACCGGTAAGAGCGTTGAAGAGTGTCGTTTTGCCACAATTTGGATTACCGGCGAGAGCGACACGTATCTCACGTATTTCAGTGCTCATTGATCATCGCCTCCCTCTTCCGGGTCATTGCAGCCTTCGGCGGGTCCAAAATCGGGCATACCGCGCCGCGAACGGCCACCGGGACCGCCGCCCGGCCGGCCTGCAGCCCCCGGACCGAAACCCTGGCCCATACCGCGACCCGTATGTCGGCGTCCCAAACGGCCCCCAAAGAGGCGGTTGGCATCCTCGGCCGCCGTCCAGTCTCCAACAGGTTCGACCTCGATACCGGCCGCCTCGCAACGGCGGATGAGGATGTCATACCCGCGTATCCGCACCTGAAAAGGCCCGCGCAAAAACCCGCCGCGAACGACAGCGCCCTCCGTTCCCGAAGTAAATCCCATATCCGCAAGGCGTCTTCCAACTTCCTTGCCAAGGATAACCTTTATGACTTTGAACGAGGCCCCCGGGGGCACATCACTCAGAAACATGAAACCTCCATCACCCGCAGTCCCGCGCACTCAGGCCGGAACCGTGTCATAAATCCATAAGGCAATTTCAAAAATCGGTTATTCTTGGAATTGCCTCTTGGGCGAACCGCCCGCCCTCATCTGTTAGAATAATATAACTATAAGGCTTCAAGGTCAATACCCGCAGATTCCCTCAATTTTCGGAATGGGCACGCACACGGACAAAATCAACTGCAATGGGAAGATGGTCGCTGCAACCCAAGCCGTTATGGGCAGCAAAGCGAAAAGGGACTCCGCCGCGGACAAAGGGGGCTGTCTCGAGCACCGAAAACCCCCGATACACCCAGGAATCACCCTCAAAAAAACCCGGCCCCAGGAGGAATTGGTCTATTCGCTCCCACTCGCCGTCGTAGTAGTAAGAGCCCTCATACACCGAATCCTGCCAGGGCGACATGAACACAAGGCGCCCATCCGCACGTTCCGCATGGGCCCTGTCGCCCAAGAGCAGGGAAAGCCCGCTTCCGGGCAGGCCCCTGTCTGCATGGGAAACCGGCAAAATCGCCGTCGCTTCCTCTTCTCCGGTACGCGAGAACTCGTCGGGATTGCAGTTGAAATCCCCCAAAACGAGATTGGGCAGACGGTCTCCTGCCGTGCGCAGAGCGCGTATGCGCCGGTTGATCAAACCCGCAGCTCCCCGCCGCAAGACTTCGGTTTCACGGGCGCCCCCCAACTTGCTCTTCCAGTGACAGGCAAACAGGCGAACATCGCCACCGGGCTCCTGCACAATGCACTCGAAAACAGGGCGCAAATCCGGCTCCTCTTCACTTGCAAGTACATGGGTACGGCAGCCCGCAAGAGGAACCCGTGACAAAACCCCCACCCCAAGGGCGCCGTTCTCACGCCCCGCCCATGCCTGCCATCGATACCCCCGCCGATCAAGGCATACGCGCCGCAGAGCCGTAAGCGTCTCTTCATTCTCGATTTCCTGCAAGACCAACACGGTTGGCAAGCCCGCCTCGCAGAAAACATCGAAGGCATCCTTCAAACCCTCAAGACGCTGTTGGAAACGCCTCGCATCCCAGTCCGATGCCGCACCAAAATCGTCGTACTCGCTCCCGTTCACCACCCCGTCAAAGAGCGTCTGCACATTCCAGCTCGCAATCCGCATGGACTCACCCGCCTGCTCTGCCTCAAGCGCACAGGAAATGCCCGCCAACAAACAGGCAAGGAGTCCCGCCGTCAGGGGCCATTGCCCCGTGGAACCATTTTTCACCTTCATGATGCCTCCTTACCAAGGAGTACGGGTTTTTATGGGGCATTTGGCGTTGAGCGACAAAAAAACCGGGCCCCAAAGGCCCGGCAATCACCGAGGGAGTGATACTTCAGGATATTTAATACTGATAGCCGGGGCCGGGGTCCCCCCGGCCCCGAAGGACTCCGCCGTAACTACGCGTCCAGATCAACCCGCTTGGTAATGACCCGGGATATAAGGCCGTAGTCCTTTGCTTCGCCGGCGCTCATCCAAAAGTCGCGATCGGTATCCTTTTCGACCTTGTCGAAGGGAACACCGGTCTCATCCGCGATAAGGTGATTGATCTTGCCGCGAAGCTTTTCAAGTTCACGGGCGTGAATCTCGATATCGGTAGCGACACCGCGTATGCCCGAAAGGGGCTGGTGAATGAGATAGTGGCTGTTGGGAAGCCCCAGCCGGCGTTCTTTGGGGGCCGCCAAAAGAATGAGGGCGCCGGCACTTGCAACGAGTCCCATGCCAACGGTGTATACATCCGGTTTGATGAAACGGATCATGTCAAAGATGGCATAGCCTGCGTCTACATCGCCGCCGGGGGAATCGATAAAGACACGAACGGGCTCATCCCCCATATCTTCAAGGAGGAGAAGCTGCCGCACGGTGCGCTCGGCCAAATCCTTGTTTACCTCGCCAGAGAGGAGTATCGTCCTCGTCTTGAGCATCTTCTGCAAAAGAGGATCGCCACCCTTGTCCTCCGGGCCCTTACGCTCTTCTTCTTCGCCCTCTTCATCGTAACGGCGGGTTGCAAGGCTGGTAAAGCGGGAAGCCGCAGACCGGCCATGGTCGAAATCTACTGTATACAAACTGCTGCGCATCAGCATCTCTCCTGTCTCTATGGTACTCCCCCTACTATACGGCTCACAGGACCTCACCGTCAATTGGAAGCCATTTCCCGAATTTGGAGTTTTTCGACAATTTGGGAGAATATTCAAGACAGGTATTGATATATTAGAGATTTTGGACTATATTGAAATTGAGAAAGGGGGGACCCATGAAACGGAAAACAGTATTGTATACCATAGTAGTCACGACCCTCTCCCTGTCGGTCATGTTGGGAGCCCGCGCGATACTCTGGACGACACAATCCCGCCTTACCGCACGTAACGATGCGCAGCAAACTGCCCTCGTCCGGATGAACAGCCTCGCAAGCATGGCGGGCGAACTGGAAGACATACTCGAGCACATTCAAGACGCGGATGCCCATGAAAAGGCCCCCCGCCTTGTTCGAATACTTGAGGATTCCGCAGAACTGGTCTCAACATGGACAGAAGCCGCCGGCAGTGAAGCCCTGCGCGAAAAGGGAAAACAGCTGGGCTGGGCACTCTTCGACATCCACGGCATAGGTAACCGTCTTGCAAGCCTCGCAGAAAGCCGCGAAAACGATAGTGCAGCCAAACTCGCCGAAGACATTGGACGGGCCTCGCTGGCAAACTATCAGTCTATATTGAACGACACCCGTGAAGCACAATACGAGTACACAACGCAGGTATGGGCATCCTTCAACGCACTCAATGAAAAGACCAACAGCATGGTCCTCGTTGTCATTTGGCTCATCGTCACCGGCATGGGACTTGCCGTCATCCTGGCAAGTCATGCGGTAAAGTCTATTGCAAACGATCACGATCGCCTTCTCGATGAAATATTGGCAGAACAGGAAGCCCTCTCGCCCTTCGAGCAATATCGCCGCGAGCTTGAAAACGGCAACCTCGACAGTGACGGGCTCATTGATGCCGACCTTCTCCCGGACGAGGACCTCCTCCTCGATGAACCGCAGGAGTCCGCTGCGCCCCTCGCAAAGGAATGGGGCCCACGCCTGGTTCCGCAGGGAGAGCGCCCCATGCGTTCCGTGCTCAATAACGGTCGCAAAGCATTCGACGCCAAGGGGCTCGTACTCATCAAATAAACCCACAGCGCGTGGTACATCGGCAACGCACGCAATTGACGGTCTCCGCACTTTACGCGGGGCCTTTTTTTGGCGCATAGTAGCTGCATGAAAACTGCCGTTTCCTTCCTCGACGCCCCGTGGCGCGAAGCCCTCCTCGAGCGATTCCTGCGCTATGTCGCCATCGATACGACCAGCGACCGCGAAAAGAAAGAGACCCCCTCAACCCGGGGCCAGTTTGATCTTGCCCGACTGCTGGTGGCAGAACTCGAGGAACTGGGCCTGTCCGATATCAGCCTTACTCCGTCCTGTTACGTCCTCGCCCGGCTCCCGGCCAGCCCCGGTTGCGAAGCAGCCCCGCCGGTTGCCCTTATGGCGCACATGGATACCGCCAGCGATGTGAGCGGGGCCAATGTCCAGGCCCGGGTTCATCACAACTGGCAAGGAAACGCTATCGAACTCTGCGAAGGGACTACCCTGGACCCGGCTGAATATCCCGAACTGGCCGAACACCTGGGCGATACCCTTATAACAAGCGACGGCACGACCCTCTTGGGCGCGGACGACAAGGCGGGGATCGCCGCCATCATGACCGCCCTTGCCGCCTTCCACGCAGACCCCGCGCTTCGTCATCCCGCACTGGAAATCATCTTTACCCCCGACGAAGAGACCGGCAAAGGGCTCCCGGATTTTCCGCAGGACCAGATTCATGCCAGCAGCTGCTACACCCTCGACGGCGGCGGTTTGGGAGAGATCGAAGACGAATGTTTCAATGCATTCAAGGCTGATATTTGTTTTACCGGATCGGTCATCCACATTGGTCACGCCCGGGGAAAGCTCGCCAATGCCGTCGCCATGGCGGCCGCCTATGTACAGCTCCTGCCCCGGAGCGAGAGCCCCGAAGCCACCGACAACTGGTACGGCTACTGGTGCCCCATGGAGCTATCCGGAGACCTCGAAAGTGCAAAGCTGGAGGTGTTCCTGCGCGACTTCGACCGCGCGGGCATGGCGCGCCGGCTTGAAGCCCTCGATCTCTTTGCCCGCACCATTGAAGCGCAATTTCCCGGTGGCCGCGTCGAAGTAAAAACCCATCAACAGTATATGAACATGAAAGAAGCCGTATCACGGCACCCCGCGGTTATGGGCGCCCTTCTCGACGCGACCAAGGCTCTGGACATCCCCGTCGTGCGCAAACCCATTCGGGGCGGTACTGATGGCTCTCGCCTCACAGAACTTGGCGTCCCCACGCCGAACGTCTTTGCCGGCGGACACAACTTCCACTCCCTGCGCGAGTGGGCCTCCCTGGGCGAGATGTGTGCTGCCGTCGCCCTCCTCATCGAGCTCGCCGCGAGGCGGTCTTCGACTTGAAGCAGTTTCGCCAGCCTCCGGCGCCGCCGCCATCAAAAGATCTCGAACTTTGGGGCTTGGATGCAGAACTTGCGGTATTGGCCCGCGGGCTGCGCAATGGCGGTCAGCACACCAAGGGCTCGGGTAGCCTACGGGTCCCGCCTTCAGAACTCGATTGGACGGCGGCCTCGCTCATTGCCCTGCAACGCGGCCTTACCGACACACGCGTCCGCGTGGGGACGGCCTACATGGACGAGGCCGATGCGCTGTCCGCCTACCTCCTCTTCTACTGGCAGACGAGTCACGCGCAAATGCAGGGCCTTTTTCACATGGCAAAGGCCGCGATTGAAGAGGGGAAATGGCCATGGGCTGATGCAAAGCGCATACGGATACTGGATCTGGGCAGCGGCCCCGGCCCCGCCGGCATCGCCCTTGCCGAGGCCCTCGCCATTGAAGACTGCCAGCTGTCTTTCTGCGACCGCAGTCCGCTCGCCGTCTCGTGCGCTCGTACCCTCGCCCAAGCGCGCGGATGGACACCCGATAGCCGGGCCCCATGGATGGCAGGATCCGACCCCCTGCCAGAAGGGCCCTTCGATTTTGTCATACTCTCCCATGTCCTCAACGAGTTGGGCGGAACGGACGAAGATCGCCACAATCATCGAATGAAGCTCCTCGAAGCGGCTCTCGAAGTACTCGCCCCCGGGGGCGCCCTCCTCCTCTTGGAGCCCGCCCTCCTTTCGACCAGCCGCGACCTCCTCCTCCAGCGCGACCGCCTTGTTGCCCGGGGCATGCGCCCCCTGGCCCCCTGCTTCCACGATGGCCCTTGTCCAGCCTATGCAGAGAGCAATCAGTCTTGCCACAGTGAATTCTCCCCACCCCAAAGCCCTCTGATCGCAGCCCTTTCCCAAAAAACCGGGCTCGACCGCAGCGCCGTCAAATCGTGCTGCTTCTTTTTTATGCGAGAGACAGAAGCGCCCAAGCGCATGCACGCCTGGCGCGTTGTAAGCGAACAGCGTCGCAACAAGGCCGGCCGCAGCCGGGTAAGCCTCTGCGGCCCGGCTGCGGCCGGGGGCACCTCCCCCGATTTTCCAGAGGACCTTGCTTCGAGGGTCGACGGGGAGCCGGGAGGGGCCCGCTTCAATCTTTCTACGGCAGGGGACCTCAAGGCAAACGGCCCCAAAGGGCTTCGCCCCATAGCCCGTAGCGACCAGCTCCTGGTCGAGCACCCCGAAATTCGTGAAACCGGTTGGGGTGTGGGCCCCGAAACCCGACTGACCCTATGCAATGAGTACTATACAGGGGCTGGCGAGAGGACACGCAGTTGACGCAGGCCCGGAGGCCCGGTAGAGTTGTCCAATGGATCAGTATCAGATTATCGGGGGCCGCCCCCTTGGAGGCACGATTCGTGCCAGCGGCAACAAGAACGCCGCCCTCCCCTGTATAGCCGCGGCCCTGCTCGCCGATTCACCCGTTACCCTCTCAAATGTCCCCGATATCGAAGACGTACACGTCATGTTCGAAGTCTTCACCAGCCTGGGGGGAAGCGTTGAGGCCATCGAGCCCAATACCTGGCGCTTGTGCCCTCACGATCTGCCCAGCCCGGAAGTTCCCGTAGAACTCGCCAAAAGGATTCGCGCCAGCATTCTCTTCGCCGGGCCCCTCCTGGCCCGTACCGGTCGGGCCGTCCTCCCCCCTCCCGGCGGGGATATCATCGGACGCAGACGATTGGACACGCACTTTCTGGCCCTTACCGAATTGGGCGCAAACGTGGAAACAAATGGCGCCTTTATCTTCAAAGCCGATCGCCTTGTTGGCGCAGATATCTTCCTCGATGAGGCTTCTGTTACAGCCACGGAAAATGCCGTCATGGCCGCAGTCCTTGCCGAGGGCCAAACCATACTCACGAATGCCGCGAGCGAACCCCACGTCCAGGACCTGTGCAACATGCTCATTGCCATGGGTGCGCAGATTCGCGGCGTGGGCTCCAACATACTCATCATCGATGGCGTCAAAAAACTCTCCGGCTGCGAATTTGCCATAGGCCCGGATTTTATGGAGATCGGCTCCTTTATCGGGCTTGCCGCAGCCACAAAGGGAGAGCTCACGGTTACCCATTGCCGTCCCAGCGATCTGCGCCCCGCCACGGTTGCATTTGGCAAGCTGGGCATACGCTGGGAGGCAGAGGGCACGACCATTCACGTCCCGGCGACACAGGACCTCAAGGTCAATTGCGACCTGGGCGGCATGATCCCCAAGATCGACGACGCACCCTGGCCGGGCTTTCCGCCCGACCTCACGAGCATCATCACCGTTGTGGCCACACAGGTCGAAGGGACCGTCCTCGTACACGAAAAGATGTTCGAATCGCGCATGTTTTTTGTGGACAAGCTGATAGGTATGGGCGCCCGGATTGTCCTCTGCGATCCCCATCGGGCTGTAATAACCGGGCCCTCGCCCTTGAGTGCGGCAGAACTCACCTCGCCCGACGTCCGTGCGGGGATGGCCATGGTCATTGCGGCCCTCTGCGCCGAAGGCCGCAGCACCATCCGTAACGTATATCAAATTGAGCGAGGCTACGAAAACCTCGTTGGACGCCTTACCGCACTGGGAGCACGGATTACCAGCGGAGACTCCTGCCAATAAAGGACATCAGTGATGGTCTGTTGCAGGCCCGTATCCCGGCAGACCATAAGAACGTCGAGCGCCGCTATCGTAGGCGATAGCGCGCTTTCGCCTACGAAGGGCGCCGCACCCGTCTGCCAAAAACAGTATCCCGCAAACAGCGATAGGCAGCATCAATGCGCAAAAAGGCATTCGCCGCCTGTCGCAGGTGATCCTCGTCAAGTCCATGAAGGGCGTCCGGATGAAACTGACGGGCCAAGCGGCGATACACGCGCACCAATTCACCCCTTGAGCTTCCGGGGGCGAGCCCGATAATTGACCAGGCGTCAGCTTCGGGCAGGGCACCACTTCCCGCCGCTCCCCTTTTTCCCGTCTCGCCGCTTCGGGAACAGGAGGGATCAGCTTCAGCCATAATTCGATTGAACAGAGAACGCGCAGCCTCGCTATCGCAGAGGGCTTCCAGGAGCGATAACCAGCGATGGAGGTCGTCCCGATGCCGACGCCGGGCGGCAAGAACCTCTGCCAAAAGGTCCGGGTTCAGATTATCACGATAGACGAAGGCAACCCGCGCCATGTTTTCGAGAAGAGGGCGCTGTTCCTGTAAAGAAACCGCTACGGTAGAAGCGAGGAGCCCCACCTTCCATACGATCCCGGAATCCTCGATACCAGCAGAAGAGCGCCGCCGTCCAGAGGGAACATTTTCAACCAGAAGAAGAACAGCAAGGGCACAGAATGCCACCAGCCCGGGTACCGGCTCATCGATGCGCCGGGTCCCGGGGTTCTCCAGCCAGTCGATGAGCGCTTGATCGGAGCCGCGTTGCCAGCGTAAGGCATCGACAATAGCCCCGAGAATAATGCCAAAAACCAAGCCATACCAGCCCATTAACAGACCCAAAGCAGCCCCGCCAAGGGTTGCCGCCCGTGGAGACAGCACAGAGAGAAAACGCTGAATATGAGGGCTCCGCGTCACGCGCGCTGCCCCGCCAAGAACAGGATACTGGCTGCGACAAAAAGCGCCTCTGCAGCGATCATGGCCACCAGAGCCCACACCCCGGGCAAAGACACAACCAAGGCTGCCAAAGCCCCAAGCTGCACGAGGCGAATTCCTCGCACAACAATTTCTACCAAGAAGGGAAGGATCAAGGCTACGGGCAAAACCAGAAGCCCCGGCTTGCTATGCGCCCGAAAGTGCCAGCCAAAAGAAAGGGCCAAAATGGCAAGTGCAAGGAAGGTAAAGGGCTCGGAGAGGCGCACAAGTACATTGAGAAGGAAGGCAGAAGGCGGGTACCCGTGCTCATCGAGCTGCTCGCGCGCCAAGAGCGCTTGGGGGAAAGAAAGCGAGGACACCCCCCGATCGAGCTGGGCAAGCTGTACAAACTGATCATACCCCAGCTCAAGGAGGACACGGGACGGGATACCATCGGGGGCCTCGCCGGCTTTCCAGAGGGGCTCTTCCCGCAAGCGCTCGTCATGGCGATCGACAGACACCAGAAGAACGGCAAGGGCGTGCTCGGCCCCGGCGAGAGCCGGGGCGCCGTCAGGCTTATCAGCAGAATTCTTGCTGTCCTCGAGGGGGTCTCCGGGCATTCGTTCCCCCGTCGAACGCGGTCCCAGCGGCAAAATCTTTACACGGGGTGATGAAACAGAAAAGAGAAGACTGCCATTCGCGTCCAGACGCATATGCTCGTAACCCTCAACCCAGGCGACATCGCTGAACATACGCAGGAGGCCCATGCGTATAACATCCCGCCCCCCATTGGGTGCGGGAATGGACAAAAGAACACTGCTGTGGACTTCGCCCATAAGCGAAGCCGGCTCATCCGAGAAAAAGGCCGTCGCAAGCAGGGCCTCTTTGGACAGGGCGTGGTAGCGCTTGATATCCGGATTCTCGAAGAGCGAGGAGGGATCCTCCTCGACGAGGGCATTGAAAATATAGTAGGCCGTAATGGCTTCACCCGCCATATAGGCGCTGTACCCCGCTCGCATGCGGCGAAAGCGATCGTAGCGGCGGCGCAACGCGGGATCCTGGGGGCGGTCGAGGTCGCGCTCACGAGCGGCTATCCCGTTCCATGACTCGCTTTGCAAGCGCATGGCGCTCTGATACTCCGCACGATCCTCTCCCACAAGACGGGCCGCCATCGATGCATACCAATGCGCGCTAAAGAAATCGCGATCGTCAAGGGCCTTTTGGGCTCGCGACAGGGCAGTGAGAACATCGAGGGCCTCCCAGCCCGGGGCGCGCACCAATTCCTGCGGGGCCTCGGCCGCGCCCGAATCCTTTGCCAGTCGCAAACGCTCCATTTCGTCAATTTCGGCCTGTACTTTCTCTCGATCCCGTGCAAGATCGTCATTGTCCGGCCACACCGCCAAACAGACATCCAGATAGCGCAAGGCACGGGTATACTCTTTCTGACGGGTTGCGCCAGCTTGACGCTCGAAGGAAGAATGATAGAGCTCACTCTTTGCCTCGATACGCATGCACTGGCCCTGCGCCAACGGTCCCAGGAACAGACTGAGCCCCGCGTACAGCGTGGCGGCAACCAAGGCGGTTACAAGGGGTGCCCGCATGTCCTCCATAAAATGCAGGGTAAAGCGCAAGCCCTCGTCCCCCGAGATAACCCGTACAGAGAACCAGACGATCAACGAGGATATGACAAGAGCCGGATAGAGGCGGACGAAGGTCCCCACACTGGTACAGAGGGTGTACGCAAGCCTGAATGGCTCAATTATGGCTAAGGGAGAGGGAAAGAAATAGTGATACAGGATGGCGAGCGCGAAGGCAAAGGCCACATAAAAGAGCAAAAGCAGGGGAGGCGACAGTTTGAGGCGCTTAGCCATGGGTGGGCCTCCTCAAGACGGCAAGCAGAGCATTCATGGCCATAAAAGCGAGGGCAAGAGCGGTGATGATTACCGGCGGCCCCCAAAGAGGCGGCAATCCCGGCAGGAAGCGGGAAAACAGCTCGAGCACGCGGGGATCACTATAGAAAAAAGCAAGTGCGGCGAGAGCCAAGCGCAGGATGAGAACCGTCATAAGGGCATTCGCCAAGGGCCAGGCACTCATGACACCCAATCCTTGAAAACTGATGAGCAAGAGAACCAGAGAGAATGCACAAAATGCGTAATCCACAAGAGAAGAGGCGGCGAGCCGTTCAAAATGGTCACGGATAATCAGGGTCTCCGCCAAGAGCCCGTCCAGGGGTTCGCCGGCCTTCAACATTTCGGTAAAAACAGATTGAGGTTCTCCCGGCAACTCGACGGTTGCGGTGGCGGTCAAGGGCAAAAAGGCGAGTTCACGCTCTTTTGAAGCCTCGACAAGCGCCCCGTCAAAGGCGACGAGGGCCGAAGCACCATAATCGAGAATAGCCCCAGGCCTCCGGGCAAGTTGGATGCCGGACACCCGCGTCAAACCCGGCGCCGATCCGGATGGCGAGAATCCCCCAACACGCTGGTATGACACAATCAACATGCCACCATAGAGGGCCGCCCCAGCCAATACAAACAGGACAATTCGACTTCCTATGGCAGACATTCGGTGCCTTCCATAGTAAACAATCATCGAAAGCACCATGCCAAAAACAGCGGGAATCAATGCCGTTGAAAGCCCCTCCAAAATGACGGGAAAGAGGTAGAAAGGTGGGGCAGAAAGCAGTGTTTCGGCTTGGACGTAGCGATACGCCACCCACAGCGCCACAAGGGCCAAGAGCAAAGAGATAAAGACTGATAGTGCTACTGCGAGAAAGCGTACGAGTGTTTTCACTATGGCAAAGAGTACCATAAGCCCCGCACGAATGCAACTCGACTACCACACGGGAATTGGCCATTTTTTTC
>CAZIRF010000054.1:0-14947 GCA_964541755.1 uncultured Spirochaetales bacterium | reverse complement strand
GGGAATCGAACCCACGTCTCCAGCTTGGAAGGCCGCCGACAACAGGAAATCACACCATTTCATACCGTTGCATTTGTCCCGTGTTACTGTCGGCAAATCGTTGTATAAAAATGCCTTGTGGCATTTTTACCAGCTCAAAGTATATCACACTGTATCACCCGGTCAATGGAGTATCGCGGTAACTTTAGTAACTTTTTGAGTAACACAGGGGAAAAGCTGGAGATGTTGTCGGGTTTTTCTTTGTGGCAATAACAAAGAACTATCAAGACCTTGGATTAGTTTGTATACAGTCGCTAACCCATCTGATAGGTATTTTATAACACACCCTATATGTCATGCACTATTCAAGCATAAAATGCTTGACACGCTATGTATGGCGTAATTTGAGTTTTTAATTGACATACTATGATGGGACTTGCTATAATGCCTGTCATAAGGTAATTCAAGGAGCAGAAGCTTAGGGCTTGGCGGTGTTCTGTAAACCCATCAATGACGACCAAGGGAAGTTGTTGATTGTTGCAGCTGGTACTTGGATTATGTGAGCGCTTAGGCATAACCCCCAAGGGGGGTAAAGAGGCCTTGGATAGGCCGTAAGCTCCGTGGGCTGACAAGGTTGGTCCTCTGAAACCAATGAAGGTTTTGGAGAGCAATTTATGTCTGCTCGACTTTATACTATTCCAGCAGCCGCAAAGGCTCTGGGCATTTCTGTTGTTACCGTGTTCCGTCGTCTCAAAGACGGTTCCATCCCTTTCGTCCAGCTTGGACCCCGCCGATATATTCCAGCAGCTTTTATCGAGACTCTGGCAACCCCCATGGCTTCGAAGGGGGCTGAAAATGAGTAGAGCCGCAACCCTCAATAAAGAAGGGCGCGGCTCAATAACGGCTGACCCTATACTACCCCTTTTCAATCAATCCCGCAAGTATGTCGGCCTCGACGAAGACGCCAACCCGGTACACATTCCGGCATGGGCGCGGAATCTTGTCCGAGGTGCTACAGAGCGTGAAGCTCTCGAACATTATCTTGCGCTCTTTCCAGACCTCAAGCCGGAATCTTTGCAGGATGCCGTTTTGGATTTCCTTTACAACAGGGCCCAGGAGGCAGATCGTAAAGGGCTTGGCCGGCGCAGGCTTTATGCGGGGGGACGAATTCGATGACCCCACGAAGCCAAGAAATCCTCGAGCAACTACAGCCAGAACTTGAAAAAGCATTCCGAGACATTCCCGCATTCGGTGAAATTGGCTTTCGCGTCATTTTCACTGATGGGGAGCCTGTTCGAATCGAGTACTCTGCGGCCCTGTCGCGCAAACTCACCCCCAGGATACAGAGGGGGGCCCGCCAATGCTGATACCCCAACTTTATCACGTATTGGACCGCCACCAGCTCAAAGAGCTGGAAGCATGGGGGGTCTATGAGTAAGCAGCATAATGAATTGGAGAAAGGAAATCCATCCAAAACACTCGAAAATGCACTTGCCGCACTTCGAGAGGAGGCGAAAAGGGTAAAGCTGCACAGGGGTGATTCTATTGCCGCAGAAAGGCTTGAGAGTGGAACCCTCTCCCCTTCTGAAGTTGTTCGACTTCTCGAGGCTCAAGATGCATTCAACAATGAGGCAGAAGAGTACCAAGGGCTTGCACAAACGCAAAGCGACCGGGATGCACTCTTTGAAGCCAAGTGGAACCGTCTTGATACTTGTATTGAAGGGAAGCCATGGGAAGAAGGAGCCTCGAGAGCGGTCCGGCTTGCAGGAATTGCCCGCGGGCTTCAGGTCTTTTCCTTGGCGAATGAAGAAACCGCAGACATTCCACAGAGAACATGGCTCATTGACGGAATGTTGACCCCTGGCTTCAATGTCATAACCGCCAAGAAGGGCATAGGAAAAAGCTTTTTTGTGGTTCAAGCCGCCAACTCAATTGCGTCCGGCTTCCCTTTTCTTGGCCGTAAGACAACTCAAGGCCGGGTTCTGTATGTCCCAACAGAACTTGACCGTATCGCAGTGCATGAGCGTGCCTCAAAGTTTTCTCCATGCTCTCCTGACGTACTTGTCGCATATGATTGGCCGAATGGACCAAAGGCAATGGAACAAGCAGAAGCGGCTATTCTCTGTCTTGGAATCAAAGTGATCATTTTTGACATGTTCCTAGCCATCCTGCCTGAAGAGCTCCAGCAAAAAACAAATGACTATGGCTCTTCCGAGTTTTTTCGGTCTTGGCGACGATTGGGGCAACGCTACGATGTTGCAATTGTAGCGGTTTGGCATTCAGGGAAAGGGGACAGAGAAGACTTCATGTCGGCAGCGCTCGGAACAACAGGATTGACGGGTCAAGCTGATTGCGTCCTTTCCCTTGAACGGAAAAGAGGCGAGACCGGCGGCAAGCTCTATGTAGGGGGCAACCATGGAAGAGAAGAGGCTTTGTCTCTTGAGTTTAACGACTGCCAGTGGACCTTGGGGAATACAACTCTCTCCCCAGGCCTCTCAAGATCGGATGAAGATATCCTGGCCTTCATGGCAACCAGAACCGGGGAATGCGGCCCTACAGAGATAGCCGCAGCGCTTGGCCGCACATACGACGCGGCGAGAATCACGCTCTCCCGACTTGCAGGGCGTGGGTATATCAAGAGGACTGGCCGGGGGGTATACACCCTAACGCCCCAGACCGAACAGACCGAACAAAACCGAACACGTTCGGAATAGTTCGGCGCCGAATAAACCGAACAGAACCGAACACACCCCTTTAGGGGTGTTCGGTTGTTCGGTTCGGTTGTTCTGTTCGAAAGAAGAGGCCGTTTCCAGCTTGTAATGCTGGATTCTCCCTCTATTCATTTCTATTTAGGGAAAGGAATAAACATGACTTTCCCTATGGTTTGTTACCAAAGGATGTATACATGCAAGCTGATATTACCGGATTGAAGGCCAAAAACAGAGAGCTGCTTGGAGAGGTCCACAAGTTAAAGGCCCAAAAGAGAGAACTTCAAGCAGTTATCAAGTCAATTTCCTCTACATTGATTGGCCGTATTGTCTTGTTCTTTGCAGAAAAAAATGCAAACCATTTGCATTTTATGAATAGTAATGCTATAGTTAATGTAGTGAATGTACGCGCTCCAAGAAAGACAAGAGCGCGCATAAACACACCAGCATACCGGGTGGAAGGGGTGAGCAATGCGCAGTGAAGAGCACAAGGAAAGCCAGGGGGGTGAGGGGGGCAACAAGCGCCTGGCTCTTTCTACCCTTCCAGCGGCTCGCAAGGCGCTTGCTCGAGTCGCTCGGGAATACTGGCGCGGGGATATATCAACAGAAAAGGCGCGATGTATGGGGTATCTGCTTTCAACCCTTGTTAACGCATTCAAGACTGAGGCGGAAGCTCGGATTGAAGCACGGCTTGAGGCGCTCGAGGCCTCTTTGAAGCCTACTCCTGGAAGGGCAGCTGAAGCGACAGTGCCACAGAGGTTGCAGCTGTGAGAATCCAAGCCGCGAGAATTCAGGCGCTTGAGAAGGCCGCAGCTCTCCGACTGACAGTCCCTCCCAAAATGCTGGCAGTGTGCCGGTTTCTTGATGGGGCTGTCTGTGAGGCTGGAACGGGCCGGGCTATTTCTCTAAATGAACTCGAAGCCTTTGGCCCTGATGATTTCATTGTAATACTGGACCTTCAGATCGGTTCGAATGAATGCAACGGCGAATTACTCAAGGAGCTCCGTTCTCCTGATGTTGAGAACGTCTTGAACGTTCATGCAGCAACTGACTGTTCAGATATCAATGGAAATAGTAACGCGAACGATAACACAAAGGCCGCGCCTCTTTGCCAGGAAAGGAATAAAGAGGCCTTTACACCAGCTTTCAAAGCTGGAAGGGGATGAAAATGGACGTAAAAGAGCTTGAAGCATGGTTGACGACTGATGCAGGGAAGACCTGGGCCGACGGGTTCAAGGCTCCCCTTTTAAGTAAACGGGATGAGCTTCTTTCCAACTTGCGCACAGCCAACGGCAGTGCAGCACAGGCCACCCAACGGGCCGCCGACGCTGAAAAGATGCTCGCCGATGAAAGGGCTGCCATTAACTCGATTCTTATTGATCGGGACTTGGGCAGCATTATGCAAAAGGGGCGCGTCATGGAGCCTTGCATTGCAGCCGCAATTGCAGAACTGAAGGAGACCTAC
Organism: uncultured Spirochaetales bacterium; assembly: GCA_964541755.1. Taxonomy (GTDB): domain Bacteria; phylum Spirochaetota; class Spirochaetia; order Treponematales; family Breznakiellaceae; genus CAZIRF01. The sequence continues at coordinate 10,795 of CAZIRF010000054.1, read as the reverse complement.
GGTATCCAGGTGAAGGCCAACGGCTCACACCGTGAAGCAATGGGTGTAGTGAAAAGCGAAGACGGTACAACTCGAGAAGTGGGGCTCGAAGAGATATTCAATGAGTGGAGTAAAACAGATTCCGCCAAAAGAATCACGCTTGCTTCGCAAAACAGGGGTACCGGCTATATTCGCCAAGAAGGTACTGGGGCCATGTTGCCTACGGTTCACCTTGGTTCCATGCAAGGAAGAGACCTTGCCAGAATGAGTGACAAGGATTTCAACGCGGCCCGAAATAGCGCCCTTACGGGCGAAGGAGTGTAACACATGGCAGTATCTGCATTGATTCCTGAAATATGGTCCGCGTCGGTTCTCCGTGCTTTCGAGAAGGCCTCTGTTTTTGGGGCTTGCCTTTCAAGAGCCTATGAGGGCGATGCAATTAAAGGGAACATGGTCCGCGTCCCCAAAATTGCGGCCGTATCCGTTAAGCCCTACGTCATGCGGTCTGAAATCGTCTATGACGATATCGATTCGTCTGTCCTTGAGGTTCTCATTGACCAGCAGAGCTATTGGGCTTTGCGCTGTGAGGACATTGAGAAGACCCAGGCAGCCCCTGCCTTTCTTGATTCTGCGACAGCCGCGGCGGGGTATGCATTAAGGGACACGATAGATGTTTACACCGCGGATATTCTCGATGCCGGCGCGGGAATTACTTCAGGGCTTGGGACTGATATAACCCCCCTCTCAATAGCATCCGGGGATGTTGTTGGCCTCTTCGCTCTTCTTGGGCAGAGAATGGCAGAGTCGAACATTCCCCCCAAAGGGAGATGGGCAGTTGTCCCCCCCTGGCTTCACAAGAAACTTGTTCTTGCAAAAGTTGAAAGGGAGACTCCCAACACTGAAATAGTATCCGATGGTTACGTCGGGCGATTCCTTGGTTTTGATATCTTGGTTTCGAACAACGTCCCGAACGCCGCGGGGAACTATTCTCTTCTTGCAGGGGTTGCCGATTGTGGAACCATGATTACTCAAATCAACGAAACCGAGGCCCTTCGGGATCCGAAACAGTTTGGCGACCTTGTTCGCGGCTTGGCTGTATATACCTCGAAGGTACTCACCCCTGAAGCTCTTGCAAAAGCGGTAATTACCGAAGCTGCCGAGTCCTAAGCTCACGACGGTAGGGGGCGAGCTTATGAATTGCCCCTATCCGACAACCTGGGCGCCGTGGCCGTTGGCCCTCCGGCGCCCTTTTTTTGAGGTAAACTATGGATATAGCTTTGACACTTTCCTTAATTGAGACGTTTACAGGCAAATACAAAAGGCGTAGTGAGTATGAAGACATTATACAAGAAGCCGCCCTGCTTGTCTGGAGAACAGCGCATGCCTTTGACCCTTCAAGAGGGGCCTGGAGAGCCTTTGTACGAATGAAAGTTAGGAGGGCGATTCAGACACACTACCAACTTAACAGAAAGCAGCACTTTCACGAATTCGAGTCACTCGATGATGCAGGGGACGAGAAGCTACCTCCGATTTCAAACCTTATTGACCCCCGACAGGCTCCAGATATTGAAGCACTAGATCGCGTAGAGCTCGCCCAGGCTTTAAATGTCCTGTCGTCAAAAAACAAGCGCCTGGCAGTCTTCATGCGAACAAAGGGCAAAACACTTCAACAGATCGGCAACCGCCTTGGAATGTCACGGGAAGGCGCCCGCTTGGTACTCAAGAAAGCTGCTCAAGAGCTCTCAATCAACCGTATGATTGATTAAACGCAACGAAAAGTAACAAGACTGGTAACTCTCACATTCAATACACTGATAAAGCATTCCAAGAAAAGACATTAGCAACCCGACATTGCCAGTCTATGAAGCTGGAGACAAGAAAAAGCGCCCCTTTCAGGGCGCCTTTTACTCATTTCCACATGGATACACTACGAAGGAGCCTTTCGCTTCCTGACGGCCCGCCTCGCACGGCATAGGGAGTATTCTGCATTTACTCACCAATAGCCGGAACGCCTTCTTTCCTATCAGTTGGGATTCTGCGAGGCCGTCCGCCTTTCTTCCCGTTCTCCCTTGCTGCTTTACTCTTTCGCGTGGAGGTCCGGGCTCCCATGTATTGGGCTGTCAACTTGGACAAGTCCAATTCAGTTATGAAGGCGGGTTGAACTTCAATACGCCAATTCCCGGCAGGGTCCCCGGCAATCATTTCCATCAGTTGGGTTTCTGCCTCTTCTTGCGAGAATACTACCCGCCATTCAGGGTCATTGTAGATTTCGTTCATAAAGCGAAAAACAAACAGGTGTTTCTTACCATCATTCGCGGCTGGTGTCATATAGAGCCCCCTGCAACCTTATTAACGGCGCCCTCGAGCGCCGCTCTGGCCTGGGTGAAATCGACGACACCGTCCGCGTGTGAATATCGTTCTGTCATATTCATGCTTTTATGACCGGCCATGCGCTGAACCAAAAAATCAGGGACTCCTCCAGCTCTGGAGAGAGTGACAAAAGTATGCCGTAGACCATGAAAGCAAAGGTTTCGACGTTCTTTTTCTGCCTCTGATATACCAATAGCGTGAAGGATACTTTTGAAGCCAGCCCTGATTGTACTCTCTGTCACAGGTCTTGACGGGGTTCTTTCGTTGTACACAATAAAGGCAGCCCCTTCCGGGGCGAGGCTCTGGACCACCTCAAGGGCAGCCGCTACAGGTTCAGGAAGCGGCACTTCTCGAACGCTTCCCCATTTTGGCGCCTTTACCCCCTCTTCTTTATTTACAAAATTATGTCGAATGAAAAGGGGCTTTTTCTGGAAATCCACGTCTTCCCATAGAAGCCCTCGAACTTCTCCGAGTCGAAGGCCGCAAAGTGCACCCAAAAGAACAGAGGCGCGAACACGCGGAGCCGCAGCCTCCAGATTGATAATACGGCCTACCTCTTCTCCAGTTAAAACACCCCTTTCTCGAGGCCTTTCTTTTACCTTTTCGATAGTCGAAAGCTGGTTAACAAGTCGGTGGAGTTTACAGAAGTTGGCATAGGGAACCTTGAGGGCTTGCAAGGCTATGTTAATCCGCCTGGCACCATACCCCTTTTTATTCAAGGAAAGTATAATTTTCTCAAGACGCATAGGAGACAGATCAAGGAGCTTTACCCCCTTCAATAGAGGTTCAAGCATGCTTTTAGTTACCATCCTGTTTTCTGAAAGGTAACGTTCCGAGAGTACAAGCCCACGCAAAGCCCGACCTTGAACATATTCCGAGTCTCTCGACCAAAAGGAAAGAAGATAGGATATTGTGTCTGGGTTTGATTCATTGGCTATTACCCCGTCTTTCAAGATTGCCTCTGCAATTCTTGCCGCATGGGTAAGGGAGCGGGCCTCCCTTAAAGCCTTGGTTTTGATTACTGACCCGTCGGGCCCAAAAAAACGAACAGAGAAAAACTCTCTGCCTTCACGGTCTTTTCGCTTGAAGATAGAATAAGGCGACCTCGACATAAAACCCTCCAAGCCGCGCGGTAACAAACGCGGTAACACAAGGTTAAAATGGGGGGTCTCCTTTATCGGTCGACCTTCTCTAACTCCTTGCTTTGCAAGGAAAAGCGGCTGATGGGAATCGAACCCACGTCTCCAGCTTGGAAGGCTGGGGTAATAGCCATTATACGACAGCCGCGATTTAACTTTGTGCGCTCGCGCGCACTACACTTTGGTAGCTGTCGTTCATCCCCTGCAGAGACGCAGGTGCTGTACGACAGCCGCGATTTAACTTTGTGCGCTCGCGCGCAACCTGATCATGGAGAACTTAGCAGATTTGAGGCTTCTGTGTCAACGCTTTGGTTGGACGGAACGAATATATGCCGGTACAATCATTTCATGCGTGTTCTCGTTGCCGTCCTTTTTTGCCTGTCCTTTTTGCTGGTATTCCTCTCCTGTGTGAGCCCTCCTCCTGCGGCCTTCGAGATTTCTCGTCACGGCTGGAAGGGCAGTGAACACCGGGTCATGGTTCTGCCGGGTAGTGTAAAAATACTCGAACAGGATGTCCCGCGCGCCGGATTCCGGGAAAGGATTGTCATACATGCAGCGCGCGGCGAGGCGGAATCCCGCCAGATACTCGTCCTCGCGGGAGCGAATGGCATCGGAGAGCTCGCGGGTACACTTGAGGCACCCACCGGACCGGAAGGAAACACTCTCAACTGCGAGTGGGGCCTCGTTGCCTACACGCCGGTAAAAAAACCGGGATTGAGGAGCTTTGGCCGCCGCGGCAATTTCCCAGATCCCATCATCCCGGCAAAACCGACCGCAGTCGACGCCGGGAAAAACCGCCTGTTTCATTTAACCGTACGCACCGGGCGGGAAACTGCCCCCGGAGAGTACACCGGGAACTTCACTATCAGTATTGATACTGATAGTCCGATCCGCGTTCCCATTACGGTATACGTTTACCCCGTTGCGCTCCCTGTAACGAGTTTTTTGAGGACATCATTGCACTGGCGGCAGGAAAATGTACGCGACGAGCGCTACTACGGGGATAATTGGACCGAAGCCATGAGCGAAGCCCTTCACGACTACGCCCTCGACTACCGGATAACATCAAGACCGCGCCTCGACTGGGAAGCGGCCGTCAATTCGGGCGATTGGACGCGCTTCGATGAAACGGCGGCGCACTGGATCAAAAAGGGCCTCACGAGCTTCGAGATCTACGTTTTATTCAATCTCAAGACGACGCTCACAGAATTCCAACAGAAATACGCCCCGCGCCTGACCCTCCTGAATGCACACCTCGTCGAACGCGGCTGGGAAAAACTCTTTCACCTCTACTACTTCGATGAGCCCTTTATCCACGAGATGAAGACGACCCAAGCCCTTATGAGCGCGGTAAAGACCGCGGCCCCCGATATCAGCCAAGTCTACACCTACGGCACCAACCGGGCGGGCGAAAAACATCTTCAAGACCTCGCCGGTATCTGGGTGCCCAATATCCACCAGTACAATGCGGCCTTCCACCGCGCACGGCAAGAGGTCGGCGACGAGGTGTGGATATACACCTGCATCGGGAACATCCACCGCCGCTACCCGGACAACTTTCGCATCGACTGGTACGGGGCCTCGCACCGTGCCCTGGGCTGGTGGCTCTTCGTCAACAATATTGACGGCTACCTCTATTGGGGGCTCGACCTCTGGCGACGGAACCCCTGGGAGACCGCCGAAACCTTCCCCTGGGCAAACGGCGACGGCATGCTCTTCTATCCGGCCCCCGATAAAACGAGCCTCCCCCTGCCCAGCCTGCGCGCTCACGCAATGCGGGACAGCTTCGAGGACTACGACCTCCTCTGCCTCTTGCGCGACAGAGCCACCCGCGACGAGGCCTTTGCCGCAGATGAACGCGTACAGGCGCTCCTAGCCGGAGGGGGCCTTAGTGATGGGCATATCCGCTTTGATACCGATGACAATGCCTACGATGAGCGGCACCGGGAACTACTCGAACTCCTGTCGAAGGAGCAAGACTGATAGACCGACCCCTTATCGGGGTCAAACAGCTGCTTTGACGGCGGCGAGGGCCTTGTCGTAATCGGGTTCCTGCTTGATCTCCGGAACCTGCTCGGTGTAGACGACGCGCTTGGCGCTGTCGAGGACGACGACGGCCCGCGAGAGGAGGCCCGCGAGGGGGCCCGTTGTGATTTCCACCCCCCAGTCGCGGCCAAAGTCGCGGCTGCGCAACTGCGAAAGTGAAACGATGTTGGAAAGCCCTTCGGCCTTGCAGAAGCGGGACATGGCAAAGGGGAGGTCGCAGGAAACCGTAAGGAGGACGACGCCATCGAGTGCCGCTACGGCCTTGTCAAAGGCCCGGGCGCTCGCGGCGCAGACCCCGGTGTCGAGGCTGGGGACGATGTTGAGGATTACACGCTTCCCCGCAAAGTCTGCGAGGGTTGCATCCGAAAGGTCTTCCCGGGTAAGGACGAAGTCCGGGGCTGCAGTGCCGACAACAGGAAGACTGCCAATCGTTTCGATGGGGCTTCCCCCAAGGCTGATACGTGCCATACATTATCTCCTTTGAGTCAATTTAAAAATTGGTCATTTTTAATTGACTCTTAGGCGAATAAATCACATATCCTTATTATATAAATATATGTGATTTATTCGCCAACATACATTCAAGCTTGCTCTTTCAAAACTCACCAAGTTTTGGAAGAGCCTCATACATCAGGTAATTTGCTACAGTTATATTATACGAACATCGGGTCCGGAAAGCCAGAAAAATCGTCAACAAAAAGGACCAGAGTCAAGCGGTGGCTTGCCTCCCCTGCAATGCAATGGTACCATCGCCTACCCATGAAATGCATTCAACACGCCCTTCTGCGTGCCCTCCCCCTGCTTGCCATCTTCGCCTCCTGCACTCCGGCCTCCGTACGCGCGAACGATCCCGCCAGCACGGGTACACCCGTAACTACGGCTGATCCCGCCAGCACGGCTGTGGTCGAAACCACGGTTGCGCTTGATACCGTCACAGACGAAACAGCCGGCAGCATACGCTTCATGGCAGTGGGCGACATGATCGCCCACGACACGGTCAATGCCGAAGCCCTTCGAGCCGGAGGAGGCAGCGAATACAACTACGGGGCCCTCTTCTCCCGCATGCAGCCACTCCTCGACCAGGCAGACCTCGCCTTCATCAACCAGGAATCCATGGCGAACCCGGCAGTCCCGGTCGCCGGCTACCCCAACTTCAACGCGCCGGACGCATTCATGGATGCGATAGCCCGCGCCGGCTTCGACCTCGTGTCGATTGCCAACAACCACTCGCTCGACACCTTTAGCGAGGGCCTCGAGCACACAGCCCGTTACTGGAAGGTACAGTGGCCCTCTGTTGCCGCCAGCGGGTATCGGGCCCCGGGGCAGACTATCAGCATTGAACTCTTTCCCTCTAACGGCCTCACGGTCTCGTTTGCCGCCTTCACCTACCGCGGGAAGAGCATATTCACCGACGATTCGGGGGTTATGCTGATAGATTCACCCGACTTCGACGAGGCACTCTTGACCCTCTGCGCCCAGGGCGACGTCAACATCGTGTCACTTCACACGGGCGTCGAGGATTCGAAGGTGGTCACTGCACAGGACGAAGCGCTCGTACAGAAAATGCTGGACGCGGGGGTCGAGATCGTCCTCATGCATCATTCCCACGTCTTGAAGGGCCTCAAGAGTACCGTCAACAGCGAGGGTAACGACGCCCTGGTTGTCTGGTCCTTGGGCAACTTCCTCCACTCACAGCTCGCAGAAGCCCAGCGACTGGGGGGCATTTTCGACGTCACAATATCCAAACGGGAAGAGCGTATTGTCCTCTCGCGGCCGGTCGTCCACCCCTTCTACCTGTGGTACCGATGGGAGGACCCCTCACGAAAAGACCTCCTTTCCAGGAGGGATCTTGCCCTTCTGCCTCTGGCCGAACTGGCCGGCATTTCAACGGCAGAGCACCTGGAGCGCCTTCGCGCCCTTGCCCTGGAAGTATTCGATCCCCTCGACCTCTGGTACCTGACGCCCGCCCCCTACAAAAAAATTTCTACCGTAGTGGACACACACGATCCCCTCCTCCTCGTCAACAAGAGTTCGGGTCTCCCGGAGGGCTTTGATCCTGGACCGATGGCAACACCCGCTGTCGCCCTCTCGAAGCGGACCTCTTCCAAGGTCCACGTCATCCGCGAAGATATTATCGCCGATGTGGAAGCCCTCTTCGCAGCGGGGCTCGAGGCGGGACATAAACTGGTCTTTGTTTCGGGCTACCGCGACCGGGCCACCCAGAAGTGCCTTTGGGAGTCCTATGCGGCGAGGAGCTCCCCCGCCGAGGCCGATACCTACAGCGCCCGTCCCGGTCACAGCGAACACGAGACCGGGCTCGCCTTCGATCTGAGCGAGGAATCGGTCGACATGGCGGGCCTCCCCGCCTTTAGCGGAACAGCTGCCGCCTCCTGGGTAGCGGACAACGCCTGGCGCTACGGCTTTATCCTGCGCTACCCGGCCGGGAAGGAGGCCATCCATCAGTATGTGGCCGAGAGCTGGCATTTGCGCCATGTGGGATACGAGCACGCCCGGCTCATGTACGAGAAGGGGCTCACCCTCGAGGAATACCTGCATGAACGGGCGGCCGGCCGTCTTTTAGGCGACCTCGGCAGGCTGTAAGGCTGCTCTGTCCAGCTATAAGGCTGCCGTTTGGCGATTCTGCGCCTCGCGATGAAAAATACGCAAAAAGGCTGTCTCGCATCGCAGGGTCTTGGTCGGGCAGATGTCGACACAATGGCCGCAGCCCACACAGCAGTATGGCAAAAAAACACCCCGTCCTTGACGCCATACCATCTCGCTGCTATAGTTATCGAAACGCTTCGATAAGGAGGAACCATGCGTTTCGGAAATGGCGCCTGGCGCATGCTTGACGACGTCAAGCCTGTGTGGCCCGGCCGTATAGATGCCCTTGAAAAAGGGAACAATGAAGTTGTATTCCACGTGTCAGACCGTCTCGAGGAAGCCCGCTGGGCAACGCTCGAGGGACACATGTTCACGGTTATCATCTCCAGCCCCCTTGAAGGGGTCTTCCGCGTCCGGCTCGTCCACTACAAGGGGCGGATCAAGAAGGGCCCGGACTTTGCCGTGAGCGAGGCTGCCCTGCCCCTGTCGGTCAAGGAGACTGATGAGACGGTCGAGGTCGTCTCCGGTTCGGTCAAACTCGTCGTCACCCGCAAACCCTGGAGCCTCTCCTTCCGCGATGCAGCAAGTGGCGAACTCATCACCGAAAGCCCCTTCAAGGCCCTTGGCCTTATGGAGAAGGCCGGTAAGGGTACCTTCCTGCGTGAACAACTCGTCCTCAAGCCCGGCGAGCAGATCTACGGCCTGGGCGAACGCTTTTCGGCCTTTACCAAACTGGGCCAGAGCGTCGAGATGTGGAATGCCGACTGCGGGACCTGCTCGGACAAGGGCTACAAGGATGTCCCCTTCTTCCTCTCGAACCGCGGCTGGGGCGTGCTCGTCAACGACGCCGGGGCAGTGAGCTTCGAGATTGGGACCGAGCAGGTTGAGCGGGCCCAGTTCTCGGTACCCGGCGAAGACTTTGACTGGTTCTTCATTTACGGGGGAGAGCCCAAGGGCGTCCTCGACAAGCTGGGGGCAATCAGCGGTCGCCCCGCCCTCGTCCCCGCCTGGTCCTTCGGGCTCTGGCTTACGACGAGCTTTACCACCAACTACGACGAGAAGACTGTCACCGGCTTTGTCGACGGCATGAAAGAACGGGACATCCCCCTGCACGTCTTCCACTTCGACTGCTTCTGGATGAAGGGCCACCACTGGTCCAACTTCATCTGGGACAACGAGACCTTCCCCGACCCCGTTGGCATGCTCAAGCGCATGCACGACAAGGGCCTCAAAATCTGCGTCTGGATCAACCCCTACATCGGGGAGCGCAGCGAGCTCTTCGCAGAAGGCATGGAGAAGGGCTACCTCTTGAAGAGACCCAACGGCGACGTCTACCAGCGGCACATGTGGCAGGCAGGTATGGGCTACGTCGACTTTACCAATCCCGGGGCCGTCAAGTGGTACCAGGACAAGCTGCGTGCCCTCTTGGACATGGGCGTCGACTGCTTCAAGACCGACTTTGGCGAGGAAATCCCCACAGAGGTCGCGTACTTCGACGGCAGTGACCCGGTCAAGATGCACAACTACTACACCTACCTCTACAACAAGTGCGTCTTTCACCTCCTCGTCGAGTATCGCGGCGAAACCGAGGCCTGCCTCTTCGCCCGCTCGGCAACGGCCACCTGCCAACAGTTCCCGGTCCACTGGGGCGGCGACTGCTACGGCACCTACGAGTCCATGGCAGAGAGCCTTCGCGGCGGCCTCTCGCTCACCCTCTCGGGTTTTGGCTACTGGAGCCACGATATCGGCGGCTTCGAGTCAATGGCCCGCCCCGAGGTCTACAAGAGATGGGTGGCCTTCGGCCTGATGTCGAGCCACAGCCGCCTCCATGGCTCCACCAGCTACCGGGTCCCGTGGCTCTATGACGAAGAGGCCGTCGACGTCGTGCGCTACTTCACAAAGCTCAAGTGCCGCCTCATGCCCTATCTGCTCGACGCAAGCGGAGAAGCCCATGCACACAACACGCCCATGATGCGGGCCATGCTTCTTGAGTACCCCAAGGACCCCGCCTGCCGTACCCTGGACCGCCAGTACATGCTGGGATCCTCGATACTCGCCTCCCCCGTCCTCGACGACAAAACGGCCGAGTACTACCTCCCCGCCGGAAAGTGGGTGGGCCTCCTCGACGGGCGCGTCCTCGAGGGCGGCAAGTGGTACACGGAGGACTACTCCTTCATGGCCCTGCCCCTCTTCGTACGGGAGAACAGCATCGTGCTGATGGGCTCCAACGATACGGATGTCGTATACGACTGGAAGAAGGCATTGACCCTCCAGTGCGGTGTCCTTGACGGCAAGACAGGCTTCACGGCCTCTGCCGGGGACGGAAGCGGCAAGAGTGTCGCCCGCTTCGAGCTCTCGCAGGCGGGAAAGACCGTGACCATCAAGAGTCTCGAAGGGCTTTCCGATTGATCGGTCGAGCTCTCTTGGGCTAATGGGGCCACGGCTGATACAGGCTGCCGCGTCGACGGGCCGGCAACACTTCCCGACGGCAGCAAGAAGGGCGTGAAAATATCCGCCATTGCCAAGGAAATCACCTTCACACTCGCATAAGCGCCACGGCCCCGGAGGCAGCCCTATAGGGCTGCCTCCGGGGCTTCAGGCTTCGCGGGCAGCGGTGACCCGCTGCCCGCGAAGCGTCGGGCGCGCCAGCGCCCGAC
>CAZIRF010000053.1:0-15434 GCA_964541755.1 uncultured Spirochaetales bacterium | reverse complement strand
CCTTCTGCTTCATAGCTCATTCTATCATGCTTCCACTGAGTTTTTCGAGGTGCCCACAAAGGATACTCTGTAACCCGGTATCCCTGTCCAGTTTGTCAAACATCAGCACTGTCCTGCCTTAAAAACGCAGGGTGAACGAGATGGTGGCCGAGGCATTGAGGCTGATGGCTGCCGCCACCTCTGTCTGCCCCACCCCGAGGCTGGCAATCAACGAGAGAACGGCCAGCTTTCCGGCGCTCACCCGGTCTTCATGCGAAAAGGTGAACTGCCAGCTGTCATTAACCCCCTGTTCCATGTTGAAGGCTGCCTGCTCGACAGCTTCGGTTTTGAGGGGCGCCTCATGGAGGTTTTTGAGGTACTCGCCGTTCAAAAGACGCGACAGAAGAGGGGTGATGCGCACGAAGAGCCAGCGTGAAGGACTTTTTGCGGTATTTCGGGTGAGTGATCCGGAAAAGACTTCCCGGAATCCGTCCGCGTTTATCGTCAGACTGTTGCTCACACCGAGTGTGCCGGCCCCCTTTCGCAAGAAGCTTGCGGTATGTCGGGTATTGAGCTCCCAATCTCCGAGGGGCGCACTGCCCCCGACAGGGACTTCGAGTGAAAGAATCTGGCTGTATTGATCGCTGGTAAAAAGACCGGTGAGCCGATGGGTTCCAAAGTCGCCAAAGAGGTTGACAGCGGCTGTCAAGGCGGATAGCGACAGGCGCAGGGTGTCGTCCATGCTCTCCAGCTGCGAGGCGCTTTCCCGTTCAAGGGCAAAAGCGGCTTTTGACGGAAGGAACAGGGCCCGGAGCCCCGTCCTGCGTGCGGGTCCCCAGTCGAGGGCGAGCCGATCACGCCAAAGGGTTTCGACACTCCCCGCTCCAAAGAGGGAAAAGCGATCGGAATGAGCCGCTTCGAAGAGACTGTACGCGGGTATTGCCGTGTACAGATCTGCCCCTGCACCAAAAAAGTCTGCAAGGAACTGGAGGTCTTCAAGTGAAGATTGCGAATCGTTTGGGGCACGGGAGAGGAGGCTGCGCGACAGGGTAAGCGTGAATATTTCCGAAAATACAGACCAGGGGACAGACAGGGAATACAAGCCGCTGTCCACTTTTTGTTGCAGACTCCTGTCGTAATCGCCGGACACTTCGGCATGCAGGATGAGTCCGGCTCCGGGGAAACCGCCGGAGAGGGTTAGCTTGGCAAAAAAGCTGCGAGCCGCCGATTGCGAACCTTCTATCGGAACGAGGTCGAAATAACTGTCTGCAATGGCTTCGGGCCAGCTTCTGAACTGCGGTTCGAGGGGGCTGTCGACACTGTCCCACCGGGCAGCGGCTTCCACCCCTGCAAAGAGCGACAGGCCTGCCGGGTTGCTTGTCGCAGCTGTTTTGTCCGTTGGAGGCGTCGTTTCCTGACCGGAAGAGGCCGGGGCTGGGGGCGTTACCAGCTGATAGGGCGTTCCCGCCGATCCGGTCAAACGGTATTCTTGGGTAAGGCCGGCCCGTTCACGTACTGCCGTCTGTGTGAACACTGCGTTCAAGGGGCCCGAAACAGAGAGGCTTCGCGCACTCGCGCTTGCGTTTTCGTCGGGTTCGTACGAGAGCTCGTCCTTCCAGGCGAGCGGCCCAAGGGGAATCTCGATACGATGGGTGAGGGCGCGGGTAAACTCATCCTGTTCGAGGGTGAAGGCCCCGCCTGCATGTGCCTTGGCGCCCAATATACCGATGGAAAAGTCCCCCCGCGACTGGAGCCGGGCCCGGCTCGCTTCGTCGAAGGGGAGGCTGCCCCGCAGGGTGGCGCTCCCCGTATAGTCCGACAGCAGGACGGTCTCGCCCTTTGAGAGTATGGCCCCGGGAATCTTCTGATCGTAGTCGAGGGCCCCGAGGGCCGCCCACCAGCCCCTGCTTTCCTCAAGGGAGAGTTCATCAATCGACAGGACCAGGTCTGTCGGGAGGCTTTCACCGTTCGGTCTCAGGCTGATGGCGACGACGGCGCTCTCGCCGCTGTCTTTCGCCGGGTTGCGCGCAAATACGGCTGGAGACAACAAGTTGCCGTCGAGGGTCACCGTGCCGTCGACGAGGGACACGCGCAGGAGCTGCCAGCTCCCCGCTGTAAACTCCTTGAGGGGTAGGCTGAGCTTGAGGGCCGGGGTCGCAGTCGTGGAGAGGGCCTCTGCCGCCGTATCGGCGATTGCAAGCTCGAAGAGCCCCGCGAGGGGGTCTTCGCTATCAGCCTTGACCAGAATCGAGAGGGCCTCGTAGTCCTCCAGTGGCAGGGCCGCATAGCGCTTGGCGATGGCCGTCCCCTCGTCGCTGGCCAGACTGTCGAGCTGCCAATCGAGAACCCGGTTTGCCTCATCAAGCGAGACCCGGTTTATGCGCTCGGGCCAGCTTGCCGCAAGGCCCGGATCGGGTTTCGAGGCCGTATACCCGCTGGAAGCCGCCTCTGCGAGGACCGGCTCTGCGGCCGCCCCGGCGGGGAGGCGCCAGCGCGAGTGGAGGCTCCCTTCAATCTGGATGGGGCCGGTGACGAGTATGCCCGAAAGCTCGGGGCTGGTATCCATCGCCTGAATGACTATCCGCAATGCACGGCAGGCGGCGAGGGCGGCGCGGTCCTCCTCCTCGAGACTCAAGGAGACAAGCTGCCAGTTCGCGGGAGCCGCACCAACCGTTGCATAGGCAAGGGTTTGGGTCCAGACGAGGTCCGGCTGTTCGATGAGCCAGTCCTCCGGCTGGGAGAGGGCCCCTGCCTGAAGGGATACGCGTACCCCACCGCTCCCGGTCAGGTTCCGGAAATAGAGGGGCAGGCTGATAGTTCCGGCCCGGGCGAAGAGGTCCGAAAGCTCGGTGATGTCGATCTGCCAGCCGGCCCATTGGTTTTTAAGGGAAAACTCTGCGGCGAGGACCGCTCCCCCCATGCTGCTGTCCATGACCGGGTAGGGCCCTTCCTCGCCACTTTCGACCGGTGCCCCCCGGGAGAAGTTCCCCAAGGAGGTCCCGAAAAAGTCGGTATAACTGTAATCGCGGAATACGAGGGGTTGTCGCTCACTCTCTGGAAGGCCGCCGAGTTCTGAAGAAGGGCCCGGCCGTGTCGTCTCGAAGGAGGCCGGCCACAGGGTAAAGACTTCCTCGCCAAAGCCGTCGATGCGGTAGAGGCCGCTCGTATCGTTCTGGCTGTGCGAAATCGAGGCAGCCGCCGATATCAGCAGTTGTTCTGTTTTATAGCGGGCCCAGGCGCTCGCCCCCAGGGCTCCGGGATACTGGCTCCCGGCAGAGGCCCAGGCGTTTTCGAGCAGGGACCAGCGGAAGAAGAGGGCCGACCCCCAGCCGACAGGATCATCCGCCGTCTCCTCTTTTACGAGACCCAAACCGAGTGCGAGGCTCCCGTACGCGGCTTCCTCCGTGGCCTTTGCCCAGCTTATACGTACGCGTTCATTCTCGCGGACGGGGCTCGAGAGGGTGACGATGCCGGTATCCGGATCGAAGACGGCGAGGGCGTCTTCAACCCCGTTTCGGTAGACGCGGACCGTTTGGGCGATGGCATCGGTCCCGATGTAATAGGCCGATTCGGGGCCTTCGGTCAAAAAACGCAGGCGAAGGCCGCTGTCATCGATGCGAGCGGCGGGCAGGTAGAGCTGTGGAGCCGCTTCCAACAGGGGCCAGCGCTCTTCGACCGAGCGGCGGTTGCGGCTGGCGCTGCCGGCAAGGAGTATCCAACGACCGGTGTCATCTTCCGTGAAGGCGGTCTGCTCATCCGTCTCCCGGCTGTCGGCGAGGGCGCGAACGGCGTAGCCGTCCTGCACCTTGCCATTGGCGGCCTCGATCAAGACCGCCTCTGTCGCGCCCAGGGGGCCTCTGTAGCGGTTCTGAACCTCCCAGGGCGAGAAGGTCCCTTTTTCGTACAGGACGAGGCTGGGAAGCCCCTCTATTGTTGCCGGAGCGCCCCCTCCCGGCAGGGGGAGAGCGCTTATGTCGATGGAGCCCTCGCTCGCGTCGAGAAAAGCCTGCCTTACTGGTTGAAGGAAGGGATCTGTATAAACGGGAGCCGTCAATCCGCTCCAGTGGACAAGGACCCGCCCTTCGGGCGCATCAGCCAATTCAAGGAGTCCCTCTTCCTTTGAAAGGGCATATTCGCCAAGGACAGCCCGGCGGAAACGGGCAGTTCCGCTCGCATCAACGACTTCGATTGTCCCGCTTTCGCCGTCCTCCAACCAAACTGTCACATCCCCGGAAATATCCGTCTGCGACAGGACGAAGGCCATGCCCCGCTCCCGCTCGAGGGGCGAGACGAGGCTGTAGGAGGATTCCCTCGAGCCAGTCCAGGTCTTTTCCTTCCGGGCGCTGTTGTCGTAGCGTGCAAGGGCGTGGACCTTGACAGCGCCCGTGCCCAAGCGGGTATAGCCGCCGATGGAAGAGGGGGTGTCTCCTCCCAAATTGCTAAAGGGCAGGGCGGGGTATTCGAGGCCCGAATTGCCCAAAACGACGTATTCCAGGGTTTCATGTTCTTTACCCCGGTACCCCATGCGATATTCTTCCAGGGCGGCAGTGTCGCTGAAGCAGGTCTCGAGGAACCACTGGCGATTGATTTCGAGGAATACATCGAGGTCCAGTTCCTGGGCAAAGAGCAGAGGGGCGCCGGGCGACTGCCAGGAGAGGGCCCAGGGGCTGCTTCCGTCCAGACTGATACCCAGCCCCCCCAGGAGGCTCCCGTTGCCCTTCCAGTAGCCCTTGAAGGAGAGCGTTACCTCGTTGCTGCCAAGGGGGATGTTGAAAATGGTCGGGGCCGCCTCCTGCGGAGCGGCCTCCTGCGCCGACAAGGGTGTTGAGCAGAGGAGAAAAGCAAGGCATACTGTGACAAGGGGGGAGCGCCGCTTGTCGTTGTGCTCGTATCGCATCTCCCTGCAATAATACATGAGCCTTCCGGAAAAGTCAGACTCCCGGGGGCGGGGCATATCCCCGATATTGTATATGGAGCGTTAACGTGGTAGCAAAAACGGCTTTCGGCGCAAGTCGCCGTGTCCTTCAACTGGTGCTGGGGCTTTCTTCCTTCCTGTTTTTCTCCTGTTTGGCCATAGATGCCGATATCGAGGTCAAGGCCGATGGATCCGGCGTCATGAATTTGTCGTACCGCATATCCCGCACCGTGGAGTCCATGGGCAAACTCGATGGAAACGAGCGCTGGCTGCCCCTTCCGGTTGGCGAGGCCGATTTCGAGCGCAGTCTGTCCCGTATCGGGGCCCTGGAGCTCGAAGCCTTCAAGACAACAGAGGATGAACGTGATGTACGCGTTGAAGCCATGGTCTCCTTCGATACCGTCGAAGCCCTGGTTTCTTTTTTGTCCGCAAATGGACGAACCGCCCGTTTGACCCGCGATGGCGATCGAACGAGCCTCTCGCTGCGCCTGTCGGACAACGCCGGCCCCTTGGACAGCGATCTCGTGGAACTCGTAAAAGTCCTCTTTGCCGATTACGATATACGGATACGTTTTCAAACCCCCACGCGTCTTTCTTCAAGCGGGGTGTCGCTTGTGACAGAAGATGAGCGGCAGGTCGTGTTTCAAGCCCCCGCAAGTGATATCCTTACCAGTACCGAAGAAATTATGTGGACTCTCGCATGGTAAAACACTTTCACGGAGGAAAAAACATGCGCACATCTCTTGTCGCCTTTCTCGCCCTGTTGGCTTTCTCTTCTTGCGTCTCTTCACCGGGCCCCAATGGGGAGGCTGTCGATAACGCGTCGGGATCAGTCGAGAATACATCGGAATCTGTCAAAACCGGGGGCGATGCCGATGCGTCAGTATCAGCCTCTAGTTCCGATGCACAACCCGAGGCCTCTGACGCCGTCACCCCTGCTCCTGCAAGTGGAGAACGGGAAACCCTCGAAAAAATGCGCTCCCTTGAGGAATCCGCGCGCGAGGCCTTTGATCTCAATCACCCGATTCAAGGGCTCAAGGAGCTCGTGGGGATACTTGCGCTCGATGAACAGAGCGCCCAGGGCAAAGACTCTGCGATACAGGCAGAGCGTGAAGCGCTTATCTCCCGTACCCGGGCGGAAATTGCGGCATATGGAACCAAGCTGCGTTTCGAGTATGTCGACGAATGGCTCCTTGACGGGACCCCGCGTATTGCAGATGCCCGTCCCGCCGCCCGAGGGCAGGGACCCATGCCGTCACTGCGTCTGGTGGCCAATTACGAGTACGGCAAATCGGTTGTGCGCGATGCACCGGTGCGTTTTACCTTTGTCGAAGGCCTCGGGGATCTTGATACGCAGGTGCTCACCGATTCTTACGGGGTAGCGGCCACCCCTCTGCGGGGGCTTTCCCGTGCGGATGTCCCCGCGGTAATTCGGGCGAGTCTGGTTATCAGTAACCGGGGAAAGAGTATCTATTTCAAAGACGTCTTCCTGGACTTCAGTTATGCCCCCTTGCCCCGTGTGGCGAGGGTATTTGCCTTTGAGCGGGCACCGGGAACGTCGGTGGCCGGGGTTCCGGATCGGGGAATACTGGACAGTCTCGTACGGGTGCTCGATCCCCTGGACATGGATCTCATTCCTGGAGCCGGCCAATTTGCCGCCGAGGATGTCTCGCGCATATTTGCCGGCGACGCGACGGTGCTCCCCCAGGGGGGTGGCGAGGATAACAGCGCATTCTACATACTCGCCTTTACCGAATATGAAGAGCCCCAGCAGATGGTCTATAACGGAAAGGCCTTCAATATTTTCACCGTAAAAGGGCGCACCCAATTGCGTATTCTTCGTGCTGATGGTTCTGTCGCAATGAGTCTGCACCCCATTGGCCATCGGGCGCAGGCGGCAAACGGGGATGCTGCTGTGGCCGCTTTCTACGATGTTGCGCGTTCAGATGTGGTCAGCTCCCTCGAGGGACAGTTGGATGCTATAGGCGAGGCCCTCGCCGAATAGGCAGCTTGTGGTTGAGGGGGCACGGCATGCGCGGGTCGTTCAATACCGATGGGGTGTGTTTGGCGGGCGCTTGAGCAGGCGTGCCCGGGTGACATGCAGTCCCTTTTGGCTGCGCAGGGCCGAAAGGGCCGCTTCCACCCGGCGCATGCCCTCATTGCCCCGTTCGAAGAGTTCTCCCTGCGTTTCTCCCCTGCCTTCTTTTTTTACATCCTGAAGCGAGAGGCCCAGGAGTCGCAGGGACTGTCCCGCAGGGTGCTTTTGGGCGAGGAGCTTGCACGCGCAGAGCCAGAGTTCTTGTGCGGTGGTAAAGGGGGTTTCGTGTGTCTGTTGAATACTCTGGCGCACGAAGTCGGCTCGCCGCAGTTTGACTTGCAGGGTACGTGAAAAGCCTCCCTCGCAGTGCATCCGGTAGGCCAGTTCTTCCGCCAATTCCAGCAATATTGTTTCGAGAATGTCCCGCGCACTGATATCAACGGGAAAGGTACGTTCAATACTGATAGAGGAAGACTGAACTTCTTCATTGAAAATACCGGGGTCTTCACCCCGAACGGCTGCGTGCATGAAGCTCGCCTGTGCCTGCCCGAAATACATGCTCAGTTGTGCCTGGCTCATGGCGCGAAGACCGGGGATGTCGTGTATGCCGCGTCGGGCAAGCTGTTCGAGGGTTTTGCTGCCAAAGCCCCAGAGGCGTTTTAGACCCCGTTCGTCGATGAAAGCAAGCGCTTCATTCTCTTGGATGCAGCGTATCCCGTCGGGTTTTGCCGCGGCGCTTGCCATTTTGGCAAGATATCGGTTTGGGGCAATGCCAATGGTGATGGCAAGAGAGGTCTCTGCACGGATATCTTCCCGGATGCGTTCGGCAAGTTCCTCTGCGGGGCCAAAGAGGCGTTCTGTACCACTGGCATCGAGAAAGGCTTCATCCACAGAAATTTGGCGTAAAGAGGGCGTATAGCGGGAGAGGATCGCCATGATGCTGCGTGACAGTTCCTGGTATCGCGCCATGCGGACGGGGCGGCATATTGCCTCCGGACAGAGTTTTCGCGCCTGGACCATGGGCATGGCCGAATGCACCCCGAAGCTGCGTGCTTCATACGAACAGGCCGATACGACTCCCCGAGTGCCATCAATGCCACCGACGATAAGCGGTTTCCCTTTCAAGTGTGGGGCATCAAGCTGTTCTACCGATGCGTAAAAAGCGTCAAGATCCGCATGGAGAATGACGGTATTCATTTGCTTTCCAGTCGTTTGAGTTCCAAGCGTTCGCTCATGGTTTCGGTATTGTCATCGTATGAGAGTTTTCGCGCGCGAATGATGCCTTTTGCATTACGCTGGAGGGTTACATCGAAAGAAAGGGGGTCTGGAGGATTTTCGCCGGTAGTAAAAGTGATGTGTGTTCCCGAGGCGTCTGCAAGCCATGGGACTTGACTGTCGTAAACAAAGAGCGCGCTATCCCCAATAATTTCGATTTCAACGCGATCGGGTTTGTCTGTCGTGGGTATGCTTATGGAAATGGTTTGACGATCGAGAAATTCCCTTCGTACAAGACTGATGGTAGAATCTTCGTCAACGCCTGCCCCCACCCGGGGCTGAGGGGATATTCTCTGTATACTTGCCTTGTTTTCCTGTGGCGTGGCCGGAAGGGTGGAAAACGCAAAATGGCTGGCTGCAATGCTGACCGCGCAAAAGGTGATGCGCATTGGCAATCTGATGGCAATTGTCGAAAAGCCGAGCCTTCGGGAACGGGTGGGCAGTGATTTTTTTACAAGAAGCATGAAGGGAAGAAGTACGATTACCATGTAGAGGCTGGCAAGAGGCGATCCGGTTGTGAAGAGTTCGAGGAGGCGGGACCCCTTTGTCATGGCGGCCCCTATAGCGGTATTTACAACGGGGAACATGGCAGCTATCGCCAGCAGGAGCGAGGGGAGCATGCGGGAGAACTGGGCGGAAACAAATGAGAGAACATAGGCCCATAAAAAAACCGGTACGAAGGTGAAGTCGATACTGGCAGTGACGAGGGTTGCGAGGGCAAAGAACACAATGGTTGCAACAGCCCAAAAATGACTGCGTACGGGAAGGCGGCGATACAAGATTAGCAGGTTGAGGAGCATGTAAAACGCTATTGCCGTAATGATGGTCAAGAGGCCCTTGGCCGCCATGTGCATGCTTCCGAGTGCCTGTGCAGATCCGGTAATGCGTCGATATGCGGTGCTCACAAAATATTCGGCGGCGAACAGGCAGATAAAGAGGACGAGGGCGAGTACTCCCAATATCCATACACGGCGCAAGAAAACACGCATTCGGGCGACAAGAATACTGCGTTTGGTCATTGAGTAAACGAGTATGTACACACTGGACAGTACGATTACGAGCAGGAACGCAATTATGACAAATTGCTCATCAATCGGCCAAACACGCTGCCCAAGTTGGAAAAGGGTATAGCGTTTGTCCGGTGCCTCCAAGCTATGAGGGTGCGCGAGGGTATAGTCTGCAAGGGCTTGGGCAAGTGATTCGGCAGACAGGGTGTCGTTTTCACGTGCAGCAAGAAGCGGAGTGCTTTTTGAGGGGCTGGTGATGGCAATGGCGTGATAACCGGCCGTATTGAGCAGTTGCAGGGCTTCGGGGCCATCGACGAGTCGCAAACGAAAGAGTTCGTTCCACGGGGTCTCAAGTGCCCAGGATATCCTGTTTTTGTCCAAGGCTGCCATGAGTGGTTTTAATGTAGCCAATGGCGAAAGTGTGCCGGATGAGGCGTGTTGGACCGTTAAATCTTCAGCCCTGTTCCCGGGGGCAAAATAGAGCACGGAGCGTTCTTCCGGAACCGGATATTCGGCAATAAGGGCACGCAAACCGAAGTGGCGTGGCATGCCATAGCGTAGGGGTATGCGGCTCGTTTCATCATCGAGGAAAAAGACATGAAGGGGCGTTCCCTGTGCTGACTCGCTCAATTCGACAATAAGGTCGATTGCGCTCTCCATGCCGAGCCGGTTATCTTCAACCGGGACAGCAATAACGAGAACTGCTTTCTGTGAATTACTTGCGTCATCGGCTGAGAGTCGAACCAGGGTGTTCTCTCCGAAGGCCCCTGTTTGGGCTTTAAGGGGGCGAACCTCGAAGGGGATGCTCCGTTCTTCAAGTATTTCCCGAATTTGCAGCATTTCGCGGCTTGAAGCAACAGCACCCGTTGGTGCGCAACAGACTATCAGTATATATGACAAGAGAAAAAAGAGTTGTGAACGGCTATTTGCATGGGGCATTTGCATTACGAAGTCAACAATAGCCTTCCCGTTCTCTGCCGGTCAAGCACACGCATCCCTGCTGGCTGTTCTCGAGGGTATGAAAAATCGATAATGACAGAATCGGGGGCCTCCTGTATACTCGTCCAAGGAGCGTGTCATAAATGCCGTCGCCAGAAAAAAAAACAGTCCTTGATCTCCCCCTTAAAGTCATTTTGACCGATGAGGGAACTACTGTATTCATACGGCAGAACAAAAAACTCACCAAGTTCAAGCTCGCCGACAACGCCGAGGAGCATGGGCTGCTTCTTGAGCGTTTTGTACCTTCCTCGATACAGCGTATGCTCCTGATCGATTACGTTTCGAAGATAGAGATTGCCCGTGCCGAATTCGTCTCCTGCCGTCAGGAGGTTATGGATCTCTCCAAACTGGTGGTTTTTGGTATTCTCTACCGTCAATTTGATGCGACCCTCTTTACCCGTATCATGGCTTCGGATGTCATAAAGCGCTGGAATCGTTCGAACCCGGCATCAATACTGGATGAGAAAACCCGTTTTAACGAAGGCTTCTTGCAGTCATATTTTCGGGAACGATCCGATGTCATGGCACAGATCAAACAGGAACTTCTCGTGCCTATTCGAAAAAAGATTATGCGTAACGGGGAGCTCTTGCCCGATGAACTCAATACCCAGCTTCTTTTGAGTGAGAAATTCATCGACAGTCTGCGTGGGGCAACCTGGTTTATCCTTTCCAAATTCCACGATGTCGAAGGCTATGAGTTTATTGCCAAAGAGCTGATGAGTCTTCTCTCTGTTTATATGGAAAAGGCGAAGATAGCCGAGTATGTGGCTCTCAATGTAATCGAACTTGCGGTAAACGCCGAAAATACGAACTTGCGCCGCGAGGCTGCATTTCTCTATCGGGGCACCGAGGATCCAAACGCCGTTCTTTATGATCCCGGTATTCGCCGTCGGGTCGTGGACGAATTGCGAAAAAAGGATGAGTTGGTCTATATAGCCTGGAAGATAGGCGGGACGAGTTCATCAATCGGGACACAGGGGCGCTTGCAGATAACCCTGTATAACCAGGAAGACGAATATCAATTGGTGAAAGACAATATTGATGCGAAAAAGGCCGCAAACCTGCGTAAGAAATCCCTGCTTGATTTTTATCGCGAAATTCCGCCGGGCGAAGCGGATACGGAATTGGGTCTTTACTACCTTTCGTACTTGAGTGAAGCCTGTGAAAAGGTGGGCATCAAGTTCGAGTCGGCCGTTAGCCAAATCAAGAGCTCCGACACGACGGTTATCACCCTCTCATTCAATATATAGACGCCCTCTCAAAGACATCCGATATTTGAAACAGGCATCCATGAGGGGGGTCAATCCCTCCGATCGCGGTCCGGTATGCCCGACGGGCTCTTTCCCGATTTGGCAAAGTCCTTTGACCAGTAGAGCGAGCAGTAGCAGTGGCCGTATTCTTCGATATCCTCCCGTGCATAGGTGCAGGGGCAGATGACTTCTTGATCCTTTTCGCGCGAGCCGGCACTGTCACGACAAGGGCAGAGGAAATATCCATAGCGGTTCCAGTTACTTTCAAGGCCGGTGCACAAGTCCTCATAGAAGGAGGGATCCCTACTCGGTTCCCAGCCCTGCTTGTCTGCAACCATACGGGTAAAAAGCCGAACATCGTCGAGCGTCTTGCTCTTCATGCTTCCCCCCCGAGTACCCGCTTGCGCCAATCGGGCTCGATGAAACCCACGAGTGTTTCACTGTCGTCGATTACCGCGTAGGGAAAGGATATGTGCTCATTGAAGCGCTCGCGCAGCGCGGCCTTGATCTTTTCCTTTACCTCAAAATCCATCTTGTCCATGTACACATAGCGGTATGAAATGTTGTTGGTATCGAGAAAGGCGAGTGCCCTCTTGCAAAAACCACAGGTCGAAAGTGCATAGACGATGATATCCCGGGTTTTATCGGTGCCGGGTGATGACTGATACTCGATGAAATCAAACATGATCGCCTCCAGGCTGAATGGGGGATTGCACGCAATCCCGGTACAGGATGCCTACAATGTACGACCACTGTTCCGGGGAGGCAACAAATTCTTCGGATGGCAGCCCTGTCTTTTCCCGGCCGGCCCGACTGTGGTACACTGGGTGACGATGAAAACGTATCGATTGCGGGTACATGCTCCACCGGGGAATCGGGGCTTGCCGCTCGCTTTATTGCTCATTTTGGTCTCGATCACTTCCTCCTGTACCCGGGCCCTGCCGGAGATTCTGGCCGTCTCTACCCGTATTGTTCGTACGGATGCCTCCCTTGATGCCGAATATGCGCAAAAGGAATCTGCTGCAAGCGGGACCGGGATAAATGAATACCTGAGCTTTTTTTGCATGGTGCGCGACGAGGACGGCATTATCGATCTCGAAGAGCTCTGGCTTGTCAATGATTCAGAAGAGCTTTATTGGCACCTTGATAGCAGCCAATGGCTCTGGATAGAACATTCGGGCGAGAATTGGCTGGGTTCCCATGAGTTGCGCATGCCAAACGGCGCGCCCTTTCCGGCGGGGTCATGGCGGGTGCTCCTTTCTGACAAAGCGGGCGAGCGGGCCGAACGCAGCTTTATCCTCAAAATACCCTCCTCTTGGCCAGAGGCGCCGAATCTCCTTATTGAAGGCGATACGTATACCCTGCAGTCCTCCTGGGCACGACATCAGCTCATTGCCTATGATGAAGGAGGGGGTCGGGTAAAGGTTCAGGAAGTGGAGGAGAAATCCGGTCGGGTGCGCAATCTCAAGCTACCCGAAACGACCCGGACAATTGCCCTTTGGGCAGAGGATATCGACGGGATTGGTGGCATCTTGACTCCATCAGTCCCCTACACCCGATAATCGGGACAGAGGCATGTTGGACGCCATCACTTGGCGACTCATGCAACATATGAATCCCCACGAAGGGCAGGAGAACGCAGGCTTGAACGAAGAGCAAAAGCATGAACAAGATCAAAAGAACCAGGGGTATTCCTCCAGGACAATTCGCAGCTTCGTCGTTCGCGGCGGGCGCATGAGTCCCGCCCAAGAGGCCGCATGGAGGGAACTCTCCCCCCGCTTTGTGATCCCGTATACCGCAGAGCGCCTCGAGACAGCGGCAGTTTACGGGAACGATCGGCCGCTCGTCGTCGAAATCGGCTTCGGTATGGGCAAGGCCACCTGGATGATCGCCCGCGACAAGCCCGATATCAACTATCTGGGCATCGAGGTGCATCGACCCGGGGTGGGGCGGCTTCTGTGGGAGATGCGCGAGCACGGTCTTGAAAATATCCGGATAATCGAACACGACGCGGTGGAAGTCCTCGAAAACATGCTGCCGGAAGCGTCGGTATCGGCCTTTCATATCTTTTTCCCCGACCCCTGGCCCAAGAAAAAGCACCACAAGCGGCGTCTGGTGCGCCGCCCCTTTACCGACCTCCTCGCCTCGCGTCTTGCCCCCGGCGGCTATGTCTATTTTGTGAGCGACTGGGCCGAGTACGGCGAGGAAGCCCTGGCAGAACTCACTGCAACCCCGATGCTCGAAAACCATTTTGAATCCTTCGCGCCGCCGCAGAACTGGCGACCAGAGACAAAATTCGAGCGGAAGGGTCTCGACCGGGAACATGTCATCCGGGAAGTTCTTTTCGAGCGAAAGGAGACCCCATGAGTCGCCCCGACGTCCCGGAGTTCTCCTTTGAAGAGGAAGAGATTCAATCTGATAGTCTGGAAGCCGCTTTGCCCGGCGCTGCCGGCGCAGGCCCTTTTGCGGGGGACGAATCCGCGATGCATTCTGCGCGTATCGACGAGCTCGCCCGGCTCATTGTGGCGTATCAGGATGCCTACTACAACGGGGAGGCCCTCGTTGACGACAGTACCTTTGACGCCCTTTGGGACGAGCTCAAGAGGCGGGCTCCTTCCCATCCGGTTCTCACGGCAATAGGGGCGGATGCCAGCGGCACCTTCCCCAAAGCGCGGCACATCATCCCCATGGGAAGCCAGGAGAAGGCGGCCAACCCGGATGAATTCCTCTCCTGGGCGGCGCGCCAGGGGGGCGGTCCCTTTTTGGTACAGCACAAACTGGATGGGGCGAGTCTCGAACTCCAGTACGAGCGCGGCGTCCTCGTGCGGGCGGTAACACGCGGCGACGGGATTGTGGGCGATGACATACTGGCCAACGCACTCAAGATGAAGGGCTGCGTCCGCGAACTGGGTACCGGCTTTTCAGGCGGGGTCCGCGGCGAGGTCCTCATGCCGCGCTCGGTGTGGCGCGAAAAGCACCGCAACAAGGCAAATTGCCGCAATGCGGCAAACGGCCTCATGCGGCGCAAGGACGGCGAGGGGGTTGGGGATCTCTGTGTCATTGTCTACGATGTCGCCGATCACAGCGAGAGCGGCGGTTTCACGCGAGAGGATGAAAAGGCCCAATGGCTCAAAGACCGGGGCTTCGATGTGGTCAAGACGCAGCTGGTCGCGGATGCGCAGGCCGTCATTACCCTGCGGGAGACCCTTGCCTCTGCGCGTGAGGAGCTCGCGTATGATATCGACGGACTCGTGGTAAAAACCCCGGAAAGCGATATCCATGACCTGCGTCGCGCGCGTCCCGAACAGCAGATTGCCTTCAAATTCGAGCTTGAACGGGCGATAAGCATCCTGCGGGAGGTCGTCTGGAGTGAATCTGGTGCCACCTATACCCCGGTTGGCATTGTCGACCCGGTACGCCTGGCCGGTACGACGGTCCAGCGGGCCAACCTCAACAACCCCGATCAAATTCGGGCGCTGGGTTTGCGTATCGGCCTGCCGGTTTTCGTGGTAAAACGCGGCGAGATAATCCCAAAGATAGAGGGCCTGGCCCCCGGGGCTGTGGATGCGGGCTCAACTATCAGCATGCCCTCTTCCTGTTCCCGCTGCGGC
Source organism: uncultured Spirochaetales bacterium (assembly GCA_964541755.1). GTDB lineage: Bacteria > Spirochaetota > Spirochaetia > Treponematales > Breznakiellaceae > CAZIRF01. The sequence goes on along the minus strand of CAZIRF010000053.1, from coordinate 360 downwards.
ACAGGCCTCGTCGATGCAGGTACCCGTCTCTACTGCCCGAATACCGCCTGCCCGAAGAGACTCCACCACCGCATCGAGAAGTGGGTGTCGGTTCTCGATATTCGCGATTTGGGCGATCAGCTTCTGTCACGCCTCTTTGAAGCCGGGCGGCTGTCTTCGGTTTCCGATCTCTACGATCTTTCAAGCGATGACCTCCTCAAAATTGAACGGATGGGGGAAAAATCTGCGGCAAAGGTTGTCGCCAGTATTCGCCGTCGACGGGATCTCTCGCTGGCACAATTTGTCGCCGGTTTCGATTTGGAGGGGGTGGGAGAGACCATCATGGACAAGGTGGTCCACGCGGGCTTTGATACCCTTGAG
>CAZIRF010000052.1:0-15976 GCA_964541755.1 uncultured Spirochaetales bacterium | reverse complement strand
CCTACGGATTCGAAGTCCGTTGCTCTATCCAGCTGAGCTACGAACGCATTGCATCGTCCCTTTCGGGCTGCGGGCAGGGTGGATAACGGGGTTCGAACCCGCGACACCCAGAGCCACAGTCTGGTGCTCTACCTGCTGAGCTACATCCACCGTCACTTGACGAGATGTAATATGCCGAAAATGGTTTTTTTAGTCAATAACCTCGGGGAACAAAAATCGAGATTTTCCGCTCACTGCCTGTGAGTCTGGCCGACAGGCCTCACTTGAATGCATTTTCTCTCAATTCCTCTCAGTTCACTGCCTGTTTTGACCGATAGAACAGTGAGGAATACCGATATGGAAAGAATACATACTGATGATGGTCTTCGACTCGTGTGCATGCTCACCCGTCAACTTGACGCCGTTGCCCGACTGCAGTCGGCGCAGGAAGAGGTGCGGCAGTCGGTGCTCAAGCGCGACTGGGAGGGCTTCGACGACCTCATTGCCCGCATGGACAGCGCGGCGGCCGCCTTCGCTTCCCTTGAAGAGGAACGCGTCTCGCTTTGGACGTCCATCGGGATGGAAAGCGGGGCCGGAGGGTACTATCAGTCCATACACCGCTTCCCCGACGAGGAGCGCCGCGAACTCTCGCGCCTCTATCGCAGCCTCAAATTGGAGACACTGCGGGTAAAACTCGCAAACGATGCCCTCATGGGCTACATACAGCAGGCGAAATTAACCATAAACAGCTTCCTGGGCGCGGCCTTTCCCGACCGCCGGGGAACGCTCTACTCGCGCAGCGGGCGTTCGGTTGACAGCGAGATGCGCAGCATCGTCCTCAACAAAACGTTTTAGGGCAGGGGAGGGATCATGCAATCCACGTTTTCCGGCATAGAAATCGGCAAGCGGGCCGTTTCGGCCCATCAGCAGGCACTCTCGACGACCGGTCACAACATATCAAACGCCTCGACAGAGGGCTATTCGCGCCAGAGTGTGGAGTTTTCGGCCTTCGAGCCCATTTACCTTCCGGGTCTCAATCGCGAGGAGACCCCCGGGCAGATAGGGCAGGGCGTGGTCATCGAGCGTATCCGGCGGGTGCGCGACGAGCTCCTCGACAACCGCATTATTCAAAATGCCTCGAACGAGGGCTATTGGCGCTCGCGTGACGGCTATGTCCTGCAGCTTGAGCGCATACACAACGAGCCGGCCGATATTTCCGTGCGCGGGCGCATGGATGCCTTTTGGGACGCCTGGCAGGAGCTCTCGCTTCACCCGGCGGATGCCGCCCCCCGCAAGGCCATCGTCGAGCGCGGCAAGACCCTCGTCGATGCCATTCACGGCCGCCACGAGGCCCTGAGGAGCCTGCAGGACATGACCGAGCTCGACATTCAGGGGACGGTCAAGCAGGTCAACGACCTTTCGCGCCAGATCGCGGCCCTCAACGCCGACATCCAGAAGATTCGGGCGCAGGGCGACAATCCCAACGACCTCTTCGACCGCCGCGATCTCTTGGTTGATCAGCTCTCCTCTCTCGTGGATGTGACGGTCGACCGGCGGGATCCGGACGAGTTCATGGTGCATACCGCCGGCCGCGTCCTCGTGCAGGGGAATATCGGGCGGCAGTTTGCGCTCGAACTCGATGTCGAAAACAACGGTTTTTCCCGCATTACCTGGGCCGATACCGGCAGCGATGTTTCCTTCCGCGCGGGTTCTCTCGCGGCCCTCGTCGAGATGCGCGATGAAACCCTGCGCACCGAAATCCAGTCCTTCGACACCCTCACCATGAACTTCATGGACCTCGTCAACGACGCCCACCGGGCGGGGACGGGGGCCAATGGCCGCACGGGCCTCGACTTCTTCGTCGAACGCCCCTTTGTCACCAATCTTGCGGGGAACTACGACCGCGATGGTGACGGCAACTACGATTCCACCTGGATATTCCGCGTAAGCGGGGCGAACAAGCTCGAAGAACGGGCGCAGGTAGGTCTCGAAGGGGTGATGAGCTTTAGCGCGGCAGAGGGCACGGTGGACGTGCCCTATTACCCCACCGATACGGTGGCCGATGTCGTTGCGCGCATCAACAACTCCGGGGCCGAAGTCGTCGCCCGCCTCGACCGCGAGGGGCGCCTCTCACTTAAAGGGACGACCGCCGCAGAACCGGCGAATCCCGACTTCGTCATTCGTTCCATGGCCGATACGGGGCGCTTCCTCGAGGGCTACGCCGGGGTGCTCAACGTGAGCGGCCCGGATGGTGCCTACAATTGGGATCAGGCCGATGCGGTCTTTGCCCTCCAGGGCGGTCAGCTCGATTACGCCTTGGCCCCGGTGGCACACCCCTCCGGCTGGATGGAGATCAACGAGGCAATACTCAAGGACCCGGCGAGTATCGCCGCCGGATATGGCGAGAATGGCAACGCCGCCAATCCCGGGAACGGGGATGCGGCCCTCGCCATCGCCTCGATTCGCAACAGCCCGGTCATGGTGGGCCAGATGGACACCTTCGACGACTACTTTGCCAAGGCCGTCGCCGATGTCGGCCTTATGGGCGAGGCATCGGGGAAGAACCTCGAGACGCAGGAGGCCATCATGAAGCAGCTCAAGGACCTCAGGCAGAGCATTAGCGGGGTCAACATCGACGAGGAGCTTTCGCAGATGATCAAGTTCCAGCACGGCTATGCCGCCGCTGCCCGCTTCATTACCACCGTAAACTCGATGCTCGACACGATCATCAACCGGATGGGGGTGTAATCCATGTACCGAATTTCGACCGATATGCCCAATGACAACCTCCAGTTCCGTCTGCGGCGGCAGGAACAGGCCCTCGCGGCGACCCAGAACCGCATGGCGACCCAGAGCCGCTTCAACGAATTGCGTGACGATCCCCTCGCGGCGGCCCATGCGGTGCGCTACGAGTCCTACCTTGCGCGCTTGGAGCGCTTCGAGCAAAACGCCCTCTACGCACAGGATCACTACAAGATTGTCGATGGCTACATGCGCCATGCCCAGGATATCATGCAGCGGGTTCGCGAGCTCGCGGTAACCGGCGCCAACGGCATCTATACCAAAGACGAGATGCGGGATATCGCCGTCGAGGTCAATGAACTGCTTAAGGAACTCGTTCAGACGGCGAATGCCGTGGGCACCGACGGCACGCGTATCTTTGCCGGCGACAAGTCCTTTACCGAGCCCTTCCGTGCGGTGGAGGGGGCCTCCCCGGCCTTTGGAGAGCCCCTCATACAGGCCGTCGCCTGGCAGGGGAGTGCCGCAGAGCGCAGTGCCGAGATCGACGAGGGCGCCTTTGCCAGCCTCGATGCCCCCGGCAGCGAGGTCTTCTGGGCCGAAAAAATGCAAATAACCTCGCGTCTTGATGCGAGCGATTACCGGGTTCTCGAGAGTACGAGTATCTTCGTCGACGGGGTGGAGATTCCCCTCGAGACGGGGGATACCGTCAATGCCATAGCCGCCAAGATCAACGATTCCCCGGCCCCGGTACGGGCTTTTATCGACCCCACCACCCGCGGCCTTTCGCTTGAAGGGACCGACTCCCACCTTATCCGGGTGGAAGACGGCGCCGGGGGAAATGTTCTTCGCGAACTGGGTATTTTGCGCGACACGAGCGATCCCCAGGCCCCGGTCTGGCATCAGGACGCACAGGTGGCCGGTTCGAGCCTCTTTGACGTGGTCATTTCCCTGCGCGATGCCCTCCTTGCCGGCGACAGCGAAGCAGTCGGTTCTGCGGTCCTCGGCGGGCTCGATCAGGGCTTGGGAAACATGAGCACCCGCATGGCCCAGCTGGGCAGCCGCATGGAACGGGCCGAGATGACCTGGAAGCGGGTAAACGAAGCCATTCCCGATGTAACGGCCAACCTCGCCCGGGTATCGGCCCTCGACTTTTCGACGGCGGCCACCGACCTGGGCATGCTGGACTTCGCCCACAAGGCCGCCCTGCAGACCGCGGGCAAGGTCATCCAGCCGACGCTTCTTGACTATCTGCGCTAGAAACACGAAGGTGCCGGACCGGCAGTAATGGCGTCCGGTTAGCATATTCCGATACGGCGCCCACGGGCGCCACCGATACGGCGCCTTCGAGCGCCACCGAAACGGCGCCCGAGGGCGCCCGTTGCTGTCAATATGGGAGGGATTACATGAGAGTGAACAGCAAGGCCTTCGGGCCCATCGAGGTTGACGAGCGCCAAAAGCTCACGTTCCCCGGGGGGCTCTTGGGCTTCGAAAAATTCAAGGAATACGTCCTGCTCGATGCGGAACGCCAACCCTTTTACTGGCTCCAGTCTGTCGATGTTGAGGCCGTCGCCTTCATATTGGTGAACCCTTTCCTCTTCCGGCCCGACTACGAGCTGGATATTGACGACGATGAGCTTGCGACCATTTCACTCAAGGACCCCCGTGAGGCCCTTGTCTTCACCATTGTCACCATACCCTCGGACGGCTCGCCCATGACGGCCAATCTCCAGGGACCCCTGGTCATAAACCGGGAGCAGCACTTGGCGCGCCAGCTCGTCCTGGCCGATTCCCGCTGGCAGACCAAACATGATATAGTCGCCGAGCTGGGGGTCGCGAGGAACGAACAATGCTGATACTGTCCAGAAAAATGAACGAAAAAATCATGATAGGCAACGATATTTCGGTGTCGATCATCGAGATACGGGGCGACCAGGTCAAGATAGGGGTGGAAGCGCCACGGTCGGTCAAGGTCTTTCGCGAGGAAGTCTTCGAAGCCATACGGCGCGAAAACCTCGCTGCCGCAGAATCGGTTCCCTCCACCATTCCCGACATCGGTCTGCCCTTGGGCGATGGAAAAGCGGCCAAAGAGGGGCACGGCTGATAGCTCAGTGTCCGTGCCGGTCGCGGTTTTCCTCGTAGATTGTTTCGAATTTCCGCTCAAGGGCGGTAAAGCAGTTTACCAGTCGCGGATCGAAGTGTGTTTCCCGCCATGAGACGATCTGCTCCACGGCGTCCCCATGACACATCGCATCCTTGTAGCTCCTCTTCATGCGCAGGGCGTCATAGACGTCGGCTATGGTGACAATGCGGGCTGCCAGGGGAATCATGGTGCTGTCGATACCGTAGGGGTAGCCGGCCCCGTTCCATCGTTCGTGGTGGTACAGGGCAATCTCGCGGGCCATGGGATTGGGGTAGGTGGACAGGATGTACGCTCCGTTTTTGGTGTGTTCTTTCATCACCGACCACTCCCAATCCTCAAGGGGCCCCTCCTTGTTGAGGATGTCATCCGGCGTACCGATTTTACCCACGTCGTGCATCGAGGCCAGAAAACCGATATCGTCGATAAAGTCGCGATCAATTTCCTCGAAACCCCTGCGGTCGAAGAGGGTTGTCGCCATCAGCTTCGAGTAACGGTTTACCCGTTCGATGTGTTTGCCGGTATCGTTGTCCTTGAGCTTCGAGGCCTCGAGCAGGCTCAAGAATACCGATCTCAACAGGCGCCGGTTCTCTTCGGTGACGTCGTCCAGGAGCATGACGAAGTAGTCGGGTTCTTGGCAGGAGGCCGTGTAGAGGGGAAAGAGGTAGGCGCGGGTCACGAGGGTTCCGCTCGTGCGGTTTTTGCTCTGTATCATCCCCTTCCAGGAGAAACTGCGCTCTTTTGAATGGATAGAATCGAAGAGCCTCTTGAGTTCTTCTTTTCCCAAGGATTTGGCGAAGAGGTCGCTGAAGTAGCGGCCGGGCAGTTCGTGGTGGCCGGTGAAGAGGCGTTCGCAATTGACGTTGGCATGGACGATGAGCAGGGATCTGTCGACGATGAGGAAGGGGAACTGGCTCTCGCTAAAACAGCGGATACGATCATCGGCGGGAAGGACCGCTTCCTGGCGAGACTCCTCCGAGGCCTCTTCGAGTTCCTCCAGTTCTTCCATGTCTTCCGCTTGTTCATCGAAGCGCTGCGACGCTCTATCGATGGCCAAGTCATCTTCTTTCGATTGATTCATGTAATGGCTCCGTCAGGTACCGTAAAAGGCATACTGTGCTGTTGCGAACGGGCATGCATTACGGGGCAGTTTGAGTCGTTCGAGCGTTCAGACTCTCTTCTGCCTCACTTTTTTTCATGTAGTCCAAGCCACAGTCGAGCGAATCGCCCTGTGGTTCTATTGTATATCGAAGAAGGGTACGCTGCAAAAGTTCTTTTGCGAAACCGCGTTCAAAAGCGGGTACAACGCTGAATTTTGTGGAATTTGCCCTGTTTTCCGATTTGAAAACAGCGGGAACGTCGCCACAGACGCGTATGTGAGGCCATTTTTCGCAATGCGTGTACAGCTGGGTGGCGCTGTAGATGCCCCGTTCCATCAGTTCACGGCCTTCGTGGATGAGCAGGGCAAAAAAGTTTCCCTTGCGGGCATCCTGCAATGAGAGAATCGGTGTAGTGGCTGTGGCCCTCGTGCCGTCCGGGGCCTTTTCCCTCTCACCTGCATCGGAATCCATACCGGCCATGGCGGCATCCGCCTGGCAGTAGAGGGTGTTTTCGGTGTAGAGGGGGATACCCCGCGCCAGTGCTATTCCCTTGGCAACCGAGAGGGCGATACGCAAACCGGTAAAGGAGCCGGGGCCGCTTGTGCAAGAGACGAAGCGGATTTCGGCCTTTGCTGCGTCTGCTTCATCCAAGAGTTCGTTGATGGCCTGCATGAGAATTTCATTTTGGCGGGCCGGAGCGTTGATGTTGCGTTCATGGAGCTTGCCGTCCCGTTCGAGGGCGAGCGAGAGCCACGATCCGGACGCATCGAGAGCCAAGGCGGTCATTTCATGAGCTCCTCGATTCCTTCTCCCTCGAGGGTAAAACAGCGGGTTCCATCGGCTTCTTCTGTAATGTGGATGTGCCAGGTTTCGGGCGGGAGGATGTCTGCAATGCGTTCACTCCATTCTATAACCGAGACGCCCTTGCCATAGAGATATTCTTCCCCGCCGGTGCCAATGAAGTCTTCGCTCCCGGACAAACGGTAGGCATCCATGTGGTACAGGGGAAGCCGGCCTTGATACTCGTCGATGATTGTGTAGCTGGGGCTGGTTACCTCGGCGTCTATACCCATCCCCCGTGCAAGTCCTTTGGTAAAGGTCGTCTTACCAGCGCCCAGGGCCCCATCCAGCGCGATGACCGCTCCCTCCGGGATCAATCGGCCCAGGCGCTCGCCCAATGCTTCGCTATCCGAAGCGAGCGGGCAGCGTATCTCAATCAGGGAGGCCCCCGTTTTGGTCCAGTTGGATAACATGTTCCTTGAGCGTTTTGATAAGGGGGAGCAGGGGGTAATCGGGTTCATTCATCAGCTGAATCGCAATCTCTTTTTTCCCGGCAGGAGAGACCTCTATGGAAAATTGCACGGGTATTTCCTTGGCCCGGTCGAGCATGGAAAAGACGGCTATCCCCGTAAAGAGCCTGCGGTAGTAGATCGGTATGTCCTTGCGGACGATGTCGCGCATTTCGATGAGTTTCATTCACTTATATCCTACGGTATTGGCAGACTCCGGGTCAATTCCCTTCGTAGCCGTAGACGAGGGCTTGAATGGCGTTGGAGGTCTTGGTTGGAACCTTCATGAACTGGATGTGCATGATCCCTCCTATACCGCCGGTCTTGTTGGTACGGACTACCCTTCCCAAAGCAACAAGATTCCGCTCGTGGGTATCGGTGAATTCGATTTTGAGGTATTCACCCGTTTTGATGGGCGAAACCGACTTGAGGGCACAGCCGCCGGCAGAAATATCGGTAATGATGCCGTTCGTGTTCCCCTCGTCCACGACAAGTTTTTTGCGTATCATTTTTCCCTCTTGCAATTCGACTATGTGCGCGGTGGAGAATCCGGCGGCAATGTGGCTGGGTTGGCGCTTGTGTTTTCTGCCGGGCAGGGCAGTAACGTGTTCGCTGTGGGATAGAACCAGTACCGGGCTCCCTTCGAATTCGTCTGAACCAAGGGCCTTTGTCTCGAAGGTGAAGCCCTGATTGTTCTTGGCATAGAAGCTCACCGTAAAGTGGGTCCCGCGTGCAAAGCGCAAGAGGCTGCCCACTGCATTTCTGGGAGCCTCCGTCAAGAGTCGCTCGGTCTTGGTCCCCAAAAGACGGGTAGGGTATTGCTCGCCGGTTTCGGTCTTGAGGGTGGCCGGATACCCGGATGGGATACGCCGTGTCGTGTTTATTTGGAAACTCTGTGAATGGGCAGCCTCGACACTCTGTCGAATTGAAAAGAGAAAGGTTTTGTCCCGCTCTGCTTCGGCCTCGCTCTTGGCCTGCCGCTCGATGCGATCATAGGTTTTGGCGAAAATTTTATCCAGGACTGCCGGATTTGACATAACCCGCTCGGGATTTGTCAGGTGGTGCTGGGTGAGCACTTCGGCCAAAAATGACGATTCATCACTTGAGAGCCCGTACTGCGAGGCTGTTTTTCGAAGGGCCCAGAATCCCGGCCCCCCCGAGGAGCGGCCTCCTCCCCCTGTTTTCGTCCCTTTGGGGCCGCCACGTTGAAGGTATCGTACTATCGAGACGATTATGACCAGAACGGCTATACCCCTGGTAATCAGCAAAAATTGGGTGGGATCGCCGGTGTCAAGGTAGCTCGTCTGCAGGGGGGGCATCTTCATGCCCTGCCCGGAGCCAGTGCGTCGAGGGCCGGGGCAAGGGCCGCCAGACGTGGTGCAATCTCGTACTCTGCGAGGTCGCCCACCAGGATGATATCGCCATTGGTATAGCCTTCGACGAGTTCGGTAAGAACGCCGAGCAGTTCTTCGATCCAAGAGGGAAAGGCCTTGTTGTCAACCAGCATGCTGTCAACCGGTACTCCGGCAGCCTTGAGCAGGGGGACAAGGCGGATAAGGGATTCTGCAGTGCGTACAAATCGCGAGAGGGTGGCGGATGCTTCGGCGTCATTGCCGGTCTGGAGCGAAAGGGGCAGATTCTCAAGGAGCGGGATGAGTTCCTCCACATTGCGTACCAAGACGGTGAGGGCTTCCTCGGGGTGTTCGGTTTCTGCCATGCGTGCATGTACAAGGGTTCCCGCCATTTCTGCGGAAGTTTTTTCTCCTGCTTCCGGTGCATTGGATGTGTCGATGGCCTGTGCGACAATGTCATGGAGTTCACGGTCCCGTACCAGGAGAAAGCTCTCTGCGGGGCTCGCTGCCCAGTTGGCCGGCCTTTCCTGCTCCGGGAGGGCGAGAATGGATGCGGTTTGCACGAGGGCTTCGCGGTAGATGGTGACCCAGTGAACGGCTTTGATTTCCAGGGTTTCTATCTCGTGGATGTCGCGCGCGCCCGCTTGTTCAAGCTCTTCTGCGGGTATGTCTGTGCCATTGACCCGCACCCCGGTAAGGATGTGGCTCTCGTGTTCAAGCCAGCTATCCACCGAGTGAAGGACGTCGGCCAAACTCTCTTCGCGTTCAAGGCTGAATTCGGTCTCTGTATCATTGATGCGCAGTTTCATGAGTACTCCATTGCTAGTCTTTTGCGTTGTTGCTGCTGAATTGCTCTATTGATTTGGAGGTCCCCTGCATGCGGTTGAGCGTCCCCTCCATCATACCATACTTGCGTTTGAGATCCATCTCTTTGTCTGCCAATTGCTCATCGAGGGCCTTGATGCGGTCCTCTTCGCGCGAGATGCGGGTATCGAGGCCGCTGGTTTTGAGTGCGAGTATGCCGCCCGTTTCCACCCAGGCCCTGGCAAGCTTGTCCAGCTCGAGCGCAAAACCGGTATCAATGATGCGATCCTGATCGCTGTCATTGCCAAAGAGTTGGGCTACCGAGGCTATATCCCCTTCGAGAGCCTTGTCGAGGGATTTTTCGTCGATTTCAAGGTACCCGCGTAATCGGGATGCGTCGTAACCGCCTCCCTGGCCCCGTCCCGCGGCATTGGTGGAGATGCCGATCTGTGCGACAAGGGCGAGTTCACGTTCGGCGGCCGTGGGGTAGGCGGTACTCACTCTCGATTGAAGAGAGGCTCGCAGCTGATTGAGACTGGAATCCCCCTGGAATGCCCCCATTTTTTCACGCAGGTCATCGATCTCATCTTTCGCCAGGTAGTCCAGTTCGCGAAGAATGGATTCATCATTGCGCAGGAGGACATTCATCTCGATCATCAGGCGGTTGTAGTTGCCCACAAGCGCAATTATGCTGTTTTTGGCCCCTTCACGGTCGGGTTCTATGGCGACATCCACCGGACGAGTGGATGTCCCCTTGAGCTGTACCGTCGTGCCGGGGATAAGGTCTTCAATGTTGTTTGTGGGCCGGGTAAGTGCGATGCCATCGAGGGAAAGCCGTGCATCGCTGGCGGTCTCTACCGGATTGAGGGGCTTGATGTTGCCGCTGGCTGCGGGATCGTGAATGCGCAGCTCTGTAAGTGCAATGCTGCGGTGGGTGTTTCTGTTTATGACGTCGATCCCCGTGATGGTTTTTCCGGTTGCAAGACGGGAGAGTGGCAGGTCGAATGCCGTAAAATCTTCGCTTGGGGGCAGGGCCGGCAGGGCCTCCCTCGAATTGTCGCTGTAGCGCACATAGAGAACGGTATCGGTATCCACTCTGGGGGGAGGGGGCGGTGCGTGCCATTCGGGTATGTCGATGGAGAGCGGGGCATTTTCAATACTGATACCCCCGTACTGAACGCTCCCGGCGTCGGGGATGCCGGGGCCCTGCGGTGCCTCGGGTTCTGCCTGCGTTCCCTCTTCAATGGCCAGGGCCTGTGCCCGGTACGAGAGGACGAGATCTTCGCCCCCTTTGACGGTTTTTTGAATCGGGATACGGGCTTCGGTGCCCGGGGAAAAGGAGAGAACCCCTTCGGATAGAGACAGGCCCGTGCGGGCTTCCGATCGGGATACGGGGGCGAGGCTTTGCGGATCGAGAGAGGGGCGCTCTTCGCGCGAGTCGACACTGGCCACGAGGCCCGTTTCGATTGCCAAATCGAGGGCCGCCCCCTGGAAACCCAGACGATTTTCGGTCCCGGTCTTCAAGGATTCGATCAAGAGGGAGGGGCTGCCCGCCTGTACCGATATAAGGCTGGCCTTGAGGCGGTCTGCCCCGCGGCGGTTTATGGTGTCGACAAAGTTTTTGATGGTGCCGCCCCGGTAGGGGAACTCGATGAGCTCTTCGCCTATTGAAAAGGCATAGTCGCCGGCCGGAACCGCATGATCACTGTCGAGAGGGCGGGAGAGAAAGCGGTCTGCGCGGGCCAGTTCGTGGACCTCGATGCGGCGTTTTTGCTCATCGGCTTGACGGGTGGGCGAGAGTGTGACAACCGACTCATCGGCCGAAACGCCGATGCGATCATTGAAGGGATTCTGGAAGGAATAGAGGGTGCGGGCAGCTTCGCGCAAGCTGGATATACGCCGGCCTACTTCCTGCCAGTGTGTTTTGATCTCTTTTTGTGTTTCGACGTTCTTTTCGGCGCGTTCTTTGGGAATGCGCTCTACTTTCATGAGGTTCTCTACGAGCTCGTCGGTGCCGTAGCGGTTGTTGATTCCCGGAATAAACAGGTCAGACATGCCTGCGCCATCTCCCCGGGGTGTGTGACAGATCCCCCGATATTCGGGTCGCCATCACGTCGCCCCATTTGTATGCCCCCGAGCGGGTTTCGCGCGGTAACGCTATGCCACAGCTGCGTTGGAAGTGAGCGCCCGGCTGGCTTCTATACCCGCTCGTCAAAGAGCAGCCCGATCATCTCGCGTATGCGTATCTGCAGACGTTGGAGTTCTTCGGGGGGCAGTTCCTTGACTACTTTATCGGTCGCCGGATCGATAACCTTGACCACTACCTGCTCAAGATCCTTGTTCACTTCGAAACGGAGCTTTTTGTTGAACGCAAGGCTCACCTGTTCCAACTGGCGGGTCGTTGTGTCGATCGTCTGTGCCGCAGACTGCTCGCGCTTGGCCCGCTGAGCGGCCTCCATCTCGTGCTGCTTCTGAATGTGTACGTCGTGTTGTCTCTCTGGTGATGCGAGTTCTGAAGTCGGATATCCGTTTCCGACCGGGTGTATAGCCATTCCCATACTGGCCTCCCGGGACGGTGCGAGGATTTCCCGCTATAATGCCGTCCCTGATTGTCTGGCTCGCGGACCGTCCATGGTCCGTGTTGGCGGTTTTCGCCGCGGTAACGGGGTGCAAGTGCCCCGATTATTGTCAAAAAGGGGGTGGAGGGGAGGCGCGACCCCCCTCTCCCCTGTGTTCCAAAAGACGACGTCCAGAGGTCTCTTGGCTCACGATGTGAGCATGTCGATCATCAGCCCAAGAGCTGAATCACGTTCTGGTTGCGGGTATTGGCCTGAGCCAACATGGCAACCCCAGATTGCGAAAGAATCTGGTTCTTCGTGAAATCTACCATCTCCTGCGCCATGTTGACGTCGCGGATGCGCGATTCGGATGCCTGGAGATTTTCCGCGGCAATCGCCACACCCTTCGCCGCCATTTCGAAGCGGTTCTGGTACGCACCGAGGTCGGCGCGCTGCTTTGATACTACCTTGAGGGCAGTATCGACCATGCCGATAGCCTGGTTGGCAGACTCGGGGGTCGCGATGTTGATCGTGCCCTCTTCGCCCTGTGCGCCCTGCAGACCGAGTGAACGGGCCGTCATCGTACCGATGAAAACCTGTTCGTTCTGGTCCATATTGGCACCAACCTGGAACTGCATGATGCGTCCAACCGCAGAATCCCTGGCGAAAGCGCCAGTGAGCATGTTCATGCCGTTAAACTGGGCATGGCTCGCGATGCGGTTGACTTCATCGACCAGCTGGGATACCTCGACCTGGATTTGCATGCGGTCTTCATCCGAGTAGATGCCGTTGGCACTCTGAACCGACAGTTCCCGCAGGCGGTGCAGGATATCCTGCGTCTCCTGGAGATAACCTTCGGTCGTCTGGATGAAGGACACACCATTCTGGATGTTGCGTTCGGCCTGGTTGAGACCGCGGATCTGGCTGCGGAGCTTCTCCGAAACGGCCAAGCCCGAAGCATCATCCCCTGCGCGGTTGATGCGCATCCCTGAACTGAGCTTCTCGATGTTCTTTGCCACGTCGGTCTGGGTTACCCCCAGGGTCCGGTTGGCATACATGGCGCTCATGTTGTGGTTGATTATCATTGCACCCTCCTTGCGATGTAGCGTACGGCGATCCATCGCCGTCTGCCGTTCCGTCGAAATGCATGCCGGAATGGATTTTCGCGCCATCCCGCCCGGTCATTGCGCGCGGAACGGAGTGGAACCCGTTTCCAGGTACCGCTCTGTTCCGTTTCGAGGTTATCGCGAGGGTTGTTTTCAAAGAACAGTGCCACCCGAGGCGTTTGCCACCGGGCGGCTCGTTGCATTTCCTGCGGGGAAGGTTCATTGATGTCTGAAGGCATCCCCGCGGGTGGTATACAAAAAATGTACACCACACCTACGGATAATTCTACAACGCTACTGGAGAAGTTGCAAGACAGAAGCCGAGCGCTGGTTGGCCTGCGCGAGCATGGCGGTGCCGGACTGGCTCAAAATCTGCTGGCGGGTGTACTCGACCATCTGGTTTGCCATGTTGGTGTCGCGGATGCGGGACTCTGCGGCCTGGAGGTTCTCCGAACCGATGTCGATACCGCGGATGGCATGCTCAAGGCGGTTCTGGTAGGCACCGAGGTCGGCGCGCTGCTTGTTGACCTTCTTGAGGGCTTCGTCGAGCATACCGATGGTACGGTTGGCACCGTCGGGGCTGGACATGGAGATGATGGTCTCGTCGCCGGGGTTGCGCACGCCAAGACCGGCAGCGGTCATCGTCCCGATAAACACGCGCTCTCTTTGGTCCATGTTGGCGCCGATGTGGAACCACATGCTGGCGGTGACGATGTTTTCGCCGCCTTCGCGGGCAAAACGACCGGTAAGGAGGTTCATGCCGTTGAACTGGGCGTGGCTGGCGATGCGGTCGACTTCGTCGACGAGCTGGGAGACCTCGACCTGGATCTGCATGCGGTCTTCATCGGTATAAATACCGTTGGAGGCCTGGACAGCCAGTTCGCGAAGGCGCTGGATGATATCCTGTGTCTCCTGGAGGTAACCTTCGGTCGTCTGGATGAAGGAGATGCCGTTCGCCGCGTTGGTCGAAGCCTGGTTGAGGCCGCGGATCTGGCTGCGCATTTTCTCGGAAACGGCGAGCCCGGAGGCGTCGTCACCGGCGCGGTTGATTCTGAGTCCCGAAGAGAGTTTCTCCATGGACTTGTCCAGATAGTTCTGGGTGACCTTGAGGGAGCGGTCTGCGTACATCGCGCTCAGGTTGTGATTGATGATCATGTCATCCTCCTTGATGAATCTGCCATCGGGCGTCCGTGCCCTCTGGTGGGGATTCCCCCTTTTGTATATCGGCATGAGGCGGAAAAAACTTGATGGTCTTCTTGAAAAAATCGCAAAAATAATTCGCCTCGGCGGGAGCGGGGCTGGTTTTGCACGAAAAACGGGTACATACTGATAGCATGTTTACGCGAGCCCGAAGCGGGCTTGGCATTCAATAAAGTTTGGGTGTTTCCACAATACTACCGGTTTGGAAATGCTGCGGGGAGTTTTTTATGCTCAAGATATTGCACCTGGAGTCCGATCCGGATTTCAAGAAGCGTATAGCAGACTTGGTCGGTCTTTGTGAACACAAGCTGTTTGGTGTTGACAATGTGGAGGATGCCCTTACCCGACTCGCTCGGGGTGGGGTCGATCTTGTCATATGTGGCATTTCCTGTGACGGGGGTGGGGCCGAGACCCTCTTGCGCACCCTTGCCACGCGTGAAGAGCTCGATGTACCGGTTATTGTCGTAACCAAGGAGGACTCCCTCGAACAGCGGGAACGGCTGTTTTCCTTGGGGGTCGTCGATTACATGATAAGTGATGAGCTGTCCGAGGAGCGTTTGAGTCGCTACTTTGACGCACTCGTCACCGATGACGAGTTGACTCGCTTCATGCGGACTCTGGATATTGCTGTTATTGATGATTCTTCGGTTATTTTGAAGATAACGGCACATATTCTTTCCCTGTACGGCATCAATACGGTGACCCTCTTTTCCGATCCATTGGCTCTCCTTGAGGATACGCGCAATTTTGATGTCTATATCACTGATATCGTCCTTCCGAACATGAGTGGCGACAAGCTTGTGAGCGAGTTGCGTGCCCGGCAAAGCGACGCCATTATCATTACCATGTCCAAATTTACCGGGGAAAAACCCCTTTCGAACGTGCTCCTTGCGGGGGCGGACGATTACATACACAAACCCTTCGATGCCGCCGGCCTCATATCGCGCCTCAAGGTGAATGTACGATCGTATCAGTACAAGAAGAGTCTTGAGCGTATGGCGGTAAGCGATGGTCTGACGGGGCTCTACAACCATCGCTATTCGTACGAGCGGCTTGAGGAAGAGGTGTCGAAGGCCGAGCGCTATTCGCGGCCCCTCTCGCTTTTAATGATAGATATCGATGATTTCAAAGCCATCAATGATACGCATGGACATCGGGCGGGTGATGAGGTTTTGGTCTCTGTCTCGCACGCTTTCAAGGAGACGCTGCGCTCTGTGGATGTTGTGGGTCGCTATGGGGGGGAAGAATTCATCGTTATACTCCCGGAGACCTCTCTTTATGCGGCGAGTATCGCTGCCGAGAAGATACGGGCTACCATCGAGTCAATTCCCTGCGGGAAGCGTGCAACCCGGGTGAGCGTCTCTGTGGGGGTGGCCGAGCATCAGGATGGTGAGGCCGCAACCGCCCTGGTCAATCGGGCCGACTCCCTCCTGTATGAGGCCAAGCGCGCGGGCAAAAACAGGGTAATCTGCCAGGGCCACTCCCACACCCAGGCGCCAGGGATGGCACCCTGAAAAGCTGGCGATTGCCCGTGGCAATCGCCCCCAAGCACGGCGGGCAGGGATGCCCGACGTGCGACGCCCTGAGGGCTGGCGATTGCCTGCGGCAATCGCCCCCAAGCGCGGCGGGCAGGGATGCCTGCCGCGCGACGGCGGGGAGTTTCGCGGGGGAAGGCCGGGACCCGGAGCCGGATTCAATCCTCAAGGGGC
>CAZIRF010000051.1:0-17671 GCA_964541755.1 uncultured Spirochaetales bacterium | reverse complement strand
CTCTGGACACCTTGTCATCTTGACCTCCCCTGTTCTCCAATCAATTTCAGGATTGACAGACATGAGGCCCGCCAGCTGGCGGGCAATGGTTTTGTACGCAGCAGCTTCCAAAATGAAGATTGCGAGACCCACCACACGTATTGCGACCGGGAAGGCCTTCACCTGGACCTGCGTCGCGGGTCCTGCCTCGCCTGGTCCGAACTCGAGGAATGGCGACTTGCAGATATGGAAATTGCGGCCGAGCTCACCATAAACAGCGATGGCCGGTATACAGCCGGGGGTCTTATCTTTCGCAAGAACGAAGATGACAACTACTACATCTTTCTCGTATCCAGCAAGAACTGGTGGCGCCTGGATGTCGTATTCAACGGCAAGCCACGCACCCTTATCCCCTGGACAGAGGTCCCCGAGGTCCCCGAAGAACTCGATCACGAACGGCCGGCCGGTACGCTTTCGCTGCGGGTTATTGCCATCGACACCCGCATAGCCCTCATTATAAACAACACCTGGGCCGGCGAAGTGGAAGACGACACCCTTTCTGCCGGAACCATGGCACTCGCCTTTGTAAACTACGATGATGCGGGCAGTCCCTCGCTTACCATGGCAAAACTCGATATGGAAGGCCAGGCACGCCGTGTTGAGGAGGCTTGGATACGCTGGACTGCGTGGCTGCGCCCGCGCCGGACAGCCCGACTGGCCCTCGCCCGCAGTTTTTTGGCCATGGGGCAGGCGAGCGCCGCCCTCGTACAGATCCAGCGTATCTGGAAGCGCAGCGAGGATCGTCTGGAGGAAGAACTCCTCTTGGCCATAGATGCGAGCATCCGGCTCGCGCTCCTTGATGACGCCCGCACATACCTCGATGAACTCTGCGCCAGAACAGGGAAGCCGGAGACCTGGAGCGCCGATATTCTCGACCGGCAGTCCACCCTCTTCTACCTTGAGGGGAACTACCCCGCACTCGAGGAGAATACCCGCCGAGCCCTCGCGCAACAGGGCGATTCACGCGTACAGCGCAGCCTTCTGGCCCATGCACTTTCCAACATGGGACGCCATACCGAGGCCGCCGCAGAGTATGAGAAGGCAGCGGCCCAAACCGTAACAGCTAACGCATCAACAGCTCATACACAAGAGACCGACAGGGACGAAGCAGAAACGGAGCCTCCCAGTGCCACAGCCTCCGCTGTTTTGACAGAAGAACCCGACAACGGTCGCGGGATTCTCCTCAAAAACGCTGCGCAAGAATACGAGCGCACTGGCGCATTGACCATCGCCCTCGAACGCTACCTCGAAGCAGGGTCGCATTTCCTCAAAATTGACGACTACGAGGAGTTGGGACTTCTCCTCCCGGTACTCCTCCAAGCCGGCCCCCGCGATCCCCGGGCCCACGCCCTCTGCGCAAAATATCACTTTGCCCGCGAAGAATGGCACGCAGCCCGGCTTGCCCTCAGGAGCGCTCGTACCCTTGCACAGCCAGGACCAAGCGCCAAGGCTCCCCAAGAAAAGGAAGAATCAAGACTGATACTGGACCCTGCCGTCCCCTACCTCGAGGCCCTCCTCCTTATTCGCGAAGGAGCCCGCAAACAGGCCATCCCCCTCCTCGAGGAGGCCTGCGCCCTTGATCCGGATTACTTTCCCTTTCTCTTTCGCCTGCTTGAGTCGCGCTGGCTCCTTGGTATCAAAAAGGATCGCAAAAAGCTCGACGAGGAACTCTCTCGCGCACTCGCCCACCCCGATGCAGACGGCTGGCTCTACAACATGGCGGCTCAAATCGATATGGAACGCGGGGCCCTCGACGGGGCGGCGCAAAACTTGGAAAAGGCTATCGAGCTCTTGGGACCGGTTAAAGAAGTCCTCGTAAACCGCGCCGCCCTCGCAGCCAGTCGCGGGGAAGAAGAAGAAGCCCTTGCCATTCTGGACCGCATTGAAGATCAAGCAGCGCCCCTTGTCGGAACAACAAGGGGGAATATCCTGTATCAGTTGGGCCGTCTTGAAGAAGCGGAAGAGGCTTTTCGCGCGGTCCTTCGCAATACCGGAGACGAGCCGGAACAGCTGCGAAATCTGGCCGGCTGTATTATGGATCAGGGGCGCTACGGCGAGGCCGACGAACTCCTCGCAAAAGCCTGTGAGCGCGACCCCGGCGTGAAGACCCTGGAACTCACCGCCTATGTCGCTGCCAAAAAGGGCGAATTTCCCCGTGCCGAAGCGGCACTCAAGATGGCCCTCGACCTGGAACCCGACAATCAGGACCTCCTGTTTACTCTCGCCTGGAACTATCTGCGTCAATCCCGCCCAGAGGAAGCCCTCGACCTGGCCACCCACATCCGTTCGTTGGACTCCTCGCACAAGGATCCGGCAAGCCCCCTGTCGCAACGACTCGATGAACTGGAAACAGCCATACGGGCGACAACCCACCGCAGTATCCATTGCGCCAGTTGCGGACGCACGTGGGACGTCCCGCGCGACCTGCCAGCCCAAGGCGCCCTGCGCCTCGTTGCAGAGCCCCCCGACGACATGCCCGCCGGCAGCTGCCCCCAATGCCGGAAAACCTGGTGCATTGGCTGCGTGAAAGAAACCCTCAAGGAAGGCCGATTCCACTGCCCGGATTGCGCAGAACCCCTCAAATTGAACGATGACGGCCTCAAAAAAGTGCTTACCGACTGGCTCGCCAGTCTTGCACAAACCGGCACTTCTTGAGATGCGCCAACACATCACGACCCTTGTTTTCCGCCACTGGCCCAAACTTCTCGTTGCAGCACTCCTCCCGCTTTTTGCCACCCTCGCGATCTTCCAGTACCGGGGAGTTCGCGAGCTGGGAACCCGCGAATACCAGCGGCAACAGGAGAAAATGCATGTATTGGCCAATCACTTTGCCGAAACCCTCCATGACGAAATCAACATATTGACGGTCCTCTTCAACGATATCGGCCATGACCATATTACAGACCCGCAATCCATGAATTGGTTTGATTTCACCCGGCGATGGCATTCATGGCGCGCCTACAGTATGGATGAGGCCATTGTCGAGGGCTTTCGTATTCACCGTATTGGCGATGAAGACCAAAGGGTCTGGCGTTGGGATGGCGAGGGCTTCGCCCCGGAAGAACAATCCCCCTACCGTTCTTTTCTTTGGTTTAAAATACAAGCCGAAACACGCGATACCCCGCATTGGTTCATAACCACCCTCCCCAACCGGGGACACGCGCTCCTTCACCCAATTGACAAAGAGCGCCTCAATTGGCTGATCATTCACCTTGACAGCAAACGCATCAGCTCCGAGCTCCTGCCCCGCATGGCAGAGCGCTACCTCGACCAGGAAACAGACTACCGCTTTCGTATACTCGACCGCGACACGGGCGCACTCCTGTGGCAAACAGAAGGGTTTTCAGATCAAAGTACTTTTGCCACCCCCGACTTCAGTTTTCCACTCCTGGAGACGGGGCTTCCCCCGGATATTCTTCGTCCCGGCACTGCTCTCGATGAGTTGATACGGCGGGAACAACTGGTCTTCGACGAAAACCAGGAGCTCACCCTTAGGGAACTATTCGGTCAGCTGGAAGCCCCACCTCTGCCCGGTGTCAAACGCGAGCACAAGTATTTGGACAGCCCCACCAACATTCGGGCAGAGGGGCGTTGGGTCCTCGAGGCCATACACCGAAAGGGCTCGCTCGTGGAGGTCGTCAAGCGGGACATCCAACGTAACCTCACTATCAGTGCAGGCATACTCCTCATTCTCGTTGCAGCCTTCATTCTGCTGGCCCGCACCGTGCGAGCACGGGAAACCCTCGCCGAACGCCAAAACGAGTTCATCGCCTCGGTGACCCACGAATTGAAGACCCCCATCGCGATTATTCGCAGTGCCGCCTCGAATCTCGCGGAGGGTATCGTCACCGCGCCGGAGAAGACCGCCCTCTACGGCAAGACACTCCAAAAGGAGGGTACCCGCCTGTCCAACATGATCGACAGCCTCCTCGTATACAGCGGCATCGACAGCGGACCACTGCCTAACAACAGGAGCGTCGAACTCTGTGAACTCGTTAAAAACCGCCTCGAATTGATGAGGCCGGAACTTGAGGCCGCCGGGATTGTCATCGAGGCGATCCTGGACTGTACTGCCCCAATCAATGCCGATGCGGAAGCCCTGGATATAGTTTTCAGAAATCTCCTTGCAAATGTTCTCAAGCACGCAAAAACAGGGTATTATATCGGAGTCATGGTTCGGGTCCAGGACAAAACCGCAACCCTTACTGTTCAAGATCGCGGACCGGGCATCCCGCGCCGCGAGAGGGCACAGGTCCTCAAACCCTTTTTTCGCGGCAAGAGGGCACACAGTCAACAGATACCCGGTTGCGGCATGGGCTTGAGCCTTGTCACGCGCATCGTCCGGGCCCATCGCGGGACCTTGCGCCTTGAAACCGGTCACCGTGGCACACAGATCCACATCACCCTTCCACTGGAGCAGAGAGATGGAACAAAAGACCAAAATACTCATTATCGAAGATGAAGAGGGCCTCCTCCTTACCCTCAAGGACCGCCTGGAAGCAGAAGGCTACCTGTGCGAGACGCAGTCCAACGGAAACGAGGGGCTTGAAGCCGCCCTCGGGGGAGTGTACGACCTCATCCTCCTGGACATCATGCTTCCCGGCAAAGACGGCTTTGCCATTTGCGAATCCCTGCGCACCGCCAACAACCACACCCCCATCATCATGCTCACGGCACGGGGACAGGTCGATGACCGGGTCAAGGGTCTCAAACTGGGGGCAGACGACTACTTGGGCAAACCCTTCGAGTGGAACGAGCTCCTCGCCCGCATAGAGGCCCTCCTGCGCCGGGTCAACCAGGAGCACCAGCTGCGAAAAGAAGAGTGGCAGGACGCCATCAAGAAGGGCAGGGTCGATTATGAGCGCTTTGCGGTGGACTTCTCGACCTCAACCGTAATGCGCGATGGTTCGAGCGTCCCGCTCTCTGCACAGGAGTTCAAGCTCCTCGCCTACCTCTGCGAGCACCCGGAGATCATGCATACCCGCGAGAGTCTGCTCAATGCTGTCTGGAGCTACGGCACCAAACTCACGACGCGAACGGTCGACGTGCACATCGCCTGGCTGCGCAAAAAGATCGGGGACAGCGAGCCGGTGCCACGGCACATCAAGACGGTGCGCGGCATAGGATACCGCTTCCTGCCGTAATTCCGTCTTTCCAGGAGCCGCGGCGCGACAGGGGACTGTCACGGCGGGCATCGCCGGCCGCCAGGAGGGCCAGAAAGCGGGACAGGTCTATGTGCTTCCCGCCCAGGCTCTCCAGGTGATCGGTGTGGACTTGGCAATCTATCAGTATGCACCCGTCTTCGAAGAGGGCCTGCGCCAGGGTGAGGAACGCCGCCTTTGAGGCGTTCGGCCGCCGCGCGAACATTGATTCCCCGTAGAATACCCGCCCCAGCCGCATCCCGTAACAACCGCCGACGAGTTCACCGTCTTGCCAGGCCTCTGCGCTGTGCACCCAGCCCGCGTGCGCGAGTGCTCCATAGCCTTCGCGTATGGCCGGCCCAATCCAGGTGCCATCCTGCCCCGGCCGATCGATACTCGCACAGGCTTCGATGACTGCCGGCACTTCCCTGTCAAAACTGATCTCGAAGCGACCCTGCCGCAGTACCTTGCGCATTGAAGAGGATACGACGAGGCTGTCGGGGAAGATGACGAAGCGAGGGTCCGGGCTGTGCCAGAGGACCGGTTCGCCGGGCGAAAACCAGGGGAAGACCCCCTGCTCGTAGGCAGACAGGAGCATCCCGGGCGAGAGATTCCCCCCCCAGGCGATGAGGGTCGTCCCGTCGTCCTCCTTGGGGGGAAACTCGAAGTGATCGGTCTCGGCCAGTACGGGAAAGCCATCGTCGTGGCGCATGCCGGACGTTGACGATGACCTCACGGCTCGCGGGCCCCAAGGGCTTCGGGGGCACTTTTACGGCTGCGCCGTGGCTTTTTTTGCCCTGTCCCGGCATCCGTGCCGGGGCTTTCTGCAGTGCCGGCTCGTTCCGCCCCCTCCAAGGGATTATCACCTGTAGCATCGCTTTCGTCGAGAACGTCAATGACAAAGGCCCCGTTGCGCCAGTCTGCCCGGGCACGGCCCCCGTTGGCCAAGCGCCCGAAGAGGACCTCGTCCACGAAGAAGGTCTTGATGGCCGAATCGACCAGGCGCTCGACATTGCGGGCCCCGAACTCGAGGCTGTAGCCGTCCAAGGCGAGCTGCGCCACACAGGCATCGCTGGCCTCGAGGCTCACCTTCTTTTCGGCGAGCTGGAGGGCAAAGGCATCGAGGGCTTTGCGCACAATCGACTCGATCTGGGTCATACCCAGCTGGGCGAAGGGGATGACGGCGTCGAGGCGGTTGCGGAACTCGGGGGTGAAGAGCCTTTCGACCGCGGCGTCGACTGCGCGCTCCGCGAAGGGTTTCGAGTCAAAGCCTATGGGGCTCTTGCCAATCTCCCGCGCCCCGGCGTTGCTGGTCATGATGAGGATGACGTTGCGGAAGTCCGCCTTGCGGCCGGCGTTGTCCGTGAGGGTGGCATAATCCATGATCTGCAGGAGAACGTTGAATATATCCTGATGGGCCTTCTCGATCTCGTCGAGCAGGACCACCGCGTGCGGGTGCTTGCGCACCGCGTCGGTAAGAAGGCCGCCCTCCTCGTAGCCCACATAACCGGGCGGCGAACCGATAAGACGGCTCACCGAGTGTTTTTCCTGGTACTCGCTCATGTCGTGGCGTAAAAGGGGCACGGCCAGGAGCTCGGCCAACTGGCGCGCGAGCTCGGTCTTGCCCACCCCGGTGGGGCCGACAAAGAGGAGGTTTGCCACGGGCTTGTTGGGGGCGCGGAAACCGGCTCGAGAGCGCTTTACCGCCGTAACGACGGCCTCTATGGCCGGGTCCTGGCCAAAAACACGCGCCTTGAGGCGGGCATCGAGCTCCCGCAGGGTCTCGCGTTCGTCGCCGGCGACCGATACCTTGGGCATGCGGGCCATGCCCGCGACGACCTCTTCGACCAGAGGGATTCCCACAGGGGGCCAGGTCTCCCGGTCTTCGGGGTCGATGGCGCCCGCGTCTGCGACGGCGTCCGCGTCTGCGACGGCGCCCGCGTCTGCGACGGCGCCCGTTGTCGCGGCAGCGTTATCAGCCTCAAGCCCCTTTGCATACGCTATGGCCAAGCGGGACCCCGCCTCGTCGATAATGTCGATTGCCTTGTCCGGCTGACGGCGCTCCAATATGTAGCGCGAGGAGAGCGATATCGCCAGTTCGAGGACCTCGTCGCTGTAGCGAACGTGGTGCCAGCCTTCGTAGCCCGCGCGCAAGCCCTTGAGGATCTCGAGGGTCACGGCGTTGTCCGGCTCGCCGATGTCTATCTTCTGGAAGCGGCGGGCGAGGCCGCGGTCCTTCTCGAAGAACTTCGAGAACTCTTCGTGGGTGGTCGAGCCGATACAGCGCAAACGCCCCGAGGCGAGGGCCGGTTTTAATAACGAAGAGGCGTCTATCGAACCGGAGGCCCCGGCCCCGGCGCCAACCATCGTATGAATCTCGTCTATGTAGAGGATGACCCGCTCCTTGCGCAGGAGCTCGTCCACGATGCGCTTGACGCGGTCCTCGAAGTCGCCACGGAACTTGGTGCCGGCGACCAGGGTCCCCATATCGAGTGAGTAGACCGCGTAGTCTTTCAACATGGGGGGGACATCGCCGGCCACTATGCGGCGGGCGAGCCCCTCGACGAGGGTGGTCTTGCCCACCCCCGGATCGCCTACGTGCAGGGGATTGTTTTTGCGGCGGCGGCAGAGGACCTGGATGGTGCGGTCAAGCTCCTCTTCGCGGGCAATGACCGGGTCAAAACTCCCTGCACGGGCAAGCTCGGTGAGGTTTACGGTAAAGCGCTCGAGGATACCGCGCCGCGTGGGCCGCTGTCCCGCCTGGCCGTCCCCGCGGCGGCGACCGGTCCCCGGCTCCGCGGCAGAACCGTCGCCATCGGCATCGGCCTCATCCCCGGCGAGCCCCTCTTCTGCGCCAGATCCATCAGCCTGCCCGTCATAATCGCCACGGCCCATCGCCTCGCCGCCATCGCCCAGCTCGCCACTCCCGTCACCAGCATTCCCGGAACTGCGGCTGTAGCGGGCCCGTCCGGCATCCCCGCCAACGGGTATATCGTCGCCCAGGGCGTCTTCGTCATCCATCAGGGAACCCAAATCGGGTCCGTGCGAAAGGGCCTCCAGGAGGGCCAGGCGCTGTACGCCGGCCTTGCGCAGCCAGTACGCACAGTAGTTGCGGTCCTCGTCGTAGAGGCTCACGAGAACGGCAGCGATACCCAGCTCTTCGCGGCCGGCGCTGCGGGTGTGGAGCACCGCCCGCTCAAGGACACTCTGGAAACCCACGGTTTGGACCGGATCGGCCGTTTCGACAACCGGGACCTTGGCGTCAAAAAATTGCTCCATCCCGGTCTTGAGGCCCTCGATATCGGCCCCAATCTCGCCCAACACCCCCCGGACCTCCGGGAAGGCAATCGCCGCGTACAGGACGTGCTCGGGCGTAAGGTATTCGTGTTTGCGGGTCTTGGCCTCGTTGTATGCGGCGTTGAATATGGCCTCGACGTGTTGATTGATCTTCATGGCTGCGCTCCCGCGTGGCCCCGTCCCCCCCCTTCAAGGGGTGTCAGGGGGCCCTGTCGACAATACAGCGCAGGGGATAATCGTTCTCCCGCGCTGCGCGATGAACCTGGGCCGCCTTTGTCTCGGCAATGTCCCGGGTATAGGTTCCCACAATCCCCCGACCCTTTGTATGAACATCGAGCATGATGCGCTCGGCATCCGGGCGGGGATGGTTGAATACGGTCATAATCACTGCGACGACAAACTCCATGGCGGTAAAGTCGTCGTTGAGAAAAATGACCCTCCAGTCTTCCGGCTCTTTGAGCTTTTCGTCCCGCGCCGTCTCGAGAACCGCGCAGGAATCGTGTGCTTCCGACATACCAATAAGATACCGGAATTCGCGCGTTGAAACAATGCGGCAGGCCCTGTTATACTTGGCTTCATGCGTATACTGTCATGGAACGTCAACGGCCTGCGCGCCGTAGCCGGCAAGGGCTTCACCGACTGGCTTAACGCCGATGCCCCGGATATTATCTGCCTCCAGGAAACCAAGGCCCGCCCCGATCAGCTCAAGAAGGAAATCCGCGAGGTCCCCCTTCCCGTAAGCGCAGGGTTGAATGGCAGCAGCGGTGTGGCTGGCGTTTATACTGAACAGTATAAAACCCCGGCCACTTCTCCAGCCGCCAGCGGTGTGGCTGGCGTTTATACTGAACAGTATAAAACCCCGACCTCTTCTCCCGCCGCCTCTTCTCCCGCCGCCACTTCTCCCGCTGCCACTTCTCCAGCAGCCGGCATGCAGTCCCCCGGCCTCTGGCACCAATACTACGCCAGCGCCAAAAAGCCCGGATACTCGGGCGTGGCCATCTGGAGCCAAAGCGAGCCCCTCGACGTACGCCCCATGGGCATCGACATCTTCGATGACGAAGGCCGCGTCCTCATCGCCGACTACCCCCGCTTCACCCTTATCAGCGCCTACTTCCCCAACTCGCAGGAAGCCGGCGCCCGCCTGGGCTACAAGCTCGAGTTCTGCGCCGCCATGAAAGAAATCTGCGACCGTATTGTCGAAAGCGGCAAGAACCTCATCCTCTGCGGCGACTACAACATCGCCCACCGCCCCATCGACCTCGCCACCCCCAAATCCAACGAGCAAAACCCCGGCTATCTCCCCGAAGAGCGCGCCTGGATGGACAGCTTCATAGAAGCCGGCTACGTCGATACCTTCCGCTACTTCCACCCCGACCAAACCGATGCCTACTCATGGTGGTCCTACCGCATGCGGGCCCGCGAAAAGAACATCGGCTGGAGAATCGACTACCACTGCGTCAACCCCGCCTTCGCCCCCCAACTCGAAGGCGCCCGCATCCGGGCCGATGTCACCGGCAGCGACCACTGCCCCGTGGAAATCACCCTCAAGGACGGCAGCCAGCCATGAAAATCAAGTACAATGCCCCCACCGTCCTCACTTACTCCATCTTCTCTGCCATCGTCCTCATGCTCAGCCTCTACCTCCTGCCCAACCTCAACAAGGCCCTCTTCATGGTCCCCGGCCGCAGCGCTTTCTCCTTTGGAAGTCCCCTCGACTGGTTCCGCCTCTTCTCGCACGTCGCCGGCCACGCCGACTGGACCCACCTCATCTCCAACTTCGCCCTCATCCTCCTCATCGGGCCCATCCTCGAAGAACTCTACGGCTCCCTCTCCATGCTCCTCATGATCGCCATCACCGCCCTCGTCACGGGCCTGCTCAACGCACTCTTCTTTTCAAGCGGCCTCATGGGCGCCTCCGGCGTCGCCTTCATGATGGTCCTTCTCATCTCCTTTACCAACTTCAAACGCGGCGAAATCCCCCTCACCTTCCTTCTCATCCTCGTCCTCTACCTGGGCCGCGAACTCCTCAACGCCATCGTCGCCCCCGACAACGGCATCAGCGAGTTCGCCCACGTCGCCGGCGGCTTCTGCGGCAGCCTCTTCGGCTTCTTCCGCCCCACCAAAAAAGTACTGGTCGAATAGATACGGGGGGGACGTCTCCCCCCCGGGGCGCACTGCGCCGGCACGCCGGCTCCGGTTGCGCCCCTCCCCCCTCGCCGGGGGCCCGCCCCCGGACCCCGATACAGGCACACAATAAACGAGCCCACAGCAATCAGGGATGTCTTGCGCTTGCCCCTGCACCGTCTGTCATGCAAGACTGTCAACCATGAACCCCACCTTCGACACCCTCCTCTTTGACCTCGACGGCACCCTTACCGACCCGGGTTTGGGCATAACGAACTCCGTTCGCCACAGCCTCGCCCACTTCGGCATCGAAGAGCCGGAGCGTGCCAGGCTCTACCCCTTCATCGGGCCGCCCCTCAAGGAATCCTTCATGCGCTTCTACGGTTTCGACAGCGCCAAGGCCGACGAAGCCTGCCTGCGCTACCGCGAATACTTCTCGGTAACAGGCCTCTTCGAGAACGAAGTCTTCCCCGACATCCCGCCCCTCCTTGAAAGCCTTGCGGCCCGGGGCCGGGCCCTCTACATCGCCACCTCGAAGCCCGCCGTCTTCGCCCGCCGCATCGCCGCCCACTTCGACCTTGAACGCTACTTCACCGCCATCGAAGGCAGCGAACTCGACGGCACCCGCACCAACAAGGCCGAACTCATCACCCACATCCTCGAAAAACACTCCCTCAATCCCGAGCGCTGCCTCATGATCGGCGACCGCGAACACGACATCAAGGGCGCCACTGCCAACGGCCTCGCCAGCATCGGGGTGGGCTACGGCTACGGCAGCGAAGAGGAACTGCGCTCCGCCGGAGCCAGCTGGTACGTGGAGGATGTGAAAGCACTGGGAGCGTTGCTGGAGGAAGTGGGATAAATCCCTAATCCAAACCTTGGTATTTCGAGTCTCAATCCAACAATATCTTTAAAAAGGCAGATGGCACGGAGTCTTCCATTTGTATCTCCAAGGTTTGGCCTGCCATCCCATACATGGGCGAATAGAAAGCAAAGGTCCAAGGGGCCACATACAAACTCTTTGCCGAAGATAATTCATGGGACAATGGAAAAGAAACAGTTATTGTTCTGCCACCAAAACTCAATGATCCCATATTTGCATACAATTCCACAGGTTCGTCAGTAACGGGATCTATATGAGAAACAAACAACTCGTTTGCCAGACGGGCTTCATTCAGTTCCTTTACAAAAAGTTCAAAAAGACGATTTGTTGAAATTCCGTATGCGTAACCAATGGAATCCCAACCGGTAACATTGCAGTCCAACATTTCCCTCAAGAATGCAATGCCGCCTCCATCCACAGGATTTCCTTCTGCATTCCATTCCATCCCGCCCTTTTCCCAAAAGAGCCAAGACAGGAACAAAGCCATTGCACCTCGACGTCCAGCACTGTCTTCATGGCCATGCAAACTGGGCCCACACAAAGAATATGAAGCAGTATCTTCAAAGTAGACATTGAGAAAAGCAGCATTCCCCCCACTTATACCATAACCACATAAACTCTCACTCAAATGACTCCACCCTTCGTCAAGAAACAGTTCTTCCTGTGGTGCATCCAGGGATCCCGCCATCATCTTGTTCCAGGTTTTACTGCTAAAACTTACAAGATGCGTCAGCTCGTGTGCAGCCGTTGCCAGAATTGTCTCCATTGAATAGGTAGTTTCCTGTGTAGGCACCGCCAGATATATCATGTCCATTTCATTGCTCACCGGATTATACGAAGAAGAAGCAGGATCAATATCCAAAGCAAAAAAGTCCAACGGATTGAAAAAACCAAGGGCAACCTGTTCTTCATTAATCGTGTCCGTCAATAAAATTGAGACAGCACCATCACCATTGACGTCGCCAGGAGCTCCCCACAGGGCTTTTACACGTGGGATCACCAACGCTTCCAGCGCAGAACAGAACTCCACGATCATGGACTCATCCTTGGCAAGTTCGCAGGGATACCACACCGTAACCCCGGTCCCCTTGTATACCATTGTCGCATTGATTATATGTGGATCGGCATATTGATTTGATGTGTTGTAGACCAAGAATTCCCGGGTATCCCCCAAAGCCCCAATTTTGTCCATCAGCAATGAACGCCCCAAGCCACTGGCTGTATATACTCCGGCATGCCGATTAATTCGTGCTGGAGCAATATCTCGCATCACTGCAGGAGAGACAGGTATGCGTCTTGAATTACTGGTATTCATACCTTCGGCAAAACTTACCTGCAAATCTTCCACTTGTTCCGCACCGGCAATAACATAGGGGTACCAATCAAATCCAGGAAGGGAGCGCTCAATACTTGCTCGAGATAACATGACAGAGACTTCGTCGGAAGACACATACTCTTTGCTTTGAACAGTAATTGTTACAGACCTGGTCCCATAAGAATTTGTAGCTTCAATAACATGGGTTCCTGCACTCAGGCTTAAAGAAAATCCGTTACCAACACCCAACTCCCCCACGATAGAAGATGTCCACCGGGTCTCCGAAACAGCCGCATTCAACGAAAAACTTACCGGAACATCTTCAAAGTACGTCCATGAGGAAACAGGACTCAGAATCTGAATGGTATCATGGTTCGTATCCTGGACATCAACCGGACATGAAAGCAAGAGCATCCCCAGCCCAATACAATAAAGGCAACGCTTAATCAAAATTCGCATAGACATATGTCGATCCGGAACTTGCAACAGAATGATAATCGGCTGTTTCAAAAAGTGGGTCACCGTCAATCCTTTGGGCAGAAAGAGACAAGTAACAAGTCCCGGCAGCAGGCACGATGTATTCCGGTATCAATACGGTTAACGCCCTGGTATTCACAGCATGGTACACGGAAGTGGCCGTTCTTATTGTCAATGAATAGACGATATCATCACCAAGGGATTCCCAGGCAATCTGTAATCCGGAAGTCCGGTCAAGCACCTCGCCATTCAATACAGAGTTCCCCTGTGCATCGGCAAAAACGGTAACAACAGGGTTTGTTCCAACAGGAAGATGGCTAATGGTTCTCTCGTATGTCTGTTCCATCAAGACAGATCGTACCGAAACAAAGAATAATCCGTCAGCCGGTATTGTCCTGCTTGTTTCGTACAAACAGGCAGTCGCATCAAAGGGAAGCAGTTCACATGTACCGGATGATTCCGAAAGTTGTACCAAGGCCGCATCCACTATTCGTCCATCCGGTCCTTCGATGTACACACGGACTTTGGCTATTCCATTACCGGATGAAGTAATCGTTGTTCGGACATTGACTCCCGGGGCATCTGATAACGCACAGGATCCAAACAAAATGGTGAGAACGGATATTGCAAGTACACAAACCCTCTTGTTGCTTTTCATCCCCTACTCCGCCTCTATGGCCACAAGCCTGTTTGTATTGCGGTTTTCATCATAGCAAACGTAGATTACATAGCCCTTTTCCTCGTAGAATTGGCCATAGTTATAAATGCCGGAGAGCGGTATCGAGGTATCCACGCCCAAAAGCCGTCCCGTATTCGCATCATACAGCCGAATCCCCGTATCATTGGGTATGTATGCTTTGCCATTGGCCACTACGGGCTTGGCACCCAAAGAAGCAGTCGGGTGCGGGGGCATGGCGCTCCAGACAAGACGTCCGCTTGCCAAATCCAGGCAGAAGATGTTGCGCAAATCGCTCTTTGCAATATTTATATAGTTAGGCGTGTTGGAGTGAACGGAATTGGTAAAGTACATCTTCCCTTCGTAAAGCCACGTCCCCATACCATAACCGTCGCCATGAATCAAATCTTTCAATTCCCAAGAATCCAAACCAGTTACAGGTGCAGTGTGTAACCAACGCTCCCCAGTGGACATCGAGTCGTTCGCCCCACCCGTTCTCTTGTTGATACAGGTAACTCCCCAGCCCTCGACAATATAGAGCCAGTCGCCTTCCACCTCCATTCCCTCGATAGTCTCCCCCACGAGCCCGTTCGAATTGCGTTCCCACAGGATGGTATCACTGGCAATATCCCATGCAGCGATGACACTCCCACCCGGTTCCTGCAAGCGGGCCGTGCGCATGAAGTACACAACCCCTTCATCCACGCATGGGCGAGCGAAATATCCCGTCTGCTCGGGTGCCGGGCCATGAAAACAATGTGGGGCAATTATCTGTATGATATCTACAGCTACATCAAAGTCGACCAAGGTCGTATCGAGAGAACACATGTAATCAGGAGAACCCCAAACAAGGGTGTTCTCCTAGGAGACAAGGGATTCAATCCATATACTCAGTGCCTTCGCGGTATCGAAATCTTCATCAAGTGAAACACGGGCGAGAAGTTCACCTGTACCGTCATCAAAGCACAGAATGTTGTATGACGCATTTTCGACAAAGCAGTAGACGATGCCATCAATAAGCGCAGAAGACTTGAATAAACCCCCAAGCGGGGCCTGCCATACAAGACTCCCATCGTCAAGGTTAATCTTCGAAAGGGTATCTGGGATTTCCTCAATGAATTCACCAGTGTAAATATACAGCATGTTCCCTACCCGGTCGTTTCTGGTAAGGGACATGCCCTCATACCGTACGTCCCAAGCGAGGGGGGCAGTGTAGTCCGGCTCATTTTCGGGCGGGATTGTGTCAACACAGGAGGTAAAACCCAAAATAGCCGATAATAAAACATATAGAGGCTTCTTCATCGCAGAGCTCCCATAGGGCCGGGAAGGATTACCTTCCCGGCATGTCTGTGGTTAATTGTTGGTTTTCTGGTTTGATGCCTGACTCAACATAAGTTTTATTTCTTTTTCGACTTCAATGTCGTTTGCCGTACGAATTGTCGCATGGTTGAGGTGTTTGAATTCACGATAACCTTCAGCCTTTGAGCCAATCACGTTGGGGTGGACATTGACGGTAGTCTTGGTGTCCATGCGGTAGTGGGTCCTCGCAATAAACTGGCTCTCTTTGGCAACGAGACCGTCATTCTGCGACGACCCCTTCAATTCGTTCAGCTGGCCATCGATATCTCCCACCCAATCGGCTGCATCAAAACAATCATTCATAAGCGTTTCCTGGTAATTGCACAGGGTAAGGGTAGCCACCCAAAGCGCGGCATGTATGCCCCCGGCGATATTGAAGACCACTTCCATCGTACCGCACGTATCCCGAATCGATTCTTCACTCACGGTCCCGCCTGTCTCCTCATCCAACATGCCAAGCGTGTTTGAGTTCAGCCCCACAAGGTATCCGGTGGGCATACCGGCCGGAATCTTCGGCTTGTCGAAACTGGAGCTATAGTATTTGTAAACCGGATCATAGCGATAGGTAAGGTAGGGTATCCCAAGCCAGCCTTTCGCCCAGTACCACACCTTGGTTGTTCCTGTCTGGACTTTATAGGTGTAACTTGTAGAATCGGTCACGTACTCCTTGATGAAGGCACTACGGGGGATCATGTCCCGAATCTCACCCATCTGGTCCAAATTGGTATTGGAACCAAGCGCAGGATACAGATATGCCTGTTGCTCTTCGGGGAAACATTCCACGATCATATCTTCAAGCGCTCCCTTGATATACGAGGATGACGCGGTAAAACCACCAATAACTTTCAATATTGTCGCACTCCCCGGCAAGAGCACATCTATTGTACCCGCGACGCCATCATATAACGTAAACACATCCGTCCAGACTTTCGCCTTGAATGCTCCAACACCCCCTTCGAGGGCCTTGAGTCCGCGATCAATACCCGACATGGTGATGACGGCCTTGAGGCGATTATATTCGGCGGGATCATTCTTCTTGAGATACGAGGCATAGGCCAAAGACCGTAAACCGCCTTGGCTGTGTCCGATTACCGCGAAGGAATTGACCGTAGCAGCATCTCGAGTCTTGATATATTCAACATCTGCTTCAACGAGATCCTCAAGCCCTATGGCAGAAGGTACATATCCGGAAAATTCAAAACCATTCAAATAGCAATATGGTATTGAGTACGACCTGTCCAAATCGCCAACTTTGGGTTCTGCATCAAGGGCAAAAACAGGACAGGCAAGGGCCAAAAGGAGAACAGCTGCAATACCTTTGGATATACGCTTCATTTCAATTACCCCCCAATATCACGTCAAAGAGAGCCGAATCCGAGGTGTTGATTTCCACGTTCTTGTACACCTCTACCACTGTTTCAATCGAATCAAGGGAAGCCGGATCGCCAAAACGAACAGAAGTTTCTGTCAATTGTCCGTTTGCAAAGAGTTCTCTGGCCTCTTCTTCATCAATTTCAGGGATATCCTCTGGAGTATTGAACACGGGAACATCCTCATCAAAATTCTCGATTCGCTCGGGAACCGTTGTCTTGATGGTTGTCACAGTGCCGACTTTTACCGGTTCGTCGCCTGACATTTCGTACACCGGAATTGTAGTAGTCACGACCTGTACACCGGCATCCTTTATCAGGATACTTTCTGTTTCGGTAACAATCTCGTTGACAGTGTCAAATTTGATTTTGGAAGAAATCAATTGGGAATGGGCAATAGAGGGCATCATTGATGCCGGCAAGTCAAGAAGCAAAGTGCCATCATCATTTTCCGTCATATCCAAAGCAATCCTTCTGGCTTCGGAACGGATAAGTGACAGATTGACCCTGCCATGAGACATGGCAGAATGAAGCGTCTTGAGGGCCGGAGTTACCGGATTTTCATGTGTTGTGCGAAGTTCTACTTTCCCGGTAGCGGCATCGGCAACAACCGACTCCTCCCCGTTAGTTACGATTGAAAGCATTCTCGAACTCGCGGTAGATTCAGGCATGTCAATTCTGGAATACATCGTCCCATTGATGTTTTTGGTCACCATACGATACGCATTCCGCAAGGAGCAGGCCGTATCGGTCCGATTGTTCATATACCAGATTTCCACATCGGCCGCGTAGCTCTCGATAACATCACTCGAGCTTTCGTTCCAGGTGACCGCCACATTCTTGTCATCAAACAATTCCTTGACCGGATCTGCTTGATTCAAGGGTGCGTTACAAGCCCCAAACAATCCCGTTAGAAGAACAAGAACACCAAGACTGGAGACTGGAGACTGGAGACTGGAGACTGGAGACTGGAGACTGGAGACTGGAGAC
>CAZIRF010000050.1:0-18656 GCA_964541755.1 uncultured Spirochaetales bacterium | reverse complement strand
GTACGGAGGATTGCCTCAATTTTCGCCACCTGCAGGCTTCTGGTTACTAATTAAGGATTCGCCTTCCACAGCTCGACTTCCTGTCTCGCTGCTCCAGGCCGCCCCATTTCGCTGGCGGCGCACATCCTGTGCGCCTTACCTCGCTCCGCTCGGCGCGAAATGGTGATCGAATCCGTTCGGTGCCCCATAAAAAGCAAAACCCCGCTCTTTCGAGCGGGGTTTTGCAAGAGGCGCCGAACGGATTCGAACCGTTGCATAAAGGTTTTGCAGACCTCTCCCTTACCACTTGGGTACGGCGCCGTAATTTACGTAGTAAATTACTTTTAATATTTTCTTCTCGCCGAGCGCTTTATCGCACGGCGCCAAAAATTGCTTCGCAATTTTTGTAAATCAATTCTTCTCGCCGAGCGCTACTGCGCACGGCACCATTATTTGCGTAGCAAATAATTTTAAATCTTTACCTATCGCCGAACGCTACTGCGTTTGGCAGGCAATGATTGCCCGATTAATATAGCAAAAAAGGCAGGAATATGTCCAGCCCCGGCAAGGAGGAAATGGTACTTAGCCGGCGAAGGCCAAGCCAATACGAATCATTACTTCCAGTGAGCTCTGCCGCTCCTTTGGGGAGAGGCTGTGTCCGGTTACGTTGGAATCCGAGCAGGTAAGGATGGTGAGGGCCTTGCGGCCCAGGTGCGCGGCGTTGCAATAGAGGGCATAGGTTTCCATGTCGGTTCCGGCACAGCCCATGGACGCCCACTTTTTCCAGCTCTTTTCCCCGCGCGCGTCATAGGGAGAAAAGAGGTCGGAAGACAGGATGTTGCCCACCCGGGGTTCGACTCCCAGTTCACGGGAGGCGGCGACGGCCTGTTCGAGGAGGCCGAAATCGCAGGATGGGGCGAAATGCCCCCCCCAATTCGTACTGTGAAGCGTAATTGGAATCACTGGAGGCGCAGAGGGCCATCAGTATGTCCCCTACCTTGACTTCGGGGAGGAGGCCGCCGCAGGTCCCGAGCCTGATTATGCGTTTGACGCCGTAGTGGGCGAAGAGCTCCCAGGAGTAGATGCCCATGGACGGCCCGCCCATCCCGGAACCCATAACGGATATCGGCTTGCCGGCGAAGCTGCCGGTATAGGCGAGCATGCCGCGGATTTCATTGACACAGCGGGCCTCCTCGAGGAAGGACTCAGCGATGTAGCGCGCTCGCAGCGGATCGCCGGGCATGAGGACGGTTGGGGCAATGTCTCCGGGTTTGGCACTGTTGTGGGCTGTTCCGGATTCGGGGGTGTAAATCGTATGCATCAGCTTTTCCCCTTGTCGAAGGGCTGGCCCGCCGCCTTGGGCGCGTAATCCTTGCCACTAAAGATGACGAGGGTTACGAGAGTGATGACGTAGGGCATGATATTGAAGAGCTCGCTGGGAAGGTTCATTGCACGGAGGGCCGGGATGTTGACCATATAGATGGAAAGGGCAACAGAGGAGCCGAAGAGCAGGGAGGACCCCAAAATGCCGCGGGGAATCCAACGGCCAAAAGAAAGGGCCGCAAGGGCGATAAAACCGGCCCCATTGATGGTTGTCGAGGTGTACTGGATGGTTTGCGTAAGTACCAGACAGGCGCCAGCGAGCCCTGCGAGGGCGCCGGATGACATAACGGCGATATAGCGTACCCGGACCACGTTGATACCGGCCGCCGCTGCCGCGGCGGGGTGTTCGCCGCAGGCGCGAAGACGCAGGCCGAAGGGCCGCTTGTACAATATAAACCACACGACAACGAGTACCCCGAGGGCAATATATGCGGTGGGATAGATACCGCCCGGCCCGGGCATCATCCCCTGCATCCAGGTCTTGGTGCGCTCATTATTGAAGATGATCTGCGAAAGGAAGACGGTCATGCCGCTGGCCAGGAAGTTGATGCCCGTCCCCGAGACCACTTGATCGGCCCGCATGGATACCGAGGCAAAGGCATGGATGAGGGAGAAAAGGGTCCCCGCGAGGACCGCGGCAATGAGGGCGGCGGGTATGGATATCCCGCCAAGCGGTTCGAGAAGGACATGGACGGTGGCCGCGGCAAAGGCACCGATGCCCATGAGCCCCTCGAGGGCGATATTGACCACCCCGGAGCGCTCGCTCACGAGCCCGCCGGCGGAGGCTATCAGAATGGGCGAGACAATCATGAGTATGGAAGGCAACATGTTGAAGATGAGCGTGAGGCTGTCCGGCATCAGTCTGCCCTCCCCTTTTTGGCAAGCTCCTTTTGCCGCCATTCGGCCAACATGACCACCCCCGAACGCAGGGAAATGAAGACGACAACGAGCCCCACAATAATCGAAGTGATCTCCCGGGGGATACTCCACTCCTGCATGAGGGGTTGGGCCGCCTTGAGCATGCCAAAGAGGAGGCCGGCAAGGAGGGTCCCCAAGGCGTGGCTGTTTCCAACGAGGGCAACCGCGATACCGTCAAAACCGTAGCCGTCCATGCCGGAGAGGACGCGACCGAAATCGAATGAACCCAGGGCGACAATGGCACCCGCGAGGCCGGCAAAGGCCCCGGCAATGGCCATGGCGGTGGTTATACTCCGCTTGACCGGTATGCCGCTGGCCCGCGCCGCGTCGCGGTTGAGACCGGTTGCACGCAGGGAAAACCCGAGGCGCGTCTTTTCCATGATGAACCAAAACAAGAGGACTGCGAGCAGGGTAAACCAAAGCCCCTCGTTAAGGCGGGACCCCCGCGTGAGGGCCTTGAGGATGGGGCTGTCGAGGAGGGCCTCCTGCGGGAAGGGGGACGTCTTGTAGGTAGAAGAGCCCGGGAGCGCAAGGGTGAGCATGCGTGAAA
The DNA here is from genome assembly GCA_964541755.1 of uncultured Spirochaetales bacterium. Lineage (GTDB taxonomy): Bacteria > Spirochaetota > Spirochaetia > Treponematales > Breznakiellaceae > CAZIRF01. Next base: position 15,826 of record CAZIRF010000050.1, on the reverse strand, counting down.
AGTAGAGAGCTATATAGTTGAGCATGATGGTCGCGACGACCTCGGACACCTGGAAGCGCGCCTTGAGATAGCCAACGATACCTCCCCAGCAAGCTCCCGCCAGAACCGCAGCCAGAAGCGCCAAAACCCAGCCAAGTACGGGAATACGTGGCCCAAGGAGGGCTACAAACTGTGCGGCCGTAAGGCCCACAATGTACTGCCCCTCGGCCCCTATGTTGAAGAGCCCGGTTCGGGCGGCAAAAGCCATGGAGAGACCGCAGAGTATGAGGGGCATCGAGAGGGCGAGCCACTCGCCTATGTAGCGGACATTCCACTTCCCGTTCCAGACATCCAATCCGGAGACAACTTGAAGAATGGACCAATACATACCGGCCGGATTACGTCCGCTTATCACGATAAGGAGGGTTGCAACGAGGAAGCCGGCAAGAACAACCGCGAGCGAGACGAGACCGTTCGATCGGGTAAAGGTCGCCAGGAACCGGTCGGCAAGATGGGGGCCGCCTGTGGCAGAGGGAATACCCCGGCTGTGTTGATCAGGCTGATCAGGCATGGGAAACCTCCCCGTCCACTTTGCGGGAAACACCGGCCATCATGGCTCCTATCGTCCGTTCATCGGCGGCCTCCGGCTGCTCGTACACATCGACAATACCGACAATCCCGCCATGGGAAATGGCCGCGATACGATCGCAGAGGTTGAGTATTTCATCCAATTCAAAGGATACCAGGAGCACGGCCCGCCCTTTGTCGCGTTCTGCAATAATGCGCCGGTGAATGTATTCGATGGCCCCGACATCGAGGCCGCGCGTCGGCTGGGACACGAGGAGCAGGCGGGGTGAAAGGTCGATTTCGCGGGCAATGAGGGCCTTCTGTTGGTTGCCCCCCGACATGCTCGCGGCCTCTGTCGCCGGTCCCTTACCCGCGCGGATATCGAACTCTTCAATAAGGCGCTCGGCATTTTTTGCAAGGGCGGTTACATTAATGACCCCGAAGCGAGAAGAAAAGGGCGATCTGTCGAAGGTTTTGAGAACAAGATTTTCATCCAAACGAAAAGGAAGTACGAGCCCGTGGCGATGGCGGTCTTCCGGAACGAGGCCGAGCCCCGCCCCTACCCGCTCCCGCACACTCTGGTGGGTGATATCCGCCCCGTCGATGAGTATGCGGCCGGACTTCACCGGTAAAAGCCCGGCAATGGCCTGCACAAGTTCGCTCTGACCATTGCCATCGACACCGGCTATCCCGACTATCTCGCCGGCATACACTTCCAAGAAAAGGGAGCGAACCGCTTCCTCGCCCTTGGCTCCAGATATGGTAAGGTTCTCGATGGAAAGGACCAGCGGCCCGCGCTTCGGGGGGGCCTTGTCGCTTCGAAAGCGCACAGCACGGCCCACCATCATCTCTGCAAGCGTGGCTTCGTCGGTATCCGCGACATTGACCGTTCCCACGTAGCGGCCACGACGCAGGACCGTACAGCGGTCGGCGATGGCCTTGATCTCGCGCAGCTTGTGGGTGATAAGGACAATGGTCTTGCCCTCTGCCCGAAGGCGGCGCAGTATCTCGATGAGCTCGTCGATCTCTTGGGGGGTGAGGACCGCGCTGGGTTCGTCAAATATAAGTATTTCCGCGTCACGGTACAGAATCTTGAGGATTTCGACGCGCTGCTGCATGCCCACGCTTATGTCCTCGATACGGGCATCAGGATCGACCGAAAGCCCGTAGCGCGTCGAGAGCTCGGCGACCCGCCGGGCGGCCGTGGAAAGATCCACATTGCCCATCCGGCTGCACGGCTCGAGTCCCAAGACGATGTTTTCCGTAACGGTGAAATTATGGACCAGCTTGAAGTGCTGGTGCACCATGCCGATGCCGTGAATGCGGGCCGCATTCGGATCGCCAATGTGAACCACTTCTCCATGGATGCGTATCGTCCCCGCATCGGCTTCATAGAGGCCGAAGAGTATGGACATGAGGGTGGACTTGCCCGCCCCGTTCTCGCCGAGCAGGGCATGGATTTCGCCCCCGGCAACCGAAAGGTTCACCCCGTCGTTGGCGACAACGCCTGGAAATACCTTGGTGATGCCGAGCATCTCGATTGCCGGAGACGGCATGGGACCTCCTGCTGCGATATCAGTCGTCAATGGCCTTGAGGTCTTGCGGGAAGCCGGGCAGATTGCGCGCCGCAGCGTAGGTCGCGGCGACCTTGGTCTTGCCCGCTACAATATCAGCCTTGACCTTTTCCACTTCCTTGACAACTGCCGCACCCAGTTCGGGATTGCGATCGCTGTAGCCGATGCCGCCGGAAGCGGTGTCGAGGGTAATCACCTTTGCCGCGAAAGAACCGTCCTTTACCATATTGAGGGCCATTTCGGTGGCGGTCTCGACCTTCTTGATCATGCTGGTAAGGACGGCCGATTTGCCGCTCTCGTAGACGCCGTCTTCAAACTGATCGCTGTCCACGCCGATGGCCCAGACATTCTTGCCCTGCGAACGGTACTCCTTCGCCTGGGCGATGGTCCCGTTGCCAGTGCCGCCGGCCGCGGAGAAAATGGCATAGACACCCGCGTCAAACCAGTTCTTGGCCTGTGCCTTGGCCAGCTCGGGCTTGCCCCAGTCGTTGGCGTAGTAGTCGACGATCTGGGCATCCGGGAGGACCGATTTGACCCCCTGTACGAAGCCCACTTCGAACTTCGTGATGACGGCCCCGGGGACCCCGCCGATAAAGCCGAAGCGCGGATTGTCAACCCCGTCGGCCTTGGCCTTGAGGGCTGCAGCCACCCCGACGAGATAGGAGCCCTCATGCTCGGCGAAGACAACCTGCATGACGTTGGGAAGGTTCACCCAATCGACGTCGACGATGAGGAATTTTTGCTCGGGATACTGCGGGGCCACTTCGAAAAGGGCGTCTGCAAAGGTGAATCCCGTCGTTATGATAAGGCCGTAGCCGGCGTCGCCAGCCTGTTTGAGGTTGGGGACGTACATGTCCTGGGTCTGGGCCGTTACCACATTGTAGAGGCGCCCGCGCTTTGCCTGATTCTCCCAGCTGTCGCCGTAGAAGGCCAGGATGCCGCGCCAGGCGGCGGCGTTGAAGGACTTGTCGTCGATACCGGTCGCGTCGGTAAGGAGGCGTGCGCTCACCTGACCGTCGTCTTTCGCTTCCTTTTTTGCGCAGGAAGCGGCGCCAAAGAGCACAATCAATGCAGTGACAATCACCAAAGCTTTCTTCATGGTTCATTCCTCCTTAAAGAATGGCCGCACGGCGAAGGCATCGCGCGTGGCAGGCTCTTCCAGCTTAATCTGGCAGCCCTTCCGGGTCAAGCGCCAACAAAGAACGGGTTTTTATACTGATAGTCTACTCTGTGCCCCCATCGCGGGGATAGAGACAGGCTTCGCCCGTGCGGGATACCAAGCGGTAGGCGGGATAGGGGGCCCCATTCGCCATGAGCGGCTCGAAGTCGGGGGGAAGGGCCTTCTTCCCGAGGCCGCCGGGGAGGTCGACGGCGAGGGTCGGGAGGGCAAGGGGCGAGAGCCTTTCGGAAAGGACGCGGTAGAGGCCGACGGCGGTGGACAGATCCGTTCGCAGGTGGCCCGTTCCGCGCGCGAGGTCCCCCTGGAAGAGGTAATAGGGGCTCGCCCCCAAGATAACGAGGCGGCGGAAGAGGTCGGCGAGGGTATCGGCATCGTCATTGACGCCCTTTAATAGAACGGTCTGAGTGTGGACGGGGATGCCCCGGTCAACAAGGCGCTGCAGGGCCTCTGCGACTTCGGGGGCGAGCTCGCGCGGGTGGTTGATGTGGAGGATGAGGCGCAGGGGGCGCAGGCGGGCGAGGAGCTCGACAAGGGCGTCATCAACGCGAAAGGGCCAGGTGACCGGCAACCGCGTCCCCAAGCGGATGACAAGGCCCTCACGCACGGCGCGCAGGGCTGTAAGGAGGCTTTCCACTTGCGCATTGTCAGCAGAAAGGGGGTCGCCGCCGGAGACGAGGACTTCGTCCACCTGTGGGTGGGAAGCGATGTAGGCACAGGCTTCGGCAATTTCCTCACGGTTGAGCCAGCCGTCGGTAAAGAGCTCCCAGTCGCGGCGGAAACAGTGGCGGCAGTAGCCGGCGCATCTGCCGGTCGAAAGGAGCAGAACCCGGCTCGGGTACTGGTGGACGAGGCGGCGGGTCACCTGGTGGCGGTGAGCCCCCAGGGGGTCGGGACTCTCGCCCGGGGATATCGTCGCTTCCCGCGGATCGGGGATGCACTGGCGGCGTATAGGGTCATCGGCACGAGGCCCCGCCAAGCCCGCATAAAAAGGCGTGACGGCGAAGGGGGGCACGGCCTTGGCGATGGCGGCCCGCTCATCGTTTGAGAGACTCGAGCGCAGGGGCTCGGGGAGCTCGTCTGCGTTGGTAATGAGCGGGATGCGCACGGGGGCCTCAGGGGCGGGTCATCAGCCTGAGCATGACCTTGGCATCACCCAGGATGTTGTCGATGATGGCGTATTCATCAGCCTGATGGGCCATCTCGTCGAGCTTGCCCCAGACCGCGGCGTGAATGCCCCTCTTCCTCAGGTAGGAAGCGACGGTGCCGCCGCCTATCCCTATGGGGCGTGTCGCAAGCCCGTAGACCTCTTTGACCGCCCGCGAAAGGCGTGCCACCAGCGGGGAGTCGGCCGGGGTTGCGGGGGATTCGACGGCCTGCAGGCTCTCGTACGAGACGCGGACGCCCCGGTCTGCCTCGAGGGTGTCGCAGACGCTGCGAACGAGGGCGAGAACCTCTTTGAGCGCGTAACGGGGAAGGATACGCATATCGTAGGCGAAGACCGCTTCGCCCGGAATCGTGTTGATGTTGGGGACGTTGGCCTCCACCTTGGTGGGTTCGAAGGTCGATACCGGCGGATCAAAGAGCTCGTCGCGAGCATCGAAACGCTCGTGGAGGGCCGCGTAGAGGCGCATCGTCAGGTCGCTGGCTGCAAGCTGGGCGTTCTTGCCCTGGTCGGGGCGGGAGCCGTGGGCCTGCTGGCCCCGAATGGTGAAGCGCAGCCAGAGGAGGTTCTTTTCGGCTATCTCTATTGTAGAGCCCTCGCTATCGCCCCCGTCGGGGATAAGCACGAGGTCGTCGTCGCGAAAGAGCTCGCGGTTTTCAAGGAGCCATTGAATGCCGTACTCGCTGCCCATCTCTTCGTCGGCGACAAAGAGGAGCTTGACCGTCGAAGGGAGCCCGATTGAACCGTCCTTGATGGCGAGGGCGCCGTCAAGGACGGCGAGGGCGGCAAGGACGCTCGCACAGAGGCCCTGCTGATTGTCTTCTACCCCGCGGCCGTAGAGCTTGCCGCCTTCAACGTGTACGGTAAAGGGGTCGCGGCTCCAGAGGGCGCGGTCCCCGCTGGGCACGACGTCCAGGTGGCTCATGATCCACAGGCAGGGGCCTTCATTCTTTCCCGGCAGGGTGAGCACGAGGCTGGGACGCACCCCGCCCTTGGCCCGCGGGTCCGGGGCGTCGTGGCGTTCGAGTGCCGTAAAACCACGCTCGCGAAGCCATGCTTCGAGGGCCAGACACTTGTCGAGCTCCCCCTCCCCGCCGGATTCCGGCGAGATGGCCGGAATGGCGGTGAGCATGCTCTCAAGGGCGATAAGGGTATCTGTCGAGACTTCGACAAAGGCGTCTGCGCGGGAAAGATCGACCGGAATCATTATTTTTTCCCCTGCGACAGGGCGCGGGTGTAGGCCTGCCAGCTCGTGCGAATAAGGGAATCGGCATCGGACTCCTTCGCCTCCCAGCCCAGGAGCTCGCGGGCGCGACTTGAGCTCGCGTAGAGCTTTTCGGGGTCGCCGGGGCGACGCGGCGCAAAGTCTGCGGGGATGGCCTTACCGGTGATGCGCCGGGCTGATTCGAGGAGGTCGAGGACCGAAAGCCCGCTCTCGCTGCCCAGGTTTACCGTAAGGCTCTTGTCGTTCTTTACGAGGTATTCGAGGGCGCTCACATGGCCGCGTGCAAGGTCCGAGACATGGACATAGTCGCGTACGCCCGTGCCGTCGTGGGTATCGTAGTCGTTCCCGAAGATCTGCAGCTTGTCGCGCATCCCGCAGGCGGCTTCCATGATGACCGGCAGGAGGTTGGCGGGGTTCCGCTCGAGCCCGCCAATCCGCTCGCGAGCGTCATAGCCGGCGGCGTTGAAATAGCGCAGGGCCGCATAGCGAAGGCCCTTGAGCTGGTCATACCATTGGAGGAAGCGTTCAATCTCGAGCTTGGTAAAACCGTAGTAGTTTTCGGGCTTGGTGGGGTGGTCTTCGTCAATGGGGAGATACGCCGGTTCCCCGTAGACTGCCGCACTCGAAGAGAACACGAGGTACTTGATACCGGCCTCGCAGGCGGCATTGAGGATATTGAGGGTCCCGGTGATGTTGTTCACCGAGTATTTTTCGGGCTTGAGCATCGATTCGCCTGCGGCCTTGAAGGCAGCGAGATGGACGAGGGCGTCGAAGCCCCCGGTCATCGCCTTTGTCAAATCTGAAGCCGCCAGGATATCACCATTGATAAAGGACGCCTCGGGGAAGAGGTTTGACTCGAGACCGCTCGAGAGGTTGTCAAAAACACACACGCTGTGTCCCTTGTCGAGGAACTCGCGAACGACATGACTGCCAATATATCCGGCACCACCAATGACAAGAATCTTCATGTTTTTCTCCTTGCGCGGCCTATTGCAGCCGCGCCGCGTACTTAACCGAGGCGTGCAAGGGCGGCGTCGACTTCGGAAAGCTCGCTGCCCACCCCTTCCCACTGTGCACTGTGTTCCTCTATCTGCTTTTCCAGTTCACCCATACGCGCGGCACATGCCGCGCTGCGGGCGCCATCAGTATATACCTCGCTCTTCTGCATTTCTGCCTGTACGGCCGTCAAATCGGCCTCGAGGCGTTCAATAGCTTCCAGGAGCTCGGTCTCGCGGCGTTCGAGGCGCCGTTTTTGCGTTTGAAGGCGCTTTTGTTCTTCGCGAAACGAAGCGGCCTGTCCCGCATCGGCCATTGCGGGGCCTTCACTCGCGCCGCTTGCCGCCGCTTTGCCCGCTGCACGCGTCGCCTCGGGCGAACCCGAAGCATTGCCTGTCCCGGCAGATGGCACGAGGCCCGCGGCTTCTGCGGCCAGGCGCTCGAGGTAGTAGGCATAGTTGCCGGGGAAGAGGCGGTGGGTACCCGAACGGGAGAGTTCGAGGGTGCGGGTCGACAGGGCATCCATGAAGCCCTGATCGTGCGACACGAAGAGGACTGTCCCGGGGTAGTGCTTGAGGGCATCGAGGAGGACATCCTTTGAATGAAGGTCGAGGTGGTTGGTCGGCTCGTCGAGGATGAGGAGGTTGACCGGGTGCAAAAGGAGGGCCAAGAGGGCCAAACGGCTCTTCTCGCCGCCGGAAAGAACCGAAAGGGTCTTTGAAATATCGTCCCCGCGAAAGAGAAAGGCCCCCAACATGTCGCGCAGGCGCGGGATGAGGTGGGTGGGGGCATCGGCTTCGAGCCAGTCCAGTATGCTTTGATTCCCCGTTATGGTCTCTGCGACATCTTGCGAAAAGTAGCCGACCGATATATCGGTCCCGTACTCCATCCGCCCTTCGAATTGGGTGTCGACGGCGGCGAGTATGCGCAGGAGCGTGGTCTTTCCCGCCCCGTTTTTACCCACGACGAGGAGTTTTTCCCCGGCTTCCACGGTAAGGTCGAGGTCGCGGAATACCCGATGATCCCCCCAGGCCTTGCCAAGGCCGTAGAGGCGTAGGGCAAGACGCCCGCAGTGTGGCGGATCGGGGAAGCGGAAGTGAATCTTCTTGAGGCTTTCGGGGATTTCTATGCGTTCGATCTTTTCAAGGCGCTTGACCCGGTCCTGCACCATGGCGGCCTTCGAGGCCTGGTAGCGAAAGCGGCGGATGAAATCCTCGGTCTTGGCCATCTCTTCCTGTTGGGCCTCGTAACGGGCCAAGAGGCTCTCGAGCTCGACCGCGCGCTGTTTTTCGTAGGCGGTATAGTTGCCGGCAAAACGGCGTACGGAGCCCTGCCAGACCTCATAGACCTCGCGGCAAGTCATATCGAGAAAGTATCTGTCGTGCGAGACAAGGAGATAGCCACCGCTATATGCCAAAAGCCAATCCTCGAGCCACTTGCGTGCCTCGATGTCGAGGTAGTTGGTCGGTTCGTCGAGGAGGAGGATGTCAGGGGAGGACAAGAGGATCTTGGCAAGGGCAATGCGCATCTGCCATCCGCCGGAAAACTCGTCTACCGGGCGATCGAGGTCCCTCTCTGCAAAGCCCAAACCGTCCATGACAATGGAGATGCGCGAAGAGCGGTTGTACCAGTCGCAGTCGTTGACCGCTTCCTGCAGGTAATGCAGCTCGTCCAGGAGGCCTGCGGTGGCCGGTCCCTCTTGAGCGGAGGAAGCCAGGGTCTGGCCGATCTCTTCCATTCGCGCGAGCATGTCGTGTACATGGGCGTAAGCGAGTTCAAGCTCGTCGCGCAGACGGCTCCCCGTGTGTACGATACCGGCCTGCGGGAGGTAGGCAACCCGCGACCCCTTCTGTATGGCACGCTCCCCCGAATCGGGGGTGATAAAGCCCGCCATGACCTTCATGAGGGTGGATTTTCCCGAACCGTTGGCACCGGCAAGTGCGGCGCGGGTGCCCGAGGCGAGATTGACGCTGACGTCCTTGAGGACATCCCGGTCGCCAAAGGCCAGAGACACCTTGGTAAATTGTACAAAGGCCACGGTTCAGTCCTTCGCCCTGGTAAAGAAGATAACCGGGGCCTCACTGTCGCGCTCCTTGACAATGACGCCGTCAATGGTCCGGGGCGGTGCGTATTGCATGCGTACGCCATCCGGTTCGAGGGCATAGAGGAAGTCCACATCGTGAGTGCGTCCCTCAGTTTCATCGACAATGAATGAAAAACGGACGGCCCCGGTAAAGGGCAGACGGGCTTCGGGGTCGAGAAAGAGCGGGATGGAAGCCAAACCACGGCCGGGCAGCCCGGCGGGGAGGAGTTCGGGGACGAGGCGATCATAAGCGGTCCAGACGAATTTGCCGTTTGGAGAAAAGGCAATAACCCCGCTGTCGACGCTCTCGAGAACCGGCCCGCGGCGGATAAGGGCCTCCAAAAGGAGGGTGCGGCGCTCGGTTTCGCGCGAGAGAATTTCTGCAAGCGACAGGGGAAGAGCGACCAGTTCCATTGCGTTCTCGGAGGCCTCCGGCCAGACAAGCTGGATGGAACTATCAGCCTTGACCTGAATTTGGACGCGTCCATCGGCAAAACGCCAGGTACCGGCAGAGTTCGAGCTCACCGTTCCCCAATCCTCGACTTGCCGATTGTCGGCCATGACGAAGCGCAGGGTTTGGGCCGCAGAGTCGAAAAAGAGCCCTTCCTGACGGCCAATGGCGGTGAGGTCCACCTGGCCTCTCTTGAGCATGTCCAGATATGAAAGCGGGTGCCAGGAACGGGAGACAAGGGCATCGAATTGCCGCTTCAAGACATCGGCACTGCCGTCTTCGGCACTTCCGCTCTCGGCCGCACGGGGGTCGGCCCGTTCAAAGACTTCGAGCCGATAGGAAAAGGTGTATCCGCTTGTTCCATCGTCGGTCATGACCTGTAACCAGTCTCCGGGAAGGGGTTTGCCGCCGGACAAGACCGGAACGCCCTCAACCTTGGCGAGAACCTTGACGATCTGTCCTTCCCGCAGCCGGTAGACCCCGTCGGCGACATTGGCCGGTTCGTCGCGTATGGGAAGCCCATCGAGGAGTGTTCGCGCGTAAAGCCGTGTCCACTCCGAATAGGCAACGGCCTGTTCGCGCGCCTTGGATTCCGAATCGAATTGACGGATTTGCCAGAGCGGGACTTCAAATTTCTCTTCCTCGCGGGGGTCTCCCTCGGGGGCGCCGACGACCCAGACCTGGTTGATATTCGAGCGAATGTATATTGGCACCACCTGTCCGGCAGAAAGGTGGTTTTCATCGTTATCCCAGAGGAGCAGGCCCCAGGAATCGGGTCTCGAACAGGCCGCCAAAAAGAGAGAAGAGAGCAAGACCAAGGAGCCCAGGCGGATGAGACGGGTCGTGAAGTGGCTTCGGGAATGCGATATCAAACAGATCCTCCGACGATACGGTGAATGCTTGCATGATAGCCCAAACGGCGAGGATAGTAAACACGACCAAAAACCCGTATACTGATGAGGGAATTTCAAAAATCGTTGATTTATTAATTTCCCTCCAATAAAAACGCCGGCTGCCGAGCACCATGAACGAAACCTTGGCTATCGGCCTTGAATATAAGGAGCATACCGTGAAAACCGTCATACCCGCACGCAAAGACGTTGCCGTATCCGATACCTGGGACCTCTCGAAACTCTACCTGAACGACCGTGCATGGGAAGAGGGCCTCGCCGCGTACGAGGCCATGATACCCCGCATTGCCGGCTTCAAGGGAAGTTTGGGTTCAAGCGCCGATGCGCTGGCAGCATGGCTCGCCTTCCTTACCGAACTGGGCATGCTCGAGGAGCGGTTGGGCTACTACGCCATGCTGCGCCAGAGCGAGGACGAGGGCGGCGGTGCGGCCCGCACCATGGAAGGCAAGCTCACCATGGCCGGCACCAAGGCCGAAACCGAGGCCGCTTGGGCCCAGCCGGAAATTCAAGCCATACCGGAAGAGCGCATGCAGGCCTTTTTGCGCGAACCCGTCCTCGCCGAATACCGAGTATACCTGGAGAAAATTCTTCGCTGGAAGGCGCATATACTGAGCGAGCGCGAAGAGCGCATCATGAGTCTTCACAGCGAAGCCGAAGGCTGCCCGAGGGAGGCCTTCAGCGTGCTCACCAATGTCGATATCGACTTCGGCATGGTCGAGACGGAGGAAGGCCCCCGCCCCCTCTCGCAGTCCACCTGGTCGAGCTTTATGGAAAAAGAGGACCGCGCCTTGCGCGAACGGGCATGGAAGGGTTTCTACCGCCAGTTTGACGCGCACAAGACGACCCTCGCCAGCCTCTACGGGGGATCGGTCAAGCAGAACGTGGCGAAGGCCCGCATCCGCGGCTTTGCCAGCGCCCGCGAACGGGCCCTCTTCCCCGACAAGGTCCCCCTCGCCGTCTACGATCGCCTCATCGAGACCGTTGGCGCGAACCTTGCGCCCCTGCACCGCTACTACGCCCTGCGGGCAAAGGCCCTGGGCCTCGATTCACTGCGCCACTGGGACGTCTACGTGCCGATGGTCCCCGGGGCGGGCAGGACCACCACATGGGACGAGGCCGTTACGCTGATAGAAAGCGCTCTCGCGCCCCTGGGCAGCGAGTACGTATCGACTCTTGCCGGAGGGCTCAGGGGCCGCTGGGCCGACCGCTACGAGAACAAGGGCAAGCGCTCCGGGGCCTTTTCGGCCGGGAGCTTTGTCGGCGAGCCCTACATCCTCATGAACTACAAGGACGACAGCATCCGCGATGTCTTTACCCTCGCCCACGAGGGCGGCCACTCCATGCACTCCTGGTATTCGGCCCAGTCAAACCCCTTTCTCCAGTACAACTACACGATCTTCGAAGCCGAGGTCGCAAGCACCTTCAACGAGGAGCTCCTCTTCCGCCACCTTACAGCCATCGAAAAGGACCCCGCCCTCAAGACCTGGCTTTTGAACAAGCGCATCGACGACATGCTCGCGACCCTCTACCGCCAGACCATGTTTGCCGAGTTCGAAAAGCGCAGCCACGAGCTCTACGAAGCAGGCACCCCGCTTACCCTGGATGTCCTTCGCGCCGAATACCGCACACTGCTCGAAAAATACTTCGGACCAAGCATGGTATTCGAGGAGGAGAGCGACCTCGAGGCCCTGCGCATCCCGCACTTCTACGGGGCCTTCTACGTCTACAAGTATGCCACCGGCATATCGGCCTCCATCGCCCTGGCCAACCGGGTGCTCGACGGCGGCGATCGTGAGCGGGCTGACTATTTCGCCTTCCTGAGGTCGGGCGGATCGCGCTTCCCCATCGAGTCGCTGCGGCTTGCGGGGGTCGATATGGAAGCGCCGAATGCGGTCGAAGCCGCCTGTGCACATTTCGCCCGCCTCGTGGACGACTTGGAAAAGCTCGTTCAGGCGTAACTTTTTATGGAATAATCCGGATTGATACGGGCCGCACTGTCATTTATTGCACAGGCGGCCCGTACTCTTTGCATGGACAGGGCGCCAACATACACCGATCCCCTCCAGCGGGCCGTTTCCGCGATCTTCGGCCTTTCAAGCCTCTTCCCCTACCAGCGGCTGGTCATATCGAACATACTTGAAGCGGCCGTTTCGGCCGGCATGAGCATCGACTGGCCGGCCGGGCCCGCGCGGGAAGAGGCCGATCTCGAACAGGAGATTGCCCGGGCCATCACACAGGAAGAGGTACCGGGCCTGCCCCCCGAGGCAGGAGAGGCGACCGTCATCGAGGCCTCCCCGCGGGGCCAGCAGATTGTAATCCTCCCCACCGGGGCGGGCAAGTCGCTCTGTTTCCAGCTGCCAGCCCTCCTCCTCAATCGGCCCACCCTCGTCATCTATCCCATTTTATCGCTCATGGGGGACCAGGCGCGCCGCCTCGAGGAGCGCGGCTTTTCCTGTGTCACCCTGCGCGGCGGCCAGAGCAAGGAGGAACGCGAGGGGATCTTCGAAAAAATCAGGACGGGCGCAGTGCGCTTCATCATCGCCAACCCCGAAGTCCTCTTGACAGATACAATGCTCGATATCCTGCCGGGCCTTGGTATTGGCCATTTTGTCATCGATGAAGCACACTGCGTGAGCGAGTGGGGCGAGAGCTTTCGCCCGAGCTATCTGGAAATCGCAAGGATTGCCGCCGCCAGCGGTGCGCACATCATCACGGCCTTTACCGCAACGGCCTCCCCACCCGTCCTCGCGAAGATCGAACGCTACATCTTCGGGCGCGAGGGGGTTCACCGGATAATCGGGAACCCAGACCGGCCCAACATTCGCTACTACGCAATGGGGGCAATCGACCGCGATATGGCAGTCCTCGAACTCCTCGAGCGCTTCCCCCGCCCCGCCATCGTCTTTTGCTCATCGCGCGAGGGCTGCGCCCAGCTCGCCCGCTTCCTGCGGGCCAGGGGGCCGGCTACGGGCCTCATGATCGAAACCCGCTTCTACCACGCTACCCTCGAACGGGATGAAAAGGAGACGGTGAACGAGTGGTTTCTCGAGAGCCCGGACGGGGTACTCTGCGCAACCTGCGCTTGGGGCATGGGCGTGGATAAAGCCAACATTCGCACGGTCATCCACCGCGACTGCGCCCCCAGTGTGGAGGCCTACCTCCAGGAGTCCGGGCGAGCCGGGCGGGACGGCGGGCTCTCGCACGCCATACTCCTCCATGGCCCCGATGACGAAGGGGCCCGCTTGCGCGCATCCAAAGAGGCCGATCGTGAACGACTCGACGAGCTCCTCGCCTATGCGCGCGAGGCGAAAACCTGCCGCCGCGAACAGCTGATGAAGCTGATGGGGGCCCCCTTCGAGTTCTGCCCCGGCTGTGACGCCTGTGCCGGCATGGCCAATGGCGGGGTGCGCGAAGAGGGCATCATTGCCCGATACCTGTGCGCCCACGCCTTACGCAAGACGGTACTTGGCGCGAGTCGGGAATTGGCTACGCTGATGGGGAAGGCTTGGAGCAGCGAGCGGGTGGCCCTGTGCCTGCGCGCACTTCTGGTAAGGGGAACGCTCAAACGGGCAAAACACGGCCCCTGGAAGGGCCTGCTCGTCTACGGCAAAGGGAGGGCGGAGAGAACTATCAGCCTTACTCTTCCTCTTCATCCTCTTCTTCCGCTGGAAAAGGAGCGGGTTTTGCCGCTTTCTCCCGCTTCGGGCGGGGTGCAAACAGCGGCAGCTTCCTCTTGGGCGGCGGATGGGCAATGTAAGAGGCAAGGAGAGAGAGCACAATGAAGGCAAGGGCGGTGATGATGACCTCGGGGGTGGTGAGAACTTTAACTATGAGGGCGAGGAGCGACGCGGCGGGCATACCTCTGTATCGACCCCTTTATGCGCGAGCTTGAGAGAGCGGCAAAAGGGCGCTCAATTCATCGAGGGAGGCCAGACAGAGGTCGGGCACAACGCCTCTACAGACGGGATTGCCCTCGCGCAGGCGCAGGGAAGCGGCGTCCCCGGCAAAGAGGGCTGTCGCAAAGCCCATCTGCCGGGCCGCATAGACATCGTTGAGCAGGTCGTTTCCCACAAAGAGGCATTCGTTACTCGCGATGCCGCGGCGCGAGAGGGCGGCCTTCGCGAGCTCAAAGAGGGCCGGGGCGGGTTTCGCCTCGCGGTGGACAAATGACCAAAAACAGAGCTCTGCGTCGAAGGGGAAATTGTCGGGAGCGGCATCGAAGGCCGCCATGCTGATGGGCGTGTAGAACTGGGCGTTGGAGATGATCCCGACCGACAGGGCCGCTTCCTTGAGGCGATCGAGAAGACGGCGGAGCCCCGGCATGGGGCGCACCGGGTTTACGGCCAACTCGAAGCGCAGGGCGAGCTCGCGGGGGGAACATCCTTCGCGGCGGGCGGGGAAGGCCTCCCAGAGTTCTTCCGCACGGACCTCGGGGTACGGGGTCTGTGCAAAGCCCTTGAGGTGCTCGCCCTTGACGGCGGTCGAGAAATAGTCCTTGAGCTCTTCCCCGGTGCAGTTCCTGGCGCATTCACGGGCAAGGGCCTCGAGGCTCCCGCGCTGCCAGGTCCAGGCATCTGCAATGTCGCCGCTCAGGGACGACAGGAGGGTCCCGTAGACATCGAAGAGCACCGCCCGGTACGGGAAGGCCTCCCCAGCTCCGCCGCCGCCGGCCACGGGGCGTCGTACGTCGAAGACAGCGGGTATTTCGGGGGCCCTTACCGCCGGCAGGCTGCTTTCTGCGGCGTCGAGGAGCCCCTTTGCGAGGGCGAGGAGCGAATCGTATTCGTGCTGCGTCATATCAGTCATAACCGGTACCTGCCAGTGAGAGTTTTGCCGGGTCGAGGAAGGCGTGCAAGAGTGCCTCGCGATCCGGGTGTTGGTGGCAGGGGGAGTCAATACTCTCCTGCCAGGCGTTTTTGAGTATGTGGAGGGTCGCTTCGGGAGACCAGGAGCGTACAACAGTCGCCCGATTCTGTGCGGTAAGGGCCTCGTTCTCCTGCCAATCGGGAAGGGCTGCCAGGAAGGGGTTGAGCGCGGACAGATCCCGCCGCATGGCATCGTCTTTTGAGAGTCGGCCCAGGATCATGGCCTGGAGCTCCTCGTCCAGACGCCCGAAGTCGATTACGCCGCGCGAAAAGAGGCTCTCGAGGAGGCTGCGGCGGGCTTGAGGCGGGGTGGAACGACCAAAGAGCTCCCAAACCTGGTCGAGGGCCGCGGTGAAACGGGCCTCAAGCTCGCCGCTGTCGAAGTACTCCAGGGGGATGTCGATGCCGTCATAGAGCTCGTTGAAAACCATGCCCTCCCCCTCGAAATCCCTGCAGACGTAGTCGATACGGCGGCCCAAAACCGGGCGGGAGGCGAGCCAGGGCTCGAGAAAGGAGAAGCCGAAGCCCTCTTTGACGCTCGTGGTGATAATGGCGCGGGAAGAGGCGACGAGCGCGCCGAAATCCGCGTCGAGCCCCAGATCAAATGCGACCGGGAGCGAAAGGCGGGCGGCCGTCTCGCGCCAGAAGCGGTACATGGGGACATCCTTTTCCGATGTCGGGGGTAGCGTGACGCCGATGCGGCAGCCTCCGGAAAGGAAGAGGGACAGCAAGAGTATCTCGCCAATGTTCTTTCGGCGGATGGCACGAACTGGGTACAGGAAGAGATTGCGCTCCCGGGCTTCGCCCAGGGGGGGGGCGAGTACGGGGTTGGG
>CAZIRF010000049.1:6540-19479 GCA_964541755.1 uncultured Spirochaetales bacterium | reverse complement strand
AGACCTGCGGGAAAGCCCAGGTGGCAAATACCGGCAGAACCGGCCACAATCAGGTAGCCGCAGAGCCCGTGGAGGGCGCCACCTGCAGCGAGGCTGCCGCTCAAGAGTGCGCTATCGTCAAGCCCGGCATAGCGCGCAAAGTGTGTGCTGTCCCGCGCGACGCGAAGGGCAAGGCCTTTGAGGCTCCAAGTGAAGAAGAAGTGGGCCAGGAGCATGAGGAGAAGGGCGAGGAAGAGCCCCGGGTTGAGGCTCGAGGGCGGCAGAATGCGCGGCAGGAGCAGCTCGTGGGGGATGCGGGAACTTGCGAGGAGGTCGGTAGAGCTGTCGCGAAGGGGGCCTGCGACGAGCCAATCGGCAAAGGGGGTCGTGACCGCAGCGAGGAGAAAGCTCGTGATCATGGGATCGGAGCCGGTTCTGCGCTTGAGCAGTCCCGCTGTTCCGCCAAGGACTGCCCCGCTTCCAAGGGCTGCGAGGACGGCGAGGAGCGATATCAGCAGGGGGGGGAGATTTGACGGGACGAGGAGCACTGCCGTCGCGGCAACTCCTCCCGCGTAAATTTGTGATTCCCCGCCCAAATTGAAGGCTCCGGCCCTGAATGCGATGACAATGCCCAGTGCTGCTATGGCCAGGAGTACTGCGCTGTCGAGGGTATTTCCCGCGTACCAGAGCGAGCTCCAGGGGCGCAGGATGAGTTCTTCGAGGAGTTCACGCATGCGGGCCCTCCTCGCAGGCGGCGGTATGGACGAGGAGTGTCGGGATCAGGCGGCGGGCATGTTGTTTGGCAGAAGGGGAATCAAGGCTGATATCTGCGACGATGCGGCCGCCGTTGAGGGCGAGGATGCGGTCGGCAAGGGCAATCAGCCTGTCGAGGTCGGCGCTCAAAAGGAGAATGGCGCGCCCCCCGCTAGACCAGGCGCGGAAGCGGGCCGCCAGGGCCCCGGCAGAGCGGCTGTCGAGGCCCTGGAAGGGTTCGACGGCGAGGAGGACGCGGGCGGTTCGCGCGAGCTCGCGGGCAATGGCAAAACGCCTCTGACTGCCGCCGGAGAGGCTCGCAGAGCTCTGTGTCTCCTTTGCGCGAAGGCCGGCCTCCCGTATGAGGCGTGCCGCCGCCCGCCCCGTTCGGACCCCGTCAAGGAGAAAGGGGGCTTTGCGCCGGGCGTAGTGTTGCGGATCGCAGGCGACCAGGGCATCGGAGAGCGGGAGCTTGTCCGGCAGCATGGAAAGCGATCGACCCCCGGCTATCCACGCAAGGCCGGCCTTCCTCATCTGCGGTACGCGGGATGTCTTCCGCAGCCCGCCCCGTGAAGGGGGGGCCTCAAAAGTTTGTACCCCAATGGCAATCGTGCCGCTGTCCGGCTGGAGGGCCCCTGCGACCAGCTGTTCGAGGGTTTCGATGCCCGCGTCGCGTATGCCGGCAATGGCGGTGATCGACCCGCTTTCAAGCGAAAAGGACAGGTCGTGGAGGGCTGGCCAGCCGGGGGCTTCGAAGGAGATGGCAGAGAGCGAGAGGACTGTTTCTGTCTTGACGGGAGCTTTTGATGCACTGTCCGGGAGGGGCATATCGTCCGCTTCGAACCGGCCGAACAGGCGTCCGGCGAGTTCATCCGCAGAGAGGGTTCCTCTTCCGACGGTTTCGACAAGGCGGCCGCGGCATAAAATGGTCGTGTTGTCCGCGAGGGCGATAACCTCGTCCAACAGGTGGCTCACGAGCAGGACACTTGTTCCCGCTGCCGCCAGCCTGCGTACAAGAGCGTGGAGGGCTTCCCGCTCATCCTTGTCCAGAACGGCGCTCACCTCATCGAGTATGAGGCAGCGCAGATCGCGCATGAGAAAACCGGCAAGACGGGCCAGTTGGCGTTCTGCGGCAGATGCCTCTGCAACCGGGGTATCACCATTGAGGGCGATACCCATTTCACAGATGATGCGGTCCCAGTCTTCGCGCAGGGCCCTTTTGCGCAGGAATACACCGCGAGACGCGCCCATCATGGCATCCTCGAAGAGGGTGAAGCCATCGGCGAGGGCCGGGTACTGGCTAACGAGTGCGATGCCGGATGCGAGTGCGTGGTCAACGCGCCCGGGGGGAAGTCGCTTCCCCCCGAACCACACGCTCCCCGATGCGGCCGCGAGCTGTCCTGCCACTATCCGCGCAAGGGTAGACTTCCCGGCCCCGTTCTCACCGACGATGGCGTGAACGCTGCCGCGTTCAACTGCCAGGTCGATGCCGTCGAGGGCCTGAATGCCGGTGGATGCAAACCAGTGGGAGATCCCCTCAAGGTGCAACATTGACGCGGGCGCCCCCCAGGTCGAGGTTTTCCGGAGACACGCCGCGCTTGAGCTGCTCTACCATCAGCCCTATCTTCTCCCGGGCCTCTTTCGAGACCATTTCGAGGTATACGGGGTGGCCCTGAATGAAATCGATATAGCCGGAGGCAAAGGTGCCGATTCTGCAGGAGCCGAAGGCGAGTTCCCCGTCGAGCCAGTCTTCGACGAGCTCGCGGGCCGCCTTGTCCTGGTGCAGGACGGCGCTCCCGATAACCGTGCCCGGTTTGCGGTCGAAGCCGTCGTTGTCGAACCAGACGACCTTTGCGCCGCTCTCTTCGGCGGCCTGAAGAACTCCCTGATTGGCGCCGCCGGCAATGGGCATGAGGATGTCGCTTCCCGCGCGAATGGCCGCGCGCGCCAGTTCTGCCGAACGGGTGGCGTCGTACCAGTTTCCCACAACCCGGAAGTCGACTTCGATGTCCGGGGAAGCGGCTCGCGCCCCGGCCCCATACCAGGGAAGTATGGTCCCGTTCATGGCGGGGTACTCCTGCCCGGCAACGAGGGCGATGCGTTTTTCGGGATTCAAGCCCTCAACCGCCCCTGTCGTCGCGAGCCCGGCCAGGTAGCCGGCCACCAGGGCCTGTTCCCGCTGGTCGTATTGGAAGGTGGCAATTGCCGCATTGCCTTCCATGTACGCATCCATGATGATGAAGCGTTGTTTTGGGAAGGCCTTGGCGACCTCTGCGGCCAGGGCGGGAAGGGCGGGGTTCGAGCTGATGATGAGTTCGTGCGAACCGCTCGCCGCGAGGGCGTTCAATTGGTTCTGCCACTTGCTCTGGTCGGTTCCCGCTTCGATGATGGCGATTGAAAGTTCTTCACGCTCGCCGGCGAGCTCTTCAACTCCCTTTGCGAACATGTCGTAGGTCGGGCTTACCGCCCGCACCCCGGGTATGAAGACGACGACGCTGCGTTTGGCCGGCTCTTGTTGCGCACTGCTGTCTTTACGACTGCACGAAGAGAGGGCAAGGAGACCTGCCAAAGCGAAAAGAAGGACGGCCCGTGAAGACCTTGTGAAGGGGGATGTGAACATCTGCATGGTGCTACTCCGATAAACGGCGGATTCACCGGGAAATCCGTCCCGGCGGAGATCCGGGGCATGTGCAGGGAGAAGGGCTTCTTCATGTGCCGCGTTGACCGGCCACGGAGAGAGCGATTTTCTTCCATCCGGACTCTACCGTCGGCATCGGAGTTTCACCGATTCAGTTCCGGCAGTGCCGGAAGTCGCGGGCTGTAACCGCCGGTTGGGAATTGCAATAAACGTACAAGTACGGAAACTGCTCACCCGACCCTGAAAATCTCTATGAAAAACCATATCCATCTTTGCTCTTCAGGTCAAGGGGCAGAGGGCACCCGGCTATGTGGTCAAGCCGTTTCGTGGCGTTCCCGTGCCCTTGGCAGTATGACGTGCATGCAGGTCTTGCCATCCTCTTCTTCGGCCGCTATGGAGCCGCCATGGTTTTCGAGGATACTGCGGCTGATATGCAAACCGAGCCCCAGTCCCGTATCCCGGGTCGTGAAATAGGGGGTAAAAAGCTTCCCCTTTATCTGTGGCGGGATGCCACGACCGCTGTCGATGATGCGTACATGGACTTTTGCTTCCCGTGTTTCGACGTGGATTTCTATCTTGCCCTGGTCGTTCATGGCATCCATTGCGTTGGAAAGCAGGTTGAGCCAAACCTGCGAAAGCTGGTGGCCCTTTTCATAAACCAAGCAGTTCTCCCCGAAATATCTTGATATTTCAATGCCCTTTTTTATACGCGGGTTGAGCAGGGTAAGGGCTTGTTCTATCCCCAGTTGAAGGGTAACGATTGCTTCCCCTTCGCCTCCGGCCCCCGAAACATGGTTTCTGAGTGCTTTGACTACCGAGGTTGCTTTGGCGGTTGCGATTGAAATGACATCAACAGTTCTCGCAAGTAATGCGGTCACCTCGATAATCTTGTCTCTTTGCAGATTTGGGCCCCATGTGGCCATTTTTTTACCAATCGGATAAAGGGATGGAGAAGAGAACAAGTCAAAAAAACCTGTCGTTGGATCCATTCCTGCTTGTTCCCACAATTCCGAAAGTGCCTGTCGATCCTTGCGAGGTATATTTTCACCAAGCAATTTGGCCTTAAGACAAAAATCTTCGAGAAATTGTCGCGCATCTTCATCGGCGGGAACCGGGAGATGTTGAGCTGCAAAGGCGATTGCCTGTGGAAGAACTTCATTTTCTATGAGGTGTATGGAAGAGCCCGTTGCGCCCAATGGCGTGTTGAGTTCATGGGATATTCCGGCTGATAGTTGACCCAAACTGGCGAGTGTCTGACTGTGGACCAGCTGTTCCTGGGTAGCAGCGAGGTCGATGAGCGCTTGGTCCAATTCGTGGGTTTGTTCATGGATGAGACGAATGAATATTCGACCTATCATGAAGATACGCCAAGCAAAGAGGCCGATGGCAATACTCATGAGAGCAATAATGAACGTTTGAATCTGATCATTTCGACGATCTCGTTGTACAGTTGCTTCGCCAATTGCTGTACGTATGAGCGCCTGTTTGGTTTCCAAAAGATCGTTGAACGAGTAACCAAGTTCCCGTATGTCCTGTCTCATCCACCCCAGTGGAAGTGTTTTGGCCGTATCTATCAGTTTTGTGTCTATGCTGCGATAGAGGTCATAGAGTGTCGTTTCGAGCAGGAGAGGGTCTGCCGTTGCATTTGCCTGTTCGATAAAAAGAGCCAGTTTTTCATAGGGTTCGTGAATAAGGCTGATGCTCAAGGCGAGTCCTGCCATCAGCTCTTCAAGTCGTTCGGTGACATCGTCGGGAAAGAGACGCTTGTTTGAGAAAGCATTATTGCTCCGTTCGAGATTCTCTTCATGTAAATCAAAGAGAATCAAACCTTCATCGAGTACGGCTTGTGCATTGTTTTCGTTGAGCGGCATGCGATAGGTGTATTGCAGAAGATTGTGCCAGCCGTCCATCAGGGTAAGAAGTTCAATTTCGGCCTGACGCATTTGAAGTTTTATGTTGCCATGGATATTGCGAGTCGTCATCCATGCAAAAAAAGTAAGGAGTAGGGCAATGAGCATTAAAATGAATTGTCGCTGCAGCGACGCAGTACCGCTTTTCATGTGCATTGCTATTGTATCATGACTTTAATAAAAACAGGTCCGGATATCCGGGAAAAAGCCGATGAACTTTCTGCATTAACCCGGCCGGCTTGGTCCGTGCGTTTATTTTGCTGCCGAAGCTGCCTGGATGGTCTCAATGTCAGATGCCGCGCGTTCCAAGGCCTTTTCTATGGGAGTTGTACCCGATAGTCCCTCTTGTACTGCATTGATAATGGTTTGTGATATTTCCGGCCAGCGGGGATGTGGTCCGCGTGGCATTGCGTATTGCATTTGGTCCATGAAAACAGTCAACAATGGATCGTTGTTCCATCGGGCGCTGTGTTTTGCAACATCGCGGCGGGGGGGGAAATAGCCGGTTTTCGATGTGTAGTAATCGATTTTGTCTGCGCTGCAGAGCCACGAGACAAAGTCCCAAGATTCGCGAATTTTCCCCTGTTTCATGAGTACAATGTTTTCCCCGCCAAGAACCGAGGACCAAAGACTGTCGCGGGGAAGTTTTGCAATACCAAAGTCAAGATCGGGGGCCAAGCGGCGAATGTTCTCGATATTCCAGGGTCCGTTTATCATCATTGCAGTTTTCCCTGCAACAAATTGTCGCATGACATCTTCCTGGGTCCAGTAAAGGACGTCGGGGCTCATGGTATTTTCTTCAATGAGAGAACGAAGAAATCGAACACTTTTTGCACCGGCCGGGGAGGCTATATTGCGTATGGATCCGCCAGCAGACATCAGCCACGGCATATATTGGAAGGTGCCCTCTTCCGTTCGAATGGCACTTATTGCAAAGCCCTGCCGATCGGGACCCGACAGTTTTTTTGCCGCTTGAGCCAAGCTGTCCCAGGTGTCGGGAACCGCCAGTGCAGCCTCATCAAGCATTTTTTTATTGTAAAAAAGGGCGATACAGTTTGAGGTAAAGGGAATGCCAAATTGGCGATTTTGATGATATGTCGAATGCCAGGGGCCAAAGAAAAAGTGTTTGCGATCTGGCCAAGTGCGAACCAATGGAGTTATATCGGCCAAGAGTCCGGCAGCTGCCATTGCCGCATTGTCCGGATTGTCCAGAATGGTCATGTCCGGGAGGTCTCCGAAGGCATTTGCGACAAGGAGTTGTTTTTTCATGTTGCCCAAAGGAACGTACTCGAGTGTAACCTGAATATCCTGTTGTCTTGTATTAAATCTTTCAACCAGTTCTGCCAGCACATCATAATTATTGCCGTCCATGTAAGTTAAGAGACGCAGGGATGTCTGAGCCATGAGAAAAGGCGTGCTGGCAAAAAAGAGTGAGAGCAGGATGATACGGCAGCGGGACAACATCGAATACCTCCATTGTCTTTTTTATTTTACAACACATCTCCAAAATGTGCAAAAAAGCCGGTTTCAAAAGAATGATTTTCCACCCTTCTTGACCTTCCTGCGGGCAGCGGGAATAATGGCGTATCCGGGGTGTCCTCCCAAAACTGTATGCCTCAAGCGGCCTGCAAGGGCTTCCCCGGTGACCGGCCTCGTGCACGGCCATCCTGCTCTTTTGGAGATGACATGAAGCCATCGGAAAAACCGTCAAATCCCAACTTTTCGTCGGGTCCCTGCGCCAAGCACCCCGGGTACTCACTCGCTTCCCTGCCCAGCGATATTCTCGGCCGTTCCCACCGCTCATCCCTGGGTAAGGCGCGCCTTGCCGCCTCCATCGAAGAGACCAAAAAGCTCCTGGGTCTGCCCGCCGGTTACCGCGTGGGCATTGTTCCCGCTTCGGACACCGGCGCCTTCGAAATGGCCATGTGGACCATGCTGGGTGCCCGCGGGGTGGATGTCTTCTCCTGGGAGTCCTTTGGCGCCGGCTGGGCCACCGACATCAAGAAGCAGCTCAAGATCGCCGACGTGCGCTACTTTGACGCCGACTACGGCAAACTCCCCGATCTTTCCGCTGCCGACTTCACCCGTGATGTGGTCTTTACCTGGAACGGTACGACCTCCGGTGTAAAGGTCCCCAACGGGGACTGGATACCCGCCAATCGCGAGGGCCTTACCCTGTGCGATGCCACCAGCGCCGTCTTTGCCATGGACATCCCCTGGGACAAGCTCGATGTCGTTACCTACTCATGGCAGAAGGTACTCGGCGGCGAGGCCGCCCACGGTATGCTCATCCTCTCGCCCCGCGCCGTCCAGCGCCTCGAGAGCTACACCCCCTCCTGGCCCCTGCCCAAGATCTTCCGCCTGGCAAAGGGTGGCAAGCTCATGGAAGAGGTCTTCGAGGGCTCGACCATCAACACCCCATCGATGATTGCCAACGAGGACTACCTCGACGCCCTCGCCTGGGCTAATTCTCTTGGCGGCCTCAAGGCGCTCATCGCCCGCAGCGAGGCGAACCTCGCCGTCTTCGAGGCCTTCGTCGCAGAGCGCCCTTGGGCTCATTTCCTTGCTGCGGACAAATCAATCCGTTCCAATACCTCGGTATGCCTTTCGCTCGACCTTACCGCCGATCAGGTGAAGGCCATGGTCAAGCTCCTGGCCAGCGAAAAGGTCGCCTATGACTGCGGTTCCTACAAAGATGCTCCGGCCGGCCTGCGCTTCTGGTGCGGCGCCACGGTAGAGGCTGACGACATCAAGAAACTCCTGCCCTGGCTCGACTGGGCCTACGAAGAAGTCAAGAAGTAAACATGCTGATGGGGCAAGCCGCCGTGCGGCTTGCCCTTGGCGACGCTCGTCGTTCCGCCCGCCACCGCGTGCCGCTTATTCCTGCTGTGCGATGCGGGGACCCGCCGCCTTGAAGACGAGCTGGCGGTGCAAGAGTACGTCGTAGACGGGCCGCGAGTGGATGAGGTCGCAGATAATCTGGGCGACCAGGCAGACGACGACGAGCCCCCCAAGGTGCGAGAGATTGCCGCTCATCTCGAGTATGAGGACCGCTCCGGTAACCGGGGCGCGCACGACGGCGGTAAAGAAAGCCGCCATTCCCAGTATCAGAAAGTTGATTATCTCCCCTTCCGGAACGATCCCCGCATGCCAGAGGGCAGTGCCGAAGCCCGTACCAAGGAGGGCCCCGCAGACGAGGAGGGGCAGGAATATGCCGCCGGCGGTACCCGCCCCGTAAGAGAGGGCGGTAAAGGCCAGTTTGACAAAGAAGAGAAGGGCTATGGCCGCGATCGGGTAGCGGATGACTGCCAGGAGTTCGACCAACTCATGGCCGCCGCCGGTGGCTTCGATAAGGAAGAAACCCAGGGGAATTGAGGCGAGGAGGGCGATGACCGGCCTCAATATCGGCGGAAGGCGGGTTGCGGTATAGAAATCCTGCGAGAGGTAGAGCCCCCGTTTGAAGAGATCCCCTGTGATGGCGGCCATGATCCCCAGAACGGCCAACCAGTGGAAGTGGGTGAGGGGCAGGGGGGTGATGGCCGGGAAGCTGAAGGTGGGCTGCATCCCGAAGAACTGGCTCGAGACGAAGTCCCCGGCAGCGGAGGCGGCCATGGCACAGACGAGCAGGAGGGGCGAAAAGTGTTTGTTGAGCTCTTCGAGGGCGAAGAGGACCCCCGCAAGCGGTGCGTTGAAGGCCGCTGAGAGCCCGGCGGCCGAACCGCTTATGAGCAGGTATCGCAGTTCTGTCTGCGAGCGGCGCCCGATACGCGAAATAGCCTTGCCTATGTAGCCGCCCATCTGCACCGAAGGCCCTTCGCGCCCCAGCGAAAGCCCCGCGCCAATGGCCAAGAGCCCCGAGACGAGCTTCATGGGGAGCTCCGGCATCCAGGAGTGTGACATTTTCCTTATCAGCTCGCCCTTGATTTGGGGAATGCCACTCCCCTTTATCATGGGGTGGTGGAGACTCATTGCGCCCAAGAGGAGGCCCAGGCCGATAAGGGCGAGGGTCCAGAGGATGGTCCAAAGGGGGGATGCAATAGCGAGGGCGGTGTACATATCGGTACGCAGCTGCTCCCCGCGGGCGAGCCCCACGCGAAAGGCAAGGACCACAATGCCGGTCAAGAGGCCGATGAAAAGACTTTGAAAAATAACCCCGAGGCGGGTGCTCCAGAGTTTGCGAAGCCAAGAGAGGGCACGGTGGGCAGTACTCATTGCTTTTATTGTAGGGGGAAGCCCCGCAGAACCTCAAGGGGGGCTGTTGAGAGCTTTCGGGCAAAAACTATCAGTATTGAATGTAACCGCCCGCTCCATGCTTTGTTGTTAGGGTAAGCACGCGTTTGAAACGCTCGAGCAAACACCGAAGGCGCCGTTGGCGAAGAAGTCGAGCTTGTCGCTTTGCCCGCCTGCCCATTCCTCCTTTCCCCTTCACGGCCCCCGGGTTTTACTCCTTTTCCCGGGGGCCCCCTTTATTGACCGCCCATACAGCACAGTGGTACACTGACCATCACAGTACAGATATTCAGCCCGGCCTCCCGTGCGGAAGTCGTTCCCGGAGATAGCCTTGTTTCTTAAAAGCCTCGATATATTGGGTTTCAAGTCCTTTGCAGACCGCACACGCGTCGAATTTGCCGATGGCATTACAGCCCTTTTGGGCCCGAATGGCTGCGGCAAGTCGAATGTCGTCGATGCGATAAAGTGGGTCCTCGGCGAACAGGCATCGAAGGCCATGCGCGCCGAAAAAATGGAAGACGTCATCTTCAACGGGACGGAGAACCGCAAGGCCCTGAACCTCGCCGAGGTCACCCTTACCCTGGCCAACGAGACGGGGCTCCTGCCCATCGACATGCCCGAAATCCAGATCAAACGCCGCCTGTACCGCTCCGGCGAGAGCGAGTACTACATCAACCAGACGGCGGTCAAGCTCAAAGATGTGCGCGAGCTCTTCTGGGATACCGGGGTAGGCAAGGCCGCGTACTCGGTGATGGAACAGGGCAAGATCGATCAGGTTCTTTCCTCAAAGCCCGACGAGAGGCGCTACCTCTTCGAGGAGGCCGCCGGCATCACCCGCTTCAAGGTGCGCGGCGCCGAGGCAGAGCGTAAACTCGCCAAGACTGAAGAAAATATGCGCCAGGTAGAGGGCATCCTGGGCGAGGTCAAGAGATCCTACGAGAGCCTCAAGATTCAGGCTGATAAAACACTCACGTATCGCAGCCTGCGCGAGGATGTCTTCAACTTCGAACTGGATATCCAGCTTCTCAAGCTCAAGCAGTTTCGCAACGAACGGGACACCCGCAATGAAGAGGTTGAGCGTCTCACGACCAAGCGGGACGGCATTCGCAGCGATATCGACGAGATAAACCGCTCGCTCGAGGAGAACATGGACCGGGTCAATGCCATGGAGTCCACCCTCGTCGAACACCAGAAGCTAATTTACGGACTCGCTGTCGAGAAGAACGCGAAAGAGAAAGAGGCGAAGCTCCTTGTGGAGCAGCGCAGCGAGAGCAAGGCCAAACTGGCTCAAAACGAGGACCGTGAGCGTGCCGTTTCTGGCAAGATCGAGGAACTCCTCGAAGATGCCGCCGAACAGGACGGGGTGGTCCTCGACCTCAAGAAGCGCGTTACCGATATCGAAGGCAACATCAAGGGCTTCGAGGAGAGCATCGCGACGGCCTCGGCCCGCATGGGTGAAAACGACCGCCTTGCCGCCCTCGCAGAGACCGAAATCGCCCGTCTGGATACAGAGCGCGCCGGGTATGAGAAGGAACTCGAGGCCATCACCGACGATATCGTCAGCGAGCTCGACTCCAAGCTCAAGGAGGCGGGCTATTCCGCCCAGGAGCGCCGCCGCAGCGAAGAGGCCCTCGAAGAGCTCCTCGCCCGGCTCAAAACCACCCTTGGGGGGCGCGAGGACATTCTGCGCGACTTCCTTGGCGCGGCGGAACGCTGGCGGGACGGCGGCGCCGCCCCCTCTGCCCCGGACCTCGCAAAGCTCGCCGCGAGCATACTCGAAGTCGTCACCGAGGCCGGCAAACAGGCCCGATCGGCCCTCGACCTCTTTACCGAGTACCGTGCCCTCTCTCCCTCCTTCATCGACGAGTTCCTCGCCCCCGAGGGCATTATAACGAAGAAACGCTCCCTCGACGCCAAGATTCGCGGGAGCAAAGAGGCCCAGGAGGCGCAGCGCGAAAAAATCCGCTCCCTGCGTGTCGAAAACGAGGGCCTTGTTGGCAAGATTGACGAGTACCGCAAGACCCTGGAAGACCTCCGGGTGACCAAGGTGCGCATGGCCACCCAGGCCCAGGCGGCCGAGGAACAGGCCCGCCTTATCCGCCGCGAGCTCGCCGGCCAGGAGGCCCAGCTCAAGGCCGTTCAGGATGAAATATTCCTCGAAAAGAAGAAGTACGAGGACATCACCGAACGCCTTGAGGACGCCGAGAGCGACATTGCAGAAATTGATCACAAGGGCAAAAAGCTCACCGAAGAGCTCGAGGCACTCGAGGCCGATATCGCCAAGCGCAATGGCGACGTGGCCGGCAAACAGGAAAAGATCAAGAAGCACATGGCCGATCTTGCGAAGGTCCAGGAGCAGCTTGAGCGCATGCATATGGACCTAGTGCAGAGCGAAACGGAAATACGCAACATACAGGAGAATTTTCGCGAGACCCATTCGCGCGACCTCCTCGAGTTCGAAGAGCGTATGTACCAGATTACCGTGACGAGCGTCGACCTGCGCGACAAACTCGCCGCTGCCCGCGCATCGCTCAAGGAACTCGGCTCGGTCAACCTTATGGCCCCCGAGGAGTTCGCCGAAGCCAAGGAGCGCTTCGACTTCCTCAATGGCCAGCTCGAGGACTTGAAGAAGGCCCGCGACGACCTTGAGCGCATCACCGCCGAGATCCGCGCCGAATCATCGGACCTCTTCATTGCCACCTACAACAAGATCAAGAAGAACTTCCACAACATGTTCCGCCGCCTCTTTGGTGGCGGACGTGCGGAGCTCCGCCTCTCGGACCCCAACCATGTCCTCGAGTCGGGCATCGAGATCTACGCCCAGCCGCCGGGAAAGAAGCTGGAGAATATCACTCTGCTTTCCGGTGGCGAGAAGTCCATGACGGCCGTTGGCCTGCTTTTTGCAACCTACATGGTAAAGCCCTCTCCCTTCTGTCTCCTCGACGAGATTGATGCAGCCCTCGATGAGGCCAACGTTCTGCGTTTCGTGCAAGTCCTGCGCGAATTCGGCAACTCCAGCCAGTTTATCGTCATCACCCACAACAAGAAGACCGTCACCGGGGCAAAAACCCTGTTGGGTGTTACGATGGAAGAATTCGGTGTGACCAAGGTCATCGCCGTCCGCCTCGAGAACGAGGGCCTCGCCGGCCCCGATCCCCTTGCCGATACCGAAGAGTGGATTGAGGAGGAGGTTGAGCAGGAGACTGGCTGCGAGCTTCCCCCGGGTATCGACGATCCCTCAAAGGTCGATGAGGCGACCCTTCGGCCTCTTCGCGCGGGCCGCAAGAAATACGAGGAGGGGCTCGCTGGCCCCGCGCCCGAATTGGCATCGTCCCTTGATGAAACCACCTCTGCGGAAGACGAAGCCCCTTCGCAAGACGAAGCCCCTTCGCAAGACGAAGCCCCTTCGCAAGACGAAGCCCCTTCGCA
>CAZIRF010000049.1:0-6440 GCA_964541755.1 uncultured Spirochaetales bacterium | reverse complement strand
AGACGAAGCCACCCTTTCCGAAGAAAGTCCGGCCAGTGCGGACCCGGTTATCGGGGAATCGCCGTTGGCCGATTGACCGGGGCCCCGTGGATGCTGTGAAAAACGCGAAAAGGCTGGTACACTGCTAACATGCCGTCCATGGAGAAAGTGCAGGATTTTATACATGCTCATCGGGTGCCCCTTCTGGTGGGTCTCATACTCGCCCTTTTCTCTGTTCTTTTCCTCTTCCTGCTGTGTGCCGCCTCGCAGGATTCTGATGGGGTGAAAAAAATTGTCGGCCCCCATCCGGTCGACCCCCTGGACTTTCTCCTGCCGCCCCAAACGGATATCCTTCCCGAAACCCTTCCGGTGTTGGAGCAAAACCCGCAGAATTTTGCCAGCGATGCCTGGACTCCCGTCGACGAAGGCCTGCGTACTCGCATCAATGACGAAGCGCAAGAGCTCGTGAATCAGCTCCTGGAGCGTGCCCCATGAAAACCCGTTTCTTGGCCCTTGTTTTTCTTCTCGCATTATTTTCAATACTGATAGTCTCCTGCGAGACCACTCCACCAGCCAGCACTCCCCCCGAAACGAGCGGTCTTCCTGCGAGTGATGCGAACCCGGCGTTGCCGCCACAGGAGCCCGAAACTGAATCGGGAGACCAGACAGCGTCTGAGCCGCCTGCCGCGGAGGAGGCCTCTCCGACACTCGATGCGACGCCCCTTGTCCCCATCCCCGACCTTCCCGGCCTGAGCCTGCGTCTCGAGCCTCCTGCTTCAGGCGACGACTTTGCCCTCGATGAGGGGCGTCCACCCCGTCTGGCAGACCGCTTGCGAAATCCGCCTGAAGAAAAGCCTCTTGTACGCGAGGATCCCGAAACACTCCCCCCCTCGATTGGGGACAGGGCGTTGGCGCAGGAGACCCCTGCGCAGAGCGAACAAGATCAATCAGCCCCGCTTGATCAGATAGGTACAGAGAGCGATCCCCGCAGGGGAAATCCGCCAGAAAAAGAAGCTGCCGTGCTTACTCAAACAGAAAAAGGGGATGATCCCGCTCCGCTTCCCGATAGGCCATCGCCACAGAGTGACGCCCGTTCCGAACCCCTTCTTCGCGATACTCCGCTTGTACAGGAACTGCCTCCTACACAGATTCCTCCGCTTGCAATAACGCCACCGCTCCTCCCCGAAAAGGAGCCTGAATTCTCCCGAACCGTACAGGCCCTCGTCGGGCAGCTCGTGGAAATCCCCTTTTATGGTGCCGGGTGGGTCTATTTGGGAGAACGCTTTTCACGGCCCGGTCTTGATTACCGGGGGCGCCGCCTCGATGATGACGGCCAATCCTTTACCTTTGTCGGGCGCGAGGAAGGTACGTTTGAAATCTCGTTTTTTCGACACGATTTTGTAGAAGATCGGAGTACTCCTGATTACGTGCGCCTCGTCATTGCCCGGGCCCCCGATGGCGCGTATATGGGGCGCTACCCCGAAGGGGCCGAGAGCCGCGTTATTGCGGAACGATGGCCCGAACCGGAAAAGCTTCTGGGGAAAGCGAAGTCTGATGTGGAAGCGCTTGCGGATACGCAGGCGACGACGACGTCTTTGACGTCCGGAGATCCTCGTCCCGCCGGACCGGAAAAGGCCCCCAGTCGCACAGAAGGCCGTACCGATGCGGATACCCCGCGCGCTATCGGTACAGATTCTTCGATTAAAAGGCCTTCTTTTGCCGGGATGACACGCGAGGCACTCCTGGAAGAAGCGCGAAAAGCGATAGACGGGAAACGGGGTGTTGCCGCAAACGAGCTTCTTGAGCAATATCTTGCCCTGGAGCCCCAGGGGAGTCCCGCTGCATACCTCCTCTTTGCCCGTATACACGAGCTTGAGGGAGCTTCCCGCGACATAAAGCGGGCCCGTTACTGGTATGCGCGCATTATTGAAGACTTTCCCTTGAGCGTTGAATCCCTCGAGGCGGATACCAGAATCAAGTATCTGGATCGTTTTTATTTTGGTATTCGCTGACCAAGATGATGAAAACCGTTATCATGTATTTAAGCTCTTTCAAAACTCGGTGAGTTTTGAAAGAGTAAGCATAGGCTGTCTTTTCAAGCGTTTTGCAATATATTTATTTCGTCAAGGAGATTGATGATGAAGACACAGAGAGCGTTTTTTCTTTTCGCTGCATTTTCCGTAATGATTCTTCTACCTGTATCCGTCTCGGCTAAAGAGAAGGGGCCTGTGGGTGTCGGTTTGGTAGTGGGTTCTCCTTCCGGGCTTTCTCTCGCCTGGAGAATGGACGATATCAACACCATACAAGCTGCTTTTGCCTGGAGTTTCATGAACAACCCCGGTGTATCTGCTACTGCAGACTATCTCTTCCATTTTGACGATGTTCTTACGATTGACAAGATTACCATTCCCCTTTACGCCGGTCTTGGTGTCAAGCTCGATTTGCCTCTCGTTGAAAACACCATTTTCGGGCTTGGCTTGCGCATCCCGCTGGGGGCCCGATGGGTTTTTACCGAAGTTCCACTCGAACTCTTCCTGGAAATTGCTCCCGGTATGCGTTTTATTCCCGACAGTTCTTTTGATTTTGGCTTCTGTTTCGGCGGCCGCTGGTACTTCTAAGAGCGGCCGCTGGTATTCCCAAGCGCGGCCGCTGGTATTCCCAAGCGCGGCCGCCCTGCTTGCCCTTGGGGTGTGATTCCCCTGCCTGCATTGCCATTTGCGAATCCCGATAGAGCCCTCCCCAACGACGGGGAGGGCTTTTTCTTCATTTTTCCCCCTGGTTATAGGGTGATTTACCTATATTCCGCCCCGTATAGCGCTGTATAATTCAAAACAACGTTTCATTATATAATGGGGGCTGCATGCGTTTTATCACACAGGGAGCTTCACTCAAGAAAAAGCAGGAATTGGCGAACTACCTGGGCCGCTACTGGACCCTGTACCTCCTGCTGCTTCTACCGCTTGTTTACTTCTTTGTATTCAAATACATCCCCATGACCTATATCCTCATTGCCTTCAAAAAATTCAGCATTGTCCAGAACGTATGGGAGATGCCCTGGGCCGCCAACTTCGGCTTCGAGCACTTTATAAAGGCATTTTCCAACCGCGACTTTCTCTATGCACTGCGAAACACCCTCATGCTCAACCTGCTTGACCTTGTTATCGGCTTCCCGGCCCCCATCATTCTTGCGATAATTCTCAACGAACTTCCTTTCCAGCGCTTCAAACGCCTTACCCAAACGGTCGCTTACCTCCCGCACTTTCTCTCCTGGATCATTATTGCCGGACTCGCCCTGCAGCTCCTCGCCCCCACCAACGGTTTGGTGAACATCTGGCTGCAGCGCATGGGCTTCCCGGCCATACCCTTCCTCAACAGCCCGCCTTGGTGGGTTGCCAGTTACATCGTATTGGGCATTTGGCAGAGCGTAGGGTGGAATACCATCATCTATCTTGCGGCTATTACCGGCATCAATCCGGAGCTCTACGAAGCGGCGGCGATTGACGGGGCGGGGCGCATGCGCCGTATATGGCACGTCACCCTGCCGGGTATCCGCCCGACAATAGTGGTTCTTTTGGTACTCAGTCTGGGCCGCATTCTGGGCAGCGAATTCGACCGGCCCTATGCCTTGACCAATACCCTGGTCAACAGCGTGTCCAACGTCATTGCGACCTTTGTCTATACCAACGGTATACGCGGCCTGCAGTTCTCGCTTACAACGGCGGTCGGTCTCTTCCAATCGGTCATCTGTGTCTTTTTCCTTGTCATTGCCGACAAGATGGCCAAACGCGCCGGCGAGCGCGGGATCATGTAGGGGGGCGGCATGATAAAGAACAAGGATTCCAAACTTGCCGATACCCTCATCGTCATCCTCTGCCTGGGTATTATCGCCGTCTGCCTCCTGCCACTGCTCAATATCCTCGCCCGTTCCTTGAGCTCATCGGAGGCCCTTATCCGCAATGAGGTAACCCTCTGGCCCAAGGGCTTCAATCTCGAGGCCTACCGCATGGTCCTGTCGGACAGCAAATACACCTGGTCCCTCCTGTGGACTGCCATACTTACCGTCATCTGTACGGTAATATCCCTCTTCATGACCATCATTTGCGCGTACCCCCTTACCTTTGAAAAGCTCAAGGGGCGCAAGATTATCACCACTTTCATCATCTTCACCATGTACTTCAACGCGGGCACCATCCCCACCTATCTTCTGCTCAAGGACCTGGGCATGCTCAACCGCCCAATCGTCCTTATCCTTCCCTTTACCCTAAGTGTCTTCAACATGATCATCATGCGCAGCTTCCTATTCAATATCCCCGAGAGCCTGCGTGAATCTGCAGAAATTGACGGGGCCGGACCCATTCGCACCCTTGTGAGCATATACCTGCCGCTTTCGACCCCGGTTATTGCTACCCTGGCCCTATTCTACGCCGTAGGCCGCTGGAACGGCTTCTCCGATGCCCTCATGTTCATGCCCAACGCCCGCGAGTACCACCCCATCCAGCTGCTCCTGTACAACCTCATCAACAGCATCTCGAATATTGAAGTGACCACCCAGGAGGGCTTTTCGCCCCCCGGGCTGTCCGAGACCATAAAAGCGGCGACTATCATGTTCGCCACCGTTCCCATATTGCTTGTGTATCCCTGGCTGCAAAAGTACTTCATCGCTGGCGTCACACTTGGTGCAGTAAAGGAATGACAGGGCGGGGCCTGTGCCCCGCCGGAGATAAAAGAGGAGGAAACGATGAAGAAAGCTGTACTGATGGCAGTCGCCATCGCCAGTCTCGCGCTTCTGGGCGCCGGCTGTTCGAAGAGTGAATCATCCGCCGGCGGGGCCGGGGACAAGGAACTGGTCAACGGACGATTTACTACAACCCGTTCAATCACCGTGGAGATTTTCGACCGCGGCAATGACGGCGGGACCAAACCCGAGGACAACTTCTATACCAATTTCATCAAGGAAGGCATGCTGCGCGACCACAATGTCGCCGTCACCTTCAAACCCGTTCCCCGCTGGACCGAGGTCGAGGCACTCAACAACCTCCTGGCCGCCGGCGACGCACCGGATGTCTGTGTAACCTACAGCTATCCAACCATCCAGACCTACGCCAACATGGGCGGTGTCCTCGACATGGCCCCCATCCTGGAGAAGTACAAGAAGGAGCTCCCCAACCTCTGGTCCCTCCTTGGCGACCGGAACATCTATTGGAACAAGGACCCCGAAAAGGGAACCATCTGGGCAGTCGAGGCCCTCCTTTTCCACAATAATCGCACGAGTGTCTTCGTCCGCGAGGACTGGCTCAAGAAGCTCAACCTCAAGGAACCCAAGAGCCTTGAAGAGTTCGAAGCGATGCTCGCGGCATTCAATGCCAACGCATCCAAGCTCCTTGGTCCAGACTCCTCCAAGATGATTCCCTTCTCCTTGAGTTTCGATGTGGGATGGCGGGCCGATATCCTTACCACTTCCTTCGTCCCCGAAAATACCTCCGATTCCGAACTCTGGATTCGCGGCTTCGACGATCGCCGTCTCCTGTGGCCCAACTTCAAGGAGGGTATCCGTACCCTCAACAAGTGGTACAACCAGGGCCTCGTGTGGAAGGATTTCCCCCTCTACGGTGCGGGCGACAAGACCGAAGACAACCTCATCAAGTCCGGTTATGTGGGCTGCTTCATTCACAACTGGGACTATCCCTACCGCGATGGCGACAACGGCATTCACGCGAACTTGAAGAAGCTCGTCGGCGAAGATGCCGCCTACATTGCGATTGAGCCCTTCAAGAACGACGCCGGCAAGTACCGCAAGTACCTGTCGCCGCCCATCGACCGCAAGGTCTTCTTCCCCGCTACCAACGACGAGCCCCTCGCGTCGCTGCTCTATATCGATTGGATCAGCAAGCTAGAAAATCGCCGTTTCCTCCAGATTGGCGAAGAGGGTGTAACCCACGAGGTCCTTGACGATGGCGCCATCAAGACCATCGCGGTCAAGGGCGAAAAGATCATGAACTCGCCCACAAACATCGACTACACCATTACGATCAATGGTCTCGATGTGGGGAACCCTGCCTTGAACATCAAGTCGCTCTCACTCGCCTACGGCGGTGTTGATGCCCGCTTCCTCGACAAGTCCTATTCCATCCTGCGCCACGAATCGAAGGTAAGCCCCAACTTCAACGTTGGACAGATCACCGCAGAAGAGGGCATGGGACCGGCACTCAAGGAGAAGCGCGACAACTTCCTCAACCAGGCTATTGTCGCCCCTGTCGAAAAGTTCGACGCGGTCTATGACAGCGGTATGCAGGATTACCTCAAGTCCGGCGGTCAGGCCATTATTGATGAGCGTCGCCAGAAATACGAGGCAATGTACGGGAAATAATTACGGCTGATAGTCTGCCCCGCGCCACGCGGAACGGTGTGCGGGCAGATTGGGTTTATGGTACACCCGGGCCCCCGGGGGACGCGTCCCCCGG
>CAZIRF010000048.1:0-19587 GCA_964541755.1 uncultured Spirochaetales bacterium | reverse complement strand
AACTGATCGTGAGAGTTTCTTGCGGGTTCAGGATGGTTTAATGTGAGAGTCTACAACCGGGAACACAACCGGCCCACACTTACACATGGAGGTAAAAGATGAAGAAACAGGTATCTACACGGATCCTACCGACTACTTGGATGGGGCAGGTTATACCATTACGAGCGCAGGGCCTGCAGTTGAAGTGTATGGGGGGCATACTTTTAAAGGTCGCAATAATCCGGAAAACAGAGCGGCTTACATGCAGTCGGAAGCCTTCATGGAGAGGTTTTTCGGTCAGCCGATTGAGGCTTTAGGCCAGAGCTTTACGAGCGAGATGTTGACAGTGATGCGGGCGAACAATCTATTCGAGAGTGCCAGTTTTGCGGCTATGGGTGCGGATACCGTGCTACCCTATTTGCGGGAGTGGTACCCGAAGGCCAGCCCGGTAGAAAAGCAGAAAATGTTGGAGATTGCTCGAAGAAGCAATCCGGGAGGATATGAAGAATGGAAAAAATTGCCGCCGTATGCACAGCAATTTATCTTGCCCTGATAGTATCGGGGTGTGCGAGGGAAGAAGTCCCACCAGTATCGGCAAAGCTGGTCTATTGTGGAGGCTCCTATTCACGGCTTAATAAACTATACTCAATTGGCAATGACTACTTCGCAGAGATGGTCTACTATAAACTAAGCGATATGAAAGAGGGTATTTATATACGAAAGTTTTCAGATCCTTCAAGTATTCATAGATATATCGCACCAGGAGGGAAGTCAGTTGGTAGAATGGGTGTAGAAGGTTTTTCCACATATAACAACAAATTGTATTTCTTCGTAAACGGGAAACAACCAGCGATATTTGATCCAGATTTGGATGAAATTGTCGAACTTCACGATGAGAGCCCTTATCTCGATGATTATTCTTATGCTGGGTTTCCGCTTCGCAATAAGAGGCCATTGAATTATAGATACTATTACAATTTGCATGGAAGCGCTGGAGTGGCATATCGACGGGGAGAGGAAGTAACAGTCCCCGAGGGGCTCAATCTTGGTTATATCAACCCCAAAAAGCTCCATGAATACTCTACCTTCGAGAAACTCTTTTATACATTTAATGATGGATCACCGGTCAATTATGAATTTCTCTATGGATATAATGACAAGCTCTTTACTTGGTTTTCTATTCATGAAAAAGAATCAAAGATTCTTTTTGGGCATCGAAACCATGATGGAATCTGGGAAGGTCGTGAAGTTGAAGTATTGGATCCAAAGAATCGGCTGTCAATTGGCTACTACAATATTGGTACAAGATATATAAGGTGGGAGATATTAAGCCCCGAACATTTTATTGGGCCCTACAGTCCCTACCCCAGTAGTGATTCCATGAGTCTTGATATCCTGGACACCAAAGGTAGAGTACACGAGACGGGGTGCTATATAGTTGATGATTACGCGGTAAGCCCGAACGGTCGCCATGTTATTGCCTATGGGGGGTACAAAAATGAGGCCGGTGAAGACATTGGAGGATTGCTTGTCTTCGAGATAAGCTATCAAGCAACCATTACCGTTAAGGGGGCAGTGCTTCGGGACCATGGAAGCATTGATGGAAAGACACTCAAGCTGCTTCGTCAGGGCCAAAAGTGTACGGTACTCGAACATAGCGAGTTCAAGGATTATGTAGATGGGGTCGAGGACTGTTGGTACAAGATTCGTCTTCCCAACAAGAGGGAAGGCTGGGTATTTGGGGCACAGCTGGATTTTGATTGATACCCCTCCTTCTCTCGCGGGGGTAGGGCGGGACCCGACACGGGCGCGGGAGCGGCCGGGGCGCGGCCCGACCGCAGGGGGGCCGGGTCAAGATGCTGTGCGACTTGACCGTGGCGGAACTGCGTAAAGCAGTTCCGCTCGCTCTCTGGGGCAGGGGGGCTTCTGGCATGGGGAAGCCGCCGCGCCCCCTTCATGCCTTATCAACACGAGCATGTTCGGGGCCCGTAGCGGGGCAATCTCTTGGATGTAGCTGTTATTTCCGGATCTGTGTGATATTTTGTTCCAAGATATCAGGAAAACCGTACAAATTTCGTCACCGTTTGAAGATTTTTATACAGTTTTTCCTATGGGTTTTTAAGGCTTTCAAACCCCGATCCACAGTATCGGCTTGTGATGAAAGAAAAAAGGACATGCAATTGAAACGATTTTTCTGTATTGTTTGCCTCGCAATCATCGTTTTGGTCAATCTGCCCGCCGCAGAGTCTTCACCCGCCATAGAGCCCGCACCCACCACAGCACCAGCCCCTTTGGGGGCGCCCACGCTTGAGGCGGCGCCAGGTGCCAACTGGCTCTTGGGCTCGCGTACCTGCTTTGCCTTGAACCCTGCGGTGGACCTGTCATTCGCGGGGGCGGTTATCGGTCTCAATCTCGTGCCCTTTGTTGTCGACAGGGCTTCCGGGCCCGCCGCACTTCCCCCCTTCGATCCTTCCGAGGTATGGGGTTTTGACCGGGCCTTTCTGGCAGCCTATAACGGCACCCTCGATACGATTTCCGACATCACCCAATTTGCGGCTTTCTTCGCCCCTGCAGCCCTCGCGGCAGCGCCGGTCGGGGACTGGGTGACCATCGGCGCGATGTACCTCGAGACGGCCCTTTTGGCCTGGGGCCTCAAGGAGACCGGCAAGACCCTTTTCGCCCGTGCGCGTCCCTACCTCTATGCAGACGGATACCCCGATGACAGCGATACCCGGGAGGATTGGTTTGATTCCTTTCCCTCCGGCCATACGAGCATGGCCTTTGCCGGTGCGGGTTTTGCCAGCTACAGCTTTGCCGCGTATTTCCCCGATTCGCCCTGGCGATGGGTGGTGATTGGCGGTTCATACGGCTTCGCACTATCTACCGCCATTTTGCGCGTTGCCAGCGGCAGCCACTTCGCCAGCGACGTCATCGTTGGGGCACTCGTCGGATCGGCGGCAGGCTTCCTGGTGCCCATGCTGCACCGCGTCCGGGGAAGCGGACGGGATTCTGCCGACAGGACGGCGGTCGCAGCGGGGCAGGGCTGGCAAAAACCCCCTTATCGCCTTTTGGTGAGCCCCGCCGCCATCGCTATCAGCCTTGACCTCAATTGAAACGCAATCAGACTCTGGCGTAGCGCACACAAGGTGGTATACTGGTGGCATGAGGAGCATTCGTGCCACAAAAAAGTGATGATTTGCCAACGAAAAGAAAGGATTGGCAACGGGCTTTCGACGCCGCCCGAGAGGCATTGCTTGGCCTGCCGGCAGCTATACGCCCCGTGCGAAGAGATGGTGAACCCGGTGCGCTCATTGAGCTTGACCCGGGGCTTCCCTGCCTGATTCTCCCGGATCTCCACGCCCGTCCAGCGGTCCTGGACGCCCTGGAGTCCTGGCTGATACCACCGCAAACGGCAGGAAGCGAGCCCCGTACCGTGCGTGATGCCCTCGAGGCAGGTCGCATCCAAGTCGTCATGTTGGGGGACGGGCCGCACAGCGAGGGCCTCGCCGGCAAGGAACGCTGGCGCGCCGCCTGGCTCGAGTACCAAGAGGGCTGGAAAACAGACGCCGCCATGCGCGAGGAGATGTCGCTGGCCTTTACCGCCATGGCCCATGTGTCGCGTCTTGTCGCGGCGTATCCGGGGCGCTTTTTCTTTCTTAAGGGGAATCACGACAACATTCGCAATCGGGAAGGGGAGGGGGACCACCCCTACGGGAAGTTCGCCTCCGAAGGCGAGATGGCCGCCGATTGGACCTTTCGCATCCTGGGTGCCGATTTTTTCGAGACCTATGCCGCCTTTGAAGACACCTTGCCCCTCATGGCCCGCGGCGGGGGCTTTTTGGCCTGCCACGCAGAACCCGCATTCCCGCTTTCGGTCGAAGAAGTGGTAAACGCGCGGCTCGATGGCGATATTGTCGAGGCACTTACCTGGACGGACATCGGGCAGGCGGTGGAAGGCGCCGTCGAGGAAACCTTCCGCTCCTTCTTTTCCGAATCGGTCAAGCCCGGCGTCATGATAGGCGGGCACCGCCCCTCACGCGAGCGGTTTTACCTGCGTGCGGATGGCCGCTTCATCCAGATCCACAATGCAGCCCTCATGCAGGCCGCCTTCATTCTGCCGGGCCAGCCCTTCGACCCCTGGTCGGGGATTGTCTCGCTGGGAGAGCCCGCCAGCTAAATCTGTTATTTCCCCTTGCGGGCCTTTTGTTTTCCACCCTGGCCTGCCAAAAAGCGTTTCATGCGTGCGAGGAGCCCTTTCCCCTGAATGACGCTTCCATCGTTGTCGTCGAAGACCACCAGGGTGCCATCGGCATTGATCACATCCCCGTTTACGAGCGTCTTTTCGCGCACTTGCCGGTTGTTGACCGTTATCGCCTCGCTGCTTTTAATGGTGTAGGAGCCCGTCCGCTCGTCGCGAATGATGGTTACCGGGCTTTCCTCCAGACGGGTGTTGCCCACTATCGTGACATCGGCTCGGGCATCGGCCCCGATGACGGTACGGTCTCCCACTGCGAAGACCTTGGTGCCGCGTCCGGCCCCCGTTGCGTAGAGGAGCGAGAGATTGGCAGACATGCTGGGCTTCTCGAAGGGAATGAGGGCCATGACGAGGGGGAAGAGGAGGGCCAGCGGGACAAGAAGCAAGAACCAGGGCGAAAGCGCGGTGCCTGCGGCTCCGAAGACCGTCCCTGTATAGTAGTAGCGGTCTCCCGCCCGCGCGCCCGGCGCCACTGGTGATGCGGTTCCGATTTCCTGCCCCTCTGCAGCCGGTACGAGGCGTACCCAGCGCCGATCTCCTTCGAGCATGAGGGCGCGGTACTCAAGCAGGAGCTCGCGGCGAATGTTGTCGCGAATGGTCGAGTAGACCCCGGCGAGTTCTTCATCGTTGGATGCATTGAAGACCTGGCCCCCGCTGGCGCGGGCCAACTGCGACAAGTGATCGTCGCGTTCGGTGCCAAAGTGGATGGCGAAGACCGTTACCCCCTGCCGTACCGCCTCCTCGAGGGCCTCGTCGGCCCGCCAGTCCTTTTCGCCGAAAACCGGGCTGGGGCTCCCCCGTTTGCCGTGCCAGGGGAAATTCTCGCCATCGGACAGGACGACGAGGGCTCGCCGCCCGGAGACCTCTCCCAGATCGCGCGAAGCGAGTACGAGGCCCGCATAGAGCTCTGTATAGCCGTCATCCGGGCCGGGTTCCACAATGCGGTCGAGGGCGGGACCGCTCTCGTCGAGATTTGCCGTGGGAGACAGGACCAGCTCGTAGCGGGTGTTGAAACTTGCCAACCCCACCTTGTCCCTGGCAGAGCTTATCGACAGGAGAAAGCGCTTCGCGGCCTCATTTGCCGCTTCTGCCCTGCTCGCGCCTTCCCTGCCATCGGAGGTGACCAGGGTTTGATTGTACATGGACAGCGAGTTGTCCACGAGAAACAGAAAGGAAATACCCGCATCCCGGGGGTGGGCCCTTTGAACCTGAGCCCGTCCTGCCCGAACAAAGTGAATGCCGTCGGAGGACTCATGCACATCAAGGCTGATAGTTTGCTCCGAGCCCAGGAGGTCCGGGGCCTCGAGGACCTCGCCGCGGGGGCTCAAGGCCCGTATGTAGAGCCGGTTGCGCTGGAAGGCCATGAGACGCGAGGTGTCGATTTGGGTAATGCCCACCGTAAGCGGGTTACTGCGGCCGGCCGTCTTGCCCGCATCCGTGGCGCTGTCTGTCCCGTTTGCCGCCAGGGAAGAAATCGGGCCGGCCGCAAGAAGGGCCGCCAGGACTATCAGTATTGATCTTCTCTTTGTCGTCTGTGTCATATTCTGCTCCCTAGCCGAAGTAGCCGTAGAGGAAGGTCGCGCTTCCCAGCTTGATGACGTCATCGAGCTTGAGCGTTTGCCCGGCCGTTTCGCGGTCGTTGACGATGACCACCCGCTCCCCGCGGCGCAGGACGAGCTCGCCTTTTTTGACGATGAGCTCGCCATGGTGGGCGGCCACATCGCGATACCCGGCAAGGACTATGTCGCAGGCACTGTCGCTTCCCAGCCGAAGGCGGCGCTGGTTTACAAGGAATTCCTTGCCCTTGAGGGGCCCGTTCAATACCTTGAGGCTTCCCACCGCAAAACGCCGTTCCAAGAGGGCGTAGAAAACGGCGATAAGCCCCCCCATAAGCATAAGGGCCAGGAGGCGGCCCGGATTGAAGTCGGGGGCCTTGATAGTGAGCCAGGTAAAGAGAAGCCCCCCGAGGCCCCCTCCCGCAATGCCGCCGATAAATCCCAGGGCGACCTTGCGGGCCGATTTGGCCCGCAGCCCTTCCGCTATTCCGATGGCCGCCCCGACGACGAGCCAGCCGGCAGCTTGCGCGATGAGGAGCGCTGTGTTGCTGTTGCCTTCGGTAAAGCCGTCGGGACTCTGGCGGTAGAGGAAACGGTCGCCAAAGTAAAAGAGCAAGCCTTGGGCGACGAGGGTCGAGAGGACGCCCCCCGCGAGGCCGGCTAGGGCGCCCTTCCAGGCCCCGTCGAGGGCCTTTCCGGGGGCGCGGTCGCAGAGTCCGCCGGCTGCGGCGAAGAAGGCCCCCAGGATTGCGCCCACGAGGCTGCCGATGGCGCTTGAGTAGAGGAAGTATGAGGGAAAGGCCTCCTGCGAGGCGAGGACGAGTTCCACGAGGGGCCAGGCGCAGAGCCCGGCGGCGAGCCCCATGCAAATGATGATGAGGCGGCGGATGGCGTTGGTCATATCAGTATGATCTCCTTGTTTCGATCGTCAACGCAACTGTATGGTGCGGCTGCCATCGTCCCGGTAAAACTCCACCCTGCGGGTTTCCCCGGGGGCCAGCTGCAATTCCATGCGCTCTTCGTCGCTACCCGAGCCGCTGGCAATGGCCCAGCTGCCCGGTGGCAGTTCCAGTTTGAGTTCTTCGCCGCGCGAGAGGCGCAGGGGGACGAGGCGGCGCTCCTGTGTACCGGAAAGCACGGCCTTCTGGTCGTTGAGGGTAAAGGATACGCGCGAAAGGCCGGTCTTGAGGACGAGGGTGGCGGTAAGCGGGGCGAGGGAGGCCTGTATGCCCAGCTCCGTTTGCCCCGGTTCCACCAAGAGCGAGAATACGCGGCTGTCGTAGCCCTTCGCGGCTACGCGTATGCGAAAGACACGCCCGGAGAGGCGTTCGGATTCGGGGAAGCGCTCGAAGGGGACCCATGCGCCCGCCTTTGTCTGGAAGAGAATGTCACACTGCGCGGTGATGTCCGATTTGAGGCGTTCATCGCGTATGGCGAAGCTGAAG
The DNA here is from genome assembly GCA_964541755.1 of uncultured Spirochaetales bacterium. Classification (GTDB taxonomy): domain Bacteria; phylum Spirochaetota; class Spirochaetia; order Treponematales; family Breznakiellaceae; genus CAZIRF01. The sequence goes on along the minus strand of CAZIRF010000048.1, from coordinate 12,352 downwards.
GTAACCGGCTTGGGGATGGCCTCGCCCGGCTCGTAGTCGAGAATCAGGCCCGCTCCGCGGCCCTGCATACGCTGAACAACGAGCGGTTCAAGGTACACCGAATCCCACAGGACTTTGTTCCCCGTCTGTATCTTGAGCCGGTACCAGCCGGCAGGCAAATATACGCTGTCGGTAGAGAGTTGATCTGTATTTGTTTGGCGGTTTTCGGGCAGGAGGGCTGTGAGCGAGCTCTTTGTGCGCTGCCAGGGGCCCGGAATCTCGAGGTTTTGCAGATAGGAGAGCTCGCCGTTCTTTTCGGTGTAGAGTTTGATGGAAACGGGGAGGGCTTCCTCCTGTTTCGCGGGGCGGGCCACTTCGACGCGGAGGCGCCCCCAGTCATGTGCCTGAAACCAGCCGCGGAAGATGCCGCTCGAGACAATGAGCGAGAGGCCGATGGCGAGGATTGCCGCCGATGGAAGGGCGATGGAGAGTATGCGGCGCAGCATTTTTCGGGGCTTTCTCTTTGGGGTAAAGGGGCGCCGGTTCATGAGGGCGTGGAGGCGGTCCTTTTCCTCTGCGAAATCCTCCTGTTTGAGGCGGCGTTCGAGGATGCGTATGACCGGCGCGAGGTCCTGGTAGCGCTGCTCCTTCTTGGGGCGTATCATCTTTTGGCAGAGGCGGACCACCGTACGATCCACCTTGGGATTGATACGCTGGACCCGCAGGTACTGGCCCTTCTGGATCTTGGCGATGGTGTCCGGGGCGAAGTTGCCGGGGAAGGGCTTCTTGCCGGTGACCATTTCGTAGAGCATGACCCCCATGGCGTAGATATCGGCGCACTTGTCGACACTCTTGGAGTTTTCGAACTGTTCGGGGGGCATGTAGGAAGGGGTCCCCAGGGTCATGCCCTGGGTGGTGAGCCCCGTATCGGTCTCGTTGTCGCGGGTGGCTATGCCAAAGTCTGCGAGCTTGATCTCTCCCGAGCGGGAGAGCAGGACGTTGGCGGGCTTGATGTCGCGGTGGATAACGCCGCGGTCGTGGGCGTACTTGAGGGCGCGGCAAACGTGCAGGAAGAGGTACATGGCCAGGGATGAGGGGAGGGCCCGCTCCCTCTTGACGAGATCTCCCAGTGAAAAGCCGTCGACGTACTCGAGGGCGATATAGTACGAGGCACCCTCCTTGAAGTGGTCCCAGACCGCAACGATGTTGTCGTGCTTGAAGTCCATCATGATGGCCGCTTCGCGTTTGAAGCGTTCGATGAACTGGGCATTGCGTACGGTGAGCTTCTTGAGTATGACTTCGCGCTTGAGGGTGGGGTGGACCGCCTTGTAGACGGCCCCCATCCCCCCTTTCGCCACGAGATTGAGCAAGCGGTACTTGCCTATGAAAACGGGTTCCTCTGCCATGTACCTGTCCCCTTGCGCCTTAGCGGATTACGGTCTTGTTTACTTCCACGAAGCTGTCGCCAATTACCTGGGTAAGGGCGGCGAGTTCTTCCTCCTCGACGGCGGGGGGCATTTCCTTCTTGAATACGGCGATCTTGAGCAGGGGGCTCGTCTTTCGCACCGGACCCTTGGCAAAGGCGGCGACCGCATCGCTCTCGAGATCGGCTTCGAGGGCACTCTCCTCTTCCTTGGCGCTGTCGGGGACATCCTTGCGCAGCCCGATGGAGCTGTACTCGCAGACGCGCTTCCCGTCGACCAGCGGGCCGATGTTTACCAGGGATCCCGACCAGGTCATGGCCAGGGCGCCGCGCTCTTCCGTCTTTGCAAAGAAGTCGACTTCCTCCATATCGTGAGTGGCCGCCTCTTGTGCGAACAGCTCCTGTTTCTCGTTCCAGGCACCGGCAAGGGCCTCGAGACTCTCGTCGCCTTCGGGAAGGCCCGAGGGTTTGACGAGCTGGCGGATGTGATCCTGGATGTACGGGGGCAGTGAATCGAATCGTTCTCCCATGCTGTTCTCCTTTTTTCGGCAAAACGCCTTGCACACAATATAACACAGCACTTGCCCCCGACGCACGCATTTGGGCAACAAGAACATTGCCGACTGGCAAAAAGCGTCGTATCATCGAAGATATGGACGATTCGACAGTATACAAGCGCAGCCCCAAGGCGCGCGAAACCAAGGAAAAGAGCCTCTCCATGCGCTTCCGTGACCGATCGATCTTCATCCCCAAGCGCTTTCTCATTGGTCGGGAGGAGGGCTGCGACATTGTCATCACCGGCGACAGCCTCGTCTCCAGGCGCCACGCCCTCGTGGAGTTTTCCCAGGGCGAGTATACCATCAAAGACCTCAACAGCACCAACGGGACCTTCGTCAACGGCAAACCCCTGCAAAAGATGGAAAAACGGCTTCTCGCTGCCGGGGACACCGTCCTCGTGGGGAAGACCGAGCTCAAGATAAGTGCTGTCCCCGGGCAGTAAAAAAGGGGGTCTTCAATGACCAAAAACGTGTTCGGGACACTCCCCGAAGAAATTCAAGCCCAAATTGACGGGCTACTGGCCGATACCGCTACTGCATCTGCCTTGGCCGCTGCCCTGTCCAGTGGCGACGGAGCGGGTGCCGATGTTCTGCGCGAGCAGCTCGCGGCCAACTGGCTCGCAAAATTCGAACTATGGGAGAGCCAGTCGCACCTTCTTGAACTGGAAGATTGCGCTTCCCTTCCCCCGGACGACGGCCGGGCCCTCATAGCCCTGACCTACTCCGGCTCCCTCGTTACCTTGGGGCCCGCGGCGGCGCCCGAAGGCGGCCCCCCCGGCGAAGGCTTCGGGCGCAGCCTCGAGTATGCGTCCATCAAGCTGCGCAGCGATGTTCCTTCAATAGTATCCGGCGAAGGAGCCGTCCTCGCCGAAGCCCCTGCACGCGACAAGCCCCTCCTCTTCCGCGCCGGCCCCCTGCAGTCCACCTCGAAGCTCTACCGCATCGCCGTCTGTCCCGCCCGCCTCGATGCCGGCGAACAGGAAAAGCGCATACGCGAGGCGGGTATCTTCATCACCAATGGCTTCATGAAACTCAACCGGGACCTTACCATGACCCGTCAGGACGGCGCCGGCGGGACCGAACAGTTCACGCTCAACGCCATGGCCCGCTACATTGCCGGCAAGAACGGCCTTACCATTACGCGTACCCGCCAGCTGGTCGCGGACTTCCTGTCCACCGTGGAATCGGGGCTCCTCTTGGGCGAACGGGTCTCTTTGGGACGCATCGGCCGCCTCTCGCTCAAGCTGCGACCCCCGCGCAAGCCCCGCGTCGTCAAGAACCCCCGCACGGGCGAGGACATACTCATCCCCGCGCGGGGCGAGACGGCCGCCCCCGGTATCAGTTTCTCCTCTTCCCTCAAGGATCGTGCCGCCCTCGTGGATACCCGCATACTCTCCGGTGAGGAAGAAGAGGGGGACGATCACGGCTGATGGCAGGCCAGGCGGGCCGCTTGCGCGGCCCGCCCCGTACCCTTACCACGCGGGCCCCGTACCGGGGCCGAAAATCCGCATCCCCCACGACAAGGAGTCTGTGTGAAAAAATCCGTGAAACGCGCCATCCAGGCGGCCATTCTCGTCTATCTTGTCCTTTTTGCCGGTTTTTTTGTCGCGGAGCTCGTCTCGGTCTTTCGCTCACCGCAGGATGTTTTCGGGTTTGACAACATGGTGCAGAACAGCATGCCCTCGTCGCGGAGCAAGGCCAATTACGCCAGCGAGAAAATCGTCATTGCCCAAGGGGGCGGGAGCCAGGTCGTCGACCAGAAGTACGAGCGGGTTGCCTCCGTGCGTCTTTCGAGCCCAAATTTCGAGAAGGACAACGAGGAGATCCGAGCCCTCGCGCGCAAGGCGGACGCCGTCATACAGAGCGAGAATGTGAGCGGCCTTCCCGGCTCGCGGGTCCTCTCGCTCAAGCTGGGGGTGGTCCCCGAGGCCTTTGACGCCACGGTTGAAGCCTTTTCGGGTATCGCACGTCTTCGCGGGATTGAAATCGTAAAGAGCGACCGTACTGCCGAATATCGCGCCCTGGAGGCGAGCCGTCTTTCCCTTGAAAAGACCCGCGACGGCCTCAAATCCCTGCGCACAGCCGGGGCAGACCTGTCGGATCTGGTGGCCCTCGAGACCAAGATCCTTGAAATCGAGGGGCAGATACAGGACTTGGGGGTCTCTCTGGGCGATTACAGCGAGCAGAACTCCTTCTGTACCATATCGCTCTCATTGGTCGAGCAACTCCCCCCGGCCGCGTTGGAAATACTTGCGGCGGCCTTCGGCGCCCTGGGGATGGCCCTCCTTGCAGAATTGGGCATTGCCGTCGTTTTGCTCTGTGCGGTCGCGACTGCTGCACTGGGCCTCTTTGTGTGGGACAAGATTCGCCTGATACGCCAGAGGGAGGATTGATTTGTCGGTTTCGATGCCGTATATTGGAGGCATGGATATCGCACAGCTTTCGACAAGCCTTTCCCGGATGGATCTCATCCAGAGCGCCGGCATGCAGGTGCAGAAGATGGCCATGGACAGCGCCGAAAATCAGGGCGCCGCTGTGGTCGGGATGATGCAAGAGTCGTTCGCGGACCCCGCCCTCGGTCAAAACATTGACCTGCAGGCGTAGTACCGGTAAATCATGACAAAAGGGGCTGTCGCAAAAGTCTTGAGTGACTTTTGCGACAGCCTTCTTTTTTTTTGTGTCAGAATGAGTATTGGACGCCCGCCATAATTATATGGGCTTCCTGGAGCGGACCCGTCGTGTAGCTGTAGCGCAGGTCGGCGCGGGCCGCACGGGCGAAGTCCCAGTTTGCAGCCCCTATGGCCAGACACTGTTCGCTTGCAGGCATGAAGATGGCGTGGGCGGAGATTGAGAGCGTCAGGCTTATGGGGCTCGAAAGCGAGAAAAAGAGCTGGTGAGCCTCCCCGCGGTTCGACCACTGATACTCCGCGTCAATCATCAGCTTGCCCCGTATTGACCAGTCCAGCCCCCCCATGAGTGTCCACTCCACGTCCCCGTCGAAGCCCTGCCAGGACAGGGGCAGGCGGGCAAGGGCCTCTGCGCTTATGCCAAAGAAGAGGTCGCCCTTGGTGTCGAGGCCGAAGGCGAGGGCGGCGTCCTCGTCGCCGTCCGGGGTGCCGCCAAACCATATCGCCTGGGCGCCCCAGTCCCAGCCTGCGAATTGGTCGCGGTAGCGAAGGAGGGCGTCGACGTCGTTAAAGGGCTTGGAGAGGGTACTTACGGCTTCGAGGGCAGAAAAATCCCCCGTGTACCAGATGAGGCGGGCGAGCTCGGTGCCCGAACGCGAGAAGTCCACCGGGTTCACATCGCTAAAGATGTCTGTGGGCGAGAAGACGGTTCCGGTCCCGTAGTTGGCGATGAGGCGCCCCATCGAGAGGTCCACGTCGCCTGCGTAAACAGTAAAGGCGAGGGTGTAGATGTCGTAGTCGACGCTGGGGGCGCCGGCCTTGTTGTAGTCGAGCGAGAGCAGCGCCGAGGCCTCGGCACTGCCGACATCCCGGTCGCCGCCGCGCAGGTCAAGGCGCAGGGCGGTCGCGCCGCTCTGGAGGGGATCGGCCCCGTTGACGAAGTCCGCGCCCAGCTCGCTGCGCACCCAGCCGCCCAGCTGTACGCGGGGCTCGTCCTCTTGGGCGGCGAGGGGGGCTGCCAGCGAGCCGGGGGCGAGGAGGGCCCCGAGGCCCAGGAGTGCTGCCATGAAAATTGTTGAATGGACCGGCTGCACCGGGGCTTGCGGATACGGCCGGGACTGAGTCTTTCCCTTCATCAGCGGCCCCTGCGCGTAAGGGCGCGTATCGTGAACTGGTTGTCGGGGAGCTCGACATCGAAGGCGATCTCCTCCATGGTAAAGGTGGTGCCGCTGCCCTTCTTGAGGCTGTCTTCCATCTGGAGCTTCGTCACATACCAGCGGTCGCCGATGCGCTCGACGGCCAGGGCCCGGCTCGTCTTGAGGAGCTTGCCGCTTTGGGCGTACATCTCGCCTTTAAGGCTTACATAGCGCTCTGCATCAATCCATATCTTCTGCTTCTCGTAGGGGACCTTCTTGACCTTGGCCACAAGTTCCAGCACCCAAGACTTACGGCCATCGACCTCCTCGCTCCCGGCGAGGGTGATGGTGTGTTTTTCGGCGAGGGCCCCGGTCTCGAGGGCGTCCTCGTAGGAGAGGTCGCTACCCATCATCCCTTCCTTGAGCAGGTGGCCGGAGATCTTGATGGTCTCCGCCTCGTCGGGGAAGTACATCCACAGTTCATCGTCGATCTTGAGGTAGCGTACCCCGCGGTCTTCGGGGTTGGTGAATTCGATGAAGGCCTTGGTCTCGCCATCGGCGAAGGCCCGCATCTCCTTGCGAAGAACGCGCCGCCCCAGGTCTATTTCCATGACGGCGCGGTAGCTGGCGGTGCCGAAGACCTTCTGCGCGTCCATACGGGCGAGGATCTCTTGGGCGGTGGGGGTGGCCGCCCCGGCGCCAGCGGCCGCACCAGATTCCTGGGCGGCCAGGAAGGGGACGGCCGTGACGAAGGTGGCGAGAGCGAGCGTCAGTATCAGTATGAATCTTCTGTTCATGGGGTCCTCCGGTTTACGCGACGCTCTTGATGGCGTCGACGGCATTCATGCGGGCCGCGCGGCGGCTGGGCCCGATCGAAACGATGAGCGAGACGGCCACGCCCAGGATAAAGAGGGTGATGATCTGCAGCGGGTCCACCCGGCTGTAGAAGACGGGGTCGACGGGCATGGTGAGGGTTCCCATCGCGTCGGAAAAGTCGATGCCGAAGATCGAAAAGCTGATGCAGAGCCCGGTACCCAGGAGGGAACCGATGGCGCTGCCGATAACGCCCATGATGCCGCCCTCGGCGAGGAAGAGGCCGAGTATTTCGCGGCGGCGCAGGCCCATCGACTTGAGGATGCCAATCTCCCGGCGGCGTTCGAGGACCACCATCGTAAGTATATTGGTGATGATGAAGGCCCCCAAAAAGGCGACGATGAGGTAGATGAAGAAGTAGATCTGCTCCATGTACTCGATCATGCCGGGGTAGTCGCCCACGTCCTTCCAGCTTTGGACGAGGATTTCGTCGTTGGGGTTGAGCCCGGATCGGGCGAGTGCTGCATCGATTAGGTCGCGGGCGGCGTTTGCGCGCTCGTAGTTCTTGAGCATGACGAGTATCTGCTGGACGGCCCCGCCGGTGCGCAAAAAGCTCTTCGCGTCTTCGATGGGAATCTGGAAGAGGGCGCTGTCCAATGCGTACTGGCCGGTCTTGAAAAGGCCGACGATTTCGAAGGTCTTGAGGCGCAGGCCGTAGTCGGCCCCCTGGGTGACAACCTTGATGCGCTCCCCGATGGCCAGTCCCAGGTCGTCGGCGAGGGTTTCGCCCAGAATGGTTTCGCCGGGGCCGGCGATGGAGCGTCCTGCGACGAGGGAGCGGTCGAGGCCGATAAGATCTTTCTCGATGGCGGGCTCGCCGGCAAAGCCCATCGCGGCCTTGGTGGCCGGGCCGTTGGAGAGGAGGGTGCCAAAGGTAATGCGTTCGGCGACCTCGGTGACCTCCTTCGAGAGGCGCTCGTCGGCCATAATGGCCCCTTTGACGGCCCCGGGGTCGGCGACGAGCTCGTCCAAGGGCATGAAGGATTCGCGCTCTGCAAAGCCCTTGGTGATGATGCGCACGTGGCCGCTCGTGTTCTTGGTGATGTTCCGCACCATGTTGTCGAGGACGCCGCCTGCAAAGCCGCCCAGGAAGGTGATAAGCATGACCGAAAGGGCTATGGAGCTTACGGCGAGAACCGTGCGCCTCTTGTTGCGGCGGGTGTTACGCAGGGCGAGGTCGAGAATCCAGTGCGACGATATTCTGTGCCGTGCAGGGGAAAGCCCTGCAGCACGCATTCCCTTCCCAGCGGGACGGGTATCAATTGAATCTGAGGGCATTGGTTACCTCCATGCGGGACGCCTTTTTGGCTGGCGAACGCGCGGCTATCAAGGCGACGATGACGCCGAAAATGACGGCGGTGGCCATGGTGGATGGGTTCCACTCGCCGTAGAGCGTGCCCATGATGGGCATGCCCATGTCGTTGTTGCCCATGAGCTCTTCCATGGGGAAGCCCAGGTAGACGTTTGCTGCGACGAGGGCGATACCGAAGGCGAGGCCGGCGAGGGCCCCGACGAAGCCGATAATCCCCCCCTCGATGAGGAAGAGGCGCGAGATGTCCTTGGGCTTGAGACCGAAGGCGCGCAGGACGCCAATCTCGCGGATGCGACTGTAGACGCTCATGAGGATGGTGTTCGCGATGCCCACCCCGGCGATAAGGAGGATGATGGCGATCATCATGCCGGCGGACTTCCCCTTGGTCTGCGAGAGCTGCAGGAAGCTGCGGCCAATTTCGCCAAAGCTGCGGGCTTCGAGCTGGGGCCACTTCTCTTCAATGGCAGCGGCCAGGAGGTCGCTGTCTGCCATGCCGTCCTTGAGGTTTACCCGGCGCGTCATGGACAGGGCGAGCTCGGTGCGCAGGCCTTCGAGGGCCAGGAATTCTTCCGCGTCGGCGTAGGCGAGGTAGACACCGCTCTTGTTGACCTCGGGCGAGGGGGTGTTCAAGAGGCCGATAATGGTGAATTCGTCGGCATTCATGGCCTCGTTGCGGTCGCGGGCAGAAAGGGTGATGCTGTCGCCGATTGCAAGGTCCAGGGTCTGTGCCAATTTTATCCCCATGACAATGCTGCGATTCCCCCGGCCATCGAGCCAGGTGCCCTCGAGGTGATCCACCAGCGCGAAAACGGCTGCATCGTCTGCCGGTTCAACAGCGATGGCCAAAACCGGTATGCCGTCAACGCCGTTCGAGAGCTCGCCGGTAAAGCGGGTGCGAACCGAAATGGCTTCGACCCCCTTGTACGAGGCCAGAAAGCGGCGAAGGGCTGGTAGTTCCGCTTCGATACCATAGTCCAAGGGAGCGCCGCGCAGCTCATCTGCGTACTCGCGGCTTGTAAGGCGCAGGGAGGAGTCGGTGTACTCGACGATGGCCTCAAGGCCCATGCGGTCCATGCCCTTCATGATCGAGTCCATCCACATGAAGATGCCCAAGCCAAAGGCCATGGTGATAATGGTAAGGGCTGTTCGTTTGCCGTGGCGCCATACATTGCGCCAGGCGATCTTGAAGAGGGTGCTCATGTCGTCCCCCCTGCTTTGCCCGTTCCGGCAGATGGCTTGACCTCGTCGCTGGAAATGGCCCCGTCCTTTATGGTGATGACGCGGTCGGCCCGCTCCTTGACCATGGGGTCATGGGTGGAAAAGATGAAGGTCGCCTCTGTCTCGTGGTTGATGCGGCGCATGATGTCGATGATGTCCTTCGCCGTGTGCGAGTCGAGGTTTGCGGTGGGTTCATCGGCCAGGATAATCACCGGGTCCTTGATAAGGGCCCGCGCAATGGCGACGCGCTGTTCCTGCCCGCCGGAGAGCTCCCGGGGGTAGCGCTCCCCAAGTCCTTCGAGCCCCACCTGGGCGAGTATGGCCTCTGCCTTCTGTCGGATTTCCTGTTTGTCCAGTTTCTTTTCGATAACCAGGGGGAGCTCCACGTTTTCCCGCACGGTAAGGACGGGGATGAGGTTGTAGGACTGGAAGATAAAGCTGATGTGCTCCTTGCGGTAGTCGGAAAGCTCGTTCTCGCTCATGGCCGCAAGGGGCCGTCCCAGGTAGCTCACTGCGCCGCTGGTGGGGCTGTCCAGGCAACCGACGATGTTGAGCAGGGTCGTCTTCCCCGATCCCGAGGGCCCCACGACGGCGAGAAACTCGCCCTTTTTGATGGCAAGATCCACGCCCGCCAGTGCGTGCACTTCGCCTTCGCCCTTCGTGTAGGTGCGCTTGACGCCCTCAAGCTGGAGTATGGTCGTTGTCTGTGTGTTCATTCTGCCTCCCCGGCAGCGCGCCCATCGCTGCCTGCATTGCGTTCGGTAGTGTCGGCACCCGTAGCGGGAGCCGTTGTCGTCATGCTTTCCTTGACCGCCTGTGCGGCGGCTATCTGCGTGCCCATGTTCATGCCATCAAGGGCGCTCGAGGGCAGGACCACCATGCTCCCCCGCGTCTTCATCGCGTCGTAGACCATGGCCATGGAGCGCAGGTTGAGGGCCTGCGGGTTATCCTTGTACACAGCCGCCGCCTCGAGATACTTTTTGGCGACCTCTGCCTCCGCCTCGCCCTGCAAAAGGCGGGCGCTCTTCTCGCGTTCGGCCTGTGCCGTGCGGCTCATGACGTCTTCGAGGTCCTTGGGCAGCTGTATGTCGACGAATTCAACGCTGAGTATTGTGATACCCCAGGGGTTCGTCTTGGCGTCGAGTATGGTCTGTATCTCGCGGTAGAGGGTCTCCCGTTCGGAAAGCAGGGTCGTAAGGGTGTACTTGCCCACCGAATCACGCAGGGCCGTCTGGGCAGAGAGGGTCACCGCCTCGAGGAAATCTTCGACTTCAAGGATGGCCTTCTGTGCGTCCCAGATCATCCAGAAGGCGAGGGCGTCGACGTGGACGGGTACCGTGTCGCGGGTAAGGATCTTCTCGGCCGAAAAATCCGTGACGCGTATGCGCGTGTCGACGACGGCGGCCATGCGGTCCACGATGGGCAGGAGGAAAAAGAGGCCGGGGCCCTTTACGCGGTGGAAGCGCCCGAAACGCAGGACGACCGCCTTGTCCCAGTGGTTGACCACCTGTATGGAGGGGCCCATCAGTATGATGAAGAAGAGGAGGCTCACGTAGAGCATGGCGCTCCCCTGCATCTCCCAGGCCAGGATGGCCCAGTCGCCACGCAGGCCGGTGGCCGCAAAGATGACGGCCAGGGCCGTAATGAGGGCGGCGAGCAGGGCCGTCCAGGACCCGAAAATGGCATAAATCGATGCTGCGACGAGGACGGCCCCCGTCCCGCGTATAAAGAGGGCCGGGGCGAGGCCGCCGCCGGCGAACTGGAAAACGAGAGCCAGGACCGTCGACAGGGTGAACATGACGAGGAATGAAAAGAGGTTGAAGCCGAAGTCGGCACGCTGTGCGCTGCGATGCGGGTTGCGGATGCGCGGCAGGCTCTCTGCGCGAAAGAGGTTCAGGATATTCATCGGTCACTCTCCTTGGATTCAGGGGTCCGGGGCGAAGCGGGCTGTGCGTTCTCCCGTATGAAGTGTACGATTTCGTCGGCGGTAAAGCCGTAGGCCAGGGCCTTCGTAAGGAAGGGGCGCGCGATGGTCTCGAGAACGCCCTCCCGCTCGACCTCGTTCAAGGTGGGTTTTTTGTCGCTTATGAAGGTCCCCGATCCCTGTTGGGTCGTCACGATCCCCCGAATCTCCAGTTCGTTGTACGCCCTTGCCACCGTATTGGGGTTAATCTGCAGCGACACGGCGAGACTGCGCACCGTGGGCAGCTGGGTCCCGGCGGGGAAGCGCCCGTCGGCGATAGCCATCTCCACCTGGAGGATTATCTGTTTGTAGTACGGCACGCCGCTCTTGGCGTCCAGCTCGAAACTCATTTCGCCCATCTTGCCGTGCTCCTCCTTTCAACAATTTTCATGGCAGCAGAAGATGCCCTTCGCATGCCGTCAGTATCACCCTGTACTAATGTACTAAACAACTAATACAATAGTACTATAATACATTATTTCTGATAGTCAAGCCCGTGTACCCTTTGTGCTATACTTTTTTGGATAAAAGGAGAGCCTCCATGAAGCATTTGACGAAGGAACTCTGGTTCAACACCCGCAAGAAACGCGAATTCATCAACATCACCCCCACCGTGGCCGATCTCGTGCGGGAATCGGGGGTGCAAGAGGGGCTCTGCCTCGTGAACGCAATGCACATAACGGCCAGCGTCTTCATCAACGACGACGAGGGCGGATTGCATCACGACTTCGATCTCTGGCTCGAGAAACTCGCCCCGCACGAGCCGATCTCTTCTTATCGCCACAATGTAGGCGAGGACAACGCAGACGCCCACATGAAGCGGCAAATAATGGGGCGGGAAGTCGTGGTTGCCATCACCGAAGGCGAACTCCACTTCGGCCCCTGGGAGCAAATCTTTTACGGGGAATTCGACGGCGGCAGACGAAAGCGGGTATTGGTAAAAATTATCGGGGAATGAGGGAATGTAAAAAAACGGTTGTTTTTGAGATTGCCTTGATTGAGCTTTAAATGAAGAAGGGCCTCCCGGCATGGGAGGCCCCTGTTTATTCCTGTGTCGGACTGACGCCGTCAAGCTTACTTGACGCCGTCAAGCTTACTTGACGCCGTCAGTACTCTGACCCTGTCAGTCGAAACTGACCCTGTCAGTCGAAACTGACCCTGTCAGTCGAAACTGACCCTGTCAGTCGAAACTGACCCTGTCAGTCGAAACTGACCCTGTCAGTCGAAACTGACCCTGTCAGTCGAAACTGACCCTGTCAGTCGA
>CAZIRF010000047.1:10799-20218 GCA_964541755.1 uncultured Spirochaetales bacterium | reverse complement strand
CGCCGACCCGGTGAGCACCTGGGATTACCTGGACAACCCCGCCGCCTGTGCCTTTTTCCCGGATGAACTGAGCTTGGGGGCACGGGCCTTTCTCCCCCATTTTGATTTTTCGCTTGAGGAATTCGAAAACCTCGGTATTGATGTGTCCTTCCTCAAACCCGGATTTGCCTACCGCTACCGGAACGCGGAAGGAGCACAGGAACACCTCCTCGTTACTGGCTTCACTATTGAGAAAATTATAGGCTTTGGCTATCGGTTACGTTGGGATGGAACCAATTCAGACGGCGTACTCTTCGATGCCGGTTTGATGCTTCGCCCTGCCAACTTCCTTTCTCTCGCATGCAGTATCGAATCAAAAAAATCTTTTGAAGAAGAATTGACAACGGATATACTGGCAGGGCTCTCCCTGCGGCCCTTCGCTTTTAATAGTAAAATGGAACGGCTCCTTACCCTTAGCTTTGACGCTCGATGGCAGGACGACTACATCCCCAACATGAAGGCGGGCGCCCGGCTCATGTTCAACGATTGGGTATCCTTACAGGGCAGCTGGGACTTTACGAGCCAAGTCCTGTCTGCAGGATTCTGGATGAATCTCAATGCCCTTGAAACCAATCTTGAAGCGAGTCCGACTTCCCTTTTTTCGAGCCCCGCGAGCGCTTCCCAGGCTATTCGTATCGGGCGTACCGGAAAGACCTTCGACCGCATAGCAAAAAAGAGCGTCCTCGTCATGGACGAAGCCCTTTCATGGCTCAAGACACCGCCAGTATCCGACAGGGATTCGGGGATGGGAACGGATGCCCCGCTCTGGTTCGACCTGGCGCTTGCCGCCCTTGAGCGTGCTACAGTCGATCCCGGGATATCAGCCTTGGCCATATACCGCATTCCGGCCTTCGACTCGGATGCTCGTGCCCTCGAGTTCTCGCGGGCACTGTCGCGCTTCAAGGCGGCCGGGAAGCCCGTCTACGTCCACGCAGAATCCTTCGACCGTCGCTCCTACGCCTTTGTCGCCGCGGCCGCCGACCTTATCAGCCTTGACCCCAACGGCATGCTCCCCATTCGCGAAGTATCGTATGTGTCGATCTACTTCAAGGGGCTCCTCGAGAAGTACGGGATCGACACCTACAGCCTCCAGTCGCACGAGACCAAGACGGCCAACAACCGCTTTACCGAGCGCAACATGACCGAGGCCGAACGCACCATGATGCAGCGTTGGGTCGACGGGATGGCCGCGAGCGCTTCGGGCCGAATGGCCGCCCTGCGGGCAGAAAAAATCCAGGGGAATACCGATGAACTGTTTTCCAAGGGGCTTTGGCTCGACCCTCGCAGAGCCCTTGAGGCGGGCCTCGTCGATGAGCTGCTCTACCGCGACGAGTTCGAAGAGCGAATCGCCGAGGCGCACAAAACCGCGGCACGTACCGACATTCGCGCATACGCGCGTGAAAAAAACCTCTCATGGGCAGCCCCCAAGGGGAAACGGGTTGTCATCGTCCACCTTTCGGGCTCGATAATTGAAGAAAGGGGGGAAGCGGGAAAATCCATCGGGACCTTGGCAGTCAAGGCTCTCCAAACCCTCGCCAAGGATCCGTCGGTATCCGGAGTCATTCTTCGCGTGGACTCAGGCGGCGGATCGGCGCTTACGAGCGATCACCTCGCCCGAGCGGTCAAGCAGCTCAAGGAGAAGGGTAAAAAGGTTGTTGTCTCGATGTCCGGCTATGCCGCAAGCGGCGGCTACTATCTGTCGGCCCTGGCCGACCACATCGTCGCCGAAGAAAACACCATTACCGGCTCAATTGGCGTCACCGGTTTCAACATCAACGTCTCGCGCCTGCTCGAAAAGCTCGAACTGGGGGTGGGAACGGTTTCGGCAAACGGCAGCGAGATATTTGCGAACCCGCTTACCCCGCACCGCGAAGCCGACGACGCCCGCTACCGCGACATGATCATGTACGTCTACGACCGTTTCGTCGACACCGTTGCAGAGGGTCGCAAAATGGATCGTGAAAAAGTCGACGAGATCGGTAAGGGACAAGTTTGGCTGGGTAAAGAGGCCCTCGAGAACGGGCTTGTTGACGAGCTGGGGGGCCTGGCAGAGGCCAAAGCCGCCATGGAAAAACTTGTTAAAATGAACGCCCGTTATGAAGACCGGGTTCCCGGCACCGTTTCATTCTGGTCCTTCCTGCCCATGCAGGTACAGGGGGCCCTTGCCCTTCCTGCTCCTCTGGGGGAGACCTTCGGGGCCGTTCGAGACCTCAAGGCAATGGGAGACGGCCCCCTCTATCTCGAACCCGCCTGTCTGGGAGCGACCATCGAATAGCGCGGGAGCTCAAGGCTCTGTTGCAGGGGCCCACTGCGAACGGCCTCTGCAACAGAGCTCAGACAAGGCGCTTGCCGAACCAGAGGGTCTCGTCGTCGCCTCCCAGCTCGACGAGGCCGTACTTGCGGTAGAAGCCGACAGCCCCCTTGTTGGTGTGGGCAACTCCAAGGTGGAAGCCGGGGCAGCCGACAGAGGCAAGCCGTGCAGAAAAGGCGTCCATAAGGGTACGGCCAAGGCCCTTCCCCTGCAGGCAGGGCAATAGGTCGATGTGGAGCTCGCCGGGATAATCCGGCCACTCATTCTCAAGCTCCGGGTCCTTGGCAATTTCGCCCCGCAACCAGGATTCGGCACTGGAGAGCCGGGGTATCACAGGGTAGCGCCGACGAAGGGCCGGGAGCCATTCTGCTGCCAGCCAACGGCGATACGCGACCACATCGTCGCTGCCCAGAATATAGCCGGCGACCCGAGTTCCGCCGCTGGCCGGAATTGCCGCCCCGTCCGGCCCCAAAGCGGCCGGATTTTGGCCGGAGGGCCTTTGGTCGGCCGTTCTCAGGTCGGCGGCCTCCAGCTCCACCACGAGGGCAAGCCGCCCGTCGCGTATGGCATAGGGAACGGCCCAGAAGAGCCCCATAAGTGCGGAGTCCTGGTAGAGCCCTGTCGCGTCCTTCCCGCTGTCACCCGTTTCAAGACAGACGCGGCAGAGATCCAAAAAATCCGACGGATGCCAGTCACGTATACGCATTATCCCCTCCCTGTTCCCGCTGTCGTGTGTACTGCGCATGGAAGGGGTTGTTGCATGCTTACTCTTGCAACAACCCCTTCACTATCAGTAGAGCCAATATCAAAAATCGGTTATTTTTGATATCAGCCCTTGGGCGAATGAATTTCATCTCGTTATATTATATGGACATGTAATTCATTCGCCACCATACATTATTGGTAACCCTTGCAAAACTCCCCGAGTTTTGCAAGGGCCCCAGTATATACCCATTTTATGGACAGAAGTACTGCCCGTTTCCGGCAAGCGGATTGCCTGCCAGCGGGTATTTGTGATAGCGTGGCGCGGGGGATTCTTGATGCAGCAGACAGACAGAAAGAGCGTACTCATCATCGGTTCCGGGCCCATCGTCATCGGACAGGCCTGCGAGTTCGACTATTCCGGCACCCAGGCGTGCAAGGCCCTGCGCGAAAAGGGCTATCGCATTATCCTGGTCAACTCGAACCCGGCTACCATCATGACCGACCCGGTCATGGCCGATGCGACCTACATCGAACCGCTCAATATCGAGCGACTCGAACAGATCATCGTCAAAGAGAAGCCCGAATTCCTCCTGCCAAACCTGGGCGGGCAGACGGGGCTCAACCTCGCCTGCGAGCTCAACAAGGCCGGAATCCTCGACAAACACGGGGTAACAGTCATTGGCGTCAATCTCGACGCCATCGAGCGCGGCGAAGACCGCCAGATTTTCAAAGATACCATGCTCAAACTGGGGATCGATACCCCCCGCTCCGATATCGCCTACAGCGTTGCCGAGGCAGAGGCTATTGCCGACAAGCTCGGCTACCCGGTTGTCGTGCGGCCGGCCTACACCATGGGCGGCGCGGGCGGCGGCCTCGTCTACAATATCGAAGAACTCCAGACCGTCGTCGCCCGCGGGCTCGAGCTCTCGATGACCCACCAGTGCCTTATCGAGGAGTCGATTCTGGGCTGGGAAGAACTCGAAGTAGAAGTCGTCCGCGACAGCAAGAACCAGATGGTCGCCATCTGTTTTATCGAAAACATCGACGCAGTTGGTGTCCACACGGGAGATTCCTTCTGTTCGGCCCCCTTCCTTACCATAGACAAGAAGCTTGAGGAAAAACTCCAGGCCCAAGCCTTCAAGATTGTTGAATCCATCGGGGTTATCGGCGGGACCAACGTCCAGTTTGCCCACGACCCCCAGAGCGGGCGCGTCGTTATCATCGAAATCAACCCGCGTACCTCGCGCTCGAGCGCCCTGGCCTCCAAGGCCACCGGCTTTCCCATCGCCCTCGTCAGCGCAAAACTCGCCGCGGGCATGACCCTCGACCAGATGCCCTGGTGGCGCGATGGCAGCCTCGAGAAGTACACCCCCTCCGGCGACTACGTCGTCCTCAAGTTCGCCCGCTGGGCCTTCGAGAAGTTCCGCAATGTTCAGGATACCCTGGGCACCCAGATGAAGGCCGTCGGCGAGGTCATGGCCATTGGCAAAACCTACAAAGAGACCTTCCAAAAGGCCATTCGCGGCCTCGAGAACGGCCGCCATGGCTTGGGCTTTGCCAATGACTTTAACAAGAAGACCCGCAGCGAGCTCCTCGACCTCTTAAAGACCGCCTCCAGCGAGCGCCACTTCATCATGTACGAGGCCCTGCGCAAGGGGGCGAGCGTCGAAGATATTTTCCAGACTACCGGCGTCAAGCACTGGTTTATCGAACAGATGAAGGAACTCGTCGAGCTTGAAGAGGAGATCCTCAAGACCCCCGGCCGCCTTCCCGCCGACGAACTCCTCGTGCGTGCCAAGAAAGACGGCTTTTCCGACAAGTATCTTGCGAAAATCTTGGGCATCCGCGAAAAGGACGTCCGACAGCGGCGTTTGGAACTGGGTGTGGTCGAAGGCTGGCACGCCGTTCCGGTGAGCGGGGTTGAAGACCGCTACTACTACTATTCGAGCTACAATGTCCCCGATACGAGCCTGGCCACCAGCAATGAAAAGAAGATACTCATCCTTGGCGGCGGCCCCAACCGCATTGGCCAGGGCATCGAGTTCGACTACTGCTGCGTCCATGCGGCCCTCGCCCTGCGCGAGCGCGGCTGGGAGACCATCATGGTCAACTGCAATCCGGAGACCGTCTCCACCGATTACGACACCAGCGACAAGCTCTACTTCGAACCGGTCACCCTCGAGGACGTCCTGCAGATCTGGCACAAGGAAAAGCCCTATGGCGTCATTGTCCAGTTTGGCGGCCAGACGCCCCTCAACATCGCCCGCGAACTCGCCGACGAGGGCGTGCGCATCCTGGGCACCAGCATCGACTCGATCGACATGGCCGAAGATCGCGACCTCTTCCGCAAGATGATGGAACAGCTGGACATCCCCATGCCCGAGGCCGGGATGGCGGCAAATATCGATGAGGCAATCACGGTGGCCAATACCATCGGCTACCCCATCATGATTCGCCCCTCCTTCGTCCTGGGCGGCCGCGGCATGGAGGTCATCTACGACGAACCCATGCTGCGCGAATACGTCGAACGGGCCGTCGGCGTTACCCCGGACCGCCCCCTCCTCCTCGACCGCTACCTGCGTAACGCCCTCGAGTGCGAAGCAGATGCCCTGTCCGACGGCGAAGACGTCTACATCCCCGCAGTCATGGAGCACATCGAGCTCGCCGGCGTCCACTCCGGCGACTCTGCCTGTCTGCTCCCACCCATGAACATCCCGCAGAAACAGCTCGACACGATCAAGGACTACACCCGAAAGATTGCCAAGGCCCTCCACGTAACGGGGCTCATGAACATGCAGTACGCGATAGAGGACGGGAAGGTTTACGTACTCGAAGCCAATCCTCGCGCCAGTCGCACCGTCCCCCTCGTATCAAAGGTCTGTGACACCCAGATGGCGAATCTCGCGACCCGGCTCATGCTGGGCGAAAAACTCGCCGACCTCGGCCTGAAAGAAAAAATCATTCCGCACTTCGGGGCAAAGGAAGCGGTATTCCCCTTCGACAAGTTCCCCGAGGTCGACCCGGTCCTAGGGCCGGAAATGCGCTCGACCGGCGAAGTCCTGGGCCTGGCAGACAATTCTTCGCTCGCCTTCTTCAAGGCGCAAGAAGCCGCCGGCGCACTGCTCCCGGTGAATCCCGCAGCAGAGGGCAAGGCAGTCAAAGTTCTCATCAGCCTCTCGGACAAGCTGTCCCAGGCAGATGACGCCCTCGCAACCGGCAAGGCACTTGCAGACCTGGGATTCGGCCTTATGGCCACCGAAGGAACCGCCAGTTTCTACACCAAGGCCGGCATTCCCTGCGAAACAGTCGCCAAACTCAACGAGGGGCGGCCAAACGTCCTGGACATTATACTCAACCGTCAGGTGAGCCTGATTATCAACACCCCCAGCGCCCGTCGCGATGCCTTGGCCGATGACGCGGTTATCCGCAAGGCTGCCATCAAGTACAAGATACCCTATATCACGACGATTGCAGCCGCTCTCGCTGCCGCGAAGGGCATGGCTGCCGCCAAGAGCGGCAAGGGCAGCGTCAAGTCATTGCAGGAGTATCACAGGGGAATAAAGCAAGACTGATTGAGAGCGACCGCAAAGCGGCCGCTGTAGAGCGGCGGCCGCTTTGCGGCCGCCAAATCACTGTTACAGGAGCCCATCCTTGAGCGCGCCAAAGACCTTTTTGATCATGGCCGAGCTGTATGCCAATGGATTGGCCCGAATTTTCTCCTCTTCCTGCCCGACAAGCAGGAAGAGGCCATCCAAGGCACGGTTGGTCGCATAGCGGGCCAAGTCCACTTCTACGGGGGGCATGGGCTCCTTGCGCTTTGCCAGACGTGCCGCAGCATTGAGAGGCGCCCCCACGCGATTGTAACTGTCCGTCAGTTTGTACCAAGCATTTTTTGCCGACATATTCATGACCAAAGGCGCCGCGAGCGCATTGTCGATTCCGGGCTGATACAGGGCCAGGAGTTTGGCCCTCGTTTTTTCTTCCAGGTACCTGCTTGCAGAGCGATTTGACCCACGCACAATTGCAATACCGTCGGCAATACTCATCTCGCGAATGGCATCGGCAAAAATGGGGAGTACTTCTTTAGCCGCAGATTCCGCAGAACGGTTTATCCGCAATATGACATCATCAAGCATTTTTTGTCCCTGCGGAATACGCGAGACGGCATCAAGAAGGGGTTCCGCATCCGGCGGGAGGAAGATCTTTACCAAGTCATTGCCAAAATACCCGTCCGTCGCCGACAAGGCGGTACTCGATACCCGAATCCCCTCGACAAGGGCATCCTTGAGGGCCCGAATGGCTTCCTCGTTGGTAACCGAAACCCGAGGTGTACTGCGAATACCTTCGGGAAGCGATACATTTTCAAGGACAGAAAGGCAGGATGACAGCAAAAAGGCCATCAAGACGCTTGCGGCAGGAAAAACAAAAGGCCTTCCTCTTCTTATCATGATTGCTCTCCTTTTTTCCGTTTTCCAAATGCCCCTCAGCCCTTCCGGGCCGGCCCTGTGCTTTCGCGCAAGGTTAGCAATTGCGGATACGTGAATACCCCGGGCGAGAGGTCGGGGTTTTTTATGCGCTCGAGAAGGCGCTCGGTCATATCCCGCCCCATGTCCTCGCTAACTTGGTTCACCGAGCTCAAACGGGGAACCGTAAACGCATCCTGATCAATATTGTCATAACCGATTATCGAGACATCCGCCGGAATTGACAGCCCCAGATCAGTCGCAGCCCGCATACCGGCAATCGCCATGAGGTCCGAATAATAGAGGATGGCGCTTGGCCGCTCGGCCGCAGTCAAGAGATCCTTCGTTTCATCGTAGGCGACATTCTGGTCGAATCGTCCATCTCGCAGAAACGCAGGGTTCACCGGCAAGCCCGCGGCCTCGAGCGATTCGCGCCAGGCTTGTTCTCGCTTGTGCGACGCATTGGACTCATAGCTAAAGCCCTTGACCAGGGCAATACGCTGATGGCCCAGACCGATCAAGTGCGACATGGCATCCCGTGTACCCTGCCGATCATCACTGACAAAATTATCCCATCGCGCTCCCTGCACCAAACGCTGGAAAAGAATACAGGGAGTACGCAGGTGATCAAGAGTGGCCACCAAGGCCTCATCACTCTGCAGACTGTTCAGTATGAGGCCCTGAATATCACGACCCACCATGTTGGCGATTGCCTTTCGTTCGCGGTTTCCCAGCGCGCCGTCATCATAGTCATAGACTTCATCATCGGCAAGGCAAGCCGTACAGGGGTCGGTACAAGAGGTATAGACTCCATACCCATTGCCCCAGGCGACCTGTTGAACAGCATGGAGGACCCCCGAAAAGTAGGGATCGTTATTATTGATACTGATAACCCCGATCGTCTTGGTTTCGCCTTTTCGCAGGGCCCGAGCCAAAATGTTGGGGCTGTAACCCAACTCCTTTATTGCGGCTTCTACACGCGCACGTGTTTCGGGCGAAACCGGGCGGGTATTGTTGATTACATGAGAGACGGTAGTAAATGATACGCCGGCAAGCGCCGCTACATCCTTGGTTGTCGCCACGATTCTTTCTGCCTCCAGATTGAGTCATGGCATTCTAACATAAAACCCTGCATTCCGTAAGCGCAAACGTCTGCGCCCCCCATACACGCCCTCGAGGGAAAGGGCGCCTCCACGAGAATACCCAAAGAAGAAAGCCGACTATTCCTCTTTGGTTTCTGGGAGGAAGGGGGCGCCAATGGGCAGCTGTACGCCGACGGACAGAAGGGCTACCACTTCGTGGATAATTCGTTCATCAAAGACACAGAGATACCGAAGGTCGAAAGAGGCAGACAGTCGCGGCAAGAAGACAAAGTCAAAGCCCGCCGAAATCCGGGCACCCAGCCCCCCTTTAAGGCGCACCGTGCTCACGGCATCGGATTCCCCGATACTCTCGGGTGCCGGAACAAAAGCAAGGGAGGGGCCAAGGCCCAAGCGCCCACGGAAGGGTCGTCGCGAGAGCATCAGGGAGGGCAGAATGGACAGATCCCCTACAAAGAGCCCATCGCGCGCGACAAAACCACCCCCGCCACCAGGAACCCCGGACCAAGACATGGAAAGCTCTGTTCCATAGCCCCAGGAGAGTGCAACAGGCAGGTCAAAATCGGCCACCCTCGTCATGAATATGCGCAGACTCTCGTGGAGACCAAAGGCAGTGGCCCCGCTTGCATTTTCGCTGCCGATGACGAACCCGAGCCCCAAGCCGGGCATGACTTGCGCAAAGGGGTAATATCGAATACGGGGCGCCGGTACTACAACAAGCGCGGGTTCAGGTTCACAGGCGTCGCCCAACAGGGCTTCAGGGGGCTCCGGCGCCGCTTCAGGGGGCTCTGGCGCCACTTT
>CAZIRF010000047.1:0-10699 GCA_964541755.1 uncultured Spirochaetales bacterium | reverse complement strand
CTTTCGAGGGCTCCGGCGCCACTTTCGGGGCTTCCGGCGCCGCTTTCGAGGGCTCCGGCGCCGCTTCAGGGGCTTCCGCAATCACTTCGGGCGCAGGTGGAGGATTGACGCGGACAACACGAGCCCGCGATACCCGATAGTCGGGCGGATTAACCATCACCAGACTGTAAGCCCCGGGTTCATTCAACGGCGGCGAGCTTAACCAGAAATTATCCCCCGCCTGCTTGCTCATACTCAATCGAATTCGGGCACCGGAGGGAGAGCGAAGCTCCGCTCTGGCACGCGTGGACACCCTGGTGGCGGAAAGGGTCAAGCGAACACGCTGTCCCTGTTCTACCGTCGCTCCAGGCCAGGTTCGAACCCGCGGAGGCCCCATGGCCTCCACGACAAAAGACACCCATTCGGTTGTGTTCGCGACAGTCATGAAACGATTGAGGGTGACAATACGAAACTGATACTCCCCCGCCGGCAGCGAGAGCTCGACTGCGGGGGTATCCGCACCAAGCGATATGGGCTCCTGTGCTTCCCCCTCTTCGTCACGAATTTCCACCCGATAGGCCCCGGCGCCGGGGACCGCTTCCCATTCAATCATCCAGGGGAAGCCCGGGGTTCGCCCATCGGTAGAGCCTGCCTGCGCAAAAAGATTGGGTGAGTACAATAAAAACAAGATTGAAGCCAGCAATTGAACCCTGATGCAGGCGCAATTCATCAGTATACCCCTTTCTTCTTCATCACCGTTATCTTTGGTACGGCAAGGGTCTCTGTCTGTTCGAAACGAAACCAAGACCATTCGCTACTGCTTTGGGCCAATTCGTCAGTATCCATGCGCCGTATCGCGCTCACTTGCCAATGGAAGCGATCAAATGAAAAACCCGAAAAATCAAGCAGCCGCCAACGGGGCTCATCGATACGAACACTACGGACGAGACTATCCCGGTCTCCCATCCGCCTGAAAATCCGCAACTCGTAATAGTGCGCCTCCGGTACGGTGTCCCAGGAAAAGGAGAGACTGCTGATGGATACCGGGTCAAAGACAGTATCCAAAGCCGGTTCCCGCAGGCGCGGGCTTGCGAGGCGGGCAGCCTTTACTATCGGGCTCACCGGACTTGCCGCGAGAACAGCGTTCCCGGCATCCAGAAGGAGTGCGCGCCAATACAGCCGGCCTGGCTCATAGGCATTCAGAGGCAATTCAATGGAACGCCCCTCGAGATCGCGTGAAAGAAGGGGTGACAGAAAGTCTTCACTGGCCGCCAACTCGAAACGATAGCGGCGCCCCTCATTGGGATCTTCCCAGGAAAAAACAGCATGGTCTTCGACCAATGCGCCAAGGGATGGAGCGCGTACCACAAGGGTCGACCAGGCCGGTATATCAACATCGAGCGTTGATGGGGGTGAACGGGTAGCGTCGGGCAATATGCTTCGCAGCGTGATACGCCAACGACCGCCAACCATCGCAGGCGATGCCATCAAGAAAGAACGGGTGAGCACCTGCGCCACTGGGGGGCTATCGGGATTGTCCAGATCCAGAAGTTCAAGCTCCCAACTTCGCACCGCGTGGGGGCGATCCCAGCGTAGAAGGGGCACGCCAGCCAGAAGGGCGCCGGGAGCGCGGGTAACCACATGGAGAACGGGCGCTTTTGCCGCAAGGAGCTCGAGCGTAAACCCGGCAGGCTCTGTGTAACGGAGTTCACTTGTCCCGTTTTCGCCGCTCTTCACGTTGGCAGAGACAGGGAGTGCAGCTACCTCCCAACGGTAGGCCCCGATTGACGGTAACTCGACCAGTAACGAGGGCTGCGATACGATACGCTCTGTAACAAGACTTCCATTCCCGGCATCGAGAATCCGAACCGCATACCCCCGTGCGGCTGCCACCCGGGTCCATTCGAGCGAAACGGGCGCGGGGAGTACGGATCTGGCAAGACGGGTATCAATCGGCGACAAAAGGCGGGGCGTCTCAAGGGCAGCGGCAAGGACGGGAGGCGCGAACAGATCCTCATCCTCGCTTGAAAGAGGGCGCAAATCGCCACTTTCGCTGTCGAAGAGCTGGCCAGCCTCCAACTCCACCGGGGAGGACGGCGGCTGGGGAGCTTCGTCTGAATTGGTCGCCGGCAGCGTGGCCGCCGGTATCGTGGTCGTCGGGCCCATCCCGTCTTCCATAGGCAATTCACGCCCTGCGCCTCGTTGAACGGCATTCGCCGTGTCGGACTCCGCCGGCTCGAAACGGGCGCGCCCCTCCTCGAGAACGACACGGGAACGCCCGACCTTCTCCTCGACCAGCATACTGCCAACCGTCAAGACCGCTTGGCCTTCTGTCGTACGCAGCCGCACATCTCCACGACCTCCCCCGGAAGTTACGCGCACCGTGCCGGCCGCCAGGGACAAATCGGTACCAAAGGAACGATCGATAACAAGCAGGGAATCGGGCCCTATTTCCAATCGTGTTCCGTCATCGAGCATGACGGAAAGTGACGAGCGCGGCCCGGTTCGCAGGGTATCGTGGTTGTACACATCAGAGGCTTCATCTGCCCGAAACCAACGGGCAGAACGGGCCATTTTTCGCTCGGTTGTACGGGATACTGCCTCAATATGTCCAACTGGCGCCCCCGTCCCCCGCGCTCCCTCCCGGTACCCGCGCCAGAGAAGGGTGGCCGCGGTCCCCGCTATGCCCATCAGTATGAGAATGACGAGAAAATCAAACCTCCCGGACGATTTCATACTTGCGTTCCTCGCGATCGGGATCGACACTGTCCAAATCCACCGGGTCCAGGCCAAGTTGCGCACGAAGTTCTTCGACGGACCGGGGACAATCAGGATCGGCCCGGCGCCCCAGAACGGCGTAAATCTGCAGGGGCTGCGCCTTTCCCTTTACGTGAATCATTCGCATGGGTTCTACAACGAAGATATCACGCACCAGCTCGTACGACTTCTGGGAAATGAGAATATCGGTGTGGAAGAGCTTGTTGAGCGACTCGATACGCGACGCGAGATTGACCGCATCGCCAATGCAGGTGTATTCCATTCGCTCGGTTGAACCAATCTGCCCGACAATGACTTCGCCGGTGTTGATTCCACAGCCAATCTTGATGATCGGCTTGCCCGGTACCCCGCGTGACCGGTTGAATGAGGCAAGGGCTTTGCGCATGCACAGTGCACTGATAATGGCGTTTTCCGTATCATTACCGCGGGACGTCGGCACCCCCCAGGTGGCCATGATTGCATCCCCGATAAATTTGTCGACAACACCGTGGGTACGGTTCACACAGCCCACCATCAAACTGAGATACTCGTTGAGAAAAGTGACAACCTCATGCGGCGAGAGTTGCTCGGATATGGCCGTAAAAGAACGTATATCCGAAAAAAAGATGGAAACCGTTCGCGATTCACCACCCAACTGTATCTCGCCCTTGAGGACTTTGTCTGCAATATCCTTGTTGACGAATTTACCGAAGGCACTCTTGATCTTTTCCCGCTCCTCGAGCCCTGTCGCCATACTGTTGAAGGTCTCTGCCAGGCGTCCAATTTCATCGCGTGTCTTGGGCACCACCCGCATGGAAAAATCCCCCTCCCCGATGCGCATGGCCCCCGAAACGAGCTGCTTGAGTGGTACGGTGAGCGTCTTCGAAAAGAGCAGGAGAAAGATGATGGCCACACAGAGGATGATGACCGATATGAAGACATTCTGCTGTCGTAAAAACCGCACGCCCTCAAGAGCGGCATCGCGGTCGGTGCTGGAGAGGGCATAGATGGTACCGTCGAAAAAGCGGCGCCATGACCCGATCGATACAGTCCCGCTGCTGTCGATATATTGCAGTTGTTTGAGGCTTGTCTCGCCAGCCAGGGCATCGCGCACAAGGGGATGCTCGAGCAGGGACTCCCGCGCCAACACCCGCTCGCGCGAAGAATGGGCCAAAAGGTTGCCGCGGGCATCGACCAGGAGATTCTCGCGCAACTCACGACTGGCCAGGGCATCGAGCACCGCATCTATGGCCCACACAAGGACAAGAACCGAATCGGCTTTGGTATCACTCTGCATAAGCCAGGGCAAGGCAATGCCAAGAACGGCCTCTGCATACTCCGGAGAAAGATTTGCAATGACCAATTCCCCCGCAAACGCCCGATCAAGTGCCGTGCCAAAGGCCCTGTCCAAGTCTTCCAGAGACGGACTGCGCGCAAGGGGAGATTCAGTCTGATAGCTCTCGCCAACTTTGGCATGCAGCTCGAGGACCCCTTCCGGCCGGCGCAGGATTCGGGCGTCCCGCAATCGGGGATTGGCCCGCAGGATATCGGCAGTAGCAGGCTCCTGGGTCCCCCGATAAACAAGCCCGCCATCCAGCGAAGCGGCGAGCAATTTCCCGGTGCCAACTGCGGCCTCCAGTTCCGACTCGATCTTCGAAGCCACCAAATCCACCTGTTCGAGGGTGGAGCTGCGCAGGGTACGCTCAACCTCCTCGCTAAAAAACAGGGAAGCGAGCAGGGTGAGCCCTCCCAAGGAAAGCACGAGGAGTAACGACACGATGGTCGTCAACTTGAATCCGATCGATATAAGCGTCTTGTGTTTCACGGTTCCCTTCATATACGTCGAAAATACTAGTGTCTAAACCCGATCTTCGCAATTGAATGCGTTGCAGCGGGCGTGCCTTCAAGCTTTTCTCCACCCGACTCCACTTCATACACAGTGACGCGATAGCCTTCCAGCGTTTGATCGCGGAAATTGCGCAAAGGTTTGAAACAGAGCATCAGGCGCAAGCCCGACTTGCGCGTCAAGGGGTGGTCAGGCCCCATGCAAAAATCGTGCGGGAAACCGGAAAAGGGCGTGATATCGGCATACTCGGGAATAAGCTCATCTACAGGCTTGCCAATCCACGCATTGGGTTGGAGCGCCAACCGCCGTAAACAGACCTCGTTGAGGTCGCAGATGCGCATACGCGCATCCAAGAGGATGATCATGTCATCAAGGAGGTTGTAAAGGTGTTCACGGCGCAAAGGCGTGGCGTTACCCAACCCGAAGCGGGTAAGGCTTACGGCAAAGAGCACGCAACTTATCGAAATAAACAAAGGGGAGTAATCGCGCACCCGAATACCAAAAACACGCAAAAGATAGAACACATTGAAAACCAAAGGCAGGGCAACTGCGGTAAAGACAAGGATCGCCTGCTGGCGATAGATCCGATGATAACGCGCAAATTCGAAAGCCAACAAGAATGCGCCAACAAAAAAAGCCGCATACGACCAGATTACGTGAACTTTGAACCAGGGACCATAGGCATCGACAATATGTACAAAAAAACCGTCGACCTCCTCGAAGTGGTCACGAGCCCACAAGAGCCGGTGATGGGGGTTTGTCCAAATAAGCACAGAAGTGATAAAAGGTACCATACATAAAAAGGGAGTGACGCGCAGAATGAACGAAGAACGTTCGCCCGAAAGGTCGAGAGTGAGCAAAAGCCAGCAAACCGGCATGAAGGCAATGAATACATAGGTGGTGTATCCCGCCAATAAAATGCTTCCCGGCCGTTCAAAGGCGAGCTCGGCAAATGTACCGACAACGACCCCCATACAGCTGATTATGAGCCCGCGCAGCCAGCGCGCACGACTCCCTCCATAGCGCAAACTGAGCGTAAATGCAAATACGCACAGGACAAAGGTGATTGGTTGCATGTACCAAAAGAAGCGCAAACTACCCATTGGAGAGCTATCCTTTACATATGTTTATCAATAAGTGGCAGTATAATAGTATCACCTTTTTGATTTTTTTACAGTTTTAACATCAAGGCAGCGAGCGCCAAGACTCCTTGCACAACTTGAATGCTATAATATAAGGAGTATGTGGGAAACAGGCTCATGATTGAGTCAGACAAAACACCGGGGCCCGTCCCCGGGGAGGAAACCATGACAAAAAAACGTATTTCCTTTTCGCTCCTGTTCAGCCTCTGCCTGTTGATTGCCGCACCCGCCGTGCGAGCACAGTCTCCGGGACCGGTTCTCGATAGCCTCATGGATGGCTATACCGAGGAATCCATACAGGTCGCCTTCGGCTCCTTTACCTGGGCCTACTCCAAGCTTGCGAGCCCCTTTTCACGATGGCTTGAGGACGAATTCACCAAAGCAATGGGAGCCAGCGACAAGTATCGGGTCTTCAACAGGGCCATTGTCGCCGCCATGGATCCGGCATTTCGAGAAATCTATGCCGATTTCTTTGCGACAAACCAGGTTGGAGGGCTCCTTACCGGGCGCTTCTTTGAAGAGGGCAGCCGCATACGCACCCGTGTCGAGTTAACCGACATGCGCACCGGAAACCTTATCGGATCAGCAGATTGGACCATCGCCAAAACGGCAGTACCCCGTTCGATAAGGGTGCGTCCCGACAGCCTTGAACGTGAACGCATAGAACGCCTTTCCAAGCTGGTACCGGAGGAAAAGACCGACACCGCAAAACTGGAAGTATCGGTAAGTACCGACCGCGGCCACGGCGCGGCGTATCGCGCAGGGGAATACCTCACGGCCTTCGTCACCGTCACACGCGACGCCTGGGTACGCCTGTACCATATAGACAGCAGCGGCAAGACCCAGCTCATCTGGCCCAACACGTTTGAAAACAGCGATGGACGCATCAAAGCGGGCACGGCCATTCGCATCCCCGGCCCCGGCGACCCCTTTGCCTTCCTTATGGGAGCCCCCTGGGGTACCGAATACATAAAAGCCGTGGCCAGCAGCGTCCCCTTCGCCGACGGACCGGAGGCCTTTACCGACCTCGGCACGGACAGCGGTGCGGCAATTCGCCGGGGGCTTTCCCTCGCAGCCCGCCCCAATAGCGAAGAAGCGGTACTGGCAGAGGACCTGGCAAGCTATTTGATCAGCGAGTAGGCATGCCGCCGTCTTCGGGGATGTTCTCCTTGAAGTGAATATCCAGCGGGATATCAATTTTGAGGGGGACGTCCTCGCCCAATATGAGTACGCGGTAGAGTTCGTGGAGGGCGAGACGGCCCTGTTCGAAGGGCCGCTGGGCGATGACGCAGTCGAGCTCCCCGGTATCGAGGGCAACCACGTTCTCATCTACCAAATCCCAGGCGATGACGGGTATATCTCCATGGCGATTGCGTACGCAAACCTGTCGGGCAACGAGGTGCCCTATTGACGAGGCCACGAAAATACCACCCAAGGCCGGTTCCTCGTCCAACAAGCGATCAACGAGCACCGCCACCGTGGCACTGTCCAGTGCGGGACAGATGACATCGAGGGGTGAAAACCCCATGGTTTGTTCCCTGTTCGCAATCGCTCCATCAGTAGAAGCCAAAGCCATTCGGAACCCGCGCACCCGCTCATCCAGATTGAAGGCCCCCGCGTACGGGCGAACCGTTGCGAAAGGCCCCGCCGAGCGGGAGACCAAACGCATAAGGCGGGCGGCGAGCACGCCGCCCCGTCGAGGGTCCTGTGCGATAGTCACCGTTGCATGGGCCCCGGGAAGGGGTGAATCGATACACACGAGTGGAACCGGCGCTTTGGTGGAACCCAGCAGCGCACTCATGCGCTCCTGCAAGACCGGCGCCACAACCCATGCGTCACATTCCGCTTTATTGATGGAGAAAAAGGCCCGCTCGAGACTGCTTGTGTCGTCGCGGGAAAAGGGATAAAGACTGATATCGAAAGCGAAAGCCGCAAGTTCTCTCTTGGCAGCGAGAAGCCCTTGGTGGACTTGACGCCAGTAGTGGCTCTCGTCATCGAGCCCCGGCATAAGTACCCCGATATTGTAGGGGCGGGCCCGTTTGAGATGCCGTGCGAGCGGATTGGGACGATAGCCCCCTTCTTCCAGAATGGCTTCTATCTTTTCACGGGTCTCGTCCGAGACCCGGCCCCGCTTGTGTATTACCCTGTCAACGGTCCCTATCGAAACGCCTGCCCGTTTTGCAATATCGCTTACTGTCATCTGTGTGCACCTTCACACACACGATAGCCTCCGGGCCCGGACACGTCAAGAGAAAGACATTTTTCATTCGCGAAACAGATGGAAAAAACTGCTCACCAAAAGACCAAAGGAGGGGCTGGGCATACAACTCCATCAAGATTCAATCACGCGGCACCCAGACCTTTACGTTGTCTATACTAAAGGAGCCCTTTTCACCGGGGCGTTTCGATGTATCTTCCTTCTTTAATATGAATCGCAGCTCACCATCGGCCGCCAGGGAAAAGGGCTTGTCGAGACGCCACAGAACAGAGGTCCATAGCCCCGGGATGACAGGTATATAGGGCGTGTTGTCACTTGTCCATTTCCAATCGGGGTTCCCGCTTATCATACCCATCATGAAGATAGCCCCCTCGAGGTCGCTGCACATCTCGGCAATTATGATGGTCCCGGCGGGCAGGCGGATCTGGCCCGGTTTGAAACCAAGACTGATATCGACAAAGCCATAGTCTTCCCGCTCGAAGTCCAGACGCAGGGCCCCATCCTTGACGGCCCCGCCATCTTTGACATGCACGCGTTTCAAGACGCCGGATGAAGTCTTGGGCGGATTCTTGGCAAAATCCGTTGTCTTTTGAATGGAAAATTTCGAGACCTGTGACTTTTTGGCGAAGTCGACAGACGAGAGGAGCCGGTAGCGGGACGCATCGAGGACTTCAACCTCGAGTGCAGCCTGTTGGTTGTTGCGGTCTTTGACGAGTATGTAACAGTAACCGCGCTCTCTGAGACGACAACTAGTGATATAACGGTTTTGAAAAGAGAAGTAACAGCATTTACCGGAAAAACGGACAGCGGAGGATCGAGATATGTGATGTATGAAGCGGAGAAATATGTCAAGATTCCCGCGTCGTTTTCAAAGAATTATTGGCATTGGGGTGATTTTTTCACGATACTGACAGAAAAAGATCTTGAAAAGTATAATGATTGTACAATGGAGCCACAGAAGGTAGCGTTCTTTCAAGAACTATATGAAAAAAAAGGATTCACCCTTGAACCAGGCTATAACAGAGAGCGGATGGCAGCCTTTCTGGAAAGAACAAAAGAGATAGCAACACTGTGTGCATTTGAACATCCAAGTGAATGGAGTAAGAAAAGAACGATACCGTTCAATTTTTCTTTTATTCCGCAATATGAGAGTTTAAAGGATCAGTTGGCAATATGGGAGTCAAATGGAAAGAACAGTAATCTGCCAAAGGAAATACAAAATGGAGAAGCGTTGAATTATTTCTATCCAACGGCATTTGAAGAGCATATACGAAAGATACATTCGGGTTATTGCATGGACTTGATCCTTGTACAGGATATGGTAATGAGTATATGGTGTCTTAATCAGGGTAATCGTGGTATGTACCCTGAAATTGATGGTCCTGCAAACCAGACTTACTGTAATCATGCAGTTTTTTTAACAATACAAGCTTTGGATGGCAATTATAAAAGCATCCCTGATGGTAAAGCTTATGCTCCATGGGAGGCTCCTTCTGGTTATGTACCGAGAAAAAGTAATTACTGGTGCGATGTATTACGAAAACAAGCCGAAAAAACCGATAAGACCGGAATAATAAAAGTAACTGGAGATAAGGCTCAAGCATACGCTAATCTTGGATATGTTGTCATAGGCTCATGGAAAAATGAAGCCCCCGGAGGTCATCCACACTTCGTAACGGTGAGACCAACATTGAATATTGCTCCCGGTACTATATTTGTTGCAAATGTTGGCTCTGGAGCAAATGGTATACGTACTTGTGAAGCTGCCTTTCCTTATAATGGAAATGCTGAAGGGAAACAGAAGTATGAGGAAGTTGAATGGTATTGTAATATGAAACAGTCATTTGTTTTTAATCAACATGAATTAGATAAATATGCAAAGCAATCGGGATTAGCAAAATGAAGAGAAATATCATTGTATTATTTTTAGTTTTGCTTTGTACGGTTTGTTATACAGAAACACATGAGGATAAAATCAGAACCTTATTGATAGAAAGCAGGAAGCCTAAAGTTACATATGAGGAATCTTCTCCATTTCCGCAGGTTATCTATGAACTTGCGGCTATGAAAAAATTGAATAACTATGTTAATGAAGAAGAAATCTGGCTTGGTATTTGGCTATGGAATAATCTTACTGATTACTTTCAGTTTACTATATATTTCATAAGAGAAGGTAAAATATTACATCAAGAAAATACATCAGGAATGAATAATGATTTTGAATCACTGTTTGAATATACGGGATCCATCCTAGAAACACAAATAGAGAGCTTCAGATTAATCCCGGGAGTGGGTACCGGATTTATTTATGATTTTAACCGGGATGGGATTGATGATATATTAGCTTTCGCGCAAGGGGGAACAGGGAAGTATTATATTATTGAAACAATTAACAATGAAACAAAAGAATTTAAATATTTTCTAAGTATAGAAAAGCAAGATTACGAAGATGTATGCCCCTTTATGTTTATAGAATATCAGGGGAAGCGCGGAATAAAGGTCCATGAGGATTATAAAATAATAACAGATGAACTTGATTACTATGGAGATGCAATATATGAAATGCACCAGAGGTGGTCATTTTATACTTGGAATGAAACAGTAGGAAGATATACACGAGAAGAATCGATAACATCTGAAGAGTTGGAAGACGTAATAGGTGATCCAGATTTTTTTTTGAATGATACCCCAGTAAAATCTGTTGAAATAGAGGAAAAGACGAAGAATGAAGAGGTAACAACATCTGATATAGGGGAA
>CAZIRF010000046.1:157-20501 GCA_964541755.1 uncultured Spirochaetales bacterium | reverse complement strand
TGGGTCCCCCAATTCGCCAAGGTAGCTTGAGCTGCAGGCTTCTGGTTACTAGCCTTACTTTATGAGGCGCACATCATCAATGTAAACCGTTGTGGTCTCATCTGCTTTGTGAACACAAATAGCGAGGAAAGCGATATTCTCAACACCATTAGGGGCATCAATATTGTGAACGCCATCCTTCGTGCTCATGAAGGTACCGTCGGTAAGTCCGGCAACAAAGGTAGTTTGACCGGGCTGGATAACAATGCTGGGGCTCTGCTGCCATTCCCAGTTATTGCCATCCATGAGGCAGATACCCATTTCAACAGGCAAGGTGCCTTCATTAAACACGTCAAAAGCCAGATAGTTGGCACCAGTCCAGTCGGTTACCATCAGCTGGTTGGTGTTGATGATTGCCCACTTGGTCTCTTTGAACATGAAGTACAGGGCATTGTCACCGGAAACGACGCCCTTGTCTGCCGTAAGGTCCATGTCGAGACCATCCGGGACTGTCGAATCGAGGTTCCAGAAAAGGCCCTCTTCAAAATCGTCGAGCATGACAATTTCGCCCTCGGGAACGACAACCTCTTTGGGGGCTTCGGCTTCTGCAGTGGCATCAGCGGCAGCATCAGTCTTGGCGGGCGCTGAAGCGCACCCAAAAAGGGCTGCGGCGGCGACGATGCTGGTAACAGCAATGGCAAATCTCTTCATACAGTTCCTCCTGTTCTGCAACATATTGACAGTGCAGTTTTCCTCGTTAATTGAGGCAATAGTAATGATATTGTACCATGAAAAATGCGTTAGTAAAGAAGAATCCGGCAAATTACCGGTAGTTGTTTGTGTTTTTCAATCAAATAGCCACCATGAATCCTGTCATACAGATAGCACTTGGGGGATCTTCATTGCCTGCCCGCAATCTGCTAGTATGGCGCGGTGAGAACTATCAGCATGAAATTCATCGCCCGCTTGGCAGCCTTTATTGCAGGGCTCTTCATAATGGGCTTGGGAATATGTCTTGTAAGCATTTCCGGCCTGGGAAACTCGCCCATTTCAAGTCCTTCCTGGGTATTGAGCCAATGCACATCCCTGAGTTTCGGGACGTGGACGCTTCTTTTTACCGTCGTGTTCTTCGCAGGAGAGCTCCTCTTGTACGGGTGGAAACGGCGTCCCGACATCTGGCTTCAGCTCCCCGTAGCACCGGTTTTGGGCTTGATCATCGATCTTTTCATGAATCTCATCCCGAACGGGGGTAACGCATCCCTGCTCCAATCCCTCCTGTTACTTGCAGGTGGTTGTTTTACCTTGGCAGGGGGCATCTGGATGCAGGTCAAGGCCAGTGTAGTCATTAACCCCGGTGAAGGAATTGTCAAAGCCTTTGCCTGTCGTTTGGGGAAACAATTCGGAACCGTCAAGCTGATATTCGACTCCAGTCTCGTCGCCCTTGCCTTCATCCTTTCAATCATCTTCCTTGGCCGGGTTGAAGGATTGGGGGTGGGAACAATCGTATCGGCCGTGACCGTAGGCCCTCTCGTTCGGCTGTGCGATCGCCTCTGGTCACGTAGCAGACTAACGATCGTCCCGTAGCGTACGGCTATCGACCGGGCAGCTTGAGGCGCGCTCGACAAGGCTACAAGGCACCAAAAGCCCATCGATTTTTGGCACAATACAGACGGGGCCACCTTCTCCCCGGCCTGTTGGACCATCCAACTGCCCCACGAGGGCATCCACAGCCCCTTCAACCAAGGCTCGTGTGGGGATCTCCAAGGCAGTAAGCGGCGTTACATAGCCCGAAGCAACACGTGAAGAACTTATCATCGCCAATACCGAAAGATCATCGGGAACGCGACGCCCGGTACGCGAGAGGCCTTCCATAAGGCCAGGCAGGGCACGGTCATTCATGACCAAGAGGGCGGTATGCCGTGCCCCGTCACGATGCATCTCGTGAGCGACGGCAAAACCATCCTTGGGTGTCGGATTGCAAAAATAGTGGCTTGCTTTACAGCCGGCGGTTTTGCACGCCGCCTCAAAACCATCGAGAGCACGACGACTGGGTCCATACCCGGAATCCCAGGATTCCCTCGACTGGTTTACAAGGGCGAGATCGCGATGACCATGTAACGCCAAATAGCGCACAGCCCGGGAAAAACTCTCTGCAAAGTCGATGTCAACACAGGCGTGTCGCTCGCTGTCACCAGTACGCCCGATAAGGGTAAAAGGCATTCCCATGTCTTCGAGGTACTCGACACGCCGATCGCGCTCGTGAACTTCCATCAGTATAAGTCCGTCAACGAGGCCCTGACGCACAAGGCGGGTGAGTTCGCGCCGATCGTCATAATCGCAGGTCCACAGGACCATGTGATATCCCCGTTCGCGCATGACCGCAACCGATTCGGTGACGATTTCGAGCTCGGTCTCGCCCAAACCACGCGCCCCCGGGGGAAAAACGAGGGCGAGTATGTTGCTGCGTCGACTTGCGAGGGCTTTTGCATGAGCATGGGGGCGGTATCCCAGCTCGTCCATGGCGTCCATGACGCGGCGGCGGGTTTTTTCGGATACCGGGCGAACACCGGAAAGGACATAGGAAACAGTGCTGATGGACACACCTGACTTTTTTGCGACATCAATAATGGTAGACATAATGGGGAAGTGTATCGCCTCGAAACGCTTCGAGCAAGGCCCTCGAGTCCATGCCGCTCGACTTTTACCCGAATATATAGTACATACTGATACCATGTCCGGCATTATGAAATGGTTGCGCTCCCTCCTCTTTTTCAGGAAGGAGAAGAATACAGACGGATACGCCCTCAGACATGAGGCCCGCCAGCTGGCGGGCAATGGTTTTGTACGCAGCAGCTTCCAAAATGAAGATTGCGAGACCCACCACACGTATTGCGACCGGGAAGGCCTTCACCTGGACCTGCGTCGCGGGTCCTGCCTCGCCTGGTCCGAACTCGAGGAATGGCGACTTGCAGATATGGAAATTGCGGCCGAGCTCACCATAAACAGCGATGGCCGGTATACAGCCGGGGGTCTTATCTTTCGCAAGAACGAAGATGACAACTACTACATCTTTCTCGTATCCAGCAAGAACTGGTGGCGCCTGGATGTCGTATTCAACGGCAAGCCACGCACCCTTATCCCCTGGACAGAGGTCCCCGAGGTCCCCGAAGAACTCGATCACGAACGGCCGGCCGGTACGCTTTCGCTGCGGGTTATTGCCATCGACACCCGCATAGCCCTCATTATAAACAACACCTGGGCCGGCGAAGTGGAAGACGACACCCTTTCTGCCGGAACCATGGCACTCGCCTTTGTAAACTACGATGATGCGGGCAGTCCCTCGCTTACCATGGCAAAACTCGATATGGAAGGCCAGGCACGCCGTGTTGAGGAGGCTTGGATACGCTGGACTGCGTGGCTGCGCCCGCGCCGGACAGCCCGACTGGCCCTCGCCCGCAGTTTTTTGGCCATGGGGCAGGCGAGCGCCGCCCTCGTACAGATCCAGCGTATCTGGAAGCGCAGCGAGGATCGTCTGGAGGAAGAACTCCTCTTGGCCATAGATGCGAGCATCCGGCTCGCGCTCCTTGATGACGCCCGCACATACCTCGATGAACTCTGCGCCAGAACAGGGAAGCCGGAGACCTGGAGCGCCGATATTCTCGACCGGCAGTCCACCCTCTTCTACCTTGAGGGGAACTACCCCGCACTCGAGGAGAATACCCGCCGAGCCCTCGCGCAACAGGGCGATTCACGCGTACAGCGCAGCCTTCTGGCCCATGCACTTTCCAACATGGGACGCCATACCGAGGCCGCCGCAGAGTATGAGAAGGCAGCGGCCCAAACCGTAACAGCTAACGCATCAACAGCTCATACACAAGAGACCGACAGGGACGAAGCAGAAACGGAGCCTCCCAGTGCCACAGCCTCCGCTGTTTTGACAGAAGAACCCGACAACGGTCGCGGGATTCTCCTCAAAAACGCTGCGCAAGAATACGAGCGCACTGGCGCATTGACCATCGCCCTCGAACGCTACCTCGAAGCAGGGTCGCATTTCCTCAAAATTGACGACTACGAGGAGTTGGGACTTCTCCTCCCGGTACTCCTCCAAGCCGGCCCCCGCGATCCCCGGGCCCACGCCCTCTGCGCAAAATATCACTTTGCCCGCGAAGAATGGCACGCAGCCCGGCTTGCCCTCAGGAGCGCTCGTACCCTTGCACAGCCAGGACCAAGCGCCAAGGCTCCCCAAGAAAAGGAAGAATCAAGACTGATACTGGACCCTGCCGTCCCCTACCTCGAGGCCCTCCTCCTTATTCGCGAAGGAGCCCGCAAACAGGCCATCCCCCTCCTCGAGGAGGCCTGCGCCCTTGATCCGGATTACTTTCCCTTTCTCTTTCGCCTGCTTGAGTCGCGCTGGCTCCTTGGTATCAAAAAGGATCGCAAAAAGCTCGACGAGGAACTCTCTCGCGCACTCGCCCACCCCGATGCAGACGGCTGGCTCTACAACATGGCGGCTCAAATCGATATGGAACGCGGGGCCCTCGACGGGGCGGCGCAAAACTTGGAAAAGGCTATCGAGCTCTTGGGACCGGTTAAAGAAGTCCTCGTAAACCGCGCCGCCCTCGCAGCCAGTCGCGGGGAAGAAGAAGAAGCCCTTGCCATTCTGGACCGCATTGAAGATCAAGCAGCGCCCCTTGTCGGAACAACAAGGGGGAATATCCTGTATCAGTTGGGCCGTCTTGAAGAAGCGGAAGAGGCTTTTCGCGCGGTCCTTCGCAATACCGGAGACGAGCCGGAACAGCTGCGAAATCTGGCCGGCTGTATTATGGATCAGGGGCGCTACGGCGAGGCCGACGAACTCCTCGCAAAAGCCTGTGAGCGCGACCCCGGCGTGAAGACCCTGGAACTCACCGCCTATGTCGCTGCCAAAAAGGGCGAATTTCCCCGTGCCGAAGCGGCACTCAAGATGGCCCTCGACCTGGAACCCGACAATCAGGACCTCCTGTTTACTCTCGCCTGGAACTATCTGCGTCAATCCCGCCCAGAGGAAGCCCTCGACCTGGCCACCCACATCCGTTCGTTGGACTCCTCGCACAAGGATCCGGCAAGCCCCCTGTCGCAACGACTCGATGAACTGGAAACAGCCATACGGGCGACAACCCACCGCAGTATCCATTGCGCCAGTTGCGGACGCACGTGGGACGTCCCGCGCGACCTGCCAGCCCAAGGCGCCCTGCGCCTCGTTGCAGAGCCCCCCGACGACATGCCCGCCGGCAGCTGCCCCCAATGCCGGAAAACCTGGTGCATTGGCTGCGTGAAAGAAACCCTCAAGGAAGGCCGATTCCACTGCCCGGATTGCGCAGAACCCCTCAAATTGAACGATGACGGCCTCAAAAAAGTGCTTACCGACTGGCTCGCCAGTCTTGCACAAACCGGCACTTCTTGAGATGCGCCAACACATCACGACCCTTGTTTTCCGCCACTGGCCCAAACTTCTCGTTGCAGCACTCCTCCCGCTTTTTGCCACCCTCGCGATCTTCCAGTACCGGGGAGTTCGCGAGCTGGGAACCCGCGAATACCAGCGGCAACAGGAGAAAATGCATGTATTGGCCAATCACTTTGCCGAAACCCTCCATGACGAAATCAACATATTGACGGTCCTCTTCAACGATATCGGCCATGACCATATTACAGACCCGCAATCCATGAATTGGTTTGATTTCACCCGGCGATGGCATTCATGGCGCGCCTACAGTATGGATGAGGCCATTGTCGAGGGCTTTCGTATTCACCGTATTGGCGATGAAGACCAAAGGGTCTGGCGTTGGGATGGCGAGGGCTTCGCCCCGGAAGAACAATCCCCCTACCGTTCTTTTCTTTGGTTTAAAATACAAGCCGAAACACGCGATACCCCGCATTGGTTCATAACCACCCTCCCCAACCGGGGACACGCGCTCCTTCACCCAATTGACAAAGAGCGCCTCAATTGGCTGATCATTCACCTTGACAGCAAACGCATCAGCTCCGAGCTCCTGCCCCGCATGGCAGAGCGCTACCTCGACCAGGAAACAGACTACCGCTTTCGTATACTCGACCGCGACACGGGCGCACTCCTGTGGCAAACAGAAGGGTTTTCAGATCAAAGTACTTTTGCCACCCCCGACTTCAGTTTTCCACTCCTGGAGACGGGGCTTCCCCCGGATATTCTTCGTCCCGGCACTGCTCTCGATGAGTTGATACGGCGGGAACAACTGGTCTTCGACGAAAACCAGGAGCTCACCCTTAGGGAACTATTCGGTCAGCTGGAAGCCCCACCTCTGCCCGGTGTCAAACGCGAGCACAAGTATTTGGACAGCCCCACCAACATTCGGGCAGAGGGGCGTTGGGTCCTCGAGGCCATACACCGAAAGGGCTCGCTCGTGGAGGTCGTCAAGCGGGACATCCAACGTAACCTCACTATCAGTGCAGGCATACTCCTCATTCTCGTTGCAGCCTTCATTCTGCTGGCCCGCACCGTGCGAGCACGGGAAACCCTCGCCGAACGCCAAAACGAGTTCATCGCCTCGGTGACCCACGAATTGAAGACCCCCATCGCGATTATTCGCAGTGCCGCCTCGAATCTCGCGGAGGGTATCGTCACCGCGCCGGAGAAGACCGCCCTCTACGGCAAGACACTCCAAAAGGAGGGTACCCGCCTGTCCAACATGATCGACAGCCTCCTCGTATACAGCGGCATCGACAGCGGACCACTGCCTAACAACAGGAGCGTCGAACTCTGTGAACTCGTTAAAAACCGCCTCGAATTGATGAGGCCGGAACTTGAGGCCGCCGGGATTGTCATCGAGGCGATCCTGGACTGTACTGCCCCAATCAATGCCGATGCGGAAGCCCTGGATATAGTTTTCAGAAATCTCCTTGCAAATGTTCTCAAGCACGCAAAAACAGGGTATTATATCGGAGTCATGGTTCGGGTCCAGGACAAAACCGCAACCCTTACTGTTCAAGATCGCGGACCGGGCATCCCGCGCCGCGAGAGGGCACAGGTCCTCAAACCCTTTTTTCGCGGCAAGAGGGCACACAGTCAACAGATACCCGGTTGCGGCATGGGCTTGAGCCTTGTCACGCGCATCGTCCGGGCCCATCGCGGGACCTTGCGCCTTGAAACCGGTCACCGTGGCACACAGATCCACATCACCCTTCCACTGGAGCAGAGAGATGGAACAAAAGACCAAAATACTCATTATCGAAGATGAAGAGGGCCTCCTCCTTACCCTCAAGGACCGCCTGGAAGCAGAAGGCTACCTGTGCGAGACGCAGTCCAACGGAAACGAGGGGCTTGAAGCCGCCCTCGGGGGAGTGTACGACCTCATCCTCCTGGACATCATGCTTCCCGGCAAAGACGGCTTTGCCATTTGCGAATCCCTGCGCACCGCCAACAACCACACCCCCATCATCATGCTCACGGCACGGGGACAGGTCGATGACCGGGTCAAGGGTCTCAAACTGGGGGCAGACGACTACTTGGGCAAACCCTTCGAGTGGAACGAGCTCCTCGCCCGCATAGAGGCCCTCCTGCGCCGGGTCAACCAGGAGCACCAGCTGCGAAAAGAAGAGTGGCAGGACGCCATCAAGAAGGGCAGGGTCGATTATGAGCGCTTTGCGGTGGACTTCTCGACCTCAACCGTAATGCGCGATGGTTCGAGCGTCCCGCTCTCTGCACAGGAGTTCAAGCTCCTCGCCTACCTCTGCGAGCACCCGGAGATCATGCATACCCGCGAGAGTCTGCTCAATGCTGTCTGGAGCTACGGCACCAAACTCACGACGCGAACGGTCGACGTGCACATCGCCTGGCTGCGCAAAAAGATCGGGGACAGCGAGCCGGTGCCACGGCACATCAAGACGGTGCGCGGCATAGGATACCGCTTCCTGCCGTAATTCCGTCTTTCCAGGAGCCGCGGCGCGACAGGGGACTGTCACGGCGGGCATCGCCGGCCGCCAGGAGGGCCAGAAAGCGGGACAGGTCTATGTGCTTCCCGCCCAGGCTCTCCAGGTGATCGGTGTGGACTTGGCAATCTATCAGTATGCACCCGTCTTCGAAGAGGGCCTGCGCCAGGGTGAGGAACGCCGCCTTTGAGGCGTTCGGCCGCCGCGCGAACATTGATTCCCCGTAGAATACCCGCCCCAGCCGCATCCCGTAACAACCGCCGACGAGTTCACCGTCTTGCCAGGCCTCTGCGCTGTGCACCCAGCCCGCGTGCGCGAGTGCTCCATAGCCTTCGCGTATGGCCGGCCCAATCCAGGTGCCATCCTGCCCCGGCCGATCGATACTCGCACAGGCTTCGATGACTGCCGGCACTTCCCTGTCAAAACTGATCTCGAAGCGACCCTGCCGCAGTACCTTGCGCATTGAAGAGGATACGACGAGGCTGTCGGGGAAGATGACGAAGCGAGGGTCCGGGCTGTGCCAGAGGACCGGTTCGCCGGGCGAAAACCAGGGGAAGACCCCCTGCTCGTAGGCAGACAGGAGCATCCCGGGCGAGAGATTCCCCCCCCAGGCGATGAGGGTCGTCCCGTCGTCCTCCTTGGGGGGAAACTCGAAGTGATCGGTCTCGGCCAGTACGGGAAAGCCATCGTCGTGGCGCATGCCGGACGTTGACGATGACCTCACGGCTCGCGGGCCCCAAGGGCTTCGGGGGCACTTTTACGGCTGCGCCGTGGCTTTTTTTGCCCTGTCCCGGCATCCGTGCCGGGGCTTTCTGCAGTGCCGGCTCGTTCCGCCCCCTCCAAGGGATTATCACCTGTAGCATCGCTTTCGTCGAGAACGTCAATGACAAAGGCCCCGTTGCGCCAGTCTGCCCGGGCACGGCCCCCGTTGGCCAAGCGCCCGAAGAGGACCTCGTCCACGAAGAAGGTCTTGATGGCCGAATCGACCAGGCGCTCGACATTGCGGGCCCCGAACTCGAGGCTGTAGCCGTCCAAGGCGAGCTGCGCCACACAGGCATCGCTGGCCTCGAGGCTCACCTTCTTTTCGGCGAGCTGGAGGGCAAAGGCATCGAGGGCTTTGCGCACAATCGACTCGATCTGGGTCATACCCAGCTGGGCGAAGGGGATGACGGCGTCGAGGCGGTTGCGGAACTCGGGGGTGAAGAGCCTTTCGACCGCGGCGTCGACTGCGCGCTCCGCGAAGGGTTTCGAGTCAAAGCCTATGGGGCTCTTGCCAATCTCCCGCGCCCCGGCGTTGCTGGTCATGATGAGGATGACGTTGCGGAAGTCCGCCTTGCGGCCGGCGTTGTCCGTGAGGGTGGCATAATCCATGATCTGCAGGAGAACGTTGAATATATCCTGATGGGCCTTCTCGATCTCGTCGAGCAGGACCACCGCGTGCGGGTGCTTGCGCACCGCGTCGGTAAGAAGGCCGCCCTCCTCGTAGCCCACATAACCGGGCGGCGAACCGATAAGACGGCTCACCGAGTGTTTTTCCTGGTACTCGCTCATGTCGTGGCGTAAAAGGGGCACGGCCAGGAGCTCGGCCAACTGGCGCGCGAGCTCGGTCTTGCCCACCCCGGTGGGGCCGACAAAGAGGAGGTTTGCCACGGGCTTGTTGGGGGCGCGGAAACCGGCTCGAGAGCGCTTTACCGCCGTAACGACGGCCTCTATGGCCGGGTCCTGGCCAAAAACACGCGCCTTGAGGCGGGCATCGAGCTCCCGCAGGGTCTCGCGTTCGTCGCCGGCGACCGATACCTTG
Source organism: uncultured Spirochaetales bacterium (assembly GCA_964541755.1). Classification (GTDB taxonomy): domain Bacteria; phylum Spirochaetota; class Spirochaetia; order Treponematales; family Breznakiellaceae; genus CAZIRF01. The sequence goes on along the minus strand of CAZIRF010000046.1, from coordinate 10,780 downwards.
GGCATGCGGGCCATGCCCGCGACGACCTCTTCGACCAGAGGGATTCCCACAGGGGGCCAGGTCTCCCGGTCTTCGGGGTCGATGGCGCCCGCGTCTGCGACGGCGTCCGCGTCTGCGACGGCGCCCGCGTCTGCGACGGCGCCCGTTGTCGCGGCAGCGTTATCAGCCTCAAGCCCCTTTGCATACGCTATGGCCAAGCGGGACCCCGCCTCGTCGATAATGTCGATTGCCTTGTCCGGCTGACGGCGCTCCAATATGTAGCGCGAGGAGAGCGATATCGCCAGTTCGAGGACCTCGTCGCTGTAGCGAACGTGGTGCCAGCCTTCGTAGCCCGCGCGCAAGCCCTTGAGGATCTCGAGGGTCACGGCGTTGTCCGGCTCGCCGATGTCTATCTTCTGGAAGCGGCGGGCGAGGCCGCGGTCCTTCTCGAAGAACTTCGAGAACTCTTCGTGGGTGGTCGAGCCGATACAGCGCAAACGCCCCGAGGCGAGGGCCGGTTTTAATAACGAAGAGGCGTCTATCGAACCGGAGGCCCCGGCCCCGGCGCCAACCATCGTATGAATCTCGTCTATGTAGAGGATGACCCGCTCCTTGCGCAGGAGCTCGTCCACGATGCGCTTGACGCGGTCCTCGAAGTCGCCACGGAACTTGGTGCCGGCGACCAGGGTCCCCATATCGAGTGAGTAGACCGCGTAGTCTTTCAACATGGGGGGGACATCGCCGGCCACTATGCGGCGGGCGAGCCCCTCGACGAGGGTGGTCTTGCCCACCCCCGGATCGCCTACGTGCAGGGGATTGTTTTTGCGGCGGCGGCAGAGGACCTGGATGGTGCGGTCAAGCTCCTCTTCGCGGGCAATGACCGGGTCAAAACTCCCTGCACGGGCAAGCTCGGTGAGGTTTACGGTAAAGCGCTCGAGGATACCGCGCCGCGTGGGCCGCTGTCCCGCCTGGCCGTCCCCGCGGCGGCGACCGGTCCCCGGCTCCGCGGCAGAACCGTCGCCATCGGCATCGGCCTCATCCCCGGCGAGCCCCTCTTCTGCGCCAGATCCATCAGCCTGCCCGTCATAATCGCCACGGCCCATCGCCTCGCCGCCATCGCCCAGCTCGCCACTCCCGTCACCAGCATTCCCGGAACTGCGGCTGTAGCGGGCCCGTCCGGCATCCCCGCCAACGGGTATATCGTCGCCCAGGGCGTCTTCGTCATCCATCAGGGAACCCAAATCGGGTCCGTGCGAAAGGGCCTCCAGGAGGGCCAGGCGCTGTACGCCGGCCTTGCGCAGCCAGTACGCACAGTAGTTGCGGTCCTCGTCGTAGAGGCTCACGAGAACGGCAGCGATACCCAGCTCTTCGCGGCCGGCGCTGCGGGTGTGGAGCACCGCCCGCTCAAGGACACTCTGGAAACCCACGGTTTGGACCGGATCGGCCGTTTCGACAACCGGGACCTTGGCGTCAAAAAATTGCTCCATCCCGGTCTTGAGGCCCTCGATATCGGCCCCAATCTCGCCCAACACCCCCCGGACCTCCGGGAAGGCAATCGCCGCGTACAGGACGTGCTCGGGCGTAAGGTATTCGTGTTTGCGGGTCTTGGCCTCGTTGTATGCGGCGTTGAATATGGCCTCGACGTGTTGATTGATCTTCATGGCTGCGCTCCCGCGTGGCCCCGTCCCCCCCCTTCAAGGGGTGTCAGGGGGCCCTGTCGACAATACAGCGCAGGGGATAATCGTTCTCCCGCGCTGCGCGATGAACCTGGGCCGCCTTTGTCTCGGCAATGTCCCGGGTATAGGTTCCCACAATCCCCCGACCCTTTGTATGAACATCGAGCATGATGCGCTCGGCATCCGGGCGGGGATGGTTGAATACGGTCATAATCACTGCGACGACAAACTCCATGGCGGTAAAGTCGTCGTTGAGAAAAATGACCCTCCAGTCTTCCGGCTCTTTGAGCTTTTCGTCCCGCGCCGTCTCGAGAACCGCGCAGGAATCGTGTGCTTCCGACATACCAATAAGATACCGGAATTCGCGCGTTGAAACAATGCGGCAGGCCCTGTTATACTTGGCTTCATGCGTATACTGTCATGGAACGTCAACGGCCTGCGCGCCGTAGCCGGCAAGGGCTTCACCGACTGGCTTAACGCCGATGCCCCGGATATTATCTGCCTCCAGGAAACCAAGGCCCGCCCCGATCAGCTCAAGAAGGAAATCCGCGAGGTCCCCCTTCCCGTAAGCGCAGGGTTGAATGGCAGCAGCGGTGTGGCTGGCGTTTATACTGAACAGTATAAAACCCCGGCCACTTCTCCAGCCGCCAGCGGTGTGGCTGGCGTTTATACTGAACAGTATAAAACCCCGACCTCTTCTCCCGCCGCCTCTTCTCCCGCCGCCACTTCTCCCGCTGCCACTTCTCCAGCAGCCGGCATGCAGTCCCCCGGCCTCTGGCACCAATACTACGCCAGCGCCAAAAAGCCCGGATACTCGGGCGTGGCCATCTGGAGCCAAAGCGAGCCCCTCGACGTACGCCCCATGGGCATCGACATCTTCGATGACGAAGGCCGCGTCCTCATCGCCGACTACCCCCGCTTCACCCTTATCAGCGCCTACTTCCCCAACTCGCAGGAAGCCGGCGCCCGCCTGGGCTACAAGCTCGAGTTCTGCGCCGCCATGAAAGAAATCTGCGACCGTATTGTCGAAAGCGGCAAGAACCTCATCCTCTGCGGCGACTACAACATCGCCCACCGCCCCATCGACCTCGCCACCCCCAAATCCAACGAGCAAAACCCCGGCTATCTCCCCGAAGAGCGCGCCTGGATGGACAGCTTCATAGAAGCCGGCTACGTCGATACCTTCCGCTACTTCCACCCCGACCAAACCGATGCCTACTCATGGTGGTCCTACCGCATGCGGGCCCGCGAAAAGAACATCGGCTGGAGAATCGACTACCACTGCGTCAACCCCGCCTTCGCCCCCCAACTCGAAGGCGCCCGCATCCGGGCCGATGTCACCGGCAGCGACCACTGCCCCGTGGAAATCACCCTCAAGGACGGCAGCCAGCCATGAAAATCAAGTACAATGCCCCCACCGTCCTCACTTACTCCATCTTCTCTGCCATCGTCCTCATGCTCAGCCTCTACCTCCTGCCCAACCTCAACAAGGCCCTCTTCATGGTCCCCGGCCGCAGCGCTTTCTCCTTTGGAAGTCCCCTCGACTGGTTCCGCCTCTTCTCGCACGTCGCCGGCCACGCCGACTGGACCCACCTCATCTCCAACTTCGCCCTCATCCTCCTCATCGGGCCCATCCTCGAAGAACTCTACGGCTCCCTCTCCATGCTCCTCATGATCGCCATCACCGCCCTCGTCACGGGCCTGCTCAACGCACTCTTCTTTTCAAGCGGCCTCATGGGCGCCTCCGGCGTCGCCTTCATGATGGTCCTTCTCATCTCCTTTACCAACTTCAAACGCGGCGAAATCCCCCTCACCTTCCTTCTCATCCTCGTCCTCTACCTGGGCCGCGAACTCCTCAACGCCATCGTCGCCCCCGACAACGGCATCAGCGAGTTCGCCCACGTCGCCGGCGGCTTCTGCGGCAGCCTCTTCGGCTTCTTCCGCCCCACCAAAAAAGTACTGGTCGAATAGATACGGGGGGGACGTCTCCCCCCCGGGGCGCACTGCGCCGGCACGCCGGCTCCGGTTGCGCCCCTCCCCCCTCGCCGGGGGCCCGCCCCCGGACCCCGATACAGGCACACAATAAACGAGCCCACAGCAATCAGGGATGTCTTGCGCTTGCCCCTGCACCGTCTGTCATGCAAGACTGTCAACCATGAACCCCACCTTCGACACCCTCCTCTTTGACCTCGACGGCACCCTTACCGACCCGGGTTTGGGCATAACGAACTCCGTTCGCCACAGCCTCGCCCACTTCGGCATCGAAGAGCCGGAGCGTGCCAGGCTCTACCCCTTCATCGGGCCGCCCCTCAAGGAATCCTTCATGCGCTTCTACGGTTTCGACAGCGCCAAGGCCGACGAAGCCTGCCTGCGCTACCGCGAATACTTCTCGGTAACAGGCCTCTTCGAGAACGAAGTCTTCCCCGACATCCCGCCCCTCCTTGAAAGCCTTGCGGCCCGGGGCCGGGCCCTCTACATCGCCACCTCGAAGCCCGCCGTCTTCGCCCGCCGCATCGCCGCCCACTTCGACCTTGAACGCTACTTCACCGCCATCGAAGGCAGCGAACTCGACGGCACCCGCACCAACAAGGCCGAACTCATCACCCACATCCTCGAAAAACACTCCCTCAATCCCGAGCGCTGCCTCATGATCGGCGACCGCGAACACGACATCAAGGGCGCCACTGCCAACGGCCTCGCCAGCATCGGGGTGGGCTACGGCTACGGCAGCGAAGAGGAACTGCGCTCCGCCGGAGCCAGCTGGTACGTGGAGGATGTGAAAGCACTGGGAGCGTTGCTGGAGGAAGTGGGATAAATCCCTAATCCAAACCTTGGTATTTCGAGTCTCAATCCAACAATATCTTTAAAAAGGCAGATGGCACGGAGTCTTCCATTTGTATCTCCAAGGTTTGGCCTGCCATCCCATACATGGGCGAATAGAAAGCAAAGGTCCAAGGGGCCACATACAAACTCTTTGCCGAAGATAATTCATGGGACAATGGAAAAGAAACAGTTATTGTTCTGCCACCAAAACTCAATGATCCCATATTTGCATACAATTCCACAGGTTCGTCAGTAACGGGATCTATATGAGAAACAAACAACTCGTTTGCCAGACGGGCTTCATTCAGTTCCTTTACAAAAAGTTCAAAAAGACGATTTGTTGAAATTCCGTATGCGTAACCAATGGAATCCCAACCGGTAACATTGCAGTCCAACATTTCCCTCAAGAATGCAATGCCGCCTCCATCCACAGGATTTCCTTCTGCATTCCATTCCATCCCGCCCTTTTCCCAAAAGAGCCAAGACAGGAACAAAGCCATTGCACCTCGACGTCCAGCACTGTCTTCATGGCCATGCAAACTGGGCCCACACAAAGAATATGAAGCAGTATCTTCAAAGTAGACATTGAGAAAAGCAGCATTCCCCCCACTTATACCATAACCACATAAACTCTCACTCAAATGACTCCACCCTTCGTCAAGAAACAGTTCTTCCTGTGGTGCATCCAGGGATCCCGCCATCATCTTGTTCCAGGTTTTACTGCTAAAACTTACAAGATGCGTCAGCTCGTGTGCAGCCGTTGCCAGAATTGTCTCCATTGAATAGGTAGTTTCCTGTGTAGGCACCGCCAGATATATCATGTCCATTTCATTGCTCACCGGATTATACGAAGAAGAAGCAGGATCAATATCCAAAGCAAAAAAGTCCAACGGATTGAAAAAACCAAGGGCAACCTGTTCTTCATTAATCGTGTCCGTCAATAAAATTGAGACAGCACCATCACCATTGACGTCGCCAGGAGCTCCCCACAGGGCTTTTACACGTGGGATCACCAACGCTTCCAGCGCAGAACAGAACTCCACGATCATGGACTCATCCTTGGCAAGTTCGCAGGGATACCACACCGTAACCCCGGTCCCCTTGTATACCATTGTCGCATTGATTATATGTGGATCGGCATATTGATTTGATGTGTTGTAGACCAAGAATTCCCGGGTATCCCCCAAAGCCCCAATTTTGTCCATCAGCAATGAACGCCCCAAGCCACTGGCTGTATATACTCCGGCATGCCGATTAATTCGTGCTGGAGCAATATCTCGCATCACTGCAGGAGAGACAGGTATGCGTCTTGAATTACTGGTATTCATACCTTCGGCAAAACTTACCTGCAAATCTTCCACTTGTTCCGCACCGGCAATAACATAGGGGTACCAATCAAATCCAGGAAGGGAGCGCTCAATACTTGCTCGAGATAACATGACAGAGACTTCGTCGGAAGACACATACTCTTTGCTTTGAACAGTAATTGTTACAGACCTGGTCCCATAAGAATTTGTAGCTTCAATAACATGGGTTCCTGCACTCAGGCTTAAAGAAAATCCGTTACCAACACCCAACTCCCCCACGATAGAAGATGTCCACCGGGTCTCCGAAACAGCCGCATTCAACGAAAAACTTACCGGAACATCTTCAAAGTACGTCCATGAGGAAACAGGACTCAGAATCTGAATGGTATCATGGTTCGTATCCTGGACATCAACCGGACATGAAAGCAAGAGCATCCCCAGCCCAATACAATAAAGGCAACGCTTAATCAAAATTCGCATAGACATATGTCGATCCGGAACTTGCAACAGAATGATAATCGGCTGTTTCAAAAAGTGGGTCACCGTCAATCCTTTGGGCAGAAAGAGACAAGTAACAAGTCCCGGCAGCAGGCACGATGTATTCCGGTATCAATACGGTTAACGCCCTGGTATTCACAGCATGGTACACGGAAGTGGCCGTTCTTATTGTCAATGAATAGACGATATCATCACCAAGGGATTCCCAGGCAATCTGTAATCCGGAAGTCCGGTCAAGCACCTCGCCATTCAATACAGAGTTCCCCTGTGCATCGGCAAAAACGGTAACAACAGGGTTTGTTCCAACAGGAAGATGGCTAATGGTTCTCTCGTATGTCTGTTCCATCAAGACAGATCGTACCGAAACAAAGAATAATCCGTCAGCCGGTATTGTCCTGCTTGTTTCGTACAAACAGGCAGTCGCATCAAAGGGAAGCAGTTCACATGTACCGGATGATTCCGAAAGTTGTACCAAGGCCGCATCCACTATTCGTCCATCCGGTCCTTCGATGTACACACGGACTTTGGCTATTCCATTACCGGATGAAGTAATCGTTGTTCGGACATTGACTCCCGGGGCATCTGATAACGCACAGGATCCAAACAAAATGGTGAGAACGGATATTGCAAGTACACAAACCCTCTTGTTGCTTTTCATCCCCTACTCCGCCTCTATGGCCACAAGCCTGTTTGTATTGCGGTTTTCATCATAGCAAACGTAGATTACATAGCCCTTTTCCTCGTAGAATTGGCCATAGTTATAAATGCCGGAGAGCGGTATCGAGGTATCCACGCCCAAAAGCCGTCCCGTATTCGCATCATACAGCCGAATCCCCGTATCATTGGGTATGTATGCTTTGCCATTGGCCACTACGGGCTTGGCACCCAAAGAAGCAGTCGGGTGCGGGGGCATGGCGCTCCAGACAAGACGTCCGCTTGCCAAATCCAGGCAGAAGATGTTGCGCAAATCGCTCTTTGCAATATTTATATAGTTAGGCGTGTTGGAGTGAACGGAATTGGTAAAGTACATCTTCCCTTCGTAAAGCCACGTCCCCATACCATAACCGTCGCCATGAATCAAATCTTTCAATTCCCAAGAATCCAAACCAGTTACAGGTGCAGTGTGTAACCAACGCTCCCCAGTGGACATCGAGTCGTTCGCCCCACCCGTTCTCTTGTTGATACAGGTAACTCCCCAGCCCTCGACAATATAGAGCCAGTCGCCTTCCACCTCCATTCCCTCGATAGTCTCCCCCACGAGCCCGTTCGAATTGCGTTCCCACAGGATGGTATCACTGGCAATATCCCATGCAGCGATGACACTCCCACCCGGTTCCTGCAAGCGGGCCGTGCGCATGAAGTACACAACCCCTTCATCCACGCATGGGCGAGCGAAATATCCCGTCTGCTCGGGTGCCGGGCCATGAAAACAATGTGGGGCAATTATCTGTATGATATCTACAGCTACATCAAAGTCGACCAAGGTCGTATCGAGAGAACACATGTAATCAGGAGAACCCCAAACAAGGGTGTTCTCCTAGGAGACAAGGGATTCAATCCATATACTCAGTGCCTTCGCGGTATCGAAATCTTCATCAAGTGAAACACGGGCGAGAAGTTCACCTGTACCGTCATCAAAGCACAGAATGTTGTATGACGCATTTTCGACAAAGCAGTAGACGATGCCATCAATAAGCGCAGAAGACTTGAATAAACCCCCAAGCGGGGCCTGCCATACAAGACTCCCATCGTCAAGGTTAATCTTCGAAAGGGTATCTGGGATTTCCTCAATGAATTCACCAGTGTAAATATACAGCATGTTCCCTACCCGGTCGTTTCTGGTAAGGGACATGCCCTCATACCGTACGTCCCAAGCGAGGGGGGCAGTGTAGTCCGGCTCATTTTCGGGCGGGATTGTGTCAACACAGGAGGTAAAACCCAAAATAGCCGATAATAAAACATATAGAGGCTTCTTCATCGCAGAGCTCCCATAGGGCCGGGAAGGATTACCTTCCCGGCATGTCTGTGGTTAATTGTTGGTTTTCTGGTTTGATGCCTGACTCAACATAAGTTTTATTTCTTTTTCGACTTCAATGTCGTTTGCCGTACGAATTGTCGCATGGTTGAGGTGTTTGAATTCACGATAACCTTCAGCCTTTGAGCCAATCACGTTGGGGTGGACATTGACGGTAGTCTTGGTGTCCATGCGGTAGTGGGTCCTCGCAATAAACTGGCTCTCTTTGGCAACGAGACCGTCATTCTGCGACGACCCCTTCAATTCGTTCAGCTGGCCATCGATATCTCCCACCCAATCGGCTGCATCAAAACAATCATTCATAAGCGTTTCCTGGTAATTGCACAGGGTAAGGGTAGCCACCCAAAGCGCGGCATGTATGCCCCCGGCGATATTGAAGACCACTTCCATCGTACCGCACGTATCCCGAATCGATTCTTCACTCACGGTCCCGCCTGTCTCCTCATCCAACATGCCAAGCGTGTTTGAGTTCAGCCCCACAAGGTATCCGGTGGGCATACCGGCCGGAATCTTCGGCTTGTCGAAACTGGAGCTATAGTATTTGTAAACCGGATCATAGCGATAGGTAAGGTAGGGTATCCCAAGCCAGCCTTTCGCCCAGTACCACACCTTGGTTGTTCCTGTCTGGACTTTATAGGTGTAACTTGTAGAATCGGTCACGTACTCCTTGATGAAGGCACTACGGGGGATCATGTCCCGAATCTCACCCATCTGGTCCAAATTGGTATTGGAACCAAGCGCAGGATACAGATATGCCTGTTGCTCTTCGGGGAAACATTCCACGATCATATCTTCAAGCGCTCCCTTGATATACGAGGATGACGCGGTAAAACCACCAATAACTTTCAATATTGTCGCACTCCCCGGCAAGAGCACATCTATTGTACCCGCGACGCCATCATATAACGTAAACACATCCGTCCAGACTTTCGCCTTGAATGCTCCAACACCCCCTTCGAGGGCCTTGAGTCCGCGATCAATACCCGACATGGTGATGACGGCCTTGAGGCGATTATATTCGGCGGGATCATTCTTCTTGAGATACGAGGCATAGGCCAAAGACCGTAAACCGCCTTGGCTGTGTCCGATTACCGCGAAGGAATTGACCGTAGCAGCATCTCGAGTCTTGATATATTCAACATCTGCTTCAACGAGATCCTCAAGCCCTATGGCAGAAGGTACATATCCGGAAAATTCAAAACCATTCAAATAGCAATATGGTATTGAGTACGACCTGTCCAAATCGCCAACTTTGGGTTCTGCATCAAGGGCAAAAACAGGACAGGCAAGGGCCAAAAGGAGAACAGCTGCAATACCTTTGGATATACGCTTCATTTCAATTACCCCCCAATATCACGTCAAAGAGAGCCGAATCCGAGGTGTTGATTTCCACGTTCTTGTACACCTCTACCACTGTTTCAATCGAATCAAGGGAAGCCGGATCGCCAAAACGAACAGAAGTTTCTGTCAATTGTCCGTTTGCAAAGAGTTCTCTGGCCTCTTCTTCATCAATTTCAGGGATATCCTCTGGAGTATTGAACACGGGAACATCCTCATCAAAATTCTCGATTCGCTCGGGAACCGTTGTCTTGATGGTTGTCACAGTGCCGACTTTTACCGGTTCGTCGCCTGACATTTCGTACACCGGAATTGTAGTAGTCACGACCTGTACACCGGCATCCTTTATCAGGATACTTTCTGTTTCGGTAACAATCTCGTTGACAGTGTCAAATTTGATTTTGGAAGAAATCAATTGGGAATGGGCAATAGAGGGCATCATTGATGCCGGCAAGTCAAGAAGCAAAGTGCCATCATCATTTTCCGTCATATCCAAAGCAATCCTTCTGGCTTCGGAACGGATAAGTGACAGATTGACCCTGCCATGAGACATGGCAGAATGAAGCGTCTTGAGGGCCGGAGTTACCGGATTTTCATGTGTTGTGCGAAGTTCTACTTTCCCGGTAGCGGCATCGGCAACAACCGACTCCTCCCCGTTAGTTACGATTGAAAGCATTCTCGAACTCGCGGTAGATTCAGGCATGTCAATTCTGGAATACATCGTCCCATTGATGTTTTTGGTCACCATACGATACGCATTCCGCAAGGAGCAGGCCGTATCGGTCCGATTGTTCATATACCAGATTTCCACATCGGCCGCGTAGCTCTCGATAACATCACTCGAGCTTTCGTTCCAGGTGACCGCCACATTCTTGTCATCAAACAATTCCTTGACCGGATCTGCTTGATTCAAGGGTGCGTTACAAGCCCCAAACAATCCCGTTAGAAGAACAAGAACACCAAGACT
>CAZIRF010000045.1:0-23793 GCA_964541755.1 uncultured Spirochaetales bacterium | reverse complement strand
GGGGCCGTCGGGGCAAGCCGCTGCGGCTTGCCCTTGGCGGAACGGCCTCCAGCCGTTCCGCATTGCTGGAGGGGGAAGCGGAGTGCATGAATATCAGCGGGTCTCAGCGGCCCCTTTTCCCATAATTCCGAGCTGCAGGCTTCTGTTTACTTAATAAGCTTCTTCAGTCTCTTGCAGGCTTCTTCGATGTCTGCCCGGTGGCCGGGCCACCGGGGGCTTTTTCTTATACCGATAGCTTCTTCAGACTCTTGCAGGCTTCTTCGATGTCTGCCCGGTGGCCGAAGGCCGAGAAGCGGATGAAACTCTCGCCGGCCGGCCCGAAGCCCGAACCGGGGGTGGTGACGACCTGGCAGGTCTCGAGGATGCGCGAGAAGACATCCCAGCTCTTTTGGCCGGGGAAGCGGGCCCAGATGTAGGGGGAGTTGTCGCCGCCCACGCAGGAGAGGCCCATTTCGAGAAGGGTGCCGCGGATAATGCGGGCGTTCTCGAGGTAGAAGTCGGTAAGGGAGCGCATCTCGGCAAGGCCGTTCTGGTCGAGGGCGGCGAGGCCGCCGGCCTGCACGATGTTCGAGGCGCCGTTGAAGATGGTGGTGCAGACGCGGTTCCAGTCGGCGATGACCGGAGAGCCATCGGCATAGACCAGTTCACGCGGGACGATCGACCAGCCCAGGCGCACCCCGGTAAAGCCGATGGGCTTCGAGAAGGAGTTGACCTCGATGGCGCAGCGGCGGGCGCCGTCAATTTCGAAGATGCTCTTGGGCAGGGCCGGATCGCGGATAAATTCGGAGTACGCGGCGTCGAAGATGATAAGGGTCCCCTTGGCGAGGGCGGTGGCAACGAGGGCTTCGAGCTGCGCGCGGGTCGCGACGGCCCCGGTGGGGTTGTTGGGCGAGCAGAAGTAGAAGAGGCCGTTCTGCGGCAGGAGGGAGAGGTCGGGGAAGTAGTCGTTGTCCGCGGTACAGGGCAGGTATTGAATGCCCTTGTAACCCTGCGCGGATTCGTCCCAGGCGCCGGCGGCGCCCACGAGGACCGAACCGTCGACATAGACGGGGTAGGAAGGGTCCTGGACCGCAACCGGGGTATCGCGGCCAAAGAGGAGCTGGAGGCGCCCGATATCGCACTTGGCCCCGTCCGAGACAAAGACCTCGTCGGCGGCGACGATGCCCTTGTACAGGACGCCCGCGATCTTCTCGCGAAGGGCGGTCATGCCCTGCTCGTCGCCGTAGCCGGAGTACCCGGCCTGCGTCCCCAGGCCGCGCGCGGCCTCGACGAGGGCAGCGTCAATATGCGGGGTAAGGGGCTCGGTCGTGTTTCCGATGCCCAGGCTGATAATCTTCGCATCCGGGTGGGCGCTCTGGTACTCGCGGCGGCGCCGGCCGATTTCCGGGAAGAGGTAGCCGGCCTTGATGTTGGAGAGGCCGCTGTTGCGTGCAATCATGGTTCAATCCTTTTGGTTTGAAGCGGCATCGAAGCCGCCGAGGGCCCCGAAGTCGAGGGTGGCAAAGTAGTCTTCCATGGTCTCGCGACGGCGAATTTCCACGGTCGAGCCGTCGGGTCGAAGGAGTACTTCGCCGCAGCGCAGTTTTCCGTTGTAGTTGAAGCCCATCGCGCGGCCATGGGCTCCAGCGTCGTGCAGGAGAACGAGATCCCCAATGTCTATCTTGGGGAGTTTCCGCTGAACGGCGAACTTGTCATTGTTCTCGCAGAGGCTGCCAACCACGTCATAGACTTCGGTCGCGGGGGCATCGTCCTTGCCGGCGACAGAGAGATGGTGATACGCCCCGTACATGCCGGGGCGCATGAAGTCGGCCATGGTGGCATCGACCCCGATGTACTCGCGGTAGATGCTCTTGGAGTGTATGGCGCGCATGACGAGCCAGCCGTAGGGGCCGGTGATGATGCGGGCCCACTCCATGCGCAGCGAGAGGGGATCGAGGCCGGCGGGGACGATGAGCTCGTCGTAGGCCTTGCGCATGCCCTGCGCAACGACCTCGTAATCCAGTGCCGTCTGATCCGGGCGGTAGGGGATCCCCGCGCCGCCGCCGATATTCACGAACTCGAGGGCAATGCCCAGCTTCTCCTTGATCTCGACGGCGAGCTCGAAGAGCATGCGGCCGGTTTCGATGTGGTACTCGTTCGAGGTCTCGTTGCTCACTACCATGGTGTGGAGGCCGAAGCGCTTGACGCCCTTGTCCTTGAGGATCTTCATGCCCTCGAGTATCTGGGCGCGGGTAAAGCCGTATTTGGCCTCCTCCGGCGTCCCGATAATCGCATTCCCGCCCTTCAAGGGGCCGGGGTTGTAGCGGCAGGAGATAAGCTCGGGCAGGCCACAGTGCTTTTCCAGGTATTCGATATGGCTGATGTCGTCGAGATTGATGACGGCCCCCATGTCGCGGGCCGCCTGGTACTCGTAGGCCTGCGTCTCGTTGCTCGTGAGCATGATCTCTTCACCCGCCATCCCCGCCTTTTGGGCGAGGATGAGCTCGGGCAGGCTCGAGCAGTCGGCCCCGAAGCCTTCGTCGGCCAAGATCTTGAGGATGAAGGGGTTGGGCAGGGCCTTTACCGCGAAGTGCTCGCGGAAGCCGGGGAATATCGAGAAGGCCTTCTTGAGGCGGCGGGCGTTGTCGCGTATGCCCTTCTCGTCGTAGAGACAGAAGGGGGTTCCATGACGGGCTGCGGCCGCCTCGAGGGCGTCCTTGGACAGGGGCGTATGGCGATTGGTCATGTCAGTCTCCCTTAACCCAGGTAACCGCGGGCCTTGAGGAGCTCCGCGTTGAGTATGCCGCCGCCGGCCGCGCCGCGCACCGTGTTGTGCGAGAGCCCGACAAAACGCAGGTCGAAGAGACGGCAGGGGCGAATACGGCCAACGGTAACGGCCATGCCCTTGTCGCTGTCGCGGTCCTTGCGCGGCTGGGGCCGGTTGTCCTCTTCGCGCACGATGATGGGCTGTACCGGTGCGAAGGGGAGCTCGAGCTCCTGGGGCACCGAGCGGAAGGCCCGCCATATCTCCTTGACCTCGTCAACAGAGGGCTTCTTCGCGCCAAACTCGACGCTTACACAGGCGGTGTGTCCGTCGATGACGGCGACACGGTTGCAGTGAGCCGTTACGAGGGGGCCATCGGCATTGATTATCTTCGCGCCATCCACCCGGCCAAAGATCTTGAGGGGCTCCATCTCGCTCTTCTCTTCCTCGCCGCCGATGTAGGGGACAATATTGTCCACCATGTCGAGGCTGGGCACGCCGGGGTAGCCGGCCCCGGATACCGCCTGCATGGTCGAGACGAACATCTTCTTGACTTCGTAGCCGGCCTGTATAAGGGCGTGCATGGGGGTCATGTAGCTCTGCACCGAGCAGTTCGGCTTGACGGCGATAAAGCCCTTGTCCCAGCCACGGCTCTTGCGCTGGGCGGGGATGATGTCGACGTGGTGGGCGTTGACTTCGGGGATGAGCATGGGGACGTCTTCGGTCCAGCGGTTGGCAGAGGCGTTCGAGACGACGGGGATACCGGCGGCGGCATAGGCGGCTTCGAGGGCCTTGATCTCGTCCTTGCCCATCTCAAGGGCGCTGAAGACGAAGGAGCACTTCCCGGCGGCATGGGCGGCTATGGCGGCCTGGACATCGTTGGCATCGGCCACGACGAGCTCGCCCACGACGGGGTCATAGCTGCGGGCGAGCTGCCAGCGGCCGGAAACGGCCTGACGGTAGGGGACGCCGGCGCTGCGGGGCGAGGCGGCGACAAACGAAACCTCGAACCAGGGGTGGTTGTTGAGGAGGGCGATGTACTGCTGGCCAACCATGCCGGTGGCGCCAAGGATTCCTACGGGTATCTTCTGCATGATGCTTCTCCGTGTCGTTTCGGGTGATCCGCCCCCTTTGGGGCCGGGTGCCCGGCCTTTGGGACCGGGCTTTCTAATCGGGCAATTCAAAGGAGCGGGGAAATTAGAGGCTGATACCTGCGGCCGCGAGGGCGGCCCTCAGTTTAGGCCCGCTGGCTTCCTCGAGCTCGCAGAGCGGGAGGCGGCAGGGCCCTGCGGGGAGCCCCGCCCAGGCCATTGCCTGCTTTATGGGAACGGGGTTTGTCTCGATGAATGCCCCCTTGAAGAGGGGCAAGAGGCCATAGTGGATGTCCCGGGCCCGGTCCATATCCCCTTCGAGGGCGGCCTTCGCAAGGGCTACCATGCGGTCCGGCACGAGGTTTGACACGACACTCACCACCCCGTCGCCGCCCATGGCGCACAGCGGGAGGGTCCAGGCATCGTCGCCGGAAAGAACGGCAAAGGGGCGATCGCTCCCGCGGCGGGGGCGGGCGATGGTCTGGATGATGTCGGCTATCTGGGCCATATCCCCCGATGCCTCCTTGACGCCGATAACGGTCTTGATGGCCGCAAGGCGCTGCATGGTCGCAAGGTCGATATTCTTGCCGGTCCTCCCGACAATGTTGTAGACTAGGATGGGGGTATCCACCGAAGCGGCCACCGCCTCGAAGTGGCGGACGATGCCCTCGTTGGTGGGCTTGTTGTAGTAGGGGGTAACGACCAGAAGGCCATCGGCCCCCAGTTCGGTCGCACGGCGGGCGTTTGCAATGGTGGTGGCCGTTGCATTCGTACCGACCCCGACAATGAGCGGCACCTTGCCGCCGGCCTCTTCAACCGCAATGCGAATCAGCTCATCCTGCTCTTCGCGGGTGAGCGTCGGGGTCTCGCCGGTAGTCCCCAGCGGGACCAGGCCGTCTATACCCTTTTCAAGTTGAAAGCGGATGAGGCTGCGATAGCCTTCATAATTGACGGTTCCGTCCCCGTTCATGGGGGTTACAAGGGCCGTGATGGCGCCCCGCAGATTCATCATGGCGTTCTCCATTTCTGGCGATTTCGAGAGCGATTCCCGCAGCCCGCCAAGGGGCGCACTGCGGGGCCTTCCCTACTATGACACAGAGGGGGCCTCTCTTTCAACAAGAGGTGGCGCCTGCAAGCAGGCGGCGCCCGCAAGCGGGCGGCCCGTTTGCGGGCGACCCTTTACCGGGCGGCCCTTTACCGGGCAGCCCGATACTGTGTCGCAGCGGGATCAGGCCAAGACATCATCCATGGTGAAGACGCCCCGTTTTGTGGAGAGCCATTCGGCAGCCACAACGGCACCACTGGCAAAGCCCTCCCTCGAACGTGCAGTGTGGGTCAATTCTATGGTATCGGCCCCGGAATCCAAAAATATGCTGTGGGTCCCGGGTACCGAGCCCAGGCGAAGGCTGGGAAAGTGAAGCTCGTGGGCCTCCGGCGGCCGGTCTGTCAAGGTCTCGTAGACGGCGGTGGTCTTTCTCGTCATCGAGGCGAGGACCCGCTCGACGAGGGTCTTCGCCGTCCCCGAGGGACTGTCCGCCTTGCGGTTGTGGTGGGCCTCCCAGCCCCCCACATCGTATTCGGGGTGGGGATCGAAGAGGCGCGCCGCCTCCTGGGCAATCTTGTAAAAGAGGTTGACCCCCAGGGAAAAGTTCGACGACCACAGAAAACCGATACCCGCCTCTTCGACAAGGGGTGCAAGCTCGCCAAGGTGATCGTGCCAGCCGGTCGTGCCAACCACCACAGTCTTTCCGCGCGCGATAAGGGCGCGAATATTGGCCAAAACCACCGTGGGGTGGGAAAACTCTATGACGACATCGGCCCTGTCCAAACCCGCGCCGGCTTCTTCGATGCCGGGGGCATCGGCCTGGGGGGCATTGGGATCAATGCGGCAGGTAATCGTGTGGCCGCGGGCAATGGCGGCGGCCTCTATCATGCGACCCATCTTGCCGTATCCGACGAGTGCGATATTCATCAGGACCTCCCGTCAAAAAAAGCGTCGTGGAGGGCCAAAACGGCCTTGTTGGCCTGCGCATCATTGACGATAAAGCTGATATTCACCTTGCTGGCCCCCTGGGAGACCATCTGGACCTTGATACCCTGCGCCGCGCACACCGTAAAGGACTTCGCAAGGATCTCCGCACTGCGCTCGACATCCCCGATCAAGGTGACAATGGCCTTGCCGGTGCGGATATCGACCGAGGCGATCTTCTCGAGGTCCTTCTTGAGGGCCGCAAGGTCGTGCGCTTCGTCAAGAGTAAGGGAAACTGATACTTCGCTCGTGGCCACCATATCCACGGAAATCCGGTGGGCCTCAAAGGCGGCGAAGACCCGGGCGAGGAAGCCGTATTGGCCCAGCATGCGTGAGGATACGATATCGACGAGGGTCACCTTCTTCTTTGTCGTGATGGCCCGCACCGGCCCGGCGTCGCCCTCGTGGCGGGCGACAATGCGCGTCCCCGGCGCCGGCGGATTGTAGGAGTTCTTGACGCGAACCGGGGTCCCGTACTTGATACAGGGCTGCATGGAACGCGGGTGGAGGACTTGAGCCCCGAAGTAGGCGAGCTCACTGGCTTCCTCGTAGGTAACCGTGCTCACCGGCGTGGCGTTCTTTACCACGCGCGGGTCTGCGGTGAGGATGCCGTCGACATCCTTCCAGACCTGCACCTCATCTGCCCCGCAGGCCGCCCCGATAATCGTTGCAGTAAGGTCGGAACCACCGCGCCCCAAGGTCGTGATTGCTCCGCTCTCGTCCTTGGCGATAAAACCGGTCACGACCGGCAATATGCCCGCCTTGACCTTGCCGCCTATTATGGAAGCAATCTGTTCGTAGCTCGAATCGAGGACATCGGCAGAGGTGTAGGTATCGGTAGAAGTGAAACCCGCGTCCCAAGCGTCAAAGGCTTCGGCCTTGACGCCCTCCTTGCGCAGCCAGGCGGCGGCGATGCGTATCGAGAGGCGCTCCCCAAAGGAGACGAGGTAGTCGTTGGTGCGCCCGGTGAGTTCCTTTATAAGGGAGATGCCCTTCAAGAGGCTCTCGAGTTCTTCGAGCAGGGGTGAAATCTCGTCCTTCCAGAGCTCTTCGCCCAAGCCCAGGGCTTCGACGGTTTCGCGATGGAGACGGGTAATGGCCTCGACAGACACCGATCCGGCGAGGGCCGCATCGGCCGCTTCGACAAGGAGGTCGGTGGTGTCGCCCATGGCAGAGAGGACGAGTACCGGCTGCCGGTCCATCGCAGAGCGGACGATCCCGGATACATGGCGGATACGATCTGCGTTCGCGACGGAACTTCCGCCGAACTTCATTACTATCATGGAATAAAACTCCCGAGCCCGGTTTCGGGTAGTGGGCTCACAATAATTCTAGCAGATTCCACAGCGCCATGACAAGGTCATTTCTGTATTTTTATGCATATTAACCGGGAATAGTTGCATATTTATTGCATATACCATCGTTTAACAGGCACAGAACACGACAATCCCCTCACACACTACGACACCGGACACAACAAAACCACCTGACAGATTGCCAGGTGGTCATGCGAGAAGAAAACAGGGCACGCAAAAGCTGCGCGCCAAGGGACATCAGACCTTGCGGGTGATGAAATCGCTGCGCAGACAACGTGCACAGAGCTTCACGGTAAACGTGCTGCCCTCGACTTCGGTCTTTACCTTTACAAGATTGGGCTTCCAGGTGCGACGAGAGCGATTCTTCGCATGGCTCACCTTGTTGCCGGTGATGGTGCCTTTTCCACAAATTTCACAAACACGGGACATACTGAACCTTCCTTATCGGGCGCAAGGACACGAGCGGGCCCTACGATTACCGGGTTGTTTTTCGAGAGCGTAGACGCGGAACCAGCACAATTCCCGGGCACAATCGCCCCGTCGAGCGCTACAGTGGCGAAACTCTACCAAAAACGCCCGACTCTGTAAAGGGGCGCCCCGCCTCTTTTCCTGGCGAAGCGATACCAGGCCGGGGCCTTGTGGGCAGTGCCACAAAACACAATCAATTACAGACTCAAGGTCGCGTTAAGCGCTACCCGGTAAAACTCGATTCGCCAGGGATTGGCCGTATCCAGCGCCCTGTTGCGATACCAGGGCTCGTCTGCAGTGTCCGCGGTAAAATTTCGGCGCGTACGGGCCTGGGCAACAAGGGCCAGCGAAAAGCGCTTGTGCAACTGTGCGTTTACAATCGGCCCAAACACCCAATTCGCCTCACGCTCCCCCCAGAATTCACCACCAGGCGTATTATAGAGATTGATATCGCACTCGGCCATAACGGCGATCATGTTTATCATAATTGGCATCTGATAGCCCAGGACGTAGGTCGCCTGATACGTCCAGCCATTGATGCTCTCGCCGGCGTTATTCTCCCAATACCAGGCCTCGCCGGGAGCCGCCGCCGTATTGGCACGATAGCGCAGCCCCTGGGTCACCTGCATGACGACATGGTGCCAGTCGCCGGGCATAAGGGCGGCCAAATCAAATTGAAAGGTCCCGCCAAACCGACCAAACCAAATCATGCCCTCGAAGGGTTCTCCCACGGGGTCCCCCGCCGTCGCCTCGGTATTGAGGGCGAGCCCTGTCGCGATGGGGAGGTTCCAGCCCGACCCGATACCCGCCGCGCCGAAGAACTGCAAAAAGGCAATGGGCGTAAAGCTCACATTGAGCTTGGCATTGAGCGACACCGGTGCAAGTTCGGCAATGGTCTTGAAGCGCAGGTTATTACCCGAAAAGAGGGCGCCGGAAGAGCGCAAAACAGGCAGGGTAATCGTGTGGTTCCAGGTGAGCTTTGTCTCAAGGGTACTGGCAAACACGAGGTTTAAAGAGTCGGCATGAACAACGGGGCTCTCCTTTGCCGGTGCGGGGGCCTCATCGGCGGCAAACAGGGCCGTTACAGGCAGAACGAAGGCTAGAAGCAACAGGGCAAGACGATATGACATGGGGACCTCCAATATCAGTATACCCCATTCCATAAAAGACATGAAAGTCCATGCGTCCTGCACGGAGTCCCGGGAGACAGAAGACCAATGGGTGATAATATATAGGTAAGAATACTGATAGCCATATCCGGAGGAACCGTGAACACAAGCATTCCCGCCTGCATACTGCTGGGCACCATGCTCGCCGTTGCACTGCCCGTCGCCGCCCGCGAAACAAGCGATGGAGCCAAAAGCATTTCTTTCGAGCCGGTCCCCATCCCGCCAGAGACCGCAAACCTCATCCCCGCAGACCACCCCGCGATTCGCTACGAGGGCCGCGTCGACCAGACAAAGCCCGCAGCGCCCCGCATCAACTGGCAAGCGACGCGTGTTGTTGTCGACTTTGAAGGCCCCGAGCTCACCGTCCTGCTTGAACTGGCCACGAGCAAAGCCGTTGCGGACATCATTGTCGACGGGATACCACAGCGCGTTGAGCTCACCCGCGGGAAACGCGCCTGGCGTCTGGAAGGGGCCCTTGATGACGGCTGGCACCAATTGGTCATCTTCAAACGCAGCGAGGCAAGTGCCGGAGCCATGCGCTTTCGCGGTATTGTTCTCAAGGATGGCGCCACCGTGCGCGAGAGCGCATACAAGTATCAGTCCCGCATGATCTTCTTTGGCGATTCCATAACCGCCGGGGCATGCAACGAGGACGGCGCCACCGATCAGTGGGACAGTGTCCTTACCCACAACAGCGCCAAGAGCTACGGGGTCCTCTTTGCAAAGGCGGTAAACGCCGATGTCCAGAACATCGCGATATCCGGCATGGGCATGGTTACTGGCTGGAACAACACCATTTTCGCCCCACAGGTCTGGAACCGCTATGCTCCTGTCGCCCGAGGAAGCCTCGCAGACCTCGAGTCGTGGGTCCCGGATGTCGTATTCACCAACTTTGGAGAGAACGACGCCTCCTATACCCAGGCCAACGGCAATCCCTTCCCGGCCGAATACGTCGATACCTACATCGACTACATCAAGACCCTGCGTAAAACCTGGCCACAAGCGGCCATCGTCATCCTGCGCGGCGGCATGCACCACGGTAAAAACGACCCGAATCTTGCCGACGCCGTCGACCGGGTTCGCGAAGCCTTCAAGGACGACACACTCGTCTACGGCTACAACTTTGTTCGCTGGACGGGTACCCACCCCCGCGTCGCCGATCACCAGGCCATGGCTGATGAACTTGTCACCTTCTTCAAGCAGAATGAAGGGCTCAAGGGCTTCATCCCCGTTAGTCAGTAAACGCTGCGAGCCGAAGCAACCGTCTTGACCGGCGGCTGCTTTATGCACCGGCACTTTTGTAGCCGCCGGCACTTTTGTAGCCGCCGGCACTTTTGTAGCCGCCGGCACTCACAGTAGCCGCCGGCGCGCTTTTTTATTGCCCGATTACCCGGAAGCGGTAATACTGTCTGTATGGGCACACTCTTACCAATCGCATCGGGCAAGGGGGGCGTAGGGAAAAGCCTCGTCGCCGTAAATATCGCCATTGCCATGGCCGCTCGCGGCAAAACCGTCGTCCTCGTTGACCTCGATCTGGGGGGCGCCAACCTGCACACCCTTATGGGCATCAAAAACCGGCATGCCGGCCTGGGGAGTCTTATCCACCGGCGCGAGTCGAGCGTCGAGGCCCTCGTCATTGAAACGGACATCCCCCACCTCTTCTTCATCCCTGGCGATGCCCTCCTGCCGGGAACCGCAAATCTCGAATTCTTTACCAAACGCAAGATTCTCAGGGGCCTCGAAGCCCTCCCGGCAGACTACGTCATTATGGATTTGGGGGCCGGCTCGTCCTGGAATACCGTCGACTTCTTTCTGGCCTCTTCCTCGGGACTCCTCGTAACCATCCCCGAAGTCACCGCCATCCTCAACGCCTACTCCTTTCTCAAGACCAGCCTCTTTCGCGCCCTCTTTCGCGCCTTCCCGGCAAAAAGCCCCGAACGCGCCCTCATCGCCGATTTCGTCTCCCACAAAATCGAGGGGAGTGACGAATCATTTGCCGGGCTCAAAACCCGCCTCCTCAACGACTATCCCGCACGCGCGAGCGAGGCCTTTTCGCGTATTGGGGTCCTCTGGCCCCGGGTCATTATCAATATGGGAAGGGGTAACCAGGACCTCGCTACCGGGTCCCGCCTGCGCGAAATAAGCACACGCAACCTGGGGATGGACATGGCCTATATCGGTTTCTTGCCGCGCGACGAACAGGTCCCGCGATCGGTCATTGAGCGCCGCCCACTGGTACTCTCGCGCCCGCAGAACCCCTTTTCACAGGGTATACAGCGCATTGCAGAGCGTATCCTCGAGAGTCCCACCCCACTCGTCCCCGTCCTCTACGAGGACAACGAAGACCTCAACGCACTCGCGGAGCCGGCGGAATAGAGAAAAACTGGCGCTGTAGCCGTTTACTGCGAACCCGGGGCCCTCTGGCGCCTGAACTGCGCCACCCTCGCGCTCACCGGCTCCTCAAGCGGTGATGAATCACCCCGCTTGAGGTACTCGTAGCCCAGCGCCCCCACCATCGCGCCGTTGTCGCCGCACAGGTCCAGCGGTGGAAAGACCACCCGCAGGTCCTTGCGGGCGGCGATCTCCCGCCGCAAAAGGCTGTTGGCCGCCACGCCGCCGCCGGCGACGAGGGTCTTTATACCGGTATCCTCAACGGCGCGAAAGACAGCCCGCAGCAGAATATCGATGGCGGTACGCCGAAACGAGGCGGCAATGTTCTGCGGACTCGCGTCCCCCTCCCCTGCCCGGTATTTTTCCAGGTGGTTGATGACGGCATTCTTGAGCCCCGAATACGAGACGTCGTAGCGGTGATCGCCCTTGTAGAGATTGGGCAGGGGAAAGCGGAAGGTATCGGGATTGCCCTCTTCGGCAAGGCGATCGATGACCAGACCGCCGGGATAGCCGAACTCGTAGTGCTTGGCGACCTTGTCGAAGGCCTCGCCCACCGCGTCGTCGATACTGGCCCCCAGAACCTCGACGCGATCAAAGTCGTCGACACGACAGATAACGCTATGCCCGCCGGAGACCAAGAGGCCCAGATAGGGATAGGGGAGTTCTTCCACCAAACGCGCGGCGTAGAGGTGGGCCAGCATGTGGTCTATGGCGATATAGGGAATGCCGCGGGCCCAGGAGAAGGCCTTCGCGAAGTTGAGGCCCACAAGAAGCGAGCCCACGAGCCCGGGGCGGGAACTCACCGCGACACCGTCAATATCGGCGGGGGCCACACCGGCCTCGTCCATGGCGTTCGCGACCACCCGGCCCACCCACTCGGCGTGAATGCGGCTCGCGATTTCGGGGACCACCCCCTTGTAGACCGCGTGGAAGGGTATCTGGGTGGCCACAATCGAGGAGCGAATCCTGCGGCCGTCCTCCACAATGGCGGCGGCGCACTCGTCGCAGGAGCTCTCGAGGCCCAAAACGATCATCAGCCCTCCCCCGTTATTACCGGAGGTCCCGTTCGAGAAGGCCCTCGATCATGAAGCGGGATATGCTCGAAAGCGACCAGCCTTCTTCGATGAGCTCCGGATACAGCTGATGCAGGGTATCGGCCAGCTCGAGCGACCAGGTGTGACCGATCATCACCGCGGCCCCGGTCGATTCGGCCTTGCGGATGCCCCCGCGCAGGGCGCGCAGTATCTGTTCGCGATCTTGATCATTGTCCAGAAAAACGTCGCGTTCCAATATTCTCATTCCCCTGTTTTGAGCCAAGCGCGGCACAACCGTATCGGCTGTCGTCCGCGAATCCAGGAAGTACAGACCCTCCTCTTCACAGAAGGCAAGCACGATATTCATGATACGCTCATCCATGGTGATTTTGGAACCCTGGTGGTTGTTCATACCCGCGACCGGGCCCACCTCGTCGAGATTCTGTCGCAAGACTGCGCGAATCTCTGCTTCGTCCATATCGCTATAGATAGCCCCGGGCCCGGGATTTTGCCCCCCAAGAGCCTCCATGGGCTGATGCAGTATCACGTCCTTCCCGCTTGAGCGTATGCGGCGGGCAGCCTCCCGAGAATACGGCAAAGCCGGCAAAACCGCAAGGGTCAGCTGGCCGGGAAAGTTCAAAAAGCCCTCGAGTTCCTTGAGATTGTTGCCGGCGTCGTCAATAACGATAACGAGGCTGCCCTTTGAAGGCGCAGGACGTTCGACGAGAGCCGGCCGGACTATCTTGGGTTCCGGGCGCGCGGGAAGCTCGGGGACCGCTGTGGGGGCTTCCGGGGCAATGGCGGGAGGCGGGTCGCCCCTGGCAGCAGGGCTTGTGTCGCCCGAAGGGCTACCCGGTACTTCGGGGGAAGCGCTCCCGGAAGGGGAATTTTCTACTGATGGGGAAGCGGCAGGCTGCACGGCAGCGGGAACAGAGGGGCGCTGCGGCACCGGCTCCCCGGGCTGCGGCCGGGACTCTGGCGCGGGTGGCACATCCCTTTCGACGACACGAATTGTGGGGGAAGGCCGCTCTGCCGGACGCCGTTGGGCGCGCTCACCCAGGAACAAGAGCGCGATAACCAACGAGGCCAAAACCGCCACTGCAGATATAAGGGCTGCGCGCAGGCCCTCTGCCGCACCGCGGCGGGGCTTCGAGGGGGTCTTGCGGGGCTGCCGGGACCCCGCCCCACCCGATTTCGTTGCAGCCGCCGACTTTGGCGCCGCCGACTTTGGCGCCGCCGCTTTGGGGGCCGCCGACTTTGGCGCCGCCCTTTTCTGGGCCGGGGCCGCAGTACGCGAACCCTTCGGGCTTGCCGATTTGGCACCAGGGGTTTTCGGCGCCGCCGACTTTGGCGCCGCCGACTTTGGCGCCGCCTTCTTCTGCGCCGGGGGTTTCCCGGCGCCGGATGCAGAGGATGTCTTCTTTTTGGCGGATGCGGCGGGCGCAGGGCCCTTCTTCTTGCCGCTTTCAGTCTCTTTCACGGATACAGAAGAATACCCGTCCCGTGCCGGGACGTCAACGCAGCATAAAAAAGGCGGGCCCCGAAAGACCCGCCATAATCAGCCTCAAACGGCCATATAGTTGCGCAGGGGCTCGGCCTTGTCGCGCAGCTTGCGCAGGGCCCGCATCTCGATCTGGCGGACGGTCTCGGGGGATATCCCCATCTCGTCGCCGATGCGCTTGAGGGTCCAGGTCTCGTCATTGAGAAACTGGAAGCGGTACATGAGTATTTTCTTCTCGCGATCCATGAGGCGCGAAAGGAGCTTGAGGGTATCCTCGCGAACCATGGTCTTCATGACCTCGCGGTCGGGGCTGTAGGTATAATCCTCGCAGAGATCCAGCAGAGAGACCGAATCCTCGCTGGTCTCGGCATCGAGGGAGACAATCCCCGATGCGTGATTGAGCAGGGCATCCACCTCGTCGATCGGCATCTTGACCTCGGCCGCAAGCTCCTCGAGGGTGGGGCGGCGCATGGTAAGCTGGTTGAGAACTGTCCAGGCGCGTTGAATCTTTTTGATAGCCTCTTCCTTGCGGTGCGGCAGACGGATGGCCCGCCTCTTGTTCGCCAGAGCGCGGGAAATGGCCTGTTTGATCCACCAGTTGGCGTAGGTCGAGAAGCGCACGTTCTTTTTGAAGTCATATTTTTGCGCAGCCGTAATCAGGCCAAGATTGCCCTCCTGGATAAGGTCCATCAGCTGGACATCGGGGGCCATGTATCCCTTGGCAATCTTCACGACGAGGCGAAGGTTGGCCTCGATAAGGCGCTTGCGGGCGCTCTCGTCGCCGGCCTGTATGCGCTTGGAAAGTTCGAGTTCTTCTTCAAAGCTCAGAAGGCGCGCGGTCTTGATCTGGGAAAAGTATGTCTTGAGTATATCCTCGTGTTCGCTGTTTCCCGCTTTCCTAGTCATGATCGTCTCCTTCGAATGGCCTCGAGGGCCATTCACACTACTTATAAAGCAATAAACGTGCCAACTTTCCCATCAGAATAAATTATTTTTTATTCATTACAATACAAAGATTTATTTATACTGATAGTTTTCTCCGCCCAACGAATCCCTCAAGTGTATACTCTTGTATACAGTTTCCCCGCCCCGACATGATAAAAAATATACTCCCGGCGGCGGTCAAAGGGCATAAAGTGTGCTATCCTTCGCTCCTATGGATAGTGGCGTAAGCAAACAAGTACAGGGAAGCAATGTGTATTACAGCCTCACCTGGTCGGCCCTGCGCAAGGCAGACCGCTGGGAGATCGCCCGCAGTGTGCCGGCGATGGGTGGGGTGTATGAACTCTACTGGATGGACGAGCGCAAACACCTGCGCCTTTACTGTGTGGGGAATGCAAATATCGGGGGACTTCGATCGGAGATTCGGCGCAGGATCGACCCCGAGCTTACCGATGACACGGCGCTCGCGAAGATCCTGGACGATAACGATCTCTACTATAGATACAGCATCATGGATTACGCAGACGACATGGCCGATGTCGTCTGGTTCTTTCGTGCGACCTACTTCCCCGAAAACCCCGGCGTCTCGCACTCGGGGCGGTACAAACGCATCTTCATGAAGGAAAATGCGCCCGACCGCGTCCACTGGGTGGAGTAGAAAACCCTTTACCTCGAGACGGACGCTCTTTGTAGCATGTGCCCCGGCCTCTCAAGCAGGACGGGCTTCGGATACAGCCGGACTCGTCGCACAGGCGAGGGAGAATACTGCAGTACAAAGCGCAACAAGTGGCAAACACCTGTTCATTAC
This sequence comes from uncultured Spirochaetales bacterium, assembly GCA_964541755.1. Lineage (GTDB taxonomy): Bacteria > Spirochaetota > Spirochaetia > Treponematales > Breznakiellaceae > CAZIRF01. Next base: position 8,301 of record CAZIRF010000045.1, on the reverse strand, counting down.
AGCGCTCCTTGTACAAAGAATACCACGTATCCGTATTTTGGATATTGGAGAATTTCGACGTATGAATAAAAAAAACCCGGCCGGATGGCCGGGCGAGCGTGAGTATCAGTTCACTATCTTTTTATTTGACCGATACGCTGAGCTTGGAAAGCGTAAGGGTGGGGGCGCTCTTGGTGTCGGCGAACTCGACGTAAAAGGAGATCTTGTTGCCGGCTGCACCGGTGGCCTTGGCCGTGGTCGTGGTTGTGTGGGTAAAGGAGAAGGCTTCACCGGCCACGATGGGAGAGGTCGAGAAGTCGTCGTAGCCGGAAAGCACATTCCAGCCGCTTGAGTTCTCCACGAGGAAGCACTTGAGCAGGGCGATATCGACATCGCTCGTACCCTCGATGGTAATCGTTACCGATTCGCCCTTGGCGGGCTGCCATCCGGGAACCTCGAAAAGCCCCTGGTAATTGTAGGGCTTGTTTTCGGGAATGCTGATGGTGATATCAGTACCCTCATAGCTAAAGGGCTCTGCCGCCGCTTCACTTGCCGCAGGGGCCGCATCGGCCTTGGCCGCCGGCTGGGACTCGCAGGACATGGCCAGAACCATGGCACAGGCCACAACACCAACAAAAAGTCTCTTCATAAAAATCCTCCTGATTCCTGTTCCACAGCCACTGCCGTGTTCAGGTTCTTTCAATGTCATGATGTTATCATGAAAACCATTTTCCGGCATCAAAAAAAACCCGGCCATGTAAACCTTGTGCAAAACCACTATCAACATGGTTTGGCAATGTGTTGCGATATTATCATAATTACAGCATATACAGGACAGCTGTTACCTCTCCTCATCTGGCCCGGTCACCCTCGCGGGGGTAGGCAGCGACCCCACAGCCGGGCGAGGAGGCGCTGCCGGAGGGGAGCCGGTCCGGGCCGCCGGGCGGACCGGACCCGGGGGCTTTCAGGCGCGTGCGGATGGGTCGCCTTCCCGAAGGCGACCGCTTCCACAAGGAGTCAACGGCGTCCCCCCTCCTCCCCTTCCCTTACCTGCACGCTTCAAAACTGCAGGGGCGGTCGATTCGCCCTGGCTGCGGTATAATGGAGGCATCATGAGACGAAATATTCATGTATATGCTGCATTTTTTTTCGCCCTCGCCGCCCTGTCCTTCCAGTCCTGCGCGGGCGGCCCGCCGGTGCTTGAACTGCCGGCGGATTATCACCTGCCGCAGCACCCGGTTTTTCTCGTCCACGGGATAGGTTTTACGAGCGAGAATCTCACCTTCGACTATTGGGAGGGGGTAACGCCGATTTTGGACGAACTGGGGGTGGTCTATTTCCAGAGCACACAGCCGGCCTACGGTTTGATCGAGGAGAATGCGGCGATTTTGCAAGGGGATATCCTGGGCTTTCTCGCGAGTCACCCGGAGTTTGACAAGGTAAACATCATCGCACATTCGCGCGGGGGGCTGGAAAGCCGCTGGATGATTACCCACTTGGGTATGGCCGATCGCGTCGCAAGTCTGTCGATGCTTTCCACGCCGCACCGGGGTTCGCCCATCGCAAATCTCGTCTATGATCGGGTCGACAGCCGGGAGCACTTGGTGGTAAAAAGCCTGGGTGTATACCTCGCACTCAAGGGGGAGGATGAAACTGATGCGTACGCATCGGGCTTGCAGTTGACAACGTCTTTTATGGCGGCGTTCAACCGGGTCGTCCCCGATGTGGAGGGGGTATACTATCAGTCTTGGGCCGGTACAATTGACGAACAGTACCACAACCCGGTATGGACGGGGATTGCCGATATCCTGGCAGTGACAGAGGGCCCGAACGACGGGCTCGTTTCCTTGAAAAGTGCCCGCTGGGGGGTCTTTCGCGGGGAGATTCCGGGGACGAGCCATGCGGGGATCATCAATTTACGTCGTTTTGATGGCGAACACCGCCTTGATGTCGCGAGCTTTTATCGCGATCTTTTGGGGGACTTGGCAGGGAGGGGCTTGTGAGAATTATTCGTGGAGCAACCAGGCTTTCCGGAGCTTTGCGGCACGGGGCTTTTGTACTGTGGACGCTCTTTTTTATCTCCTGTTCCTCCGCCCCCGCCTCGATGCGGGCAAATGAGGGGGAAGGAGCGGATTTGGCCCTCTCGACGCCGGCAAAAGAAGCGGCTGCGGATGGAGATGCCCCGGAGGCAATGGGCGCAGAAGAGGCGGCGCTCCGGCTCAAGATTGTGGAGAGCGCGCTGGATCTTGTGGGTTCGAAGGCCAACAGCACCAAACTGGTAAATGGCAAGAAATTCTGCCTCGATTGCTCGGGGACGGTGCGGGCAGCCTACTGGGGGGCGGGGGTCGCCCTCGATGGCGACCCGGCCCGCGCGGGGGGTAACGGGGTAGCAGTGCTGTGGTACAACAGCGAAAAATTTGGCGAGGTCCTCAAAACGGGGGGCGAACCGTCCGTAGGCGACATCATCTTTTGGGACAACACCTGGGACCGCAACGGGAACAAGAAATTCGGGGATGATCCGCTTACCCATGTGGGCGTCATTATTTCCATAGACGGGGACGGGACGATTACCTACCTGCACACCGACTACCTCAAGGGGGTCGTTACCGAGGTCATGACCCTGGACACGCCATCCGTATACCGGGACGAGACGGGGCGCAAGATCAATTCCGCCATGTACATGGCCTCGTATCCGGGGAACCCCGCAAATCCGCCATTGTGGACGGCAGCAGAACTCTTTCGCGGCCTTGCCGATGCCAGGGAGATTGCGGCACGCTGGCCGCAGTAGGCTGGAAAAGGGAGACTGCATATCCACCTTTTTCGGATAGTTGCCCTTTTGGGTAACAGCGTTCTATACTGATACCCAGATATGTTGGAAACAAATGAGCTCAAGCAACGCATTCAAGAACTGACCTCCAGTTCGGAGGATCTCTTCCTCGCCTTTGCCCGGTCTTTTCCCCCCGTGGAAAAGGAGATGCGTCGCAGCCTCGAGCTTTCGTCCCGCTCCTTGGGGGATTTGTCCGACAGTCTCAATCTCAATTACTCCCTGCGGGGGGTTTTCGATGTCTCGCACAAGCGCGTTGAAGAGGCGGCAAAACACTTCCGCTCCATGCATGCACGCGATGACGCCCTCTTGGCCTCACTCAATCGGGGGATAGAAACCCTCTCCGGCCTCGATCACAACATCGCCCTTATAAAGGACGATTCGATCGAAATGGAGCTGATAAGCCTCAACGCCATGACCGTTGCCCTCAAATCCGGGGTGGCGGGAAAGGCCTTTTCGGTTATCACGGATGAACTCCAGCGCCTCTCTTCGCGCACCATCCAACTTACCGACCAACTCACCGACATCGGGCAGTCCATGCTCGAGCAATTCCGCGCCTTTCGCAAGGAGGTCGAAGCCCTCGAGGCTTCGGAACGATCCCTCTTTGACGGCCTCGAGGAACGCATCGGACAGCGTTTTGCGGCCTTGGAGCGGGTTATTATCGAGATGTCGACAGGCTTTTCATCGCTCGTCGAGGCCTCACGGGGTGTGACGAAGCCCGTTTCGCTCATCATGGAAACGGTGCAGATACAGGACATCCTGCATCAATCACTGGACCACGTTCTCTTGGCCCTTACAGAAATCGATTCGGTTTCCTCCGAAGACCCCCTCGATGATCTCGCCTTTCGGAAAAACCTCTCGGAACTGGCGGCAAATATCCTCGACGACGTGGCGGATCGACTCGAAAAGGCTTCGACGACCATACGCAACAACGTCGAAGCGGTCAAAGCAGTCATGAACGACGGGGAACACCGCCGGCAGGCCCTTATGGATCAGTACTGCAAGGAGGACTCCAAGCATAGTGCGGGGGCATCCTTTACCATTGCCATGGAGAGCCTCGACGAGATAGCGGGACAGGTAGCGTCCTATATCAAGAAAAAACAGGGTATCGCCCGTAACGGGGAACGCCTGTCCTCGACGGTTGAAGCCCTCGAAAGCCGTTTTCGCGCCTTTATCAAGATTATCTCCCGCTTCAAGACTATCGATATCGCAAGCCGCATAGAAGTGGCAAAACAGAGCAGCCTCCAGGGCATGAATGACACGGTAAGCGAGATGTCCCGCCTGACAGAGCGCATTGCAGAAGACGTCCAGACGGCCCTCGATGCCACCAGTGGCTTTATCGAAGACAGCAAGTCTGCCATTCTCGAATACAATGCCATGGCAGATGAGGAAGCGGGCCTGACCAACCGCGTTCAGAATGGATTCCTGGAGACCCGTGAAACACTCTCGCGTATGCGGCACTCGATTATTGAAGGCACGCGCGGCTTCACTCTCTTTACCAAGGAGTTTTCGGGTGGCATTGCCGGTGCCGGGACCGACATCCAAAAGATGGACGAGCTCTATCGCTATACAACAGCCGTTCGGGAAGAGCTCCGGACCTTTCGCGACGAGAGCGACAGACGCCTTGCCGAAGCCGGCAGGGATTCCAGCCAGGACCACATTCACTCCGAACGCCTGCGCGGGATTATCCAGCGCTTCACCATCTTCGCCCACAAGAGGGCCGCGGGATCCATCGCCGGATTCGAAGTTGAAGAGGGCAGCGAGACCGGGGAAGTCGTCTTTTTCTGATGTACCAGCACTCGCTGCGGCAATTTGCACAACCGATCACCATTATCCATCCCGGCGAGTACCTCGCCAGCGCCGAGGACATCATCATCTGCACCGTCTTGGGCTCCTGTATCGCCGTTGCCCTGCGTGACGAAACGGCAGGGGTGGGCGGGCTCAACCACTTCATGCTTTCGGGTTCCTTTCGGGCCACGCCCGACGGCATTTACCGCGAGGGAGACAGCCCGCCCCTGTACGCCCGGCAGGATGCAAAGTACGGCATGTACGCCATGGAGCTCCTGATCAACGACCTGCTCAAGCTGGGCGCCCGCAAGGAACGGCTGCGGGCAAAGGTCTTTGGGGGGGCTTCGGTGATGGGCATTGGCAATGAAGCGGGCTGCCGCGTATGCAGGGACAACCAATCCTTTGCCCTTAGCTACCTGGATACAGAGGGCATACCGATTCTGGCTCAAGATTTGGGGGGCGATTCGGCCCGAAAGGTTCTCTTCTTCGTTAAAGACGGGAAGGTACTGCTCAAAAAAATAAAGGGGACCTATCAAAAAATTGTGAGCCGGGAAGAGCAAGAATACCGCGAACGCATTGCTGCAAAAACGCTGGAAGGGGGCAATATCACTCTTTTCAAATAAGGGGACAGTGGCTTTGTCTCCAAGTATAAAAACAAGAGGCAATTTAAATATGACCGATTTTTGAAATTGCCTCCACAACTTGTTTATTTTCGATTATACAGCCTTTTTTTTCATTTATTTTTTGCATGGGCGTGGCAAATACCCGATAATTGACGCAATGGAAAGTTTTTCCTTCGATGTTCGCACCATTAATATGATCATTGCCGTCGAATGCCTTTCGCTCGGTTTTTTTCTCCTCTTCCTCAAAATAGCGACGCCCCGCCACAAGGGCGTCTTTCGCTGGTCATTTTCCCTTTCCACCCTGGGTTTGGGCTTTTTCATCTATGCACTCGGGCTTTGGCATCGCCCTTGGTTGAGCAGTATCCTTGTAAATGTCCTCTTTATCGTGTCTGCAAGCCTTCAATTCGATGGCGCCCGGGCCTTCCGCGGCATGACACGCTGGAAAAACCTGTACATCTACTTGACAATACCACTGGGTCTGGCCATCAGCTTTATCACCACCTTCCTCTTCCCCTCCCCCGCCCTGCGGGTCTCTCTCTCTGCCATAGTCATGGCCATTCTGCATTGTGGGGCAGCCTGGCAACATCTTCACAATGCAAAAAACAAGGAACGGCTGCCACAGCTCTTCTTGTCTACCATTTTTATCTTGAACGCTCTGTTCCACAGCTTTCGAGCCATCATGATTCATTCGGGCCCCACGGCACCCTTTGCCCGGCAGAACGGGACCTTCCCGGGAGCCTCCCTCTTGGTCGTGGGGGCTTCCGCCCTCCTGTGGACCCTGGGGTACCTCCTCTTGATGGCCATGTACCTCTCGAACGAGGTAAGCAAGGCAGAATACGAACGATCCCTTCGACAAAATGATATATTTCTGCGCAAGCTCATCGACAATATCCCCTATGCAATCGTTTACAAGGATGCAAACGGACGTATTGTTCTCAACAACCGCTATTTTGCCGATAGCCTTGAAAAAACGGATGAAGAACTTGCGGGGATATGCGAGGCGAATTTGTTCCCGGCAGAGATAGTTGACCGTCGCGAAGCCCTGGACCGTCAAGCAACAGAGATGGGGCGCCCGGTGGAAACCCTCGAAGAGTATACCGATTGCACGCAGCCCCTCTGGCTCAATACAACACGCATACCCATTTACGACGAACAGGATAACCCGAATGGCATCCTGTCAATTGTTCGCGATATAACCGAAGAGATTCAGTCCCGTCGGGCCCTGGAAGAGAGCGAACAACGCTTGCGTGAACTCAGTGACAGCCTCGAACGCCGGGTACAGGAACGCACCGAAGAGCTCTCGCAAACACGGCGCTACATCGATGTCTTTTTTGACGTCAGCCTCTCATTCCTCTGCGTAACCGACCGGGAGGGTACCATTCTCAAACTCAACCCCTCGTGGTTCCACGAATTTGGTTGGCGCGAAGACGAGGTTATCGGTACAAACATTACCAAGTACGCCCATCCGGATGATCGTGAAAAGATTCAAGGGATTGCCCACCCGCTCTTCGGAAACAAGCGCATCGACGACTTCGAGACCCGCATCATGCGCTCCGACGGCAGCTTTGCATGGCTCTCCTGGTCCGCCTGCTTTGTGAAGGAACTGGATATCGTCGTCTGCTCGGCCCACGATGTAAGTTCGCGTGTGGAAACCGAGGAACAACTGCGCACAGCCCGCAGGGAAGCGGAGCGAACCAGTTGGGCGAAGACACAGCTTATCGATACCATCAGCCATGAACTGCGCACCCCCCTCAACGCGGTACTGGGCTATGCGGCCCTCTTGGACGCATACGTAAGCGAAGACCGGGGCAAGCACTACCTCGCCTCGCTCAATTCCGCCGGACGCAGTCTCCTGGCCATCATCAATGACATACTCGACCTCTCCCGCGCCGAAACCGGACGTCTCGAATTGCGGATGGTCCCCTTCGATCCCCGCCGGCTCCTGCACGATATTCACGATATATTCCGCTTCCAGGCAGAAGAAAAGGGCCTGCACTTCGCCCTGTACGGCAGGGAAAATCTGCCCGGCATGATACTCCTCGATGTCGACCGGCTGCGGCAGGTCCTTATCAACTTGACCGGCAATGCCCTCAAGTTTACCGATACCGGCGCGGTGTCCATAAGCATGGAGGCACAGGACCTCGAAAACACGCGGGCCGTGGACGGCAAGAGCACCTGGAAGGTCAACTTGTCGATTACCATAGAGGATAGCGGAATAGGCATAAGCGAGGAGTACCACCGGCACCTCTTTGAACCCTTCTCCCAACAGGATGCGCACATCTCGCGCGAGTACGGCGGTACGGGTCTGGGGCTCGCCATCGCAAAACGGCTGGTGGACCTCATGGGCGGCAGCATCAGCTGTGAATCGCCCGTGAACCCGGAAATCAACCGCGGGACCCGCTTCCGCATCGACATTCCCGGGGTCGTCGCCTCGGGCAACGCCTTCGCAGGGGAAACCGCCATCGATGATAACGGACAGCGCCTTCTCGCCGCGGGAACCATGGTGTCAGGCCTCCTCTCTACCCGAAGCGCGGGGCCCATATCGCACCGCGACGAGCTCACCGGACTCCAGACACGGCGCAGCATTCTTACCCGCATGCACATGGAACTCAACCGCATGCAACGCGAGGGCGCATGCCTGGGCTTGATTATCTGCGATATTGACCGGCTCAAACATGTCAACGATCTCTACGGCCATGCGGCGGGGGACACCATACTCCAGTCGCTGGCCCTTCTTTTGACTGCCATGGCAGACGAGGACGATGTACTGGGTCGCTGGGGTGGCGACGAGTTCATCATCATGCTGCCCCGCTGCTCTTGGGAGCGATTGCAGAGCCTGGGGCAACGTATTGTGGAAGAAATGAAAGAAAAGAAATTTTATTCTGATGGCCAGAGCCTGCAGACCGCGGTGAGCGTAGGCGCCAGTATGGTGCACCCGGCAGAGGGGAGCCCCGCGTACGTCTGCTCAAATGCCCTGGTACGCAGTGCCGAAGACGCCGTGCATCGCGCAAAAGCGCGTGGCCGCAACTGTTGGGAATACCTGGAAGTTAGCCATCTGTGCGGGAAGCGAGGTCTTCCCAGCGAGTC
>CAZIRF010000044.1:0-24682 GCA_964541755.1 uncultured Spirochaetales bacterium | reverse complement strand
AACGAATCCTGCGCAAGTACGGCTACCCGCCCGACATGCAAATGCTCGCAACCGAAACCGTATTGAAACAGGCAGAGATGATTGCGGAAGAATTGACGAAAGGGCAGTGAGAAGATGCAATTGGCAGAAATGGTCTATAACTGAAGTCCGCTTCCAGCATTTCGATGCATCACCACTCCATGCTATAATCCTCTTTTCGGAGGCCCACCATGTCAAATAACAACAAAGCCAACGCATCGCCCGCAAAGGCGGGAGACTCCAACCGGATTACACGGGAGTATTTTGATTCCCTGCTTGTCGAGATGCGGCACATTGGGGCGGTCGTCCCGTCGACGAAATTGGAATTGTACGGGGAGACCTTTGATACACCGGTCATGACGGCGGCGCTGTCGCATTTGGATGGGACGCGCACGGATGGGATGGCCGAAATGGCGCGGGGCGCCAAGGGGGCCAATGCGGTGCATTGGGTTGGCATGGGGAGCGAAGAGGAGCTTGAAGCCGTTGTGGCGACGGGGGCGCGCACGATCAAGATCGTCAAGCCGCACGCCGACAACGAGATTATTTTCCACAAGCTCGAGCACGCTAAAAAGTGCGGAGCCTTTGCGGTGGGGATGGACCTCGACCATGCCTTCGACTCGAATGGCTGCTATGACAATGTCATTGGGCACCCGGTTACGCCAAAGTCTCTTGAGGAACTCAAGAGGTTTATTTGCCATACGGATCTTCCCTTTATCGTAAAGGGCGTGTTGAGCGAGCGGGACGCCCTCCTCTGCCTTGAAGCGGGCGTCAAGGGCATCGTCGTGTCGCACCACCACGGCATTATGGATTACGCAGTGCCCCCGCTCATGGCACTACCCGGCATCGCGAAGCTGGTCGCCGGCCGCATGCCGATCTTCGTGGACTGCGGGGTGGGAAGCGGGATGGACGCCTTCAAGGCGCTCGCCCTGGGCGCTACTGCGGTATCCGTGGGAAGGGCACTGATGGGCCCCCTGCGCGAGAAGGGCGCCGAGGGGGTAAGGGCGGCGATAAACGACATGACCGCAAAACTCGCCGGCGCGATGGCCCGAACCGCCTCGAGCGATATCAGCCATATCGAAGCGGCCCTTGTTTGGCACAAAGATTCCGGACGGCGGGTATGCGATTAGGGGGCGGTATCCACACATTTATACGACGACTTTTGGGTAAAGAGGCCCCCCTTCCCTTAAAACCGCTCATTCAAGTAGTTCACCCGTTTCTTGATAAAAAACTTGCCATGCTCCGCGAGCCAGGGTCCACAGAGGCCTGCGTCCACTGCTTCCCTGGCGCTATAGCCGCCAAAGAGGAGGCCAGAGAGGACGGGGAGCGCAAGCGGGTTTGTGCCGTCGTGGTCCTTCTTTTGAACGCCGTCGGGGCTCACGGTATAGCTGGCCGTCTCCTGGGGGAGCATCGGGTCCTCCACCGAAAAAGTGAAGGGCTCATCCACCAAGGCTCTGTCGCCCGAAGCTCCATCGGCCAGTTTTGCTTCGAGAATTGCCCTGACGTCGAGGGGGCGGGCCATCCAGGAGCGGATGACGCTGGTCTCGAGGCGGGGTTCTGAACAGAAGAGGTGGAAGGGAACAGACTGGGGGATATCACCGCTAATCTTTTCGCATTGGCCCCTGTGACTGGCCAAGTGGGCCATGAGGTCGCGGAGGCCTTCGGGCGCCGTCCATCGGAGTGTCTCGAGAACGAGTTCCGAGGCATGGGGCTGCGTAGGTCGCAGGTTGTATTGCAGAACCGCACAGGCCTTCCCGTCGCGATATGACAGGTAGAGTCGCTTCCTCTTGTCCTTGACCTCCCGGGCAAAATCCTTGTGGTCCTGTTTTTTGCTGCGGGATGAAAAATCGAAGCGCTCAAGCCAGGCGGCCCCCAGCGAATGCACATCTTCAAACATCCGCTTGGAGCCGTCAAAGGGAACCATGGCCAGAGCCCCCTCTATTGGACGGATATCTTCGGGTGAAAATGAGACATGGCGGTACTCCCCCATCGGCCCGTACCCGAATTTGGCATAGTAGGCAAAGCTGAAGGGATAGAGACAGGATACCGTCCTTCCGGCCGCCCGCTCATCTGCCAGGATTCTCTGCAGGAGGGCCCGCACAAAGCCCTTGTTGCGCGACTCGGGGTACGAGGCCACAGCCGATATACCGGCCATCTTCTGCGCCGAACCGAAGAGGTTTATCTCGTAGTGTTTCGAGATGATGGCGCTCTTGAGCAGATTCTCCTCGAAGGCCCCGTAAACGGCGCAGTCCTCTTTGGCATAGCTGAGCATCCCGTCTGTCCAGCCAGAGGTATCCACAAAGCAGTACTTGCACAGTTCGCGGTACGCCTGTTTGTCTTTCGCAGCCTTTATCTTTCGAAGCTCCATCAGTATGCCCTCCCTCTCGTACTGTATTACAGTATTTCACTATCCCTCCAGGTGCAATCCCCTACGGGCAATATCCATTCTTGACAGGTCGAATAAATGACCCAACGCACTTGCCCTCCCGAACTACATATATTATATTCTATATATCAATCCGGGCCGCTTGGGCCCAGCGGGAGGGTGCGCATGAGCATCAAATTGACGACTGAAGATTTCAAGAAGAAGGTGTTCGACTTCGAAAAGAACGAGGACTGGAAGTACGAGGGCGACCTTCCCTGTGTCGTGGATTTCTACGCGGACTGGTGCGGGCCCTGCAAGATGGTAGGCCCCATCCTCGACGAGCTCTCCAAGGAATACGAGGGCAAGCTCAACATCTACAAGGTTGATACCGATGCAGAGCAGGAGCTCTCGGCGGCCTTCGGGATACAGAGCATCCCCAGCCTCCTCTTCGTTCCCCTCGAGGGCAAGCCCCAAATGGCCCAGGGCGCCCTGCCCAAGGCCCAACTCAAGACGGTCTTCAAAGACGTCCTCAACGTGGAATGAGGCCTGGTTCCCCCGCACACAGCGGGGGATACGTTTACCATCTTACTTTCCACCGCTCGCCGAGTGTGGCAAGATCCTCCCCGGGAGCGGTCACACTTTTTTTGGGGGCTGGTCCTTTTCCTTTTGACATAACTCATCCAAATGCCTTTCAAAGAGTGCCTCATCCGTTGGAATATGCGCCCAGTCATCGGTCCATGAGGACAGATATGCCGCATTGGAAATGGAGAGGGAATTGAGCCCCTCTTCGCCCTTGGCGATCGGGTCCGTTCCATGGAGAATTGACTGTGCAAAGGCCTCCAGAACGGCCACATGGCCATTGGGTTCCCCTGCGGAAAATTCCTCATAGGCAGTCTCCGTGGTAATAAAACCTTCTTTTGCGGTGAAACAGAATTCGCGTTCGGAACGGGCGAGTTTCCACCACTTGAGCTTTCCATCTTCAATGACAAGCTTCCCCCTGTCGCCGGATATTTCCAGACGATTGGTACCGGGGGCCTCTCCCGTTGTCGTAATGAAGGTCGCCGTAGCCCCGTTATCGTACTCGCCAAAAATGGTGACATCATCCTCAACAGCAATATTGTGATACTTCCCCGCATAACAGAAGGCGCGCACTCTTTTGGGCATGCCGAAGATCCACTGCCAGAGATCGAGGTTGTGTGGGGCCTGATTCAAAAGCACACCGCCTCCCTCCCCCTTCCAGCTGGCCCGCCAGCTGCCAGAATTGTAGTATGCCTGGGTGCGATACCAGTTTGTTATTATCCATACGAGGCGCTTCAACTGGCCAAGCTGTCCGCTTTGAACGATCTCCCGTGCCCGCGCATATACAGGGTTTGTCCGTTGATTGAACATGATGCCGAATTTGACACCTGCCTTGGCAGCAGCATCGTTCATCTCCCGGACCTGGCGTGCATATACGCCGGCGGGCTTTTCTACCAGAACGTGCAGGCCGCGCTTGAAGGCTTCAATCGCAATCGCCGGGTGGCTGTAGTGGGGCACCACGATAAGCAGCGCATCGACAAGCCCGCTGTCCATCATTTCATTGGAATCGGTAAAAGAGGCAATACCTTCTTTGCCCGTGAGCTTCTCCGGGTTGGTATCGCAGATTGCGGTGACAGTTACCGAAGGACACTTTCCATCCAGAACATGTTGGCAGTGCCCCTTTCCCATGTTCCCCATACCCACAATGCCCAGTCGTATCTTTTCCATATCCATCCCCTTACCCGATCAATGCTTTCAAGGCCTGTGCGCTCGCATCAAAGGCCGCCCTGGAAGAGGGGTATGAGTATTCATCCACCAATGTTTTGTGATCCCCTTCAAGCACATCAAAGCCTTCAAAAACAGCAAGATGCGGTTCCAGAGAAAGAACCCGCCCCTCGTACTTGCCAAGAAGGTATGGAATATTGCCGATACCCTTTCCCGCCGGCACCACCTTACCGTTTGCGAGGGCATCCTTTATGTGCAGGTATTCAACATAGGGGCCAAGCTTTTCCCATGCTTCGAGGGTGTCCTGCCCGCATTGAATGAAATTGGCCGGATCAAAGACGGCCTTCAAGGAAGGAACTTGCTGATGGATCTCTTCACAGCCTGCGGCATTGTCGCCGTAAATGCCTTTTTCATTTTCATGGCAGAGTACGATGCCGGATCCTTCTGCGGCCTCCACAAAACATGCAAGCTGCTCCATTACCTTGTTTTTGTACTGTTCCTTTTCATCATCGGGGACATAAAAACTGAAGAGGCGAATATGCCCCGCACCCAGAATGTCGGCTGTTTCCAGGCCCCGCTTGTACGAATCCAAATGAGCGGCAAAATCATCGCCAATACCGATTTTCCCGTACGGGGAGCCAATTGACCATACGCCGATACCGTGCGCAGAGAGCCTGCTGCGTATCTCTTTGGCCTTTTGAACGCTGATGTCGGCTATGTTCTGCCCGTCAACACCACGTATCTCAAGCAAAGAGATCTCGTTTTCCGTCATGGCCGCTATTTGGCCATCGATTGATGCATCCGCTTCATCGGCAAAGGCTGCCAAGGTGAATTTCATGCACTACCTCCTTACAGGATCCTGTCAAGGACGGTAACATGCTTGTTTCTACATTGCCATTGTCATTTCAAGCAATTTATATTGCATATTAAAGCATATCGGGATACAATTTTGCCGATGTTGAACGAATTCAATGCAGGCGACATATACATCCGTCACGCGATCGACGAAAATCCCGACCCCACAAACTCAACCATGCATATCCACAATCGCTGCGAGATATACTTTTTCATTTCCGGTAATGTCGAGTATCTGGTGGAGGGTTCACGCTATCCCCTAGACGAAAACAGCTTGCTCATCATGCGCCCTGCAGAGTCGCATGCGGCCAGAATCCTTGAAAGCAGGCGCTATGAACGCTATGCGATCAACTTTCCCATCACCTGGCTTTCTTCATTCGATACGCAAAACCGACTGATGAAACCCTTCCTCGACCGCCCGCTGGGCAAAGACAACCTGTTTGCAGAACCCGATCTTGATATGTCCCTGATAAAGAAACTCCTCGTTCAAATGACAGCGCCCAAGGAGGCCTATGATAAAACCATTTCGATACACACCCATCTGCCCCTGCTCATTTTCCTGATCCATCGCGCATATTCGGATAGAAGCGCTTCCCTTCACAAGCCATCGACCCTGGCAGAGCGCAGCATCCACTACATCAATCATCATCTGTTCGAAGAAATCTCTGTTTCGTCCATTGCGGAATATTTCAATCTGAGCGTCTCGCAGTTTGGAAGGCTTTTCAAACAGTCTGTCGGCTCTTCCCCCTGGGAGTACATTTTGAGAAAACGACTGACCGCGGCCAAGGACCTGCTTCGCAATGGAATGGGCACCCAAGAGGCCTGTACGGCCGTTGGCTTTTGCGATTACTCCGCCTTTTACCGGGCATATACCAAGTACCTGCATGAATCACCCCGCGAAGCTCGGAGGCACCCCCCGGGCTTCGCAAAGCAGGCGGGCGAAGTCTGTAAAGATAATAAAGCATGGTGATGGGAACCTCTCGGGACAATCATTATTTGCTGATAAATTGCTCAACCGTCAAATTTCACGGTATTCCCGATACCCCTACTCCCGTCGCCCCTTTCGGTGAGAGTTCTTCATGCGGTACATGGCGGCGTCGGCATCGCGGAGGGCCGCCTCGAATTCGCTGCGTGCGGCAGGGGGCTCAAGGAGGGTGAAACCCCAGGATATACGCAAGACCGTGTTGGCACAGAGGGTGGCGGCAAGGGTCTCCTCGAGGCGTGCCATAACACTCCTGGTAATTGCATCGTCGCTCTTTCCCAAGAGCAGGAGGAACTCGTCGCCGCCGTGGCGGATGGCGAGGTCCTCGGTACGCAGGACGGCTTTGAGCAGGCGGGCGATATCGACGAGGATGCGGTCGCCGGCTTCGTGGCCCTGCCGGTCGTTGATGTCCTTGAAGCCGTCCAGGTCAATCATGACCACGGCAATGGCGGCCTTTTCGTGGGGAAGCTCATGGTCTATCCAGAACTCGAGGGAGCGGCGCGAGTAGAGCCCGGTGAGGCTGTCTCGCAGGGCATCTTCGCGCCAGGAGTCGCGGCTTGCCTGGAGCCGGGACAGAAGCCTATGCAGCACGACAACGACGAAGATGTTGGATGCGGCCAGAAGGGCGATGAGAACGGCCATGAAACGAAGAAGGGTGGCACGGCTGAGTGAAAAGCCCTCCTCGAAGAGCTCATTGTAGGAGGCCCGTACAACGACAGCGCTGTCGCTGCCGGGTATGTCGTAGGTAACGCCGATAACATCCCCGCGGTGGAAGAGTGTGGGCGAGCGGCCCGTGTAATACGCGGAACTCGAGTCTATAAGGGCCCTGCTCTGGCTCTGCGGGATGATGGCGAGATCCCAGTGGCCGCCGCGAACCGCAGCGAGGGCCTCCTCGAGGTGGTAGCAAACGCAGTCGTGCCCCAGGAGAAGCCCGTTGTCGATAATGGGCGAGACGACACGCAGGGAGTCTGCACAGGGAACTTCCTCTTCCATCAGGAAGCCGCTGCGCGGGACAAAGTGAAAATGGAGCGCAAATTCGCTGCCCTTGTTCTCGCAACTGTGGTCGGCATCGAGGCTGTCGCCATAGCGGGCCATCACCTTTCCGTCCATGTGGCGCTCGACCCCGGAGAGCCAGGCGAGAACCCGGGCCCCGTCATCGTAGAGCCCCAGGTGGAAGAGGGCCGCCTCCTCAAAGCTTTGGGTGCCATCGCGGTAGGCGCGCATGGCGCGGCGCAGCATGGTGCGGCTCGAGAGGCTCTCGGCCCCCTCGCGACAGCGATCAACGAGGGCGAGGACGGTCTCCGCGCGGGCGCCCGCTTCCATGACTGCCTTGTCGACGAGGAGGTCGCGGATGGCATTGCGATTGGGCTGGTAGAGGAGGAACCAGGCAGAGGCCGCGATGGCGACGACCAGGAAGCTCACCATGAGGCGTATGGCGCGAAAGGACTTCTTCATGTTGCCTACAGCATAGTAGCCGGGGGGCCGGGGCGCAACAGTTCGCAGGAGTCTTTCCCGAGGGGGTAGCGCGATATCGCCGGCGGCACGGGTTGGACAGGGGCGCGGGCCCGCAGGGCCCGCGCATCGGGGTCCGCGGCCCGGGGGGGCCACCTGGCGCCCCCGGGCCTGCCGACGGAAGATCGCGCGAGGGGGAGACTTCCCCCTCCTTCTGACGACTTACTCTTGGACAGGCGTTTCCCCACCGGTGAGGATGGCTTCCACCCGGTTCTCCAATTGGAGGTAACGGCGGGCAAAGTCCTGGAGTTTTTCTACGCTTATGGGTGTAAGGAGACGTTCCTCATTGGCCACGCGCGAGAGTGGGCGGTCGAACTTGTACTCGTTCATGACCTCGTCGAGCCAGTAGCGGTTGGTACGGCGGTCGGTTTCGAGACTGCGGCGGCGCTGTTCGCGCAGGGTCTCGATTTCGCTCTCGCTGGGCCCGTCCTTGATGACCCCTTCCGCCACCTCGAGGACGCTGGCGATGAGTTCCTCCTCGCGGCCTGGCTCGCATCCAAAGGAAAATTCGAATATATGGCTCTGCGCCGGGTACCAGTTGATGGTGCCATTGACCGAGACATGGTAGGTAGCGCCCAGGTCTTCGCGAATGCGGTTGCGAAGGCGCATGTCCAAGAGGCCGGCAAAGGGGGTGATGAGTTCCTCGTCGCCCTCTGCCATGGGGATGGAGCCGCCCGTGGCAAGATAGACAATGCTCTGCTCGATCTCGCCTTGGGCGAGCTTTTTGCGTTGAACGCCCTTGGGGAAGGCGGGATATGTGCCCAGCGCTTCTTCCCGCTCGCCGCTTCCCGGAAGGCCCGCGAACCAAGTCGTGACAAGGTCCTTGAGGACTTCAAGGTCGAAACTCCCGGCAAAGAACAAGGTGAAGTCCGCGGCATTCGTGTAGCGCGCGCGAAGGAGTTCTTCGCTCCTGGCCGCATCGAGGCGCTCGATGTCCTCGAGGCTGGGGTAGAGGACGCGCGGCGTGTCGGGGTAGACGGTTTGGGAGAGGAGCCTGTTGAAGACCTGCTTGGGGTTCGCTTCGCGCGCGGCACTTTCTGCCTTGATGCTTGCGAGGAGGTTTTCCCAGGCGCTGGCGGTGAAATCGGGGGCGGTGAACTGGAGATTGAGGAGCTTCACCATGGTTTCGAGGTCGCCGGTCGAAGAGGAGCCCCAGAGCCCCTCCTGGTCTTCGGTAAGCCAGATGCCGGCGTTAGCGACCTTTCCCGCGAGGAGGCGGCTCAAGGCCGTGGGGCTGTGGCCGTTGAGGCCGGAGAGTTCCCGGTACGAGCGGGCGACGGCGAGTTGATAGTAGTCCCCGTCGTCCACGAGGGAATAGCCGCCCCAACTCGTGGCGGACATGATGACTTCATCGTCCTTGAAGCGGGTGGGTATGGCGATGACGCGCATGCCGTTGGACAGGGTCCACTCGATGATTTTTTCGGGGAGGCCGGCTGCCGCGGGCTCGCTTGCATCGCCTGCGTCGGGGGCGAGGAGGACGCGTTCTCGCACGATGTTGCCGGGAGCCTCGTTGGAGGCGTCCGCGAGGGGGCGGTTTTCCCCTTGTTGATCCTTGGCAGAGGGGGTCTCGACGGCCGCGCTCTTCCACTCGCGCCAGGTGGAGAAGATCTCATCCTTTGAGGGAAGGAGGTCGTTGGGTTCGCGGGATTGGAGGAGTGCGAGGGTCATTCGATCGCCAAAGAGGAGCCCTATTTCCTTCATGAGATATGCAGCGTCGATGCTCGGGAGGACTTCTTCGCCAAGGGCAAGGGCGGTTTCGGGGGTAAAGGGTACACGACCGTAGAGGTACTCGCTCTGCAGGTCGGCGACGATCCTGCCGGAGGGGAGCTTGGCGCTTTCGGCGACAGCGGATTCTGCGCGGGCGCGGAGGATGTCGATGGCGCGGGACAATTCATCGTCCGTAAGGCCCTCTGCCACGAAACGGTCGAGCTCTGCGAGGATGCCCTGGAGGGCTTCGGTAAAGGCGCTGTCCTGGGGAATGAAGCCCAGCCATGCGTAGTCAAGCTCGCCGGGCATCTTGGAGATACCGGCAGCCAGATCAAGGTAGGTGCCCCCGCCCGCTTCCTTGAGGGCAGCGAGGCGCTCGTTGAAGGCGTTGGTGATGAGGTCGCGGGCGATGTTGCGCCGGAAATTGCCGATGGTCGTGGAACGGACCGACGTCGAGGGCTTGAGCAGCTGCAGGAAGCTGTAGCCGAACTCAGGATCGCTTATGTGGAGGAGCTCCGCTTTTTGCGCGTGGGCAATGTCGTAGTCGGGGAGTTCGGGGCCGTCTTTGGCGGGGAGTGCTCCAACGCTGGCAGCAAGACCTTCGACGATTTTTTCGGATTCAATATCACCCACGACGATAACGCTCATAAGCTCGGGGCGGTACCAGGTCTCGTAGAAGTCGACAACCCGCTGGCGGTCGATGCTGCGAATGATCTCCGGATCGCCGATGGGAAGGCGCTGCGGGAAGCGGGAGTCGCCCAAAAGGAAGGGGAGCTGCTTGTCGCGCATGCGGCCGTTGACATCGCGCCCCTGGCGCCACTCTTCGATGACAACCCCGCGTTCCTTGTCGAGTTCCACGGGGTCGAAGCTGATGCGGCCGGCCCAGTCGGCGAGGATGAGGAGGGCGGTATCGAGGGTAGCAGGATCGTCGGCCGGGATTTCGAGCATGTAGACGGTTTCTTCATAGCTCGTGTAGGCGTTGACTTCGGGCCCGAAGCCCATGCCCACCGATTCCGCCCAGCGGATGAGTTCGTTTTCCTTGAAGTGTTCGGTGCCGTTGAAGGCCATGTGTTCGACGAAGTGGGCAACGCCCCGCTGGTCGTCTTCTTCCAGAACCGAGCCTGCGCGCACGACGAGGCGCAGACTGATGCGGTTTGCCGGTTCGGCGTTTTGGTACACGGCGTACGAAAGGCCGTTGTCGAAAACGCCCTGGACGATGCCCTCGCGGCGCGGTATGGGCTCTAGGGCGCGGGGCCCCAGGGGGTCTGTTGTGGTGGCGGTCGCGCAGGAGAGTGTGGTCAAGAAGAGGAGAATTAAAAGACTGCTGATGGTAACAGGGCCGAAGGAACGTTTCTTTTTCATGGGTACATCCTTTTTTGCAGGCATCCTTTTGTTTACGAGGATGCCGCAGTTGCCGTCCCGCTACGGGCACGGTGTATGACGTAGACGGCCCCTATGGCGAGGGCGCCGCCTGCGAGCGCATAAATGGTGGGCACTTCCTTGAGGAAGAGCCAGGAGAAAAGCAGGGCACTTACCGGGACCGTAAATATGAAGGCGCTGGCCCGCCGCGAGCCCAGGCGGGAGGTGCACAGGAAGTAGACCGTCGTCGCAAAGCTCGTGGCCCCGACAGAAAGGTACAGCATGTTGAGCCAAAAGGGAACACTGTGTACCGGGGTAGTCCACAGGCTCCCGGTAACGAGGCTCGCCGCAAGGCCCATGAGGGCCGTGAGCCCGTAGGCCCAGATCGAGTAGCTTATGAAGGGTACCTTCTCCTGGGCCTTGCCCGAGGCCATGGTGAGCAGGGCCCAGAGGACGCTGGCCGCGAGGAAGAGGAGATTTCCCCCGGCGAGTAAGTCTGTGGCGTCGTGGAGCCAGACTTCGAGCATGACAAAGCCGCCGGCAAAGCCCAAAAAGAGGCCAAAGGCCTGCAATCTGGAAATTTTCGCCCGTTGAATGAGGAAGGTAAGAAGAAAGGTAAAGAGGGGGTTCAAGGTCGTGACGATGAGCCCGCCCTTCCCCGCCAGGCCCGTCTGGAGGCCCACAAAGAAGCAAATATTGTAGATGAAGAGGCTGGACGAGGCCGCGATGAGCCAGCGAAGGGCTCCCCGCGGTATGGCGAGACCCTGTTTGAAGGGCTTGAGCAGGGGCAGGAGACTGGCTGCCGTAAGGAAGAAACGCCAAAAGATAATGACAAAGGGGTCGACGCTCACCGCGGCGAGCTTGCCCGACACCCAACTGCCGCCCCAGAGCACCATGGACACAATCATCAACGCAGTAAGTACGCGATTCATGGCATCGGTATACTCGAAAAATGCCATCGTGTCTCGCCGGAAAACGGATAATATGCCGCAGAGCGGAGAAAACTATCAGCATTGAAGTCCTTGACCGCGCCCTGCAGCCTGTATACTTTATTCATGGGTCGCCCGGATTTTCGCCGGGGCCCCCGTATTCTGTCCGCGCGTAAAAAAATGGAGGAAACGCCATGAGAAATGTCTCACCATCGGGCATGCCCGGCTGGCTCAAGCCGATTACCGTGCTACTCGTTCTGGGCGGCATCGCCGTCCTCATCCTCTTGGGTACGAGTTTCTACATCGTCCAGCCCAACGAGGAAGCCGTCGTCACCCGCTTCGGGAAGTACCTCAAGACCAACGGTGACGGGATGCACTACAAGCTGCCCTTCGGGATTGACAAGCACATTGTCATCCGTACCAAGGAAGTCCAGACCGAAGAATTCGGCTTTCGTACCGAGCGATCGGGGGTGCGTTCGAGCTATTCGAACAAGTCCTTCTCGAACGAGTCGAACATGCTCACCGGCGACCTCAACATCGTCGATGTCGAGTGGATCATCCAGTACCGCATATCAGATCCCAAGGCCTGGGCCTTTAATGTATACGACCGCATCGGCACGATACGGGACATCTCGCAGAGCATGATGAACATGCTCGTGGGCGACAAGACCATCATGGGCGTCATGGGCGCCGACCGCACGACCATAGAGGTCGAGGCGGCAGAGATGATGAACCGGATGCTCTCGTCCTACGGCCTGGGGGTGACGATCATCACCGTCCAGCTGCAGAACACCTTTGCCCCCGAAGGGGTCCAGGCGGCCTTTGACGACGTCAACAAGGCAAAACAGGACATGAACCGCTTCATAAACGAAGGCAAGGAAGCCTACAATCGCGAAATTCCGCGCGCCCGCGGCGAAGCCGACCGCATGGAGCAGGTGGCCCTGGGTTACGCGGCAGAACGCGTGAACAAGGCGAAGGGCGATGTCGCCCGCTTCGAGGCCATGTACGAGGAGTACCGAAAGGCGCCGGATATTACCCGCCAACGCCTCTACTACGAGATGGTCGAGGAGATCTTTGGCGAAGCCGACGGGACGGTCCTCATCGACCGCGAAATCGAGGGCCTCGTTCCCCTCATGAACCTTGACAGCACGGGAGGAGCGAAATAATGAAAAAACTGATAGGCATACTCGCCACGATAGCCATACTCGTGGTCATCGTTTTGATTTCCGGCCCCTTCTATACCATCGACGAGGGCGAACAGGGCATCGTCGTGCGTCTTGGCCAGATTGTCGCCGTCAAGCAGGAGGCGGGCCTCCACATGAAGACCCCCTTCCTCGACGTCGTCCACAAGTACCCCCGCCGCATCCTCTCCTGGGATGGCGAGAAACAGAGCATCCTTACCAAGGAAAAGAACACGATCTGGGTCGATACGACAGCCCGCTGGAAGATCATCGACCCGGTGGTCTACTACAAGTCGGTGACAACCCTCGATGCCGGTTACCGCCGCCTCAATGACGTTATCGATTCTGCCGTGCGCACCATTGTCGCAGAAAACTGGCTGCGCGAGGTCGTACGTAACTCAAACTACATCATGGGGGTGGCCGAAGCGGATGAGTTGGGCCTTGGCGAGGACATCGACGCCGAAACCCTGGGGATTTCCGCCTCCGACACTACGTATGAATCTGTCTCCAAGGGCAGGCGCAGCCTGAGCGAGGAAATGCTTACCCGTACACGGGTGATGGCCCCCGAGTATGGTATCGAGATCATTGACGTAGTTGTGCGCCAGATCAACTACGACGACAAGCTCACCCAGAGCGTCTACGACCGCATGATCAAGGACCGCAACCAAATTGCCCAGGCCATCCGTTCCGAAGGCGAAGGCAAGCGGTCGGAGTGGATGGGGCGCCTTGAAAACGAGCAGCGCACCCTGCTTTCCCAGGCCTACGCCAAGGCCGAGACCATCAAGGGCAAGGCGGATGCACAGGCCTCGGCCATTTATGCAAATGCCTACAACAAGGACCGCCAATTCTACACCTTCTGGCGCGCCATGGAGTCCTACCGCCAGACAATCCCGGACTTCAAGAAGACCTTGACGACCGATATGGATTACTTCAAGTTCCTCTATTCACCCGACGGCAGGTAGCATGAACAGCCCGTTCTTTTTGATCGAATACGAGGGCCGGGAAGTCCTGGCCCTCGACACGGGCCTCGCGCCGGGCTCCTTTGCACAGGCGAAATTCGGCAGCCTCCTGGCAGACCACGGGGCCCTCTTTCACGCGGACGGCTCCTGGACGCCATGGGTCCCCGAGGGGACCCTCGAGCATGCCGGGACTGTCGCCATTTTCGGCCCGGCCTTCACGGGGGACCCCCCCGGGGCAGCCGCTTTACCATCTTCAAGCGGTGAACGGGATACCGGCCGGTTCTGGCAGCTCTACCGCCGCTGGCTCGCCCTGCAGCCGCGAATAAACGAGGCGGGGAGACAACTCGAACTTGCCCGCTCCCCCTGGGCCTGCCTGGTAAACCGCGCAAGCGGCGAAGCCCTCGTACTCCCCCAAAATCCCTTTCACCGGGCCATGACGGCAAAAGGTACTGTGTATGAGGGGCAGGAAATATGGGAACACCCGGGCCTGCGTGATGATCGAGGGGTCGTCTTTACCGCGGCCCTCCTCGCCTATCGCATCCTCACCGGGACGAACCCCTGGCAAGCGAAAGATGGTGAAACCCTGCGCCAGCGCATGAGGGACACCCCGCCCCTGCCGGCCCGCTTCGCCCACCCGGGCCTCCTGCCGGAGCTCGCAGCCCTTCTCGACGCTGCCCTTCAGGGCCCTGCCCCCGAGAGCAAAAAGGCCGGGACTGCACGCGAAGTAATGCGGCCCGACCTCGAGAGCTTTTCCAAAGCAGTTCTCTCGAGTGAATGGTCTTCGCCGGAAAGGCTGTACCGCAGCCCGGACGAAGAGACAGTTTCAAAGACCCTTGCAGAGCGCACGCGCTTCGAACGCGAACGGAACGCCCTTGAAAGCAGAAAGATATTCTTTCGTCGACATACCAAGACCCTTGTCATCGGCTCTCTGGCGGCCCTCCTCTTGGGCTTTTTTGGCTATGATATGGCTAAAACCGCAAGAGAGCGCCCGAACACCCTGGGGCTTGAACCCGCGGCCGTCGTGGACATGTACTATAGCGCCTTTACCCCCCTCGACCATGAACGCATGGAGGGTTGCCTGGCCAAAGGCGCGCCCAAGGCCGATGTCACCGCGACGATGAACTATTTTGTCATATCGCGCATGAGGCAGGGCAATGAACGCATTATCGTGCGCAACGACCCGCAACCGGTCCTGGACGAAGGACGCGTACCGGCTGGCTTTATCTTCGGGACGACCGAAATCGCCGTGGAGGAGCTCTCCAAAGACGAGCAGGTTGCCCGCTACCGTGTCCAATACAAGCTCTGGTTCCCGGGCGAGACGGCCATGCCTGGCGAGGGTGTTACCCCGGACGAGACCCCGGCACAGAATGAAAAGCGAATCGACGTCGTGACGCTGGAATTCCGCAAGGACCGCTGGCTGATTACCGCCATCGACAGGACCAAAGAATGAATCTCGCGCGCCTCTTCGACACGGCCCTCGCCGGATGCGAACTGGAGGACTTCCCCGTCGAACAGGGCGAGCTTACAGAGGAAGGGGGGCCGGGTGGCGCTATCAGCATAGCCCCCTCCCTTCTTCAAAGGCTTTCCGCACGGGCCTTCGCCGACATTTCGCGCTACCTGAGCCCGCACCAACTCGAGTGTCTTGCACGCCTCAAGGCAGACAGCGACGACGCAAACGAGATATTCGTCCTCGAGAGCCTCCTTGAAAACGCGGCGCTTTCCGCCGGGGGAATACTCCCGCTCTGCCAGGACACCGGCACGGCCACCGTATTCGCGGTCAAGGACGAGGGCCTTGTTACCGGCGGGGGCGACATCGAGGCCCTCGAGGAGGGGGCTGGGAAAGCCTGGCGGGAAGCATACCTGCGCGCCAGCCAATTCGTCCCCGACAACATCTACGCCGAACACGACAGCGGGACCAATCTGCCCGCCCAGATACAGATCGAGACCGGCTGGCCCGCCACCGCACAGGGCCCCCGCTATCGCTTTCTCTTTACGGCCAAGGGCGGGGGTTCGGCAAACAAGACGAGCCTCTTCCAGATGACGAAGGCCCTCCTCGATGAGGCCAAGCTCAAGCCCTTCCTCCTCGAAAAGACCCTGGCCCTGGGCACATCGGCCTGCCCGCCCTACCACCTCGCGGTGGTCATTGGCGGGACCTCGGCCGAAGAGAACCTCAAGATGCAGAAACTAGCCAGTTCGGGGCTCTTCGCGAAGTGGCAGGGTGAGGAGCTCCCCCTGCGCGACCGGGCCCTCGAGGATTGGCTCCTCGACACCTGCGCAAAGGAGGGCCCGGGGGCCCAGTTCGGCGGCCGCGCCTTTTTGGCGAGCGCCACGGTCCTGCGCCTCTCGCGGCACGCGGCGAGCCTCCCGGTATCGATCGGGGTGGCCTGTGTGGCCCATCGCAGCATGCTCGCGGAGATCTCCTCGAACGGGGTACGCGTCGAGCGCCTCGTGCACGACGTGCCGGGCTTTATGGCCAGTCTGGAAAGAACCCGGAACGATGATGCACAGGGCGGCCGGGTGCAAACAGGGGGCCCGGCAGAAAGCAGCCCCTCCGGTAGCGCCAAGGCGGCCGGGAAGACGGAAGCCGTTCCCATCGACCTTTCGAAGGGCATGGAAGCGGTTCTGGCGGCCTTGCGGGGCCTTCCCGTCGGGACACGCCTTTCGCTTTCGGGGCCTCTCCTCGTCGCCCGCGACGCGGCCCACTTGCGTTGGCACCAGCTCATCGCTTCGGGAAAAGAGCTCCCGTCATACACCACACAGTACCCCATCTATTACGCAGGTCCCGCACGCACCCCTCCGGACCACCCGGTGGGCAGCTTGGGGCCCACGACGGCCCTTCGCATGGACGAGTACGCCGACGAGCTCATGGCCCGGGGCGCAAGCCTCGTGACCCTTGCAAAGGGCAACCGCACCAAGGCCCTCCTCGATGCCTGCAAACAATATGGGGGCTTCTACCTGGGGACTATCGGCGGGGCCGCCGCACTCCTGGCCAGCAAGAACGTCCTCTCAAGCAGGGTCATCGATTACGAAGACCTGGGGATGGAGGCCGTCCGGCTCATCGAGGTAAAGGACCTCGCTGCCTTTGTCCTCGTGGACGACGGGGGAAAGAGCTTGTACTGATAGCCCTGGCGGCCCTATGTACCGGCCTGGGCCAGTATGTGCCGCACGGCGACCGAGGCCAGTATGTGGCCCGCCGTCTGTGGTACAAAGGGGGCTGTCCCCAATAAACGGCGGGGCCGCCCGCCGCCCGCCTCGCCCCAGTCGCCGGGCGGGGCCGCCTCTTCATCCGACCACACGCAGTCCACCCGCGCATCTGGCGGCACCCCGAACTTGCGCAATCTTTGGCGCACACTGCGCGCGAGGGGGCAGCCGGCGGTCTTCCACAGCGAGCCGAAGCGCAGACGCAGGGGGTCCAGTCGCCCGGCCGTCCCCATGGATGAAGCAAAGGGCAGCCCGGCGCGCACGAGGGCCGCGATGAGGTTTGCCTTCGCGTTGAGGGTATCGATGCAGTCGATATGGAAGTCACAGCCCTCCAGTATCGCCTCATCTGCCCCCGCCCCGCTAATGAGCCCATCCTCGACAAGGACTTGCACCTTCGGGTTTATGTCGCGGGCCCATTCGGCAAACACATCGGTCTTTTTTCGCCCCACTGTCGAAGAGAGCCCGAAGACGAGGCGATTGAGGTTGCCTTCGCTCACCGTGTCGAAGTCGCGGGCGCGAATGGTCCCCACCCCCGCACGCACAAGGTCGATGGCGCAGGCGGCGCCCACCCCGCCCAATCCGTAAACAGCTACAGAAGCGCGTCCCAGAGCCTCGAGGGCCTCTTCGCCCAGGAGGATGGCGGTTCTCTCTTGAAAATGCAGGTGATCACTCATGGCCAAGGGCCCTCCGGAAGTTGTGGTCGATTGTCGTTTCAAAGTCGCTGCGGGTGCTCCCGTCTGTGGCGCGCAGCTTGAAGGCTGCATCACAGACCTGCCCGAGTGTGTTCCAGTTCGTGCTTTCATCACGGCCCAGCCCCTGAAAGGGGGCGTCGGTCTCGAAGAGGAGGCGATCAGGGGGCAGCTGTGCGAGCGCTTCAAGGGCGCTGCGCTTGCCCTTCAAAAGGGGCGTCCCAAAGGAGAAATACGCATTGATCCCGCGCTCGAGGAGGGAAATCGACTCCCGCAGGGTGAGGGGGCTCGAGTGAACTATCAGGCTTGATAATTTCGAAAGCAATCGCGTATGCAAAAAGAGTTCGGCACTCGCACGGCGCAGGTGGAGAACGAGGGGCAGCCGATACTGTACGGCGAGCTCGACCTGTTCCAGAAAGAGCGGGATTTGATCTTCCAGGGTCGCACGGTGGGGGCCGAATGCATCGAGGCCCGCTTCGCCAAGGGCATCGAGAGCGCCACGGTCCAAGGCATTCAAGAGGCAGGCTCGCGAGGCAGCTACGCGGTCGGGGGCCTCGAGAAGGAGTTGGGGGTGCACCCCGAAGGCACAGTACAGCGGCGGGGCCCCGTCTTCATGGGCCCGGCGCGCCAGTTCACGGTGAAAGTCGAGTTCATCTTCGCGCCAAGCGCTCGCAAGGACGGCAAGCCCCAGCTCCCTTCGCTGCTGTTCGCAGGTGGCGTCATGCAAAAAGAGTTCAAATGGGTGTGCATGCGCGTCGCTAGCCATAACACTCAAGAATATAGACTGATAGTCCCATCCGCGAAAAGGACTCAACCAGTCTTTTCTCCCCGCCGATACAGTATACAGACGGCGTGTTTCACTGCGGGGCTCCTCCCGGAGGGTATGCGCCGGGGAGGACCCATGAAACGATACTGTATCAAATGCGAAAGCGGCCGCGTCGAGTTCCTCGACATCCTGCGCGAGCTGGACGACAGCTACCTCGTGCGCGTGGTTCGCGTCAAGGATGGCTGGGAAAAGGTAATTGAAGAGACCATGTCGAAGAGCCTCTTCGAAACCTGCATCAACACCGGCTACCTGTACGAGGCCAGCGAAGAGGCGACCGTCGTCGCCTGATTCGGGAAACAAGCCCTTCGCGCTCCCGAATCATCCATCAACAACCAAGTTTATACAGCCTCCGCCTTTATGGACGGGGGCATTTTTTCAAGCCTGCAACAGTCGCGATGCGATGCTCGCGCATCCGCCCTTCCCATCCGGCCGCTGCCTCGCCCTCTTTACCGAACGGAAGCTCGGGTGTTTCACCGACTGGACGCAAACGATTGGAATCACTAGACTTTCTGTATACATGAGTACCACACCGGCCACTATCAGCAAGCGGGATCGCGCCGCCCTTCCCATGCTCGCCCTCACCATGCCCATTGCGATGGAATCCTTCTTCCGGATCCTCGTATCCTCTGTCGACACCTTCATGCTCAGCTCCTACTCGCAGGAAGCGGTCGCCGCCGTCGGGCTCATCTCGCAGTATATCTTCTTCATACACGTGATGTTCAATGTCATCTGCATCGGCACAAGCATCGTCCTCTCGCAGTACCTGGGAGCCGCGCGCGATGCGGAAGCAAAACAGGTGGCCCAGGCAAGTGCCGTGATGGTAACGGGGGTGGCCATTGTACTGGGGATAGCGGTCTTCGCCGGCGGCCGGCTGCTCCTCTCGCAATACGCAATCGACGAGGCTGTCCGCGATTATGCCTGGCAGTATTTTGCCATCTTTGGCGGGGTCGGAACCCTGTTCATGGCATTCAGTCTCCTGCAGACAACCATATTGCGTTCCCACGGATACACCCGCGATGCAATGTACATTTCGCTCACGGCAAATATCATTAATGTTATCGGCAATGCCCTCGCCCTCTACGGTTTTTTCGGCCTCCCGGTACTCGGGGTCCCCGGTGTGGCGGCTGCTTCGGTCTTTTCGCAATTGATAGCCTGCATACTCCTGGCCATCCGCATTCGCAAGAAAGAAGATGTACACTTCCCCATTCGCGCTTGGCAAAAGGTCCCCGGCAAGATATACAAGACCATACTCAAGATCGGCGTTCCCACCGCGGGGGAAAACCTCTCCTACAACATCGCCCAGATCGTCCTCATGGCCATGGTTTCCACCTTGGGTACGGCGGCCATGTCCGCCATGGTCTACGCCCAGGCCATAGCCCGCTTTGTCGTGGTCATCCCCATCTCGATAGGCAATGCTACCCAGATCAAAACCGGCTACTACGTAGGGGCCAAACGCCCCGAAGACGCATACCGGCGGGTCTGGAAGTATCAGGCCATCGGGACCGTTCTCTCGCTCGCGCTCATTCTCATGTTGAATCTCTTCAAGAGCCCGCTCATTGCCCTGTTCAACCCCACCCCGGAAATCGCAGCCCTTACCGGGAGCCTCCTGCTCGTATCGATCTACATGGAAACCGGCAGGTCGATCAACCTCATCACGATTCCGGCCCTCAAAGGCGCCGGGGATGTTCGCTTCCCGGTCTTCTACGGGCTCTTCTCGATGTGGTTATTCATGGTCTTCGGGGCCTGGATACTCGCATTCAAGCTGGGTCTGGGGCTTGTGGGCATCTGGCTTGCCATCAGTACCGATGAAACCCTTCGCGGTATCGTCATGCTCTTGCGCTGGCGCAGCAAGCGGTGGATGACCAAGGCTCTGGCCTGATCCTCCACCGCGCGGTCACTTGACCGCCACATTTCCCAATCCGGGGCGATTCCTTTGCCCGGATCAGGGAAAAGTTGCCCGCACTCAACATCCGTCGTACAATAAAAGGAGCCGACCGGCATATTGTGTACCCGATGCCGCTCGCCATCTTCTGCATCAAGGACGGTACGCATGAACCTCAACTGGGCTTTCTTCATTGACATCGGCATCTTGTCTGCCGGCCTCCTCCTCGCGAGCTTTTTGAGAGTCAAGATTCGCTTCCTGCAACGTTTTTTGGTCCCGAATGCCCTCACGGCCGGCTTTCTCCTTCTCTTCTTCTACAACTTCGCCGCCCCCAAGCTGGGCCTTTCCTCGGGAGGACTGGGCGACCTCGCCTACCACCTGCTCAACATATCATTCATCGCCATGACTCTGCGAAAAGTACCCGCAGCCCACAAAAAAGGCGACCACACCATCGTGGCAACCTCCGTATCGGTCCTCTCGCAATACGCAGTTCAAGCGCTTTTGGGTCTCTTCGGCACCCTCTTCTTCATCAAGACCTTCTTCCCCGACCTCATCCCCTCCTTTGGCTTCCTCCTGCCCATGGGTTTTTCACTGGGGCCGGGACAGGCGTATAATATCGGGCGCAAGTGGGTAAGCTTCGGCTTTGAAGGCGCGGACTCTATCGGATTGAGCTTTGCCGCCCTCGGTTTTCTCTGGGGCTGCTTTGGAGGGGTTTTTCTCATCAACTATGGCGTACGTAAAGGCTGGATGAAAGAGGCGGATATCGAGGCCATACAATCCAAAAACCTGCGCTCCGGCTTTTTGGCTCGCAACGAGAAAAAACCCGACGGGGCACGATTGAGCACCGATTCCGAAGCGATCGACTCCATGACCTGGCACATAGCCGTCATCATGATCATCTATCTCTTCTGCTTCCTGTTCCTTTCGGGGCTCGAAAAAGTTCTCTCCTTCGCAGGCCCTCTGGGCCGGGACCTCGCAGAGAGCTTTTGGAGCATCAACTTCATATTTTCTTCTTTGGCCGCGATGCTGGCCAAGGCCATTTTCAATCGGGCAAAAATTGACTACACCCTGGACACCACCACCTTGACCCGGGTATCGGGTTTGTCGGTCGATCTCATGGTAGCGGCCTCACTTGCCGCCATCAGCCTGACCGTTGTCCTGGATAACTGGATACCACTCCTGGTCATCTCCACCTTGGCGGGAATTGCCGCCCTTCTCATGGTTCCCTGGTTCTGTTCGCGCATCTTCACCGACCACCGCTTTGCACGCATGCTCATGATTTTCGGGGTGGCTACCGGCACCCTCACGACCGGCCTCGCCCTCCTTCGCGTTATCGATCCCGACTTCGAGAAACCCGTGGCATCGGACTACATGCTGTCGGCCGGGCTCACCTTCGTGCTTGCCATCCCCTTCATTCTCATCATCGACCTGCCGCTCTACAGTTACACCCGCAACGATCCTTCCCTCTTCTGGATGGCGGTACTCATTTCCTTCGCGTACCTCGCCTTCGTCCTTGCCGCATACGCCATTATCTCCCGCCGCCGTTCCATTTTGGCACCGGGAAAACTCTGGCTTCGACCCAGGAGGGGCTGATGCAGCGGAGAAACCTGTTCATCGAATTTCTCAGGGCAACCTGGGGAATATGGCTCTACGTCCGCTACCGCCCGACCGTCGTCAATCACGAAGTGGTAAAGGGCCGCCCCGGCCCCTTCCTCATCCTGGGCAATCACGTCATGAACGCAGACCCCATGCTCATATCGCGTTACATTGACCAGCGGGTTCACTACGTCGCAAATGACGCAGTCTTCCGATCTCCCGTAATGGCATTCTTCATGAAGCTCGTCGGGGGTATCCCCAAATCGAAATCGGTCAACGACATGGAAACCATACGTCATGTCATGGACATTCGAAGGGATGGCGGGGTGATAGGGATCTTTCCCGAAGGCCAGACGAGCTGGGACGGGAGAACCGGCCCCATTATTGAATCGACGGCCAAACTCGTGCGGCTGCTCAAAATCCCCGTTATCGCAGCCATCAACAAGGGCGGCTATCTCGCCTTTCCGCGCTGGGCGCTCAAGCGGCGCAAAGGCCCCATTCAAATAGAGTTTTCGCAGATACTCTCTGTAGAAGAGATCAAACAACTCGATGTCGACGGTATCTACACACGTATCCGTACGGCACTGAATTTTGATGCCAGTGCGTTTGCCCGGGATAAAGGGCTGGACTATATATCAAAACGGGGGGCGGAAGGCCTGGAACGGGCCCTCTATGCCTGTCCGCGCTGTTCACAGTTCGGGACACTGGAGACCGGCGCTAATCGCCTGTCCTGCCGCAATTGCGGATACCGGGCGATATACGATAGCCGTGGCCATTTCGTAAAAGAGAACCCGGATTCCGATGGCGCAGGCCCCATCTTTACCAATATGGGCGATTGGGGTGACTGGCAGCGCAAGCTGTTGGCGAAACACATGGAGGCGAGCAGCACAGAACGCCAGATAATCGGGGACCGGGTACGGATTTTTACCGGATATCGCAGGAAAAAAATGATTCCCTATTGTATGGGGAGCATGCAGCTCTACGCAGATCGACTGGAGATATGCCCCCGTCTCAAAAAGCAGATGCATATTCCGCTCGCCGCAATTGGCGGGGCGAGCATATTCAAACAGGATCGCCTCGAGTTCTATTTTGAAGGGACACTCTATCGCTGCACCTTCCCCGGGCGCAAGAGCTCGGCCCTGATCTACCTTGATGCCATCAACGGTGCCATAGACAAGCCCCCTGAGCTTCCTTGAAAAGGGCGAAGCGGCAGGGACCTTGCCCCAATCCTAATCGTGGGAAGGATTTGCGTGGATCTTGTCTATGGCGTTTGAGACCGCCTTCTTGAGGGCGCTCGAATACTCATCCTCGTCCATGGCGTGTGCCGCATAGAGGCTCCCCAAGAGCGAAACCCGGTACAGGGGCTTCACCGAATTAAGGGCCAAAGTCGCCATATCCAGGACACAGTCCTCGCAGACACAGACGGGACTCCCGTCTTCTTGGGCGTTTCGTTCCCCGAGTTGGGCTCCCAGTTCCTTGATAACCAACTGTTCCGCCTCATTCACGAGTTGGGAAAAATCATATTCATTCTCAAAGGCCATGGAGCCCTCCCGCTGTTCTGTTTGCTCATCATTCGAGGTAGCTCTTCCAGTATAACAGTATAGCGGGGAAAACCGCCAATTTTTTCCTTAATGCCCGGCGCCCTCATTTGAATCAAGGAAATCCCATAGCCGGTAAATTTCCTGATACCCCACCCTCCATATCACTCATATACTCCTCCAATCTAATGTGTAGGAGCACGCAATGGCATTACACGGGGTAAATCCCTATCTTCCCTCCTGGGAGTATGTTCCCGACGGCGAACCGCATGTCTTTGGCGACCGGGTCTATGTCTATGGATCGCATGATTTCTTCAACGGCCACGTCTTCTGTCTGGGGGACTACGTCTGTTATTCCGCCGCGCTTGACGACCTGGGTACCTGGAAATACGAAGGGGTTATCTACAAAAAGACCGACGATCCCCTCAATCCCGCCGGCGACATGTGCCTCTATGCCCCCGATGTTACCCGGGGCCCCGACGGCCGCTACTACCTCTACTACGTCCTCGACAAGGTAAACGTCGTCTCTGTCGCCGTCTGCGACAGTCCGGCCGGGAAATACGAGTTCTACGGTTATGTGCGCCACGCAGATGGCAGCCGCCTGGGCGAGCGCGCAGGCGATGAGCCCCAATTCGACCCCGCTGTCATTACCGAAGGCGATGCCACCTGGCTCTATACGGGCTTTTGCCCGCGCGGCGACCGCTCCAGAACGGGCCCCATGGTAATTGGCCTGGGCCCGGACATGATCAGCATTACGCAGGAGACCAAGACCGTACTCCCCAGCGCGCCATACAACACCAAAGAGGGGCCCTACAAGGGCCATGAGTTCTTCGAGGCCCCCTCCATTCGCAAGAAGGGCGACCTCTACTACTTCGTCTACTCTTCTATCGTCTTCCACGAGCTCTGCTACGCCACGAGCCGCCATCCCGACCGCGACTTCGAGTACCGGGGTGTGATCGTGAGCAACGCCGATATCGGCATCGACTCCTGGAAGCCGGCAGACAAGGCGGGCTACTACGGGGGCAACAACCACGGCGGCATGGTCGAAGTACAGGGCTCGTGGTACATCTTCTACCACCGCCACACGAATGCCACCATGTTCTCCCGGCAAACCTGTTTCGAAGCCATCGAGATCCTCGAAGACGGAAGCATCCCGCAGGTTGAAATGACCTCGAGTGCCCCAAACGGCTCGCCCCTGCCGGGCCGGGGTCGCTACCCCGCCTACATTGCCTGCAATCTCTTTTGCAAGGAAAAGGCCAGCTACAGCGAGATGTACGACGGCCGCTTCCCGCGCATCACCCAGGACGGACGGGATGGGGATGAAGTCGAGGGCTACATCGCCA
>CAZIRF010000043.1:0-24868 GCA_964541755.1 uncultured Spirochaetales bacterium | reverse complement strand
TTCTGCTTCATAGCTCATTCTATCATGCTTCCACTGAGTTTTTCGAGGTGCCCTACAATCTGCTCTTTGAAGAGCTCACCCAGATAGAATTCGCCGACTACTGGGACAAGCGGGGTCTGCAGTTCGCAATGGACCGGGTAACCAATCTCCTTGAGCGCGCCATTGCCACGAGCCTTGATTTCAACAGGGAACAGGATTTGATCGGGGAGCTCCTGTACACCATGCATGGCCAAGTCATCCACCTGGTTCGCTTTGAAGACCCCTTTGACATTCAAGCCGGCGCGAAACAGGTCATACGGATGAGCTACCGCGACAGCTGGGACAATCCGGGCCCGGGCTCCTGGTTCCCGCCGCGTGGGTCCGGCTCATTCGTCGTCAATATCATTCTCAACCGCGACAGCCATTACGGGTATCTTGTTTGCGATGCAGACATCCCGTCCATCGACCTCCACGAAGTGCTCTACAAACGCTTTTGCGGGATCATACAAAACTACACCTCCATGCTTATGACGCACGAACTCAACGAACAACTTCTTGTCGAGATGAAGGAGCGCAAAGAGGTCGAAAAACGACTGAGGGAGGCCTTGGAACAAGTAGAGCGTATGTCAACCGAGGACGACCTTACCGGCCTCAAGAACCGCCGCGGGTTTATGGCCCTGGCAGAA
The DNA here is from genome assembly GCA_964541755.1 of uncultured Spirochaetales bacterium. Taxonomy (GTDB): domain Bacteria; phylum Spirochaetota; class Spirochaetia; order Treponematales; family Breznakiellaceae; genus CAZIRF01. The sequence continues at coordinate 24,203 of CAZIRF010000043.1, read as the reverse complement.
CAGCAAATTCGCTACATGAAGCGCGAGAAGCAGGACTTCATCATCCTGTATATCGATCTCGACGGCCTCAAAAAAATAAACGACAAGTATGGACACAACGAGGGTGACGTCGCCATCAAGGCAGCGGCAGAAATCATTGTTTCTGCCCTTCGCGACTCGGATATCATTGCGCGTATAGGCGGCGACGAGTATACGGCCCTGGTGAGCAATGCCGAAGAGCGCTGCTTTCCCGGCATCAAAAAACGCGTTCTGGAACTGTGCAAGGAGAAAAACCGTATCTTGGCGCGAGATTGGGATCTGTCCATGAGTATCGGGCACTGCGATTCCGGTAAAGGTAGCGGCCGTTCGCTCGAAGAGATGCTCGCCTGTGCGGATGAAGAACTCTACCGCGAGAAACAGGAAATAAAGAAAAATAGAAGGCAGTAACAAGAAGCCTGCAGCTTGATGGCGCCGCCAACTGCAAGCTTCCGCTTACTACCCCGCCCTCGGGCGGCCAAGCAAATTATCAGCCTTGACCGTAGTACGCCTTGGGCCCGTGCTTCCTTTCGTAGTGCTTGCGCACGATGTAGTCGGGGAGTTCCTTGGCCGACGGATTGATCTCGAGGGTAAGGCTCGCCATGCGGGCGACCTCTTCGAGGACGGCCCCGTTGTAGACGGCCTTCGCGGCAGAGGGTCCCCAGGCAAAGGGGCCGTGCCCGCCCACAAGGACCATGTTCACTTCGTCGGACTTGAAACCCGCCGCAGCAAAATGATCCACGATAAGCTTCCCGGTCTCCTTCTCGTAGTCGTTCTCGACGGCCTCTTTGGAGAGCAGGCGCGTACAGGGAACGGGGACCTGGATGTGGTCGGCGTGGGTGGTGCCAAAGAGGGGAATGCCCATGCAGGCCTGGGCCCAGGCGACGGCGTGGGTCGAGTGGGTGTGGATGATCCCGCGCACCCCGCTTGAAGCAAAGGCGCGGTAGAGCTCGAGGTGGGTGGGGGTGTCCGACGAGGGGTTCAATGCCCCCTCCACCTTCTTGCCGTCCATATCGATGATAACAAGGTCCTCGGCCTTGAGGGCGTCGTAGGGCACACCCGAAGGCTTGATGGCGAAGACCCCGGCATCCGGGTCGAGGGCAGAGACATTCCCCCAGGTGTAGAGGGCGAGGCCCTGCCGCGGAATCTCGAGATTGGCCCGCCAGGCCTCCTCCTTGAGGCTGGCCCAGCGGGAGCTTGAAGCACTTCCCGCCATCACTTTCTCCAGGCTGCGGCGCTGTAGCGCAGCTCGTTGCGGAACTGGGGAATCTTCGTCGTGCTGTCGATGACGAGACACTCGATACCTACCATCTCGGCCCACTCGCGTACCATGTCGGTGGTAACGAGGTTCGAGAATGCGGTGTGGTGGCCGCCACCGGCGAGTATCCAGGCCTCGGCCGCGGTGGCGATCCCCGGCTCGGGGCGCCAGAGGACGCGGGCGACGGGGAGCTTGGGGAGGTCGGCCGGGGGAGTGACGACCTCGACCTCGTTGAGGACGCAGCGGAAGCGGCTGCCAAAGTCGACGACGGCGGCGCAGACGGCTGGACCGGGCCGGCCGACGAAGACGAGGCGGGCGGGATCTTCGCGGTCGCCGATGCCCAACTGGTGGACTTCAAGACGGGGCTTGGCCCCTGCGATGGAGGGGCAAACCTCGAGCATGTGGGCGCCCAAAATGCGCTCCTTGCCCGGCTCGAAGTGGTAGGTATAGTCCTCCATGAAGGAGTCGCCCTTGCCCTGCTCGCCCGCTCCCAAACCGGCGGACATGACCTTGAAAGTGCGCACCATGGCGGCCGTCTTCCAGTCACCTTCACCGGCAAAGCCGAAGCCATCGGCCATAAGGCGCTGGCATGCGAGGCCGGGCAGCTGCTTCATGCCGTGGAGGTCCTGGAAGTTGGTTGTAAAGGCGTTGATATTGTTTTCCTTGAAGAAGCGGCGCATCGCGATCTCGATGCGGGCCTGCTCCTTTACCTGCGCGCGCGCCTTGGCGGCGTCACTGCCGGGGACGAACTCGTACTCTGTCTCGTACTGCTTGACGAGGGCGTCGATTTCGCTGTCGGCAACCTCGTTCATGACAGCCACGAGGTCGCCAATCCCGTAGTAGGGGACCGACCAGCCCAGCTGCATCATGGCCTCGACCTTGTCGCCGTCGGTAACTGCCACGTCGCGCATGTTGTCTCCAAAGCGGGCGATACGCAGCTTCTTGCCGTCGGCAACGGCGATGGCAGCCCGCATCCACTTGGCGATGCGGGAACGCGTATTGTCATCTTCCCAGTGGCCGGCGATGACCGTTCGCGGAATATCCATGCGTGCGGTAATGAAGCCGAACTCGCGGTCGCCATGGGCCGACTGGTTCAGGTTCATGAAGTCCATATCGATCTTGTCCCAGGGGATGTCGCGATTGAACTGGGTGTTGAACTGGAGGAGGGGCTTCTTGTACGAATTGAGACCCGCAATCCACATCTTAGCGGGGCTGAATGTGTGCATCCAGGCGATGATACCGGCACAGGAAGCGGTCGCATTGGCCTCTTCGAGGAGGGCGCGAATCCCGTCGGCGGTAAGGACGGTGGGCTTCCAGACGATGCGGCAGGGCATGCGGCTGTCGGTGTTGAGGCCCGCGACGAGCTTCTTCGAGTCCTCGGCTACCTGTCGAAGGGTTTCGTCGCCGTAGAGGTCCTGCGAGCCGGTTACAAACCAGAGTTCATACTGGGTAAGGTCGATCATTTGTCTTCTCCTTCTGTTTCGCTCTCGATAAAGGCGCCAAAGCGCCGGTACTTCTGATAGAGGCTGTTGTAGAGGGCCTGGCGAGCGGGATCGGGCTTGTGTACGCGCGCGGTCCCGGCCGAAAGGGCCTTCTGGGCTTCAAAGATATCCTCGTAGAGCCCCGCGGCGGTGGCGGCAAAGACTGCAGCGCCAATCGCGCAGGACTGGTCGCCCGCCGTAACCTGTATCTCGCGGCCGGTAACGTCGGCGAGTATCTGCATGCCAATGACGCTCTTGCGGGCGACCCCGCCAATGGCCATGATGCGCTCGATGGCAATCCCCCCGGCCTCGAAGGCCTCGATTATGGCGCGGGCCCCGTAGGCGGTCGCCTCGAGGAGGGCGCGCATGAGGGCCGGGGCATCAGTCCCCAGCTTGATCCCGCTGATGGCAGCTGCAAGCTTCTGGTTTGCAAAGGGGGTGCGCCGTCCGTTGACCCAGTCCAGGGCAAGGGGGGACGAGGCCGATGGTTCCACGCTCGCAGCGGCTTCTTCAAGGCGGCGCAGGAGCGAGGACTCGATGGCCTCGGAGGCTGCCTTGTCAATGGTCCCCTGAGCGACAGCATCTTCGATCGGCCACATGAGCAGGCGGCGGTACCAGGCATAGTAGTCGCCGTAGGCGGACTGCCCCGCTTCGTAGCCGGTCCAGCCGGCGACGACCGACCCGTCCACCTGGCCGCAGATACCGCCAATGAGGGCTTCGCCCTCCCCCTTCGCGGGGCGCGGGCCAATGATGACATCGCAGGTCGAGGTCCCGATGCTCTTGACGAGGGTGCCCGGCGCGGCGTCACCGCCCACGGCCCCGATGTGGGCATCGTAGGCGCCCACACAGACAATGACACTTGAAGGAAGGCCCAGGCGTTCGGCCCACTCGGGGGTAAGGCTTCCGGCGGATACCTCGCTCGTCCAGGTCTCGCTGCCCAGGCTGTCGCGAATGTCGGAGAGCTTGGGGTCGAGGCGGTCAAAGAAGTCCCGCGGGGGGTATCCGCCCCACTCGGCGTGCCACATGATCTTGTGGCCGGCCGCACAGCGGCTGCGTTTGATTTTTTCGGGGGCCGTCGTCCCGGTGAGGACGGCCGTTATCCAGTCGCAGTGCTCGACGGCGGTAACGGCGGCCTTGGCCACGACCGGGTTCTTGCGCAGGGTATGGAGGAGTTTTGCCCAGAACCATTCACTTGAATAGACCCCGCCCATGTACTTGGTAAAGTCCGTCCCGCCCCAGCCGCGCGAGAGGGCATTGATCTCGTCGGCCTCGGCGACGGCGGTGTGGTCCTTCCACAGGATGAACATGGCGTCGGGGTCCTCGGCGAAGGCGGGGAGCAGGGCCAGGGGGCTGCCGTTTGCATCGGCAAAGGCCGGCGTGGAACCGGTCGTATCTATACTGATAGCCCGAATCCGCGTCGCGATGGACTCGTGCGCTTTTCCCCCCTGCGTGCGGGCGGCATCGGCCGCTTCAACCGCCCCGCGAACGGCCGCGGTAAGGCTTTCTGTGTAATCGAGGGGGTGCTGGCGAAATTGATCCTTGCGGGGCTCGCAGAAGCGGCCCTCCTTCCAGCGCGGGTACCAGGCGACTTTAGACCCGGCGATGCTGCCGTCGGCAGCGTCGAGTATGACAACGCGAACAGAATCCGACCCGAAGTCGGCTCCCGCGACAAAGTGCTCATCCTTCTTGATCATCGGCATGACTCCTTTTCCCGATCGTACGTACAGACAAAAGGGCTCTTGGCTCCCGTGCGTGTACCTACACACATCGTATCAAAGCTCTTTTCTGCTGTCAACTCGAGCGGTAAAAATACCATGCTTTATCGCGTGGAAAGAGCATCCGGGATGAGGCACACTTTGGCGCAGGGACACTGGCTCTGGCGCCAGTGCGCAAAAGGCCCCCGGGAGCGCGCTCCCGGGGGCCGAGATATCAGTCCATATACCTTTTTAGAAATCCCGAATCGCGTAGTAGGCGGGTTTGGGCTTCCCGGCAGTGTCGAAGACGAAGGGGTAGTTCACGTAACCGGTAAAGTTCGTAAGCCAGGTGTGGTCGTCCGCGACGCCCCAGAAGGTAACGCTCTCTATTGCGTCCTTGTTGGCACGGAAGACCTCGAAGATCTGGCGGTAGCGTTCGGTGAGTGCTTCCTGTTGGTCCTTCTTGGCCTTGATGTCGAGCTCGGTGATGTGGATGGTGAGGCCCATGGCGGCAAAGGTCTTGATGGTCTCGTCGATAGTCTCGATCGAAGGCCAGTCCATGTCCCAGTGGGCCTGCATGCCGATACCGTCAATGAGCCCGTCTTCGACGAGTTTGAGCTCGTTGAGCATCGTGACGATGTGGTCACGCTTGGGCTGGTTGACGACATTGTAGTCGTTGTAGAAGAGCTTGGCCTTGGGGTTTGCGGCGCGGGCAAAGGCAAAGGCGTCGCGGATAAACTCCGGTCCCCCGTAGACCTGGTACCAGGGGCTCTTTGTGCGGTACACCGACTCGGGACCGTCATTGATGGCTTCGTTCACAACGTCCCAACAGTAAATGAGGCTCTCGTCCCACTTGCCGAGGACTTCGTCGATGTGAGCCTTCATGTTCTCGCGGGCGGATTCCTTGCTGCCGGCGTTCTTCGCCATCCAGTCGGGGCTCTGGTTGTGCCAAACGAGGGTGTGGCCCCGCATGCGCATGTCGCGCTTTTGGGTATAGTCTACGAGGCGTTGACCAAAGGTCCAGTTGAACTGGCCCTTCGTGCGTTGGAGACCGTCGGGCTTCATGTTGTTTTCGGCGGTAAGCGAAGAAAACTCGCCCATGAGTTTGACCGGATAGTGGGAGAGGGAGTTGAAGCCCCACTCCCCTGTCGTAACAGCTGCGCCGATATCGAAGTAATCGGCATAAGCGCTTGCGAGGGTCTTCCCGGGGAAGGGATCGACGTTCGGGGTTTTCGAGGGGGCGGCACTCGAGCCACAGGAAGAACAGGACATGACAAGAGGCATCATAATTGCGAGGACTCCTTTTATGGAAGCGTTCATTGTTTCTCCAGTGATAGATAGCTAAAGGATGAAAATACGGCCCGGGCAAGATCATTCTGACCGTTTCCGGATGCGTACATGCCAAGAACAGTACCGACAAAGCCGCCGGCGACCTCGGTACTCAAGATGCGGGCATCGGCCTCGACCGGGAGACGGACGAGCGCCCCGGGATGGGGACCGATGAAGAAGGACAGAGATTGTTGCACCTGCGTGATCGCCAAGGTGGGCGTAGCACCCCAGCGGGCCTCGAAGGGGATATCCAGAATGGGCTGCGGGGCATCCCCCGCAACGCGTACAACGCGCAGGCGCTCCACGCCGCCAACGGCGCCGTTGCCGGCCACGAGCTCGAAGCGGTACTGGTGGGTCTCGCTCTGGAGGAGAGCGAGTCCGGCACTCGAAGAAGCTTTGGCACCCTCGAGGCGCACGCGTGCAGAGAGCCGCCAGTCGAAATGGCGCTGGCGAACACCCAAAAAAGAGACCGGCGCCTTTGAAGAGAGGTCAGCGGCCTGGCAGGCGAGTGAGAGCTCTCCCCGTGCACGGTCGAGCGACCAGGAGCCCTCGACCGGGGTGCGCAGGAAGAGGAAATTGGGCGGGAGCCGGTCGCCATCAAAGTATTCAATTACCGCCTCGCCGCTTGCGGCCTGTGCCGCAGCGAGGTCAAGGGCAGGCCCCTCATACGTCGCTTCGATACGGCCGGTATCCGCTGCGGCAAGGGGCCAGCCGTCCTCCCAGCGCACCGGGACAATGTAGGTCTCCCGTCCCATGTTGGACACACGGCGCCCGGACAGATTGCCCGAAGCACTGCTGTCCAGGCCGGCGCGCGGGCGCGAAGCGAGACAGACCATCCACCACTTGCCATCGGCATCGTCGACGAGGTCGGCGTGGCCCACATTGACGATATCGGCCTGTGAACCCAGATGACGGTGGGTAAGTATGGGGTTGGAGCTCTTGCCCACCCAGGGGCCGGTAACACTCTTGGAGCGCGCGACCGTAACGGCGTGGTCGGGGCCGGTGCCGCCCTCTGCGATGGTAAGGTAGTACCAGTCGCCAATGCGGTACACGTGCGGCCCTTCGGGCCAGATGCAGTCGCGCAGGGCGCCTCTCCACAGGCCCGTGCTCTCGCCGGTAAGGCAGAGTTTTTCCGTATCGAAGGGCTGGGCCCAGACCTCCCAGTTCCCGTTGTACTTGGGCCCCTCGGGGGCCGGGCGGGTACCAATGTACCAAGCAGACCCATCAGTATCGAAAAAGAGGGAGGGATCGATGCCGGGGGCCTTGAGCCAGGACGGGTCGGACCAGGGGCCCGCGGGGTTTTCTGCCGTAACGACGAAGTTGCCCTTGCCGTCCACGTTGGTGCAGACGACGTAGTAGCGGCCGTCATGATGGCGGATGGTGGGGGCAAAGAGCCCCCGGGAGATGCCCTGGCCGGCGAGTTCGAGCTGTTCGGGACGGTCCAGGACATTACCCACCTGGGTCCAGTGCGCGAGATCGCGGCTGTGGAATACCGGGAGACCGGGGAAGTAGGAGAAGGTCGAGGTAACGAGCCAGAAGTCCTCCCCCACGCGGCAGATCGACGGGTCCGGACAAAAACCGGTAAGTATCGGGTTGCGTATTGTCGCCTTCATTATTTTGCCTCCCAGATGCGGTAGCGCCCCGACAGGGACAGGAGCGCGAAGAAGTACAGGCAGTTGTCGTAGTAGCGGCGATCCCCGCTGCGAAGGGGGGTGTCCCAGAAGCGGCGCAGGGCCTTTTCGGCGTCGGGGCCCTCTGTGGCAAGGGCGAGTACGGCGTTGGTGGCGACGAGTCCGACGGGGTGGAGACACTTGCGGTCGAGAGGCGTCCCGTCAATGCGGTAGGAGGTAAAAGTCTCCGGCTCCTTGTCCGCGAAGAAGGCGAGCAGATTGTCTGCAATCTTCCGCTGCCAGGGGGCCTGGCCGAACCAGAGGGCGTCCATCCCGATATTGGCGGCAACGCGGTAGGAGTCGCTAAAGAAGTGCTGGAAGTCCGGGCGTTCCAGGCTGGGCGTCCCGTCGAAATTGGCGTACTCGGGGGCGAGACCGGTTTTCGGGTGGCAGGAAATGGGGAGATAGGCCCGGCTCGCCTCGGCCGCCTTCTTCCAGAAGGGACGGTCCTCTTCGTTGGCCCAACGGGCAAAGAGCTCGTAGAAGTGCGGCAGGTGGTAGGAGGGGTCGGAGAAATCTACCTCGGGGATAAAGCGGATAAGGTAGTTTGAGGGATCCCACATGGCCCGCCCCGGGCCGCGCCCTGGCCCCTCGCCCGTTTCGCCCTTATGGACACAGGTGGCAAGGAGGCTTCGGGCTTGTTCACTGTAGTTGAAGGGGGCCTCGCCGTCGCCCCAGCGATTGGCGGCAAAAAAGAGGGCCATGGCGTAGAACTCTTCGCCGTCGGGGGCGGGGCCGCGGGCGTTGGTCTGGCCATTGGGCTGGCAGGACCAGGCGAAGTAGCCGGCATTGGGGCCGTCGTGCATGAACATGTGGTCCATGCTCCACTTCCACAGGCGGTCGAAGACGTCCTTCTTGTCCATCTGGACGGCCATCATCATCCCGTAGGACATGCCCTCGGTACGGGCGTCGATATTCCCGGTGTCGAGCATGTAGCCGCCGCCATCGTCGGAGTCGAAGTAGAAGCGCTCGCCCTCGGCACCCTCGAATATCGTGTGCCAGGCCTCCTCGACGCGGGCGTCAATGGTGGCGGGGGAGTAGCCGTACTCTGCAAACACATTGCGGTAGCTGCCGCTCTCATGTGCCCCGGGGGCCGCGGCAAAGGAACCGGGCGTCGGTCTGGAACTATCATCCATTACTTTTCTCCTTGTCGGCGAAGGACAGAAAATAGGGGACGCAGACGTCCTCCCACTCGTGCGCATCGGCCAGCTGTATGTCGAGCTTGCCCAGGATTTCCTTCCAGGCGTGGGGGTCGAGTTTCCCCTCGAGGGCGAGCCACTGGGCTCTCTTGGTCTCCACGGCCTCGACGCCGCGGCGGTAGCGGTAGACGAGCTCGTCGCGCAAGCTGCGACCGCTTGAAAGGACGCGTGTCCAGGGGGCGTGATGGAAGAAGGCGAGGTAATCTTCCGGGCAGGTCTCGATGTTGTTGAAGCGATCGGCGACGGGCTTTGCGTACTGGTCGACCATGGCCGATCCGCTTCGGGTACGGTCGAAGCCCAAGCCCTTGGCGTCGGCACGGTGATAGTAGGTACAGCGCCAGTCCTCGCGCGCGCCGGCATCAAAGGCCGGGTCGGGCCCGTAGTGGTGGTGCTCCTTCATGATGTGGTGGAGGCCCAGGGGGGTCATGTAGTCGATACAGGCCTCCCAGGTCCCGTTCATGATCTGCCAGACGGCGGCGACGAGGCCCTCGTCCCGGGTCCAGGTGGCGCGTATCCACTCATGTGCGATGGCGGTCGTATCGAGTTCGGGGTCCCAGGCGAGCCGGCCGTAGGCGTACCAGTTGGCCTGGTGGAAGCGCGAACCGCACCAGTTGCGGTCGTCGCCGGTGTTGGTAACGGCCGCCATGCCGGAGAATCCCCCGGGAGCACCGGAGGTGGAGATGGAGCGGCCCACCGTGGAGCCCTTCCCGTGGTGGAGGGTGTCGAAGTCGAGGACTTCCTTCCACATGGGGGCGAGGTATACGACGTGGTGCCCCTGGCCCAGGTACTCCTGCGCCACCTGGAACTCCATGAATACCGGTGTCTTTTCCATCGCGCCAAAAAGGGGCGACACCGGTTCGCGGGGCTGGAAGTCGATGGGACCGTTCTTGACCTGGATGACGGTGTTCGGCTCGAACTCCCCGTCGTGGGGCAGGAAGTTGGCATAGGCCTTCTTCGCGCGGTCGGTCTCGCCGTGGCCGTAGACGAAGGCCCGCCAGACGACAATGCCCCCATGGCCCTTGAGGGCGCGTGCGAGCATGTTCGCGCCGTCCGCATGGCTGCGTCCATAGGCGAAGGGACCGGGTTGACCCTCGGAATCGGCCTTGACCAGGAAGCCACCAAAGTCGGGTATAAGGCTGTAGATCTCGTCGGCCTTGGCCTGCCACCAGGCGATAACGGCCGGGTCCAGGGGATCGCTCGTCTCAAGGCCGCCCAGGAAGCGGGGCGAGCCGAAGTTGACCGAAAGGTATGTCGTCACCCCCCAAGGTCGCAGGACCGCGGCGATGGCCGCGACCTTCTCGAGGTATTCGGTCGAAAGGATCTGGGGCTGGGTGTTGACGTTGTTCAGGACCGAGCAATTGAGCCCCACCGAGGCACAGGCGCGGGCGTAGTCGTTATAACGGGAATCTACGCTAGAGGGGAGCTCGGCCCACTTCCAGAGGGTCTTCCCCGCGTAACCGCGCTCGATTGAACCATCCAGGTTGTCCCAGTGGTCCATCATGCGATAGCGGATCGCCGGCTCATCGAGGATATCGAGGCCTGCGAGCTGCTTCGAAGGATCTTCCAGCAGGCGCTTGAGGGCGAAGACGGCGTAGAGAAGGCCTTTTTCGCTGTCGGCGACCGCGACAAGGGCGGGGGTGCCGGCGGCACCGGGAGTGCCGGCGGCAACGGGCGGCGCGAACAGGCGATACCCGTCATCATTGATGGCCGCCCAGGCCGGGAGGAGCCCCGGGAATGCAGATACAATTTCGCCGCGCAAGCCGACTGCCAGTGTCGGGACAAAACCGGCGGAGAGTCTTGTAGCGACCTTGAACCGGGCGGCTTCCGACTCAAAAAGGCCCGCAAATATACGGGAAAGCTCGGTACGAGCGGTCTCAAGCACGGGAGAAGAGCCCGGGAAGTACAGGGAATCACAAACAGGCCGCCAAGCCGAAGCCCGGTCGGCGGTGAGGGGCTCGCAATCGAGCCAGAGGCCGTAGCCGTCGGTATCTCTCATGAGAGTATTCTTACACTTTGACGGCCTCCCCTTCCATAGGGTGTTTACCTTAACACAGGGTCAGTAACCGGAAGCTTGCAGCTGGAGTTCCGGCGGGTCAAGTTCAAATAAACACAGGATTTACTCCAATAAATTACCGGCAGACATACCCCAAATATCTGCTAAAATGGTTAAAATGCGCCGAAACATACGTAAAAGCGGCGACACAGGGAGGATTCATGGCGCTCCATACCAGCGATAACGGCATACTCATCCGCCGCGACGACAACGAGATCATTCGCATTGAGGCTTGGGGCAACAACGCCCTTCGCGTGCGCATTTCACGAAACTACTCCATAGATGAGTCGCAGGATTGGGCCCTCCTCCCGCGTAAAGAGCTCCTTGACGGTGGTGATACGGCCAGAGCCAGCATCAGCTTTGAAGGTGATGCGAGCGCCCCCGGCCAGGCAGCCGCCGGCGCGGCCAATGCCTCGAGTGCCGCGAGCTCAAAGGGCGTACGCATCAGCAATGGGGCCATCGAAGCCCGCATCAACGGCGAGGGCTGGATAAGCTTTTATAACAGCGAGGGGGATCTTCTCCTCGAAGAGTACTGGCGCAACAGGAGCCGCCTCGACCGCTTCACAAGCCCCCTCAACATCGGCGCACGCGAACTCAAGGGCATCCCCGGCGGGGCCTGGCGGGCGAGCCTGCGCTTCGAGGCCCGCGACGACGAAAAAATCTACGGTATGGGCCAGTATCAGTACCCCCACCTCGACCACAAGGGCAGCCGCCTCGAACTCGCCCACCGCAACGCCCAAAGCTCCGTCCCCTTCTACGCCAGCAGCTTGGGCTACGGCTTCCTCTGGAACAACCCCGCCGTGGGGGCCGCGAGCTTCGCCACCAACTGCACCGAGTGGACCGCCGAAGTCACCGACCAAATCGACTACTGGATTACCGCTGGCGACAGTCCCGCTGCCATACAAGAGCAGTATACGGCCGTCACCGGCCGCGTCCCCCGCATGCCCGACTTCGGCCTGGGCTTTACCCAGTGCCGCATGCGCTACCGCAACCAGGCCGAGCTCATGGGCGTCGCCCGCGAACACAAAAGGCGCGGCCTCCCCATGGACGTCATCGTCGCGGACTTCTTCCACTGGACCATACAGGGCGACTGGCAGTTCGACCCCGTCGACTGGCCCGACGTCGAAGGCATGGTCAAGGAGCTCAAGGAACTGGGCATCGAACTCATGGTCTCCATCTGGCCCACCGTCGACACCCGCAGCAAGAACCGCCGCGAAATGGAGGAGAAGGGCCTCCTTATCCAGGTCGACCGCGCCCACCGCATCAACATGAACTGGATGGGCGAAACCGCCTTCTTCGACGCCACCAACCCCGAGGCCCGCGACTTCATCTGGCAAAAGACCAAAGAGAACTACTTTTCAAAGGGCATCAAGGTCTTTTGGCTCGACGAGGCAGAGCCCGAGTTCGGCATCTACGACTTCGACATCTACCGCTACTTCATGGGCCCCGCCCTCAAGGTGACCAACATCTACCCCTTCCTCTACACCAAGGCCTTTTACGACGGCCTCAAGAAAGAAGGCATACAACAGCCCCTCAACCTCGTGCGCACCGCCTGGGCCGGCAGCCAGCGACTGGGGGCCCTCGTCTGGTCCGGCGACATCCACTCAAGCTACCGCTCCCTGCGCGAGCAGCTCGCCGCCGGCCTCTCCATGGCCATGGCCGGCATCCCCTGGTGGACCACGGACATCGGCGGCTTCCACTCCGGCTACAGCGAAAATGAAGACTTTCGCGAGCTCCTCGTCCGTTGGTTCCAGTGGGGCACCTTCTGCCCCGTCTTCCGCCTCCACGGCGACCGCCTCCCCTACCGCCAACCGGAAGTCCCCGTACGCGACGGCATCCAGCAGTTCGGCTCCGGCTCGGACAATGAACTCTGGAGCTTTGGCGACAAGGCCTACCCCATCCTGGTCGAACACCTGTGGATACGCGAGCGCCTCAAGCCCTACATCCGCCGCCTCATGGACGAGGCCCACGAAAAGGGTACCCCCATCATGCGCCCCCTCTTCCACGACTTCCCCGACGACGAAGGCTCCTGGGAAGAGGAGACCGCTTACATGTTCGGCCCCGACCTCCTCGTGGCCCCCATACTCGAAGCCAACGCCACATCGCGCCAGGTGTGGCTCCCCGCCGGGGCCCGCTGGACCTGCGCCTGGACCGGCACCGTCTACGAAGGCGGCAGCCTCATAAACGCCCCCGCCCCCAAGGAACACATCCCGCTCTTCCTGCGCGACGGGGCAAAACTCCCCATCAGAGGATAAAAAAAAAGAGGGGGCGCAGCCCCCCCTCTACAACAGCTTTCAGGCTCCCGCAAGCGCACTTTGTTGCCCAAGCGCGGCCGTGGCCGCGCTTGGGCCCGGCGCCCCCCGCGCCCGGGTCACGGGACCGGTGTTGCTTCAAGCCAAGGCGGGTCTCTTCGAGCCCCGCCCGCTGCCGCACCCAGCCCGGCCCCGGGGCCCCGGCCTCCCCCCGCGAAACGCAGGGTCGGGCAAGAGCCACAAAGCGCCAACTACAGGCTTCCTGTTACAGGCCCGGTCAGACAGCCGGCAAGCAACTGCAGGCTTCCGGTTACTACCTATTCCTTGACACCACCGACGTTGAGGCCGGTTACAAAGTGCCGCTGGAGGAAGGGATAGACGAAGAGAATGGGCACTGCGGCGACGACCGTGATGGCCGCCCGCATACTCACCGGAGTAACCATGTTCGAGGCAGCCCCACCGCCGGCCATACCCATGGCGCCGACATCGGCAGCCGTCTTGCCCTGCGTCTGGCTCGCAGAGAGGTACTCCATGAGCTTGTACTGCAGGGTGTGAAGCTCCACCTTGCCCGAACAGTAGATGAGGGTGTCAAACCACTGGTTCCAGGCGCCAACGGCGATAAAGAGCGCGATGGTTGCCAGAACCGGGGTAATCAGGGGCAGGATGATCTGCATGAAGATGCGGAAGTCCCCCGCCCCGTCAATGCGTGCCGATTCAACAAGGCTGTCCGGAATGGTACTGATGTAGGTCCGGATAACAATGAAGTTGAAGGCACTCATGAGGGTGGGAATGACGTAGACCCAGAAGTTGTTCACGAGGCCCAGGGAGCGGAAGAGGAAGTACTGGGGAATGAGACCGGCCTGGACGTACATGGAGATGACAACCACGAAGGTAAATACCTTCCGAAGCACGAACTCCCTACGCCCAAGGGCAAAGGCCAGCATTGCGGTAAGGAACACGCCCATTACCGTGCTTAAAAAAGTGCGCATGACCGAAATGAAGAAGGCATTCGGAATGGCCCCGGTAGAAAAGACGGCCTTGTAATTGGTAAGGGTGAATATGCGCGGCCACAGGGTGATGCCACCGCGAACGGTATCAATGGCGTCGTTGAAGGAAATGGCAATGGTATTCCAGAAGGGATATACAGTAACCACCAGAAGCATGAGCAACAAGGTGATATTGACCACATTGAAGATCGTATCTTCAATTTTAGCCCTTCTGTAGTATTGCAGGGTTTTGGATCTTGGTGTCATATCAGGCGCTCCTCACCCATCCGCTTGGCCATGAAGTTGGCAAGGAACAGGATGCTAATGTTGACCACATTCTTGAAAATACCCGCAGCAGTTGCCAACGCGTAATTTCGATGACGGAAGCCGAAGATCATGACGAAGATGTCGAGGGTATCGGACACTTCCTGAACCTGGCCGTTGCGCAGCAGGTACTGCAACTCGAAGCCGGCATTGAGGATATTGCCGATACTCATGATCATGAGGACGACAATGGTCGTCTTGATACCCGGAAGGGTAATGTGCCACATCTTCTTGAAGCGACCGCAGCCGTCGATCGAGGCAGCTTCATAGAGGGTGGGATCAATGGCAGTGATGGCCGCAAGGTAGATGATGGTATTCCATCCCACCTCTTTCCATACATAGGTAAGGCCGATGATACCCCAGAAGTACTCGGGCTTGCCGAGCCAGGGGACCGGCTCCTTGAGCAGGCGCAGGGCCACCAAAAGATCGTTGAGGATGCCGCCCTCTACCGAGAGGACCCCGGCGACGAGGCCGGTAACAATAACCCACGAGAGGAAGTGCGGCAGGTATGAAATGGTCTGTACCGTTCGCTTGAACAGTACGCTCTTGAGTTCGTTGAGCATGAGGGCAAGCGCAATGGCCGTAACATAGCCCAGGGCCATGTTGATAAAGCTCATCGCGATGGTATTCCTGAGCGCCAAAAGGAATTCAGGTTCTTTGAAAAGGTAGGCAAACCACTTGAGTCCCACCCACTCCTGCTGCGAGAACGGGAGCGCCGGTTTGTAGTTCTGGAAAGCCATGGTCCAACCGGCGAGAGGGACATACGCAAAAAGGACGACGTATGCGACTATGGGGGCGGACATTAAAAGAAGCTGGCGTTGCGTCAGCAGCTTCTGGAAAAAGGTTTTCTCCCCGTTAACAAGGGGCTTCGGGATATCATACTTCATGCGGCGGGCTCCATACCGGCGGGATAATCAAAAGAACAGCCACCGCCACAGGGCGGCGGCTGTTCAAAATACAAGATTCAGACTACCGCTTATTTCTTGGGCGTCCACTTTGCAATGCGCTCGTCGAGAGCGGCCTGCACAAAGGCCACGTAGTCGTCCTCACCGGCATCCTTGACTGCTTTGACATAATCGGCCCAAAGCTTCTCGAAGTCGGCGGGATCGGCAAGTATGATACCGGGCAGGTGCTTGCGGTACACGGTGTCGATCTTGCTCCAGGCAATCTGGGCGGCAGAACCGTCGGGGGTGGCAACCTGCCACATGGGGAACCACACCTCGTTCTTGGGCGGGTTGCGATCCATGAGCTCGGCGTTGCTGCTTACACCGTAGGCGTTCCAAAGTTCAACATCTTCGGGCTTGGCGCCAGCGATGAGTTCCTTGGGCAGGTAGTTGAGCTCGACAGGATTGCCGTCGCTGTAAGAACCGAGGAGCTTGGGAGCATCTTCGTACCAGAGCTTGGCTTTGTTGCGGAGAATCCAGGTGGGATCTTCCTGCTGGTCGCGCATTTCCTGGGTGCGGTAGGGCACGCCATCGTCGCCAACGAGGTAATCTTCACCCTTGACACCCCAGGAGAAGACCTTCTGGGCATCTTCTGCAAGCTGTGCATCGAGGAACTTGATGATGCGGACGGGGTCCTTAGCGTTCACGCTGATACCGTAACCGCGCTGCAGGTTGGGCAGGTGGTCGTTGCGGTAGCGGGGACGGATGGACTCGTCAAACACGATGGGGAGCGGGGCCATGCTGCGATTGTACATGCCCTGGCTGATGAGGGAGTTGGTCGCATTCTGGAAGTTCCAGTACTGGTCGTGGAGACCGAGGACGCGGCCGGAGGAGAGCTTGGCCATGTACTGGTCGTAGTTGTCCACGAAGGAAGCACGGTCAACAAGCCCCTTCTGGTTCATTTCATTGAGGGTCTTGAACCAGCGCTTGGAGTAATCCTGGGTAAGGTTGAGCTTGGCCTTCTTGGTAACGGGATCGACGGCGCAGTTGCCGTCGTTCGGGTAACCGGCGAGGAAGTTCGGGGGATTGATCAGACAGAATACACGCCAGTCATAGGTAAGAATGGAGTAGCCGATCGTGGGCATTCCCTCGATGGTAGGATACTTGTTCTTGTACTTTTCTATGATGCCGAAGTAATCTTCAACGGTCGTCACCTTGGGATAGCCGAATTCCTTGAGGACTTCCTTCTGGATCCACATGGCGCTGTCGCCGTACCAGGAGCTCTGGTCGCGGCCATCAAGGATGCCCCAGTTGGGGAGACAGTAGATGTGGCCATCGGCCTCGCGCATCTTCTCCCAGGCAGAAGCGTACTTCTTCTTGAGGCGGGGTGCGTGCTCCTCGATGAGGTCCTCGAGGGGGATGAGGGCGCCAGCGTCGATGAACTTGAGGCTGTCGACGTTGAGCAGGTCGGGGTAGTCACCGGAAGCGATGAGAACACCAATCTTCTGGTCCTTTTCACCGACGGCGATGTCCCAAGTGAATTCAACGTTAAAGCGTTCTTTAATCCACTTGTAGATCTTGTTGTCGGCCGGGGGCTGCTGCTGGTTCTGGATCGTGAACACAGAGATGGTAATGGGATAATCATCGCCCTCTGCCTTCGCGCCTTTCCCGTCCTTGCCGCAAGATGTTGCGGCGAGCGCGAGAACAAGCGCGATCAAAGCGGTTCCAATACGGAACAATCTTTTCATAACACTCCTCCTTCTATTGGGTGCATGGTACACTGTCATGGTAGAAGGAGCTGTAACTGTCAAAAATCAGGTAAATTCCTTGAAAATCTTCGGAGTTTTTCTGTATACACCCTAAGGCTTTTTACTGATGGCTCGACCATTCGATGGCCAACTGCCGCAACTCCTGGGAGGAAGCGCAGTGGAGCTTGAGCTTGATGTGCTCCTTGTGGGTGTCGATGGTCTTGGTGCTCAGGTTGAGCTTGGAGGCGATCTCCACCGTTCCAAACCCCTTGCCAATGAGCGAGAATATCTGCAGCTGGCGGTCGGAGAGCTTTGAAATGGAGGCAAACCAGTCCTTGCCTTCTTTAATTGCGTTGTTGCCGGTCATGTAGTCGAAAAGGCGCTCGCGCTCGGTGTCGGACAGCCATATCTTTCCCGACATGACCGTTTTTATCGCGTCGATGACCTTGTTGCCCGCTTCCTGCTTCATGATGTAACCACGGGCCCCGGCACGCAGGGCCCGTTCTGCATAGTACCGCTCTTCGTGCATGGACAGAACGAGTATGACCATGTCCTGGGCAGCGGCCTTGAGGGTCTTGATAAGGTCAAGGCCGTCTTCATCCCCCAGATTGAGGTCGAGAATGGCCAATTCGGGGTGGGCAGACTCGACGAGGGCCAGAGCCTCGGTGCTGTTGGTCGCTTCGCCGACCACCGAGTATATGGCCTGGGATTCGATAAGCTGGCGAAGTCCCTTGCTAAAGAGGGGGTGGTCCTCGACGATCATGACAGTGGTAACGGGCATTCAGTCCTCCGAAAACGATTGTACGAAGGGAAGTATACCACAAAATATCCGATTCGGGTAATCCCCGGCCGGGCAGCGGTACAAGGGCCATGCGCTCGCGCGAAAGAACCCCCTTGATTCGCGCGGGGGCAGGCCGGGACCCCGCACTTGCATCGAGGGTGCAGGGGGCGGGGCTCGCAGAGACCCGCCATGGCTTCCCGATCCCGGACGCGCAGCTTCTGCGCGCCCGGGGGCAAGGGCGTGGCCCGGCCGAGGGGGCGGCGAGCCGGGGCTGCGCCCCGGCCCCGTGTGCCGCAGGCACGTACTGCCGGGGGAAAGGGGGATCTGCCATCCCCCTTCCCGCCTCGCCCCCCTTGTACCCTCCCAAAACACCGGTCATCGGAAAGATCGATGGCAATTCGGGGCTGTAAGCCCGTCGAATGTGGTATAATCGGCAGTCATGACCGTTGGACTCTACCTCAACAACCTGGATGAAGATTACCAGATAGGCATATTCAAGGGGATACGCGACCGCGCGGCGGAGCGCGGGATAGACCTGTTTTGCCTCCAGGGAAACGAACTGGAGCACCTCGCCCCGAACGCCGAAGACCTCTTTCCCTCCCACCGTCTCGTGCGGACGGACGGGGTCATCATACTCTCTTCGGTACTCATGAACCGGATAGACGCGGCGACGGAGCGTGCGGTGAGCCAGCTCTTCCGCGACAGGGCCTGCATTGCCGTGGGCTGCCCGACCGAAAGTTACCCTTCAATAATCATTCGCACGCGCAGCAGCATGAAGGCCCTCATGCATCACCTTGTAATGGACCACGGGTACCGCAGCTTTTTGTACATTGGCGGGGCGGTGGGGCACCGCGACAGCGATCTGCGCCAGCGGATATTCACCTCGTATCTCTCTTGGTTTGCGCGGCGCTCCCCGTCGATTCGGCAGGCGGTGCGCAACGGCGACATCAACGAGGCCTCTGCCCTGCGCATGACGAGCGAGTACATCGCCAAACATCCGGATGATCCGCCCGACGTCATTGTCGCGGCGAATGACAACATGGCCATCGGGGTGCTCAAGGCGATACGCGCCCACGGCGGGAGTGCCTGGCGAGACTGCGCGGTTACGGGTTTTGACGACATTCCGCGGGCCCGGCACGAGATTCCGGCCCTCACGACCATCCGCCAGCCCCTGTATCAGTTGGGCATGACGGCTCTTGACGCCATCGAAAGTCTCATGACCGGGCAGCGTCTGCCACAGCGCATCCATATTGATTCGAGCCTCTGCATCAGGGCCTCCTGCGGCTGTGCCGGTTTTATACAACAAGTGGATGCGAACAAAGAATCTGGCAGTGAAGAAGGCATTCCAACGAATGATGCCTACAATCCTTGGCTCACCAGACAGTCGGAGACCCTCTTGCGCTGTGTAAGCATTTTGGGCCAACGATTGATCCGATCCGCATCCCTCGAAGAACTCGTCATGGCCTTGCGTGACTTCTTGAGTGATTTGGATGTACACAATTTCCACCTCCTGCTCTACAGCGAAAACTGTAGCGATGTTCCCGATGATGCATGGCTCATCTACCAAAAAGAAGGAAAAAGAGAAAAAGTACAGACCGATCTTCGCGACAGGGTCATGACGGCGAGTTACATCAAGGACATGTCGGCTGACAGTCGCGAATCACACGCCGTCTGTCTCTTTCCCCTCGATTCCGGTGATGAGCACCTGGGGCTTGTCATATACGAAGCGCTCGATCACACCCTGCCACACCTCTGCTCAAGCGCGGTATTCCTGGCAAATACGGTCAAACGCATTCGCCTGCTCGAACGGGAGAAGGCCAGATCCCGCCAACTGGAGCAACGGGTGGCCCTGCGCACCAGCGACCTGGTCGAAGCAAACCGCAAGCTGCGCAAAGAGGCGGCCAGGCGGCGGGCAGTCGAAGCGGAGGTCCTCAAGATAAGCGAATTGGAGCGACAGCGCTTTAGCCTAGATCTCCATGACGACATTTGCCAGCGGCTTGCGGGGATATCGATGTACTGCAAGAGCATGGCCGATACAGCGGCCATGAAGGATCTCTCGCAGATGATCGACGAGACCCTCCAGCGGACGCGACAATATGCCCACGACTCCTTTCCGATGGACCTCGACACGCTGGGTCTCAAGGATGCCTTGGGGGCCCTGTGTAACGACACGGAACGACAGACGGGCAGCCGCGTAAGCTATGAGTGGGAAGCCGGCGAGCAGTCGCCCCTGTCGAGTGTCCAGGACATCAACGTCTACCGCATCGCCCAAGAGGCGATGCAGAATGTCCTCAAACACGCAAAAGCCAGTGAAGTCCAATTGCGGGTGCGCTGTGAAAGAGAAACGTTTGTTGTGGAAATAGAAGACAATGGCACGGGAAGCTTGGAGCTGGAACGGGCCCTGGGGCTCCACGACCTCAACACCCTGTCGCCGCGCGGCAGGCGGGGCACCGGTTTGGGCTTGCGCTCGATGCAGTATCGGGCCCATCAGATTGGCGCGGAGTTCTCGATACATTCGGTGCCCGGCAAGGGGACCATGGTGATACTGGTCCTCCCGCTGGCAGAGGCGCCAGCTAGCGCTGGCGGCGCCAGCTAGCGCTGACGGCGCCAGCTAACGTCTGGCGGCGCCAACTACCGTTTGGCGGCGCCAGACGTTAGCTGGCGGGCCGCGATGAGGGCGAGGCCCTCGAGGGAGAGGCGCGGGCGCCAGACCCAAAAATCCGCCCCCATATCGAGCGGGGGCCCCTCGGTCTTGGCCGTCCCAACCACGCGCGCACTCCCGCCCATCTCGGCAGCCATAAGGCCGCAGAGCTCCCGAACGAGGCCCCGGTAGCCGTAGACGAGACCGGCGGATACCGACTCGTTCGTGTTGCGCCCGCAGGCGCGCCGCGGGTCTTCAAGGCGTACCTGCGGGATGCGCGCCCCCCCGGTGCGCAGGGCATCGACGGCGAGCTCCATCCCCGGTGCGAGGGCCACCCCCACGAGGTCGCCGGCGGCATCGAGGGCCGTCACGCTGAGGGCTGTCCCGAAGTCCACAATGAGCAGGGGCGGCGCCAGAAACTCGAGGGCGGCCACCGCGTTGCAGACGAGGTCGCTGCCCACCTCGGCGGGGTTCTCGGTGCGTATGCGGATGCCGGTGCGCAGCCCCGGCCCGACGACGAGGACCTCGTCGCCATCGGCAAGAAAGTGCCGCAGACACGCGACCAGACGCGGAGTCAAGCTGGGGACCACACTCGAGAGTATGACCCGCTCGAAGACGAGGGTGGGAATCCCGCGATCACTTATCATCCGGGAGATGAGGAAGTGCCACTCGTCCGAACTGCGCACCTGGCTTGCCAGGGTAAAGCGGCAGAGCCAGCGGTCTTCGGCCTTAACGCCTATGGCAATACTGTTGTTTCGCGCATCCACGGCCAAAATCATCAGTCTGAACCCTCCCCGCCTTCCTTCATGTCGCCCCGCGCCGATCCCTGCGGTGCAGGATCATCATCGTACGAGAGCTTCGAACGGGCAATCCCGAAGGCGATCCCCTTCCAGGAGGCGAAGATGGCGAGGACGAAGATGACCGCCACAATGGCCTCGGGGACCCCGTTTGCGACCACGAGGGTGCCGACCGCGGCGAAATTCGGCATGAAGGCGGCGACAGCCTCCTTGGCAAAGAGGAAAAAAGCCGTAAGTACGAGGGTGGTATTTGTAAGGGTTCCCGCAATGGCTGCATAGAACGCACCAAATAATTGGAGAACAAGATTCTTACCCCTACCCCGTAGGAGGGAAAAGACCAAGGCAGAGACCGGTCCTATAAACAGGCGGGGAAGGATGGATATAAGAGGGTTGGTGAAGACCGGATCCAAGGGCGTAGTTGGTGATATAGAGGCCTGGAGCAGGCTCTGGAGCCCGAAAACGGCCCCGACGATGAGGCCGGCGACGGGACCTTCGAGGACGGCGGCCAGGATGACCGGGACGTGCATGAAGGTAATCGAAGCCCCGGCCCCCCAGGGGACAAAACCGGTGCGGGTAAACCCGAGGACGAGAACGACCGCGCTCAAGGCGGCGGTGACAGCGATGGATCGGACAGGTAGGCGTGCCATGTGGCTTTCCTCCTTGTACCGCGGCAGGATGGCCGCGATACACATAAAAACGTGGCGGGCACATCAGCCTGTTTTTCACGGCTGATACGCGGCGCAGAGGGCCCCGACGGGGCCCGGAATCACAAAGCGGGGCGCCGCTAGAGGCGCAGTGATATGGCCGCAGCCAGGCGCTCGGCGCGCTCGAGAGCGCGCACGAAGAGGGGGACAGCCAGGGTGAGCGCGCCGTGTATACGCCGCAGGGGGCCCGAAGAGCCGCTGTAACCCAGGCCGCGCGAGTACTGGGCGATGTGAATGCGGCGGGCCTCTTCCATGAGGAGCGGTATGAAGCGCAGGGTAACGAGGATGCCCAGCTCCAGGGACTTGTGTACGAGGGGCCAGCGGCGGAAGGGCCGGGCCAGGGCCTTGAGGACCCGGACGATCTGCTGTTCGGGGGTGACGGCGACGGCCAGAGAGAAGAGGGCAATGAAGGCGAAGACCCGCACAAGGAGGTGGCCGGCGTTGAGGAGCTTGGTGCTGCTGATGGCAAACCATCCCAGCGAATAAAAGACTGTCCCCGTATCGTTCGGGCGGGGCCAGAGGAGCTGGAAGAGGACGAGAAAGAGCAAAAAGGGCCAAGCCGGGCGGATATTCCGCAGGATCTCCAGTGGCCGCACCCGGCCGGCCAGCGGGGCGAAGAGGGCGACGAAGAGCAGAACAGCGAGGCTTGCGGGAACATTGAAACTGAACATGAGGGCCAGGGCGGGGATCAAAAAGAGGAGTATTTTGGGCAGGACGGAGAGATTGCGCAGAAAGGAGGGCCGGTCCAGGTACTGCCCGAAACTGTTGAGCGAGAGGGCCCCGAGCTCGCCCTCCCCCTTGCGGCGGTAGCGGGGCGGGATGCTGCCCGCCGTGATCGCGGCAGCCGTGGCTGCACCGGTGCTAACCGGGGCGGCTGTAGCCGTGGCAGCCGGGGCGGCCGCGGCCGGAGCGACTGCGACTGAAGAAGTGGCTGCGTCGGGCAGGACCGCTGTCCCCGACACGGAGCCGACCCCAAGCGCCCCGGAGGGTTCTTCCATATACACACGCAGGGCCTGCGCGAGCTCTTCGCAGTTCAAAGGCCAGGCATCGCCTTCAAAGGGGCGCGGCCGGCCCTCGCGCACGGCCGCTTCATTAAGGAGGGAAGCGACCTCGCAGGCCCAGGGGCGCGCGAGGGCCCAGTTGGGCGACCAGTCATCCCCGAAGATGCGGCGGGTGGGCCCGCGGGCGACCAGCTTCCCGTCAACGAGGACGGCGACCTCGTCGCAGAGGGCCGCCTCCTCCATGTCGTGGGTCGAGAGGAGGAGGCTCTTGCCCGAGGCGGCGATGCGGGAAAGGAGGGATCGAACAGTTGAGGCCGACGCCCCATCCAAAAAGGCCGTCGGCTCATCGAGAATGAGAAACTCCCCGTCCAGGGCCAGGGTGGCCGCGAGGGCGACCTTGCGTTTCTCGCCGCCTGAGAGGCTGTTTATCTCTCGGTCCCAAAAGGAGCGCGGCTCGAGGGCCACCGATGCCATGGCCGCCCGCACCCCCTCGCGAAGGAAGCGGGGATCCGGCCGGGCGCGGCCCCTGCCGGGGCTTCGTGCGGCCAGTAGAGGCGCCAGGCCCGCGGCGATGTCGTCGGCGACACAGCGTTCGAAGAGGGCGCTCTCGGCCTCCTGCACGGCCAAAGTGGCCCGGCGGCGCAGGGCCGTCGTATCGACGCGCTTGTCGCGCGGATCGAGACCGAAACTCGCACAGGAGCCCTCCGTGGCAAGGAGGATTGCGTTCGCGTGGTACAAGAGGGTCGACTTGCCCGAACCGCTTGAGCCCAGGAGGGCAAGGGAACCCGCAGGGGGAAGATCAAGGCTGATGTCACAGAGCGCGGGGCGCTCGTCGGGCCCGTTCGAGGCGTAGCGGTGGCAGAGCCCCCGCGCCGCAAAGGGCGCATTTTGCGCTGAGGGCACAGGATGTGCTGAGGGCCCTGTCGCCCCGGGAGGCAGATTGGCAGAGGCCGGGCTCTGCGGGCGGGCACGCAGGGGGCCGCCAGCCAAGGCGGCCCGCAGGGAGGGCTCTTCGAGGAGGGCCGCCGCGACGGCCGCCGGGTCCAAGGCGCAAAGCGACAAGGCCGGCAGACGATCGGCCAGACGAGCAGCCAGCTCGAGGGCCGGCGGGCGGGCAAAGGGCGCGGGATTGGCCTTCAAACGCTCGAGGAAGGCCGAACGGGGGCCATCAAAGACAAGACGGCCCGCATCGAGGAGGAGGACGCGGTCGGCCCGCAGGGCCTCCTCCAGCGAGTGGGTCACGTGAACGAGGGTGCGGCCCTCCTCGCGGTGAAGGCGGTCGAAGAGATCGAGCATGCGGGAACGGGCTGCCGGGTTGAGGCGTGCGAGGGTCTCGTCAAGGAGGAGGACCGGCGCGTCGAGGGCCAAAGCCGACGCGAGGGCGAG
>CAZIRF010000042.1:0-25190 GCA_964541755.1 uncultured Spirochaetales bacterium | reverse complement strand
GGCATTGATGTCTGGAAAGAGCACGTCGAATGCAAATATCAGCACGCGGTATAGTGTTCATATTGAATAAGGAATTGCAGCCATGGTAAGGTTTTACCATGACAATCGAAGCGGGTGTGTTCCCCGAAGACGTAGCAGAATTACACAGCCTCATTGCCGAAAAAGATCTGTTAATCAATGAATTAAGCATACGCGCAATGACAGCCGAGCCCTATCAGTCAAGATAGTTGTCACCTAGTTTATTTCGGAGGTGACGATTATGAGGTACAATGCAAGGATTAGACAGGCTGTTTTAAGAAAGGTTTTGCCACCACAGAGCAAGCCGGTTTCTGAAGTGTCATTGGAGTTCGGCATCACCGAACAAACTATCAATGGCTGGATCAAGCTTGTTGAAGAAGGTAAACTGTCTGGTACAGAAGAAACCGGACCGCGTAATAAATCGGCTAGTGAAAAGCTTGATTTGCTACTTGAAAACGCACGGATTCAAGATGAACATAGAGGGGAATGGCTTCGATCAAAAGGTCTTCATAGTGAGCACCTGCCTCTCTGGGAGCAAGAGTTGAGGGATACAATGGACGACAAAGATACCAAGGAAAAGGATGAGCTTAAAGCTCTTAGAAGAGCAAACAAGCAACTTGAGAAAGAGAACGCTCGACAACAAAAAGCACTCGCAGAAATGGCAGCTCTATTAACGCTTAAAAAAAAAGCGGAAAGACTTTGGGGGGCCAGCGAGGAAGACTGATCCCGGAGCACGAGCGTTCCATGGCGGTTTCCTTGATCCAAGAGGCGAACAGCGCAGGCGCTCGGCTTGTCAAATGTTGTGAAATACTGGAAATATCACCCCGAACCTTTTTTAGATGGAAAGCTGGAAACATATTCGACAGTCGAAAAGGGGCCTTTAAAAAAGTACCGAAGGCATTGTCCAAAGAAGAGAAGAAATTGGTAGTCGACACCGCTTGTGACGCCCGCTTTGCAGATAAAACCCCTGCCGAGATTATTGCAATTCTTTTAGAGGAAGGAAAATACATCGCAAGCGAGAGCACCTTCTATCGTTGTCTTCGAGAAGTTGACAAGGTTAAAAAACGTCGCGAATCAAGGGCTGGACACTCCCATAACAAACCACCGGAGCGTATAGCGACTGGGCCTAACCAAGTATGGGATTATGCAACCCTTTTTCTGTAAATTTCGGTTGAAGCAGGTCGATCATCAGACTCCGGCAAGTAGCGTTTTTCGCTCTGCCATTGATCGTTTTGCTCGATCAACATGGAAGCGGCGAGGCGAAGCAAACTGTCTGCATTCGGGAATACCCCGACTACCTTTGTCCGCCTGTTGATCTCTTTCATTTGGCGCTCCGCCAGATTTGATGTCCGCATTTTCCTCCTGTGATTTTGAGGTATTGAAAAGACACTGAGTCCTTCCAGGATATTTTCATCCGCCCACGCGGCAAGGCGCGGGTGGGTTTTCTGATACTTGTCCACAAGCTGTTTCAGATAGCGCTCGGCGTTCTCCCTGTCGGGCGCATTGAACACCTTGCGGATGTCGTTGGCCACGACCGGGACATCGTCTTTCCGAGAGACATACGCGCGGGCATTCTGCTGCAAGTGGAATTGACAACGCTGCCAGAGTATGCCGGGGAATACCGCATCGATAGCCGCGCGAAGCCCCGCATGGTCGTCGCTGGTTATCATCTGCAGCCCGTGCATGCCACGGCGAATGAGCCCTTCGAGGAAGTTGCGCCAGTTGATCTCGGCTTCGCTCCCAGCGACAGCACTGTCCAAAATGTGCCGATTGCCGCTGTAATCCACGCCTATGGCCACGAGAAGGGCTTGTTTGACGACCGAAGAGTCTTCACGGACCGACTCGTATGTTGCATCGACTACCAGATACTGAATCTGTCCCAAAGGCCGAGCTCTCCAAGCGGAGACCTCTTTGTCCAACTCCTTGCCCAGGCGGCTTACCTGTGAGGAGCTTACTTCGGTACCACAAAGGATCTCGACGATATCTGATACACGGCGTGTGCTTACGCCTATGACATACATTTCAGCTATTGCCAGCTTGAGTGCGCGCTCGCTGCGAATCCCCTTTTCGATGCAGCTGGGGTAGAACTCAAGACCCCGTACTTGCGGGATTTTCAGTAATACCTTGCCTGTTGCCAGGGCGAGAGTTTTATCCTTGAAGCCATTGGCGTATCCGGCGCGTCCCTCCGTCCGCTCGTAGGGTTCGACGTTCAACACTTTCGCCCGCTCGAGCTTCATGGCCTCATTGACCACCTTCTCGATAACGCGGGAAAATTTGTTGTCTCCATTCGCCGCCAGCATCTGGATAACATCCTCCAAAAGTGTATACTCTGTTTCGTAGGCCATCGGGTTCTCCTTGTGGTTTGTTTTGTCACTCACCATTTGAGCCCGATCGGCCTGCTTTTTTCAACCCAATTTACAGAAAGAATTGTACACTAACTTTATATCTTTCTTGCCATGCAAGAAAAGAACAGGAATATCCATGTTTTTATACGCTTCGACTGGTCTAATAAACAAAATAGTATTCAAGTATTGATATGTTATACCAAAGTAATCTTCCTTGTAAGATAATGGAAGATCATTGCTCTTTTGACTGAACGTAGAAATCATGTGTGAGTACATATATTTGGTATCATCGGGTAAATTGTCATACTTAAGAATTATTTCATATGATTCAATTAATGATAATCCACCACACCCATACGACACTATTCCACGAATACGGTTTTTATCGATTATCCGATTATAAACTTCAGGTAATATTGCGGCTCCTTCCGATATGCCAACCAAAAATATCATTTTTGGCTTATTTTCAGAAATATATCCATTTATAGTACTAACATACCCTTCCACAATATTGTCAATGGTATATGTGGCTCGATCATGCATATCATTATAATGAACGTTTCCTGGAAGGCGATTAAGCTTTTCAGGTATCAATATCGTATACTCGTCTCCCAATGTTTGTAATAACTGAGCTCCAATTCTTGTTGATTTCCATTTTTTTTCACCTTTAATTCCTAAATTTGAATCCCAACCGCTCCCTTCAAGACAGATAATCAGTTTTTCGCCTGTATCAGCTTTGAAAAGATACGCATGATTGGATTCATAATCAATGATTTCCATATTTGGATATGGATTTTTGTGATCAAATGTTCTACATGAGGAAACCATTAGCAAGATGGAAAAAAGGAGAAAAATGTTGCGTTTCATACTCACGTGTTTCTTCCTTATTTTATGGACTTAAAAGCTGGTTTCTGCCACTTCATTTTCCTTGGATGGGTTTCCAAGAATTGCCAACAACCACAATAAATCCACGCCAACATTACCGTATACGGAATAAGTGCTCGTATTGTATGTAACGCCAGCTTCAAGAAATATATAGTTATATTTTAAAACGGTCTTGGAAGGAATGCTGCTTATGGAAAAAACAAAACCGGCATTCAAATTGATCAAAGCAAGATTATTGTAGCCAAGAGTATTGATTGAAATACTTGGCCCCAAAAAAACATAATCATCATCCAGCAAGTTATATGAAAGGAATGCATTCAAAAAGGTCAGTTGAAAAATATCCTCATCAAACATGTTCCAATTAAAATATAAAGGTGACATCTTTAAAGCAAGTCTGTCATTGAATGTATGTTCCAAGCAGAGCAAATTGCCATAATAATAGCCATTTGAGAATGACTCATCGCTGGATATCCCTACTCCAATCACACCAAAGCTGAAACTTGTTTTGTAGATATCCTCTGCAGATATGCCACTGATAAACAGGGATAAGAAAAGTACGGCAAGGATACTTTTTTTATAGAAAACACCTTTATTTTCCATATCTCTCCCCTTTGGATCAGTGACTATACTGCAGCCTTCAGTTATCCCCAAGCTCAAAACTCGAAAGAGTAACCGCCACCGATATAAATGGTTGGCAGAATTATTCTCCCTTCATCCATGAAATAGTAGAAGTCAAACCCTGTATTGGCATACCAACTGGATGCGGAATCGTTTTTGTATTTTGCTTGAAAATAACCACCATAATACATGCCTTCTGCCATAAGGCCGAACGAAATCAAAGGGCCTGTTGAAAGGCGAATGACACGGGCTCCATTGAGCGGAATATCATAGCAGACGCCAAGACTCGTCGCCAACATGATATCACCCATAACACCGAATTTGGTGGTTGACTCCACGGCGACGGTGCCAAAGTCGTACGTCAATGAACCGGCTGTTTGTCCAATAGGCTGATTCCAAATGAAGGTGAAATTGGGTTCGAGGCCAATTCCCATCTCCAGCTGAGCAAAGACTGACGGAGCGAAAAAAACCAATGGAATAAGGATAAGCAGTTTTCTCATACAGACTCCTTGTGTTTTTTATTTCTTCAAATCAATCGATGAAAAGCATATCGATGAAAAGCATATCGATCGAGAAATACTTTTTCGTCATGGCCATGACCTTGGCAGAATATCAAACACTCAAGGCGTTGTCAATAAATTATTACCTGTTGAGTATTTGTATGATTTTCGGGAAGCCGGACTCAGAAAATGTATGGTTTGTTGAATCTGGCTTCCGGAGAACTTGTCCGCTATCCCTCCTCTGTTACGGTGTACTTGACTGGCAGTTCGAGGACGGTCGCACCGAAATCATAGCTGATGGTAGCAGTCGACTGAATGACGAAAGAGTCGCGGCCTGGCAGCCAGCCGCCCTCCACAGCGGCGGCGATTTCCACTTGGGCGAAGGCGGCCGGGGCCGCGGGCTGCCATTACTTGCCCACTGCGCCCCCTTTTGCCCTTATTTGCAACACCACGGTTAAGCTTGCTGCTTTTCCCTCATGTCGCGGGTAAGGGTCTTGAGGAAGAGGAGGTGGACCGTTACGCCGATGCCCACGAGTACGAGAAGTACGCGCATGAAGGGCGATGAGAGAGCGAAGAGAATGGTCGAAACGAGGACGGCCCAGAGGACGGCGATGGAGGCGATTTTGGCCGGGAGGGTGATGGCCCGGTAGCGCGTCCAGTTTTCGATGTAGGGGCCCAGGATTTTTTGGCGGGTAATCCAGGTGTAGAGGCGGCGCGAGCTGCGCAGGAAGCAGGCCGCGGCGAGGAGGAGGAAGGGCGTGGTGGGAAGGATGGGTAGAAAAACCCCCACCACCCCCGCCGAGAGCGAGGCGATGCCCGCGACGAAGAGGAGGGGTTTTGCGAGCATCAGCGGGCCTCGCTGGCCGGGATACCAAGGGCCTTGGCGACCCCCTCGCCGTAGGCGGGATCGGCCTTGAGGCAGTTTGCGATGTGGCGCAGCTTGATCTCGCGGGGGGCATCGCCCATAGCGCGAGCTGTGTTCCCGAAGAGGGCTTCCTGCTGGGCGGGACTCATGAGGCGAAAGAGGGCCCCCGGTTGCGAGTAGTAGTCGTCATCGTCCTCGCGGTGGCTCCAGTGGTCGGCCGCGCCGGAGAGCTCGAGGGGCGGCGGGGCGTATTCGGCTTGTTCCTGCCACTCGCCATAGCTGTTGGGCTCGTAGCCCAGGGCTGCGCCGTAGTTGCCGTCGACCCGCATCTGGCCGTCGCGGTGGTAGCCGTGAACGGGACAGCGGGCTGCGTTGACGGGTATGGAGTGGTGGTTGACCCCCAGCCGGTAGCGCTGGGCGTCGCCGTAGGAGAAGAGGCGACCCTGAAGCATCTTGTCGGGCGAGAAGTGGATGCCGGGGACAACGTTGGCCGGGTTGAAGGCCGCCTGCTCGACATCGGCAAAGTAGTTGTCTGGGTTGCGGTTGAGCTCCAGGACGCCCAGCTCGACAAGCGGGTAGTCCCCATGGGGCCAGACCTTGGTAAGGTCAAAGGGGTTGAAGGGAAGGGCCTTGGCCTCTTCGTCGCTCATGAGCTGGACCGATACTTTCCAGCGGGGGAAGTCGCCGCGTTCGATAGCGTCGAAGAGGTCCCGCTGGTGACTCTCGCGGCATTTGGCGATGATGGCCTCTGCCTGGGCATCCGTGAGGTTTTTAATGCCCTGCTCGGTCTTCAAGTGGAACTTGACCCAGATGCGTTCGTTCTTGGCGTTGATAAAGCTGTACGTATGGCTCCCGTAGCCGTTCATCTCGCGATAGCTTGCGGGTATGCCGCGCTCGCTCATGGTGATGGTAACCTGATGGAGGGCTTCTGGCAGGCTGGTCCAGAAGTCCCAGTTGTTTTTTGCGCTGCGCAGGTTGGTCCTGGGGTCGCGCTTGACGGCGTGGTTGAGGTCGGGAAACTTGAGGGGATCGCGCAGGAAGAAGACCGGTGTGTTGTTCCCCACGAGGTCCCAGTTGCCCTCTTCGGTATAGAACTTGATGGCAAAACCGCGTATGTCGCGCTCTGCATCGGCGGCCCCGCGTTCCCCGGCCACGGTGGAGAAGCGTACAAAGACATCGGTCTTCTTTCCCACCTTGGAAAAGAGGGCCGCCCGGGTGTGGCGGGTAAGGTCGTTGGTCACCGTAAAGCTGCCAAAGGCGCCCGAGCCCTTGGCGTGCATGCGGCGTTCAGGGATGACCTCGCGGTCGAAGTGGGCGAGTTTCTCCAGGAACCAGACATCCTGCAGGAGCATGGGCCCGCGGGGCCCGGCGGTCATGACATTTTGGTTATCCTCTACCGGAGCTCCGTTGACGCGCGTGAGTTTCTTATTGTCCATGCGTGCCTCCCTTGTACCAATCAAGTATAGGGATACCCGTGTAAAATACCAGAGGACGCGGGTGGGACTATCAGCCTTGATCCCCCGACAGCGCATCGATGAGTTCGTGGCAGATCCTCGCAAGCTTGCGGCAGTTGGCCGGGGTGGTGTGATAGCCGCCCCGGGCGGTCCTCTGGCGTATGACGACGGTACCCCAAACTTGGCCGCCTTCCTCGCTGGAACCCGATTCGACCTCGTAGCCCTTGACCTTGAAGGCGCTCGCGATGCGCCAGGAGGGGCCCTCGCCCTTGGTAAGGACGACGGCGTAGAGGTAGGGGACGGCGCCGTTGGGGCCGTTGTTGATGGCGGCCTGCACCTGGATGCCCACGAGGTCGTCCTTTTTGCGGCGGGGTTCGAGGAGGAGGCGGGCGCTTTCGGGGACGCGCAGGCCCTTGTCGTCGCGGTCGAGGCGCAGGTAGGGGGTTAGAACCTGATTTTTGGGGGTGGGGACGCCCATGAAGGCGTGGACGGCGCCCAGTATCATCTCGAATTCGCGCGGGACCCAGAGCTGGATGGTGAGGAAGTTGAGCAGGGGAAAGAGGATGAAAAGGACATTTGCGACAACCCATCCCGGCCCTGCGTTCACGATAATCAGGATGAAGAGGATGCCCAGGGCGACGCTGCAGCCGATGCCGCTGCCGGCGCGGTACCAGGCGGGAATCTTGAGCGAGCGGGTCTGCTTGAAGTTGTCCACGAGGCGGTCAATTTCCGCGCTGCTCGCGGCGACCCACTCTTCTTCGCCCTGGTCCTTGGGTTTGTTGGTCCAGACGCGGGTGGCGAGGGGAATGAGGGCGGCGAGGGCCACGAGGATGAGCCCGGGGATGCGCAGGGCGGGAACCATTATTTGCAGGCTTATCCCCGTGCCGGCTCCGGCGACCCAGAGGATGAGGCGGCTTGCGAGGGGAAGCCCCTTGAGGCGAAAGGGAAGGGGAATGTCAACCATGGAGGGCTCCTTCTGCGCAGGCCGGGTGGCGCGCGGGGCAGCTGTTTTCGATGAGGGCGGTTCCCGCGTGGCGCCAGTAGAGGGGGCAGGCCCCCTGGCAGGCGGTGAACGAGGGGCAGGTCTTGCAGATGGCGGGGGCGGCGTCCTTGTTGCGGCAGGCCCGTGCAGCCGGGGAATCCCAGATGGCGCGGAAGGGCTCTTCGGTGAGCTTTCCCAGCCCCAGGTCCCAGGAGGAGCAGGGGAGGACTTCGCCGTCCGGGGCGACCGAAAGGAGGCCGTCTGCGGCGGCGCAGCTCTTGTTTCCCAGGCCTTGGGCGATGGGGTTGTAGCTGCAGAAGGGGGTGGGGCTGTACCAGTAGAAGGTGAGGTCCTCGCAACGGGCTGCGGCGCGCACTTCTTCTACGATGGGGCCGATTTCGTCATAGGGGAGGAATAGTTCTTTGGTATATGGCCCCTCGATGGTGGGGATGAAGAGGTTCATGGCGAATCTGCGCACCCCCAGGGTCTTGAGGAAGGCGGGGAGGGCGGCTACCTGGCCGCGATTGGGATTGCTGATGGTCGTGTTGGTCTGTGTGGGCACTCCCGCCCCGACAAGAGCGCGAATCCCTGCCACGGTATCCTCGAAGGCCCCCGCACGGCCAACGAGATAGTCGTGGAGGGGGGCATCCGGGGCTTCAATCGAGACCTGGGCGCTTCCCAATCCTGCGGCCTTGAGGTCGCGGGCGCGCTCGCAGTCTATCAGGGTGCCGTTGGTGACAAGGTTGGTGATGAGGCCAAGGGAAGCCGCGTACGCGATGAGCTCTTCAAGGTCGTCGCGCAGGGTGGGCTCGCCCCCGGTAAAGGAGAAGAAGGGGACGCGGGCCTCGCGGGCGAAGCAGTCGATGACGGCCTTGAAGCCCGCCGTGTCGAGCTCGGGGCGAGCTGCGGTCGCCTGGCTCGTGCCCCCCGCGCAGCCGGCGTAGCAGAAGAGGCAGGCGTTGTTGCAGCGGTAGGTTAGGGCGACCTCGGCGAGTATGGGCAGGGAGGTGAAGTTGAGCTCGAAGTGGACGGTCTCGAGGCTCCCGAAGGGGGCCGCCTCGCCGCGGTAGAGGCAGGCGAGATCGTTGAAGAAGGCCGTCGTGTCATCCAGGGCCTCCTGCGAGGGGAGGCCGAAGTCCTTTGAGTGGCCCCCGGCCTTGAGAAAGGCGATGAGGCGGGCCCCGGTGGGGTTGAGCTTGTAGACGCGGTTGGGCGGGAGGATGAGGACTGCATCCTCCTCGCGCACGAAGATGTGCTGGCCGCAGTCGCGCCAAAACTCGTCGATCCACGCGGGGGCGATGAATTGAGGGCCCCCGCTCGTGCGGGCGGCGTGCCGGGAAGTCTGTCGTTTGGCTGCGGCTTTTTCGAGCCGGGAACGCAGTGCGGCAAAGGGCATTAGCGGGCACCCCCGGAAACACAGGCGCTGTGGCAGGCCGAATGACAAGCCGAGTGGCAGGCGCTGTGGCAGGCCGAGTGACAGGCCGAATGGCAGGCGTTGTGGCAGGCCGAGTAGCAGGCAGATGACGTTCCCTCGAGGCCTGCAGGCGAGAAGCAGCCGGAAAAACAGGAACTCGAGGCCATGAATTGCCCCCAGGTCCCGCTGAATTCCTCCGGCAGGCCGATATTCGTGCGGCGCTCACTGTGCCGGTCGAGGTAGTGCCAGGACGAGTACCAGAGGACCGGGCGGGTATGGTAGCGGCTGTAGGGCCGGTCCCGGTCGCGCACGCGCTCGTCGGCGCGGGCGTCTGCCCCCTCGTCTTCGGGCGTCTCCTCTATGGTCTTTCGCCAGTACGCCTTCGTCGCCTCGAGGTCGCAGTCCCAGATCTTTTCTTGAAGGTGGCGCAGGGCCTCCTCGAAGAAGTCTGCCATCTGCGAAGAGAGGACATAGCCCTCTGCATCGAAGACCGAAAGGAAGCGCTCGCCATAGTCGGGGGGCGTATCCGGGGCGGCCGGGTCGGCCGCCGCAGTTTTCGATGGCGCCGCCATACTTGGCGCCGGTTCCAGGAGGCGCACCTGGAGGGGGGCTTCCTGGACGACCTCCAGGAGCTTCGCGCGCTCGAGGGTCTCGAGGATGATGGCGACAATACGGGGCAGGGGCAGTTCGAAGAGGAGGGCCTGTTCCACCGGGTGGAGATCC
Source organism: uncultured Spirochaetales bacterium (assembly GCA_964541755.1). Classification (GTDB taxonomy): domain Bacteria; phylum Spirochaetota; class Spirochaetia; order Treponematales; family Breznakiellaceae; genus CAZIRF01. The sequence continues at coordinate 15,386 of CAZIRF010000042.1, read as the reverse complement.
TTGGCGACCTTGCCGGGAACGGCGTAGGAGCCCTGGACGAGGCGCGGCGCCACCCAGTCGTCTCCCGCCCATGCGATGCCCTCGGCGACGGCGACCGCCTTGGGAAAGCCCTTTGCCTTTATCATGAAGAGGATCACCGCGAGGCCCAAGAGGCCAAAGAAGAAGGTGAACATGAGCGTGAATGGCGGGGGCGAAGGCGGCTCGGGCTCTTGATACGGAACAAGATTGGAGCCCTCCGGGGGCGTATCACCCATCTCACCGGCCCAGTCTGTTTGGTCATCGCCTGAAGAGGGCCCTCGAGACGCTGTTTGCCCCGTGCCGGAAGCGAGCGCCGCGGCGAATTCTTCATCGAGCCAGGGCAGGAGGGCGTCGAGCGAGAGGTAGAACTGGAGGCGCTGCGAGCCGTAGGCGCTCACCTCGTCCTGATGGAAACGCAGGGCCAGGTAGTGCACGCCCTCGTCGCCGGGGGCCGCGTACCAGTCGATCTTGTTCTGGCTGTTGACGTATGACTCGGTGCGAAAACCCAGTTCCGCCAGGAAGGGATCGCGCGAATCGCCGGCGGAACCGGCCGCAATTTCGATGGGCAGAATGACGTGCACGGTGCGTGTGGCGAGGGCCTCGTCCCATTCAACACTGCCCCAGTCAAAATAGAAGAGATCGCCGAATTCTTCAGACTGTGTCTTCCCGACAAAGCCCTCTTCGAAGATTTTGCTGCCGTAGTTGAGCACCCACCAGTTGCGCCCGCGCGAGCGCACCCCGTCGGCGAGGACGATGTCCCACTTGTCGCCCACCCAGGTAATATCCAGGGGCACCCGGCGCCCGTCCCACAGGTCTGCCCAGCAGCGCTCCTCGTCCCAATACAGCTTGGATCTTTCGCCCATAAAGTAGAAGGCGCCCATCGTCCCTTCGCTCACATTCCACTGCATGCGGTGGGTGTGCAAGGCGAGGCCGTTGTTCCATATTACGATGTACGTCTCGACCGATTCCAAGTCGGCTTCGATAGCCGCGAGCTTCCCGGCGGGCAGAAAGAGGACGAGAAAAAAGAAGATCAAGGCTGATGCGCTGCCGCGGCCTTTGGGGGTTCCGGTCGTGGTCATTCGAGCTCCTCGCGAACCGATTGTTTTTCGACGAGGGCATCGTAGCCCGCCGTAAAGGAAAGGGCCGCTTCCAGGTCGCCGGCCGTCTTGTTCAATGAAGAAATCATCCGTGCTGATAGTTCACTCCACTCACCCGCCGTGCCGTTTGGCTCTGGCCGGTGGTCGCCCGCGCGCTGCCAGTCGATAAGGAGCTCAAGGGTTTCGAGAACCTTGTTCTCCACACCCGGGTCGCGGGCGAGCCCCCGCTGTACTGCCTCCAGGTAGCGTCCCGCCTGGAGCGAGACGGCGGCAATCGCCTTCTTTACGCTGTCGTCCTCCACCCGCACGAGCGAGAGGCTGCGGCGGGCCGCCGCGACACGGCGCAACTTCTCCTGGTCCTCGACGGCGCGCGCCCGCTCCGCTTCGCGTATCATGGCCCGCGCCCCTAGGGGGCTCATGGCCAGGAGCAAAAAAGACAGGGGCGCGAGGACGAGGCCCGCGGGAAGGGCGAGCGCCATGGGCAGAAGGCCCGCAGCCCCCAGTGCAAGGGGGACGGCGGCCGGAACGAGCAGGGCCCCCAAGCCGGTGGGGGAGCGGAGAAACTGGATCATGCGGCTGCGAATATCTGACATCTTTATCAGTCTAGAGCTGCCAGGAAAAATGTTGAAGCCTTTTTTTGTATAAAAATCGGTTCTTTTCATCTTTTGGAAACATTTTACCTGATTTTTACCACAAGCTTGCTTGCTAGAAAATAAGACAGCGCAGATACTTGCAACATGAATTCACCTCGAAAAAGAGTTGTCTTGGCCCTCTTTGGCATCCAGATCATGACGGCGACCGCAAACACCGTTTACAACTGCGTTTTTTACATGCGGGACAAGCAGACGATACTGGATGCGCTTCCAACCGCCATCATCATGAGTATCGCCCTCATTTTTGCGTTTTGTCTTACCCTCTATTTGAGCCTGCGAAAACTCGCTGATGTCATAAAGCGCATTGATGCCGGTATTGCAGTCCCTATTGAAGATCGGGTGCAAGCCCGACGCGAGATATCCCGCATACCAACGGTTATAATCATTACTGCTTTTTTGGGCTACTTTCTGGGGCCTCTGGCCGGAATCGTCATGCTCACCATTACGGGAGCCATCTCCGTTTCTCTGGTGGAGAATGTATTCCAAATTTTTGTTTATCTGGCCTTTGGGTTCATGTCTACCATACAATGCCTTATTACCTTCGACTTTCTTCTGGCCGATTCCATAGGCAAGTTGCAGATACACTCCCTCAAGGACCTGCGCAGGGAGCTTTCGACCAGTGCAAAAATTACCCTTATCGCCCTCGCGGTTGCGTTCCTGCTCTTTTCCTGCCTGGGTCTTACGGCCATAAGCGCCGTCTACGATCACCTGGCCTTTGACGCAGCCCTTACAACGCAGCGCTTGCTGCTCGAGGTACTGGGCATCGGTCTCTTTGTCTTTGCCTGGGCCGTCTTTCTTACCGCTTCGCTCAACAGGGGCCTGTGTCAACAGACGGCGCATATCGGCAGGCGCATGGTGGAGATCTCCACGGGGGCTGTCGACTTGAAGGCGAAGACCGCTATTCTGCATCGGGACGAGTTTGGCGAAGTCGTTGACGGTCTCAATATCATGATGGAGACCCTCGCCTCCCTTATGCGCCACATCAAGTCTTCGACGGGGCAGGTAGGCGAATCAACCGACGTCCTTACTGATAAAGCGGGCAATGCACAGAAGACCCTCGCAGATTTGGAAGCCTCCCTTGAGCGGGTGGGACTCGCTGCCGGAGAGCAGGCGCGCGTGGTTATGGAGACCAATGGCCGTATCGTCAAGCTTACCGATTCGATCAACGAAGTGGGCAACAATGTAAGTACCCAGGCCGGCTTTGTCGCGCAGAGCTCTGCGGCTGTCGAAGAGATGGTGTCCAGCATACAATCGGTCTCCCGACTCACCATCAAGGCCGATGAACTGTCCGCTACACTTGCGGGCTATTCGGACGAGGGGAGTGTCGCCATTCGCGAGACGACCGGCAGTATTCAGGGCATTGCCGAGGCGGCCGAGTCGGTGTCTGCCATTTTGAAGACCATCCAGAAGATAGCAAGCCAGACCAACCTCCTGGCCATGAATGCCGCCATCGAGGCCGCTCACGCCGGGGTAGCGGGCAGGGGCTTTGCCGTGGTTGCCAACGAGGTGCGTTCCTTGGCGGAATCGAGCTCCAAGAGTGCAAAGGAGATCGTTACCCTTATCAACGAGATGAACAAGCGCATTGAACGCAGCGTGACCCTGGGTGGCGAAGCGAGTGAAGCCTTCTCGAGAATATCGGGGGGTGTCGGCGACACGACGGCCCTTGTAAAGACCATCTCCACCGCGATGAATGAACAACGGGCTGGAACAGAGGAGATACTCTCTTCAATCGGGCAGTTGGTTCAGGCCACCGAGCGTATCAAGGAGCTTACCCTCGTCCAGAAGGGGGAATCGGGGGAAATGCTCGCCTCCATGTCCGGGATACTCGAGGCGTCCTCCCTTATCGACAAAGCTGCCCAGGAAGAGCGTGTCAACAATCGGGCTATCGCCGAAGTCGTATCGATTGTGGCAGAAGAGGCCCGTCGAAACAAGGAAACGGTCGCCCGTCTCGAGGAGAGCGTCAACCGCTTCGAGGCGTAAAGCGAAGCTGTCGCGAAGGCCGGGGTCACGCTGCGAAAGCAGTGTGACCCCGGCCCGTTTACTCTTCGCAGAGGGCTTTTTCTTCCCCATCAGCCATTTCCTTCTTTTTCTTCCCCCCATTAAACAGTGAATACAACACGGGGATGAAGAAGAGGGTGATGAAGGTGGCCGATGCAAGGCCGCCGACGACGGTGAGGCCGATGGGCTGAATCATCATGGCATTGGAGCCCCCGAAGAAGGCCATGGGTATCATGCCCAGGATGGTGGTAAGGGTTGTCATGAGGACCGGGCGCAGGCGGGAGATACCCGCCTCAAGGCAGGCTTCGCCCACGCTCATCCCGCGGCGCACGAGGAGGTTCGTGTAGTCGACGAGGATGATGCCGTTGTTGACGACGATACCCGCGAGCATGACGATACCGACGGCGGTAAACATCGTAATGGGCGAGCCGGTAACGAGGTGGATGGCGATAACCCCGATGAACATGAGGGGGATGGTAAAGAGGTTGATGAAGGGGTCCTTGAAGGACTCGTACTGGCCGGCCATCACCCCGAATACGAGGAGAATTGCCATGGTGATAATGAGGGCAAAGGTCTTGCCGGTATCGCTCACCTCTTTCCAGGAACCCTCGTAACTCACACTTACCGTGTCCGGTATGACAAGGTTCTGCGCTATGGCCTCCTGGATGCGCCCTTCCATGACGTTGGCTTTTTCGTCGGTAAGGATGTTTGCCGTCACATGGATGATGCGGGTCTGGTTTTCGCGGCGTATGCTCACCGGGCCCAGGCCCTGGTCGAGGCGGGCAAAGTTGGCGAGGGCCACCCTGCCGGCGGCGCCGCTCACAAAGATGCGCTCAAGGTCGATGACGCGGCTGCGGTCAGCCTCGGCGAGCATGAGGCTGACGGCGTAGTCGTTGCCCTCGCTGCGCCAGGTGGTTGCGGTGGTCCCGTTGAGGGCCGCGTTGAGCTCGCGGGCTGCGGTGGCGACATTTACGCCCAGGGCGTAGGCCCGGTCGCGGTCGATGATGACTTCAACCTGGGGCAAGCCCTCTGTAAGGTCTATCGAAGGCTCGTCCAGGCCGGGGACGGCGGTCTTGAGGAGTTCTGCAATGTCGTTGGCGGTCTTGAGGGAGCCGGCGATGTCGTTGGAGCGCAGGGCGATGTCGATATCGGCCCCGCCCTGCATCTGGCGGCGGCGGTCCATGCCAAAGTTGAAGCGGGCCTCGGGGAAGCGGTCGAAGTGGGGGCGCAGCTTCTCCTGGATGGTCGCTATGGTATCGATCTGCTGGTCGGCCTCGGGCAGCTGGATGCTTATGCTGCCCCGGTAGGAGCCCGAGGGTCCGCGGCCGGACCCGGCATTGGCGATGATGCTCTTCCATCCCTCGACCTCCGAAAGGACGACCTGCTCCATTTCGCGCACAATGGCTTCGGTCTTGTCGAGGGTCGTCCCGATGGGCAGCGAAATCGAGAGCTCCACCGAAGCGTCTGCCATGCCGGGCATGAGGTAGATGCTCATGCGGGGGAGGGCTGCCGCGGTAATGCCCAGGGCCCCGATGACAATGAGTATGGTGGTAAGCCGGTGGCGCAGGGCCCCGCACAGGACGAAGCGGTAGATACGGGTGATGAAGGAGAGTACCCCTTCAAGCCCACGGTCCAGTGCGATGACAAAGCGGTTTTTGAGGGGTTTTTCCCGCCGTGTTTCAAGGGGAATCCACTTGCCGGCGAGGACCGGGACGAGGAAGAGGGCGACCAGGAGGCTCGAAAAGAGGGCGATGACGATCGTGAAGATCATGTCCTGCGCCATCTGGCCCGTCATGCCCAGGCGCCCCTTGAAGAAGATTATGGGCAAGAAGACGCAGATGGTGGTGAGGTTTCCCGCGACAACCGATTTGAGCATCTCGTCGGTGCCCAAAATGGCCGAAATATGCGGCTTGGCGCCGCGTTCCCGGTACTGCCAGATGTTCTCGATAATGACAATCGAGGCGTCGACAATCATGCCCACACCCAAAATGAGGCCGGTAAGGGTCATCATGTTGAGGGTGATGCCGGCCAGGTGCATGGCGAGCATAGTCACCAAAATCGAGAAGGGAATGGAGATACCTATGATGAGGGTGCTCTTGAGGCTGCGCAGGAAGAGGAATAGAATGGCGATGGCCAAAAGGAAGCCCTGCAGGGCCGAAGAGACGAGGGTGCTTATGGTCGCGCGAATCTGTTCTGTGTCGTCGGATATGATCTCGAGGGTGACGTCTGCGGGGAGGACCGCCTTGATATCCTCGAGGCGGGTGTAGATGGCATCGGCCACCTTGACCGAGTTCGTCCCGCTCTGTTTCTGGATCTGGATGTAGACGCCGCTCTCGCCATTGATGTAGACGGCAGAGGTTTTTTCCGAAAGCCCCAATTCCACGGTCCCGAGGTCTGCCAGGCGAACGCGGTAGCCGTTGCGCACGGCGACCTGGGCATTGGCGATGTCCTCGAGGCTTTGAAAGCCGCCCATGGTGCGTACATTATAGGCACGGTCCTCTTCCTCGATGGAACCCGCGCCCAGTTCCAGGTTGTGGGCGGCGAGGGCCTGGGCGACGCCGGTAATGGTAAGGTTGTAGGCGTCGAGGCGGTTCTGCGAGAGCTCCACTCGAACAATCGGGCTGCGCCCGCCGGTTACAGAGGCTTCTGCGACACCGTCGAGTTGTTCGAGCCTGCTCTTTACGATGCTTTCGCCCAGGCTGCGCAGGTCCTCCGGGGGGCGGTTGCCGCGCAGTGCGATACGCATGATGGGCCACTGGTTGGCATCGAACTTGTAGATATAGGGCTTGTCGACTTCTTCCGGCAGGGTCCGCTGGACCCGGTCGAGTTTGTCGCGGATGTCGTTGATGGCCTCATCAAGGTTTACCCCGTACTCGAACTCGAGCGAGAGGCGGCTTGAGCCCTCGTTGGAGCTGGACGTGAGCTGCTTGAGGCCGCTCACATTGACAAGGGCGCTCTCGAGGGGTTCGGTGACTTCCCTTTCTACCGATTCGGGGCTGGCCCCCGAGTAGCTTGCGCCAACCGACAGGAAGGGGCGTTCGACATCAGGGAAGAGGTCAATGGCGAGGTCGGCAATGGTGTAGAGCCCGACAATGCCGACGAGGGCGAAGACGATGACGGCCAGGACGGGCCGGGACACAACTTTTCTCGAAAGGCTCATTCAAAACTCCTGGGGCAGGGTGGGCACAACGAAGAGCTTGATCCCCTCGCGGGGAAAGCGCGTCTTGAGATCCCCAACGATTTCCTTGAGGGCGGCGAGGCCGCGTGCATCGGTGTAGAGGATGTAGATGCAGTTGAGCTCGGGCCAGGTGTCGTTGCCCAGTTTTTTCTGTTGCCTCCCGCGACCCTGAACGGCCGGGAGGAAGGTGTAGAAAAGGGGGCCATCGGCCGCTTCAATGGCCTCGGCAAGCTCTTCCTGTACCGACTGGTTGGCGATTATTTCAACGCGAAAGGCATCAGTCTGCATTCTTCTTTCCCTTTTTACCGGATTCGCTCCCCTCTGTCGTTGCCTTGGTCTCAACGGCATTGCCGGCAGCGGCTTGGGTTGCGACGTCGCGGACGGCTGCCCCGTCGCTCAAGATCTGGAGCCCCTCGACGACGACACGTTCACCCTCCGCAAGTCCCTCGCGAATGGCCGTCCTGCCGTCGACCGTGACCCCAACTTGTACCGGGCGGCGCTCGACCGTGGCGTCCTCTTTGACAACCCACACAAAGGTCTCGTCGTAGCGGGTGGCGATGGCGTCGGCCGGGACGATGACCAGGTCGCGGTGGAGAATGGTATCGAGGCTGATTTTGGCGTACATGCCCGCGTTGATGCGCGGGTCCCTCTTGTCGAAGGCGAGGGTGATGGCCTTGGTGCGGCTCGTTGCGTCGACGTAGGGGCTCAGTTTGGTCAGGGTCGCGGGGAAGCTGATACCGGGCCAGGCTTCCAAACCAATGCTCGCCTTGAGGCCCGGGGAAAGAACCGCAATGTCCCGTTCGTTGACGCGGGCCGTAATTTCAAGCTCGTCGCTCTTGGCGATGCGCATGATGGGGCTCTGGACGCTCGCACTCGCGCGTTCGGGCAGGTTGAGGGCGACAATGGTGCCGTCTGCGGGGGCAAGAACCGGCGAGAGCTCGTAGCGCTCGCCGGGGCGGGAGGGGTCGATGCGCGCGACGCGCTGCCCGCGGCGTACCCGGTCGCCAATCGCCACTTCGAGACTCTCGATGCGACCGGCGGTATCCGGGTAGACATCTATGGTCGCGGCGAAGTCGATATCGCCGTTGAGCGGAAGGCGCGACTGCAGGTTACCGCGAAGGGCTACCTCGCTGCGCACCGTAAACGCCATGCGCGCGCGTGCGGGGGCCCCGCCAGGGGCCCCGGGGCCTGCCTGCCCCATGCCGGGGAACTGGCCGCCCTTGGGGATGAAGATGAGCGCGGCGATTGCCGCGGCGACAACTATCAGAATGAAAATGTTCCGTTTCTTCACTGTCTTCCTCCAAGCGAACCGAAGGGCAGTCCGCAGCTGTATTCAAGATCGAGCAGGTCTTCGAGTATGGACCGCCGTTGGTTGATGACTTGCAGGCGCGCCTCGCGCAGGGATTGCTCGGCGCTTTCGAGGGCCAAAAGGTCGCGGGTGCCGCGCCGGTAGGCCTCGCCGGTGAGCTCGTAACTGCGCTGGGCAAGGTCTGCCGTTGCTTCAAGGGCGGCGAGGGTCGCTTTCTTGTCGGTGATGCTGTCCAAAAGCTGTTGGACGGTGAGCGCAAGGGCTTGTTGTTCGCTTTCTACCTGCAGGGCGAGATCGGCGAGGCTGTCGTCGCTCTTGGCCAGGCTCATGCGGGCGGCAGATCCGGGGATGAGCGGGTCGAGGCTCATGCCGATGGAGACGGAGAACCTGCCGGTGTCATTCCAACTGTCTGCGTTGAGGAGGTCGACCCCGTCCACGAGACTCGTCGCAGGGGCCCAGTTCCAGGAGAGGCTCAGGCGCGGGAGGAAGGACTGCTTGAAGGAAAGATCGCGAGCGGTCTTGGCGCTCTCGATGCTCTTGTATAGGCTCTTGAGGGTGGGGGTGGTGATGGTTTCAAGGGGCGGCAGCTCTACCGTTTCGCCCTCTGCCGGGGCGTCGAGCCCGCCCAGGGCGAAGGCAGTCCGGTCGCCGGCATCGAGGCCGATAAGGTCGCGGAAGCGGGCGAGGGCCAGTTCCCGACTGCTCTTGGCGCTCTCGAGCTTGACGCGGGCGTTTTCTGCCATGATGCGGGCGTTGAGGAGGTCTATTTCGCTGGCAAGCCCGGCGGCCTGCTTGGCTTGGGTGCGTTCGAGACTCAGCTTGGCGTTGGCCTCGCTCGACGCGAGGACCGACAGTTGTTCGTCCAGGGTGATGAGTTGATACCAGAGTTTGCGGATGGCGCGCTCGATGTCGCGCCGGGCACGGTCAAGGCTGATAGTCCCCGCCTCCCAGGCCAAGCGGGCGGCTTTTATCCCGTCGACGATGGCCGGGGACAGGGTGAGGGATGCGTTGAAGCCTGCCGAGAGGCTCCAATTCGACCCTTCCTTGTTGGCCAGCGAGCTTCCGATGTTCGTGGTGAGTGCCGGGTACAGGGTGTTCCAAGCGGTATCCGCACTGCGCTTTGCGCCTTTTACGGCGAGTTCCTGGCGGCGCAGGCTGATATTGTGTTCAAGGGCGCGCCCGATGGCCTCTTCAAGGCTCATGCCCTCTTGTGCGGACAGGCTGGTGGCGGTAAAGAGCGCGATGCCAAGAGCCAAGATGGTACGCTTTCTTCTGTAATACTTCATGCGGATTCCTCCGGTAATATACCGGAACTACCCCGCGACGCGGGGAGCCCGGTGTGTGCCATTCGAGGCAATTTCAAAATCGCTTGTTTTTGAAATTACCTTTTGGGCGATCGAATTCAATGCTACTCTATCAATTTACCAAATCTATGCCTTGCTAACCTATATACATGCGATAAATTACAGATAACTTTCTGTTATATACGCATTGCACTCCATTTCCCCGCTTGTCCGCGGCAGGAGGGCTTCCTATACTCGAGCCATGAACGCGCGTGTGCTGGTCGTCGAGGATGTCAAGGAACTCGCCGAACTTGTGGCCCTGTACCTTTCCCGCGAGGGCCTGGCGGTGCAGACGGCAGAGAGCGCCGAAGAGGCTTTGCCACTCCTGGCCTCTTTCGATCCGGATCTCGTCCTCCTTGATATCAACCTGCCGGGGATGGACGGTTTTGCCTTTCTCGAGCATATCCATGGCAAGGGGGGAACGGCTGCCCCGCCACCGGAAGAAGCCGCTGCGGCGGGAGCCCCTGTGCCGGACGCCCCTCCGCCGGCAGAAGCAGCCGCAACGGGAGCCCCAGCGCCGGACGCCCTTCCGCCTGCGCTGCGCCGGCCCCGCGTCCTCATCGTATCCGCCCGGGATGCGGACGAGGACATTATCCGGGGGCTTGGCTACGGTGCGGACGAGTTCGTGACAAAGCCCTTCTCGCCCCGTGTCCTCGTCGCGCGGGTGAGCGCCCTGCTGCGGCGCGAAGAGGAACTGCGGGAGCGCGCCGCAGGACATCCGGTGGAGAAGGGCCATACCGGGGCCGGGGACAGCCCGCCGCGCGAGAGTATCAGCTTTGGTCCCTTTGTCCTGGACCTGCGTTCCTGCATTCTCTTCAAGGGTCGGGAGCGCATACGGCTTTCCGCCCGCGAGTTCGACGTCCTCGAGTACCTCGTGCGCCACGAGGGCAAACCCTGCACGCCGCAGGATATCTACACCGATGTCTGGCAGAACGCATATGGGGATATTACGGCCGTTGCGGTTTACATCCAGCGTCTGCGTCGAAAGATGGAGGATGATGCAAGCCAGCCGCGCTGGATAGAGACGATTCACGGGATGGGGTACCGTTTTGCGCGCGAGGAGGGCCCCTCATGAGGATTCGCAGCCAGTTCGCCATACTCCTTCTGGGCATACTCGTCGTCCCGGTGCTCATAGGAGCAAGCCTCTTTCTTGTGGGGTTTTTACGGGACGCTCAGAGCATCGAGGTTCCCAGCCCGGCGGAGGTACTCGAGAGTACCGGCCGTGCGGTTGATCCCGAGTCCTGGGCGGAGGTCGAGGCCTTTCTCTCCCGGCGCTCGAGCTATCTTGCCCACCTGGTCCTCGACAAGAGCGGCCTGGTCCTCTACGCGAGCATCGAGGGCTTCGTGCCGGGGACCCGTCTGGACGACGCGGCCCTGGGCGCTTATATTGCGCGCGGCAGCACCCGCTTTTTCTATCAAATCGAAACGCCGCGTCCGCACCTTGAGCATTACACGGTCCTTACCCGCTTTGACCGGGAGCAGAAACGCTTCCCGTCCTTCTACCGCTTCCTCGCGTCGAGCTTCCTGGCCCTTTTGGGGGGGCTCTTCCTCTTTTCTGCCCTCGTGTCCATCAGCATTGCCCGCTCGATTGCCCGCTCGGTATCCCTTTTGGAGCAACACACCCGCCGCATCGCAGATGGCGAGCTCGACCTCGCCCTCGAAGTAAAGGGCAGTAACGAGATTACCAGCCTGGTTACCTCGCTCAACCACCTGCGGCTTTCGCTCAAGGAGGAGCGGGCCCGGCGCGCCCGCTTCATCATGGGGGTGAGCCACGACTTGAAGACCCCGCTCGCCCTCATAAAAGGCTATGCCGAGGCCATCGAGGACGGGGTGGCCGACAATCCTGCAGAGCGGCTCCATTCGCTCAAGATTATCGGGGCAAAGGTGGACCAGCTGGAGGGCATGATAGACGACCTTATCGGCTACGTGCGCATGGACTCAAGCGGGTGGCGGCATCAGTTGTTGCCGCAGGCCCTCGCCCCCTTCCTGCGGGACTTTTGCCAGCGCTTTTCAACCGATGCCGTCCTCCTCGAACGGGTATTCTCTTATGACATCGGGCTCCCGGATGAGCTCCTCGTCCCCTTTGACGAGCGCCTTGTTACCCGCGCCCTGGAAAACCTCTGCGCCAATGCCCTGCGCTACACGGCCAAGGGCGGAACCATACGCTTTGAAGCGCAATTGCGGAAAGGCGGCCTCGTCGGGCTTGGCCCCAGCGGGGACAGCCCCTGTTGGGGCCGCGTCGAGATGAGCCTCTGCGACGACGGCATCGGCATGAGCGCCGAAGACCTCCCGCACATCTTCGACCCCTTCTGGCGCGCGAGCCCGTCCCGCCGCGAGGGTGGCATGGGTCTGGGGCTCGCCATCGTGCGCAGTGTGGTCGACTCGCACGACTGGACCATCGCCGTCCAGAGCGAGCCGGGGCGCGGGACCTGCTTTACTTTAGGCTTGGCGTGCTCCAGGCCATCCAGCGTTCCCGATTGAAAGAGTAGCCCCCGTTCGTGCGGAATACCGCCGGGTTGACGCGATTTTCATCTTCCGGGTGTATACTGTATGCGGTCCGTACAATCATGGAACAGCTTGCAGTCATCGCCTCCTGGTTCGAGGCCCATCAGAATATCATCCTCCTTCTCGCGAGCCTTTCGCTCATCCTCTTTCTCGTGGTCATAATTGCGTTTCCCCTCGTTATCATTTTGCTGCCCCGCGACTATTTTCTGCGCGAGGAATTCTTGGGTAATACTGATAGTTCCACCCGCGGCCTGTCGAACAGGGAGCGCCTCTTTCGCAGTCGCCACCGCCATCCCCTCGTCATGTTCGCGGTCCTCGTGTTCAAGAACTTCTTTGGTTTAGTGTTTCTGCTCGTCGGCTTTGTCCTGCTCTTCATGCCCGGACAGGGCCTCCTTACCATATTCGCGGGCCTCCTCCTCTTGAATTTCCCCGGCAAGCGGCGCCTGGAACTCGCCATTATCCGCAAACCCGCCATCCTTCGCGCCACCAGCTGGATCCGGGCCAAGGCTGGTAAGGGCCCCTTTGAACTGCCCGCTTGACACGGGGGCCCCGACGGCGCGATATTTAGCAGTAACGCGACGACGGAGACGAGTACTTCGGGGCTGCCGGTTTGGCCGGGGCCCGTGCGACAGAGAGGCAGCGCCATGGGCTGAGAGCGCGTGCCGGCACGTAGACCGAAGGAAAACCACTCCCGAGCAGCGGCCGGAACGGGTTTCAAGCTGGCGGGGATGCTTCCCGCGGGCTGGAGCTATCAGTATGGCCGCCGGATGTCCCCCGAAAGCGGACGAAGAGTGCGCCCCCTGTCATGGGGGGCCGAAGCAGGGTGGTACCGCGTTGGCCTTTGGCCGGCGTCCTTGCGATGCGCATACGCAGGAGGACCACCGTGTCATCTGAGCAATTCCCCGTTGAAACCATCCGCCACTCGGCGAGTCACATCATGGCCCAGGCCGTACTCAAGCTCTATCCCGGTACGAAGTTCGGGATCGGGCCGGCCATCGACAACGGCTTCTACTACGACTTCGAGCTGCCTTCCCCCATCACCCCCGAGGACCTGCCGGCCATCGAGAAGGAGATGCGTTCGATTATCGGGAAGAACGCCGCCTTCGAGCGTCGCGAGGTCTCCAAGGCCGAAGCCCGTGAGCTCTTCGCCGGCCAGGACTACAAGCTCCAACTCATCGAGGATCTCGAGGACGGGACTATCAGTATCTATGAACAGGACGGCTTCCGGGACCTCTGCCGCGGGCCCCATGTCAATTCGACCCGCGATATAAAGCCCGATTCCTTCAAACTGATTAAGGTCGCCGGCGCTTACTGGAAGGGAGACGAGAAGAATCCCATGCTCACCCGCATCTACGCCCTCTGTTTTGCAAAGGGCCAGGAACTCAAAGACCACCTGGCCATGCTGGCCGAGGCCGAAAAGCGGGACCACCGCAAGCTGGGCAAGGAGCTCGACCTCTTCAGCACCCACGAGGAGGCCGGCCCCGGTCTCGTGTACTGGCACCCCAAGGGCGGTCGCTTCCGCGTGGCCCTCGAGAACTGGTGGCGCGATGAGCACTACAAGAACGGCTACGAACTCCTCTTTACCCCGCACGTGGGCAAGTCCTGGCTCTGGCAGACCTCGGGCCACCTGGGTTTCTACAAAGAGGGGATGTATGCCCCCATGGAGATCGACAAGGACGACTACTATATCAAGCCGATGAACTGCCCCTTCCACATCATGATCTACAAGGAGGGGCTCCACTCCTATCGCGACCTGCCCCTTCGCTGGGCAGAGCTGGGGACCGTCTATCGGTATGAACGTTCGGGGACCCTCCACGGCCTCATGCGCGTGCGCGGCTTTACCCAAGACGATGCCCACATCATCTGTACCCCCGAGCAGATCGAAGACGAGATATCGGAGGTCCTGCGCTTCTCGCTCCACATGCACAAGACCCTGGGCTTCCCCGAGATCAAGGCCTACCTCGCAACCCGGCCGGCGGGCGACGGTGCGGTCGGTGCCCCCGAGCACTGGGATACCGCCCTCGTGTCGCTCAAGAAGGCCGTCGAGAAGGCCGGCTTGGCCTATGAAATGGACGAGGGCGGCGGCGCTTTCTACGGACCCAAGATCGATCTCAAGGTCAAGGACGCCATCGGCCGCGAGTGGCAGCTGACAACCATCCAGTTCGACTTCAACCTGCCCGAACGCTTCGACATGACCTACATCGATGCCGACGGCCAGAAGAAGCGCCCCTACATGGTCCACCGCGCTCTTTTGGGCTCCATCGAGCGCTTCTTCGGGGTCTACCTCGAGCACACCGCCGGCGCCTTCCCCCTCTGGCTCGCGCCGGAGCAGGTCGCCGTCATCCCCATAGGCGAGGCCTTTGTCGACTACGCCAAGACGGTCAAGGCAGCCCTCGTCAAAAAGGGCCTACACGTCACCGCCGAGCTGGGTGACGGGCGCATGAATGCCAAGATCCGCGAGTGCCAGGTGCGCAAGATCCCCTACATGCTCGTTGTGGGCCAGAAGGAAATGGACGAGGGCACCGTATCCATCCGCCTTCGAGGCGGCGCCCAAATGGAGCCCATGAAGCTCGAAGACTTCGCCTCCTACGCCGCCGGCAAGGCTGCCGACCTGAGCCTAGAGCTGTAATATTGCAGCATTAAAAAGGGGGAAAAGGGGCCGCAGAGGCCCGAGAATGGTATGGAACAGGTTCCCCCGTAGGCCTTTTCCATACGACGGCCCCTGCGGCCGGGCTGCGCGGCAAACGGGGTAAAACCCCGAATGCCGCGCGATCCCGGCCTACCCCCGCGAGCCAGACCGGCGCGGACGGCAAGAAGACGATCTACCTGAAGTCGCTGGGCGATAGCGCGGAAGAGCGCCTGAGAGCGGGCGTTGTCCTCCAGCACGAGGCGTACCGGGATGGTGTCGAGAGCGGCGACCAGGAGGCCGAGACCCTGCGCGCCGTAACGGGCCACAGCGAAATGGCCAAGCGCATGCTCCTTGAAGGCAGCTACGCCGGCGCCATTCTAAGCGACATGAACCTGATGACCGACCTCCACTACCTCCAACAGGGCGCCGACGTATTCGCTTCGTATGCCGGGGCTGCGTACGACTCGAGCGCGGATTATTGGCTTTTAACTGAAAATGGCAAAATGAAAAGCGGCGCTGATGGATGGCTTCGCGATTCCAATGGAGACTTGGTACTCGATGCTACCGGAAAACCAATTGGCGCAGACGATAAAGAAAAAGGACTGAGGCTCTTTCAAAATAGCTAGTGAAGAGCATTTTATATAGGCCGCGGGAGC
>CAZIRF010000041.1:0-26409 GCA_964541755.1 uncultured Spirochaetales bacterium | reverse complement strand
AATTTGATTGTCTGTTCGTGCGAGGGTTGATGTAGTTTAATATGAGAGTCTACACTTGCCCTTGAACTTCTGGGTGGCAAGGCGCCCATGGAGGGTAAGGGCATCCGCACCGGCGTCCACGAGGCCGCGGCAGAATGAGACGAGGGCATCGGCATCGCGTTCCCAGCCGGCGCGCAGCTTGACCGAAAGGCGTTTACCGGTGACCGCGCGCACGGAGGAGACGAGGCGTTGGGCGCGCCCGGGCGTCCTGAACCAGGCCATGCCGCCGCCTGCGCGGATAATCTCCGGGGCAGAACAGCCCATGTTGAGGTCGATGCCGGCGCAGTCCTTGCGCGAAAGAATCGACGCAACCCGGCTCATCTCGTCGATGTCGTCCCCCACGAGCTGGAAGACCACGCGTTCGGGAAGGGGGCCCGCATCGTCGTAATAGCGCTCGAAGGGCCCGCCGTTGAGGTAGGCCGCGGCTCCTATCATTTCGGTGTAGAAGAGGTCCGGACCGCTGCCGTAATGCAGAATGAGTTCGCGGAGGGCCCTATGGCTTAAAGTGGCCATGGGGGCGAGTGACCAGAGGGCAGACATGGACAGTGTTATAGTACGGAATGGCGCTTTCTGTCTGTACTTTCACGGGCCGAAGCTTTGTGCTTGAATTCTAAAGGGGCATGGAGTATAAAGGAGGTCAGGAGGATACCGCATGATTGCCAAAAGCGATATGCCCAGTATCAACGAGAAGGAACCGGAGGGCCGCAAGCCCGATGGGACTCCCTATCGGGTACTCATCATCGATGACTCAATGTTCATTGCAAAACAGTTGGGGCAGATTCTCTCTTCGGAGGGTTTTGATGTTGTCGGCACTGCAACCGACGGCGTTCAGGGGATAGAAAAGTACAAAGAACTTTTCCCGAATGTCGATCTGGTCACCATGGATATTACGATGCCGGTCATGGACGGGGTTTCGGCCCTGGAGAAGATCCTCGAGTTCGACAAAACCGCCACTGTCATTATGGTGAGCGCCTTGGGCAAGGAAGATGTCGTCAAAAAGTCACTGTTGATCGGGGCAAAGAGCTACATCGTGAAGCCTTTGGACCGCAAGAAGGTCCTCGAGCGCGTCTTGAGCGTCCTCAAGCGCTGATTTCTTCGAAGAAATAATGTATGTTTGAAAAAAGAGGGCTCCCCGGGGGCCTTCTTTTTTTTCCCCTTACCCGGTAAACGGAAGATTGGTGATGGAAGGAGTAACTGCACGGTTCCTGTTACCGGGGCTTATGCCTCGCGCCAGAATCGCCAGGCATTCTTCTTCGCCTTCTTGACCCGGTACATGGCCTCGTCGGCACGCTGGATAAGTATATCGGCCTTCTTGCCGTCCCCCGGGTACATGCTTATCCCCACCGAAACCCCCAAGCTCACCTGCTGCGCACCGATGTCCAGGGGTTCTGTGAGAAGGCCTATGAGCTTGTCGGCAATGAGGGCGGCAGCGTCGCGCCCCTGAAGGCCGCAGGCGACGGCGATAAATTCATCGCCCCCCACCCTGGCGAGTATATCCGACTCGCGGAAGGCGCCTTGAAGCCGTTTGGCAACTTCCTTGAGGGCAAGATCGCCGGCGCTGTGTCCAAAGCGGTCGTTAATGGGCTTGAAATCGTCAAGATCCATGAAAAAGAGGGCGAGCGAGCCCTTGGAGCGGGCCGCCCCTGCAATGGCCTTCTTCATGAACTCGCCCAGGAGAAGGCGGTTTGGCAGGCCCGTAAGCCCGTCGTGGTTGGCGATACTGGAAATTTTACGGGCCATCTTCTCGAGTTTGGCCTTGTCCTCTTCGAGGGTGTGGTTGAGGGCGATGAGCTCGCGGTGGTTGCGGGCATTGTGGACGGCGACGGCGATGAAGGCCCCCAACGAAGAAAGGAGATTCAGGTCCTCGTCGCTGTAGGCGTTTACCGGTATGGCGCGCACCCCCAGCACGGCAACGAGGCGCCCGGCGAGAAAGAGCGGGAGGAATATGGCCGAGTGAGTTTCAAGGCCGTAGGCAAAGCGATCATTGTCCAGGCGTTTGGCGGGCAGGTCGCGAAAAAGCAGGGCCTCCTTCTCGCGGTAGGCACTGGCAGCATAACTTTCCCGGGAATCCAGGGGGATAACGACCCGATCCCGCCGGATACCGCCGACCAAAATGAAGCAATAGTCGAGTTCATTCCGCTCCTCCTCGACTATGGACAGGCTGAAGGCGTCGACGGGCAAGAGGGCGGATAGCTGGGAGTAGACGGTTTGGGCAACCTTTTCCATTTCCAGCGAACTGGTAATGAGCCTTCCGAGCTCGGCGACGGCGAAGAGGCGCCGGTTTGCCCCTTCGAGCCGCTCACGCTGGCCCTTGAGCTCAACGTTTCTCAGGCGATAGAGCTCGGCCTCCTGACGGTAGCGCTCATACTCGAAGCGGCGTTCACCGTCGAGGAAGACCTGGGTGATGCGGTCCATGGAGAGGGAGAGCTCGAGGTCGTGGAAGCGCTTGTAGTCGCGAAGGGCCCCGCGCAGGTCCCCTTCCACCTCGAAAGAGAGGGCCCGCAGCAAGTAGGTTCGGGCTATCCGCGCACGCGAAACGGAGAGGCTTCCCGTATCCAGCAAATAATCAAGGACCTCACGGGTGCGGTCGACGCGGTCCTCCTCGAGGAGCAGGGTGGCCAGTTCGAGCCGCACGTCGATTGCAGCGAGGGGAAAATCGTGTTTTTCGCAGAGCCCCTGTGCCTCCTCAAGGAGGCTGATCGCCTCTTCCCTCTTGCCCTGGCGGCGCAGGATGCGCGCGAGAGCCGCCATCGTACGGACTTCATCGATACGGGAGACCTCATGGGCAGCCCCCCTGGCAAGGGAGAGCCAGAAAAATGCCGTCTGATCATCACCCAGTTCGAGAAAGGAGAGCCCGGTGCCGGTCATCAATCGGGCAAAAAAGAGGTCGTTCGCAAAGGAGAGTGGGCTGATGGCGCGGCGCGCATCGGCGGCGAGGGAAAAATGGTGCAGGGCATCCCGGTGATCCCCCGCCGTCTGGAACAAAAGCGCCATACCCAGGAGGACTTCCGCCTCGACAAGTGCCGTTTCCGGCAGAGCTACACTCTCTTCACCGGAAGGCGCGGAGTTCAGGAGGCTGCGGGCACGAAAGAGCCCCTCCATGGCAAGATGGCAATTGCCCCCTTCGGCGGCGGCCTCGGCAGAGAGCAGGAGGGCCCGCGCGCTGTAGAGCGGAAGGACAGCCTCTGCTGCACGCGCCTGAACCCGGGTAGATTCGGCCTGCGAGCGGACAAGGTCCCCTTGATGGAGATACAGGCGCGCCTTCAAAAGCCCCAGATCCAGGGGGAATTCCAGCGGGGGACTTTCGGACTCGTCCATTTCGACCAGATTGAGGAGCTCCCCGCACAGGGAGACATCCATCCACACGGCCTTTCGGGCCTCGTCAAAGAGAACGACAGTTTCGGTACGCGCGTCATGATCGGCCATCGCTTTCCATTTTCGTGCATTTTTCGTATAGTTGCCATACGCTTCTTGAGCTGTTGCCCGGGAATGTCCCGCACAACAGGGGCCTCCAACATCCGAAGGGATTTTTGGAGTTGCCCACTACATGAAACCGAGGAGGGCGCATGAAAGCCTGCAAGATAGACGACGCCGTGTGGTGTCTGCACGCCGATATCGATACCGACGACCTGTTCGAGGGCATCTGGCCCATTCCCGAAGGGGTCTCGCTCAACTGCTACCTCGTCAAGGGCGAAAAGACCGCCCTCATCGACCTCGTTCGCGACTGGACGGCCGCCCCCAAACAGCTCGAAGAAGAGCTCGCGGGCATCGGGGTCTCCTTTGCGGATATCGACTATCTCGTCCTCAACCACCTCGAACCCGACCACACTGGCTGGCTCGCCGAGCTGCGGGATATCAACCCCGGCCTCGAGATTGTCTCGACGCCCAAGGGGATCAAGCTCATCAAGAGCTTTTACAAGATCGAAACGGGCCTTCGCGAGGTCAAAAGCGGCGACAGCCTCGACCTGGGAGCGGGCCGCGTCCTCCACTTCGTGGAGGCGCCCAACGTCCACTGGCCCGAGACCATGGTCACCTGGGAGCCGGTGAGCGGCACCCTCTTCTCCTGCGACGCCTTCGGCTCCTTCGGGAAACTGGGCGAGCGGGTTTTCGACGACGAGTTTACGGCACAAGAGCACGAAGCATTCGAGGCCGAGAGCCTGCGCTACTACGCGAACATCGTCTCTTCCTTCTCGAGCTTTGTGATCAAGGCCGTAGAAAAGTTGGAGGGCCTCGACATACGCTGCGTCGCGCCCAGCCACGGCATCGTCTGGCGCAGCAAACCCATGGACATCGTCGAGCGCTACCTGCGCTATGCCTCGTACATTAACGGCACGGCAGAGGAGCGCATCTGCGTAATCTGGGGTTCCATGTACGGCAATACGAAGAAGGGCCTCGACGCGGTCCTTCGCGGGATTGAAGCGGAAGGGGTCCCCTGCTCGCTCGTCCGCGTTCCCGACCAGGATGTCTCCTACGCCCTGGCCGAAGCCTGGCGCTCGAGCGGCCTCCTCCTCGCGATGCCCACCTACGAGTACGCAATGTTCCCGCCCATGGCCTACGTCCTCGACATCTTCCGCCGCAAGCACGTCAAAAAGCGGGTCGCCCTGCGCATCGGCTCCTGGGGCTGGGTGGGAGGTGCCAAGAAGGAGTACGAGGCGGCCATCGAGCCCCTCGCCCTCGAGAGTATCGAGAGCCTTGAATGGGAGGGCTTGCCGACAGAAGAGGAGTACCGCCAGCTGGAGGAAAAGGGCCGCGAGCTCGCCCGCGCGGTAAAGGCACGTCATAGCGCTCAAGGCTGATAGTCATACCCGCGCCAAGACGGCGGGGGGCGGGTTTCAGGCGGGGCCCACGGGCCCGCTCAAACGGCCGCCGGGCCCGACAATGCGTGTCGCAAGGCCCGGCAAGCCCGCATCCCTTCAGCCTTTGGAGCTGCCATAAAAACTGCCCGGAAACGGGCAGTTTTATTTTACGCGGCGAAATTGTCATTTTTTCGCGGAAAACTATCAGTATAAATGCATTTTTTCCCATTTTTTTGATTTTTTTCATGTTTTTTCAATTTTATTACGAATAATTGACATTTTACCCCCTTGTTTGAGAGCAGCTCTGCTGTCTATAGTTTCTCTGCAGAGTGCACGCCAGGGGTGTGCGGGAGGTATCCATGAAGAAGAAACGCGTAGCGGGCCGGCTCATCCTCGAAGACGGGAGCGAGTTCCCCGGCGAGATATTCGGAAAGGCCAAGAGCCAGGCGGGAGAGGTGGTGTTCACAACCGGCATGTCCGGCTATCCGCAGTCCTTGAGCGACCCCTCCTTCCGCGGGCAGATACTCGTGGCTACCTACCCCCTTATTGGAAATTACGGCCTTCCCTTTGATACGAAGAGCGGGGCAATCGAACGCGACGAACACGGGATTCCGCTCCACTACGAGTCCGACCGCGTCCAGGTGGGCGGCCTTGTGGTGAGCGAGCTCTGCGATGAGCCCAGCCACTTTGCCAGCACATCCACGCTCGCCGCCTGGCTCGAGTACCACCAGGTTCCGGGCATACAGGGGGTGGACACCCGCGCCCTTACCGAGCGGCTTCGCGAGCACGGGGTCATGCGCGGCAAGATTGTCGTCGACGGCGCGCGCGCGGTAAGCATGGACTCGGGCGATCTCGCCCACCCGGTTGCTGATGTCTCGCCCAAGGAAGTGCGCGAATACCGGTCCCTGCTTGGAGGCGGTGATTCTGCCACAGCGACCAAGAGTGACAGCACTCGCCGCCCCCGCATTGCCCTGGTCGACTGCGGGGCAAAGGCAAACATCCTGCGCTGCCTATTGGCCCGCGACGTGGATGTCATCCAAGTCCCCTGGGACCACGACCTCGAGGGGATAGACTACGACGGGGTATTTCTTTCCAACGGCCCCGGCGACCCCAAGACCTGCCAGAAGACCATCGCAACCGTTCGCAAGGTCATAAAGGGCTCGAAGCCTCTCTTTGGTATCTGCCTAGGAAACCAGATTCTGGCCCTCGCAAGCGGTGCGGATACCTGGAAGCTCCCCTACGGCCACCGCGGGGTAAACCAGCCCTGCCTCGAAGTGGGCAGCAAGAGATGCTACATCACGAGCCAGAACCACGGGTACGCGGTGCGCGCCGAAAGCATTCCCCGCGGCTGGGAACCCTGGTTCGTCAACACCAACGACGATACCATCGAGGGGATCAAGAGTTCCTGCGGCCGCTTCAAGGCCGTCCAGTTCCACCCCGAAGGCTGTCCGGGCCCCCGCGACACCGAGTTCCTCATCGACAACTTTGTCATGGAGGTTCGCGCGGCGGCGGGGCTCGAAGCGCCTTTATTAGCGCCCCTCGTCGCCGGCGAAACCCGGCAGACACAGGCGGCTGCGCTGGCAGCGGTGCTGGCGGCAGAAGCAAGCGGCACGAACGGCAAGGGGGAGTGATCATGACAAGGTGCAAGAAGGTACTGGT
Source organism: uncultured Spirochaetales bacterium (assembly GCA_964541755.1). Lineage (GTDB taxonomy): Bacteria > Spirochaetota > Spirochaetia > Treponematales > Breznakiellaceae > CAZIRF01. Next base: position 19,915 of record CAZIRF010000041.1, on the reverse strand, counting down.
CCTTGGTTCCGGGGGCCTCAAGATTGGACAGGCGGGTGAATTCGACTACTCCGGGTCGCAGGCCCTCAAGGCCCTGCGCGAAGAGGGGATCAAGAGCGTCCTCATCAACCCGAACATTGCCACCATACAGACGAGCGAGGGGATGGCAGACGCCACCTACTTCCTGCCCATAACCCCCGAATACGTCGAAAAGGTCATCGAAAAGGAAAAGCCGGACGGGCTCTTCCTCTCCTTTGGCGGCCAGACGGCCCTCAACTGCGGGGTCGCCCTCAAGAGATCCGGGGTCCTGGACAAGCACGGGGTTGCCGTTTTGGGTACCCCGGTATCGGTCATCGAAGATACCGAAGACCGCGACCTCTTCGTAAAGAGACTCAACCAGATAGGGGCAAAGAGCCCGCGCAGTATCGCCGCGGATTCGGTCGAAGCGGCCCAAAAGGCAGCGGCCGATATCGGCTATCCGGTCATGGTGCGCGTGGCCTATGCCCTGGGCGGATCGGGTTCGGGCATCTGTCGCGACGAGGCGGAGCTGTGCGATCGCTGTGAACGGGCCTTTTCCGCCGCCCCGCAGGTACTCGTCGAGGAATGGCTCGGCGGATGGAAGGAAATCGAGTACGAGGTGGTGCGGGATGCCTTCGACAACTGCATCACCGTATGTAATATGGAGAACTTCGACCCGCTGGGAATCCACACCGGCGAGAGCATCGTCGTCGCACCCTCCCAGACCCTTACCGACAGCGAGTACCAAAAGCTGCGCCGGGTGGCCATCGATGTTATCCGCCACCTGGGTATCGTGGGCGAGTGCAATATCCAGTACGCCCTGGACCCCTACAGCGAGGACTACCGCATCATCGAAGTCAACGCCCGCCTCTCGCGCTCGAGTGCCCTCGCCTCAAAGGCCACCGGATACCCCCTGGCCTTTGTCGCGGCAAAGCTCGCCCTGGGCTACTCCCTGGCCGATATCGAAAATCGCATCACCAAGGTGACCAAGAGCTGCTTCGAGCCGGCCCTCGACTACTGTGTCGTCAAGGTCCCCCGCTGGGACCTCACCAAGTTCAAGAATGTCGACGTCAAGATTGGTTCGGAGATGAAGAGCGTGGGCGAGGTCATGTCCATAGCCCGCAGTTTCGAGGAGGCCCTGCAAAAGGCCCTTCGCATGACCGGGATCGGTGCGCCCGGCTTCTCGAGCGACGACATACTCCTTGGAGAGAGCTTCAAGAGCCTGCGCGAAGCCCTGTCTGTCCCCACCGACCGGCGCGTCTTCGCCGTCTACAAGGCCCTCCTCGAAGGATGGTCGGTCGAGAAGGTCCACAAGCTCACCCGTATCGACCACTGGTTTCTCTCTGCCATGGCCCGTGCGGCCGAGTGCGAGCGGGAGATTCGCACCCTTGGCGAGGCAGCCGGTAAAGGGGCGAATCCGGTCATACTGGACCGGGACCTCCTCCAAAAGGCCAAGCGGCTAGGCTTCTCCGACGCCCGCATCGGCCAGTTCCTGTCTTCCGGCGAGATGACCATCCGCCGCCTGCGCGAGGAATACCGCATACGACCGGCCATCAAGAGCATCGACACCCTCGCCGGCGAGTTCCCGGCCAAGACCAACTATCTCTACATGAGCTACTCTGGGAATGTCGATGATGTCGCCCCGGCCAAGAGGGGGGTCATGGTTCTGGGGTCGGGGGCGTACCGCATCGGTTCGAGCGTCGAGTTCGACTGGTGCTGCGTCAATGCCGTCAACACCGCCCGCAGCCTGGGCCGCTACAGCATCATGGTCAACTGCAACCCCGAAACCGTGAGCACCGACTACGACATGTGCGACCGCCTCTACTTCGAGGAACTCTCGCTCGAGCGGGTCCTGGACATCTACGAACGGGAGAGCCCCGAGGGCCTCATACTCTCGATGGGCGGGCAGATTCCGAACAACCTCGCGACCAAACTCTATGATGCCGGAGCCGTCATCTTCGGCACCCGCCCCGCTTCCATCGACATGGCCGAGGACCGCCACAAGTTCAGCGCCATGCTCGACCGACTGGGCATCGAACAGCCAGCCTGGAAGGAACTGACCACCATCGAAGAGGCGAAGAACTTCGCGGCGGAAGTCGGTTATCCCGTCCTTATCCGCCCCAGCTACGTCCTCTCCGGCGCGGCGATGAATGTCGCCTGGAACGATCAGAGCCTCGAGAAGTTCCTGAACCTCGCCACGGATGTAAGCGAGGACCACCCGGTGGTTATCACGAGCTTCATTGAAAACACCAAGGAAATCGAGGTCGACGCCGTCGCACGCCATGGCGAGATAGTCTTCCACGCCATCACCGAGCACATCGAAAACGCCGGCGTACACTCAGGCGACGCGACGGTCGTCCTGCCTGCCCAGCGGCTCTACATCGAGACCATCCGCAAGATACGGCGCATCGCGAGCCGCATTGCGAAGGAGCTCGACATCACCGGGCCCTTCAACATCCAGTTCCTGGCCAAACACAACCAGGTACGCGTCATCGAGTGCAACCTGCGCGCGAGCCGCTCCTTCCCCTTCTGCTCGAAGGTCTCGCGCGTCAACATGATCGAAATGGCCACGCGCGCCATGCTCGACGAACCGATTCAGGAAGCCCCTTCATCGGCCCTGGACCTCGAGTGGGTCGGCGTCAAGGCAGCCCAGTTCTCCTTCTCGCGCCTGCACGGGGCAGACCCCGTCCCCGGCGTCGAGATGGCCTCGACGGGCGAGGTTGGCTGTATCGGCACCGAGCTCGATGATGCCTTCATGAAGGCCCTGCTTTCGGTCGGCTACCGCATCCCCAAGAAGAAGATACTCCTTTCGACCGGCCCCCTGGCCGACAAGCTGGAGTTCCTCGATTCGGCCAAGCTCCTGTGCGAGCTGGGCTATGAACTCTACGCATCAAAGGGCACGGCCCGCTTCCTCGAGGAGAACAAGGTCCCGGTGAGCATGGTCCACTGGCCCCTCGAGGAGAAGTCGCCCAACATCGCCGACATGATGAAGAAGCGCAGTTTCGACATGGTCATCAATATCCCCAAGAACAATCGGGATACCGAGCTCAAGAACGACTACTTGATTCGGCGTATGGCCATCGACTTCGACCTGCCCCTCTTTACAAACATCAAGGTGGCCAAACAGTTCACCGAATCCCTCGCCCAGCTTGCCAAGACCCCCCTGGAGATCAAGGCTTGGGAGGAGTACAAATAGAGGATCTACAGGCTGATAGTTCTCTCCGGGCCCCCTAAAGCCGCCAGAGCGACGGGCAAAAAAGGGGCGTCGGAGTGAACTATCAGCCTTTGAATTTCTTCCGGTATTCGCCCACATCAATAATGGGGGGGCGTTCCACGCGGCTCACCTCGGTTTTAACCAGGGAGTGGGCCTCGGCGAGGACGCTCAACGAAAGGTGGGCGGCCCCGGGTTCTTTCGAAAGGTCGAGGTCGCCGTACTTCCGGGCGCGGGAGAAAAAGGTGTTGAGGATGCCGTAGGACATGCGCCCCAGGGCCCCCACGGTCTGGTTTCGGTGAACGCGCAAGTCCAAGTCCACCTGAGCCAGGGCGCCGGTTCCCTCCATCTTGAGTATGTCGATGAGGTGCCCCAACTCGACCCCGTAGCCCACCGAAAACGGCAGGCGTTCGAGGAGGCTGCGGCGGCCGGCATATTCGCCGGAGAGGGGCTGAACCATGCTGGCGAGCTCGGGATAAAAGAGGGAAAAGAGGGGCCGCACGAGGAGCTCTGTAACCCGGCCGCCGCCCGAGGGCGCAAGGGCCGACTGGGTTCGGATGGGTCGCTCGTAAAAGCCCTTCACGTAGCCGATGCTGTCGTCCTCCAAAAGCGGCCCGAGAAGCCCGTAGACGAACTTCGGGGCGATATTGGAGATATCCGCATCGACCCAGACGATAATATCCCCCTCGAGGGCATACAAACTCTTCCAGAGGTTCTCCCCCTTGCCCTTGTAGCTCCCCTGGGTATGAAGAATCGACGCCGAACGCCAGAACTTGGCCCCGTAGCGCTCTGCGACGCGCTTGGTGTTGTCGGTTGAGCCCGAATCGATGACGGCGATTTCATCGAGCAGGGGATAGCGATCGACGAGCTCGCTTTTCATGACAAGGATCTCCTTGCCTATCGTCGCCTCCTCGTTGAGGGTCGGGAACGCCAGGGAAATCTTGAGTCCCTTCTCTCTCTTGAGGCGTACGAGCCGGTCGAGGTCGGCAAAGCGGCTGTGGTGCCAGGTACGCAGCAGGATGGATTCATCAAAGGTCTTCACGCGTGTACCTCTTCGGGGGATGTGTCGCTTCCGGCGGCCGAGCGGGCCAGAGCGAGGAGAAGACGGCGCCCCGTTTCAAGCGACGCAATGTCGATGACATCCTCCTCGGAGCCCTCGCTTCCGGCGCTGAGTGCAATCGAAAGGGCCGGGATGCCCCGCGCACTGAACCATGCGGCGGGATCGGGGTGGTCCTCTTCATGTATCGGTATGTGAAGGCCCCTCATGGCCTCGCGGATATGGGAGAGGAGCACTTCATTTACCGCACCGTCGCCCACCGGGGTAAAGCCCAGCTCTTCGCTCTCGACCCTTACATCGGGCAGGGCCTCTATGGTTTTGGCAGTGGCGAGGACCGCCTCCTTTGCCATCTCCAAGGTGGCTGGGTCGGGAGACTCCACTTCCAGATCGATTACCCCGTCGAGGGGTTCCTTGGTGTAGCCGGACCCGGCGCGGACCCTGCGAATGTGGCAGCGGGTGGAACCGGCGGCGTCCCAGCGCACGCCGCCCAATTTTTGGGCCAAGGATACGGCACTATCGACGGCGGAATACCCGCTACTGCAGCGTACCCGCACGCGTAGACGCCACGTTCCCAAGCCCTGCGGCGAAATATGACCCAGGCTGTAAGAATCCAAACCGATAGCCGACACCGGTAACAGGTTCGGGTCGGACAAAAGGGCATCAAAAGCCCCGCCCAAGGCCCCGTTTGCCGGACGGGCGAGAAAAAACAGTATGCAATCCCGATCAATACGAACTTCACCACTGGTAATGGATTCTGCGAGGGAAAGGAGTGCTGCAGGTCCAATGGCATCACCCAAACCGGCACCATGGGCACTATCCAACTCGACACGCGCATAGCTCTTTACCGGGTCCCAGCGGGACGTCCCCAAAAAGGCAAAAACCAGGTAGGGGCGTTCGTCGGGAGAACTGTACCCCCCCAAACGCACAAGCACATTCCCCTGTTCATCGACACTGGGTGTAAGCGAAAGGGCATTCAAACGCTCCACCACCCACGTTGCCCGGGCCTCTTCGCGGTCTGTGGGCGAGGGAAGTTCGGAAAAGCGTACGGCATCTGCCAAGAGGCGGTCGGTACTCGCAGAGGGGCGGTGAAGCATTGCGCCCACATGCATGCGCCGCATGAAAAGAGTCTCTTTGGCGCGATTCAAGAATGTCCTTAAAGCTGAAGCTACCCCATGCCGTCTCCTTTTAATGCTGTATTTCCCAATATAAGCGAAGTCACTCCACATGACAAACAATCTGCCCGGCAATCTCGCCTTGAAACTATCAGCCGTGACTGGTATTCTCCTTTTCGTAATCACCAGCTTATTCACACCGCATTACAAGGAGTTCCCCATGGTGGAAGCCCTCAAGAAGAATCCCTCCTGGAAGGGGCGCAAAGGCCCCGTCGTCCTCGTCATCATGGACGGCGTCGGCTATGGCAAATACAAAGAAGGCGACGCGGTCGCCGATTCGAAGATGTACTGTCTCGACGCCATCAAGGCCAAGAGCCCCCATACCCGCCTCAAGGCCCACGGCATGGCCGTCGGGCTCCCCAGTGACGACGATATGGGCAACAGCGAAGTTGGCCACAACGCCATTGGCTGCGGCCGGGTCTTCAATCAGGGGGCTGCCCTCGTCTCCAACTCGATCGAATCGGGCGCCATGTTCGAAGGCAGCGCCTGGAAAGAAGTAGCCGGCAACGCCGCTTCCAAAAACAGTGCACTCCACTTCATCGGCCTCTTCTCCGACGGCAACGTCCACTCCCACCTCGACCACTTGAAGGCCATGATCGAACGCGCCAAGAAAGACGGCGTAAAAAAGGTTCGTGTACACGCACTCCTCGACGGCCGCGACGTGGGCGAAACCAGTGCCCTCGACTATATCGACCCCTTCGAGGCCTGGCTCGCCGGCATCAACGACGCAGGCTTCGATGCCCGTATTGCCAGTGGCGGCGGCCGCATGTGGATTACGATGGACCGCTACGGGGCCGACTGGTCCATGGTTGAACGCGGCTGGAGCACCCATGTCCTTGGCAAGGGTCGCCTGTTTGCGAGCGCACGCGAGGCGGTCGAGACGTATCGCAAGGAGATCCCCGGCATCATCGACCAGGACCTCAAGGAATTTGTCATTGCCGAGGGCGGAAAGCCCGTGGGCAGCATCGAAGACGGCGATTCGGTCGTCTACTTCAACTTCCGCGGCGACCGCTCCCTCGAGATGACGGCGGCCTTTGAAAACGACAGCTTCGACCAGTTCGACCGCGTTCGCCGCCCCGACGTCGTCTACGCCGGCATGATGGAGTACGACGGCGACCTCCACATCCCCACCCGCTACCTCGTCTCGCCCCCCTCCATCGACCGTACCATGGGCGAGTACCTCGCCGCAAGCGGCGTGCGCACCCTGGCTATCAGCGAGACCCAGAAATACGGCCACGTCACCTACTTCTTCAACGGTAACCGTTCCGGTCTTTTCGACGAGAAGCTCGAGACCTACGAGGAGATCAAGAGCGACGTCCTGCCCTTCGAGCAGCGCCCCTGGATGAAGTGCGCCGAGATCACCGACCGCGTCCTCGAAGCGATTGCCAGCGGGAAATACGACCACATCCGCCTCAATTTCCCCAACGGCGACATGGTAGGTCACACGGGCAACTACGAGGCCGTCGTCTGCTCCATGGAGGCCATGGACCTCCAGCTGGGCCGCCTTGCCAAGGCCATCGAAAAGGCCGGGGGCATCATGCTCATCAGCGCCGACCACGGAAACTCCGACGACATGTTCGAACACGAGAAGAAGAGCGGCGCCGTTTCGCGCAAGGAAGACGGCAGCCCCAAGGCAAAGACGAGCCACAGCTTGAACCCCGTCCCCGGCATCATCTACGACCCCGCCTGCCAGGGCGAGTACGAAGCCGCCTTCGGCGAGGGGAGCCTGCGCGAAGGCCTGGGGATTTCCTCCCTGGCCGCGACGACGATCGAGCTCCTGGGCTTTGTCCCCCCGGCAGATTATGACCAGTCCCTGCTCAAGATGAAGGCTTAGTTCGAAGCATTCTGTCGAAAATTCGGGTCAAGGCTGATAGCGGGCTACCGGGCCGCAGAGCGCGTTGATCCTGCAATCGCTATTGAAACGAAGACCCAAAAGGGGTGCCGCTGGCGCCCCTTTTGGGTCTTCAAGTAAACAGAAGCCTGCAGTTCGGAATTATGGGAAAAGGGGCCGCTGAGACCCGTAAAAGGCAGCCAAACAGGCTCCCCTGCATAGTTTCCTTAACGCGACGGCCCCTGCGGCTGTGCTACCCGCTAGGCGGGTGATCACAGCCTACCCCCGCGAACAACACGGGGAAGCCTTCCAGGCCACTTTCATGGCTTGAAACAAGCATTTTCGAGCTGCAAGCTTCTGTTTACTCATTTTTGGGCAATGATGAAGGTGAAGGGCGCCAAAGGCGCCCTTCACCTTCATCAAAATTCTTCGAAGTCGCTGTCGTCGCTGTGCGGGACTATCCCCAAAGAGCGAGTATTCTCGCCGGCGGGTTTGACGGGGGAAGCTTTTACCGTCGTCTCTTGCGCTTTAATGGCGGGAGACGCCTTTTTGGCCGGGCCCGCAGACGGCTTCGACGAAGCAGCTGATTTCGGCTGTGTCTTTTTCACGGCGGCACTCGCCTGCACGGTTTTGCTTGCCAGGCTCTGCGAGGGGGCCCTCGACGCCTTTTGTGAAGCCGCCATAGCAGAACCTGCGCCCTTGTCCACCAGCTTGAAGTAGGAAACCGCCTCCCGCAGGGATTCAGCCTGAGCGGTGAGCTCCTCGGCCATGGAGGCCATCTCCTCGCTCACGCTGGCATTCTGTTGAATGACACTGTCCAGCTGCCCGATTGCCGAGACTATCTGCTCGATGCCGCTTGACTGTTCCCTGCTCGCGGCGGATATCTCCTGGACAAGGTCTGCGGTCTTCTGTACGTCCGGCAGGAAGCCGGTGATCTTTCGGCTCGCCTCGTCGGCCATCTGAACGGTCGAGCCGGATATACCCAAAATCTCGTTGGCGGCCGTCTGACTGCGCTCGGCGAGCTTTCGCACCTCGCTCGCGACAACGGCAAAGCCCTTGCCCGCTTCCCCGGCCCGGGCAGCCTCGATAGCCGCGTTGAGGGCCAGGAGGTTTGTCTGGCGGGCAATTTCACCGATAATGCCGATTTTGTCTGCAATGGTCTTCATTGCGTCGACCGACCGCACGACAGACTCGGCACCGGCCGCGCCATCGGCATAGGCCCGGCGGGATATTCCCTCGGTCGTGGTGGCGTTGTCGGCACTCTGCCGTACCGTCGAGGAAATCTCCTCGACCGTGGCGGATACCTCTTCCACACTCGAGGCCTGTTCCGCAGAGCCCTGCGCGACATGCTGACTCGTCTCGCTGATGGCCCCTGCCCCCTTCTCGACCTCCTCGGAGGAGACCGTTATTGTCGAGACGATATCGCGCAGATTCTCGAGGAGTATATCGGTCGCCCTGGCCGTATCACCAATTTCGTCCTTCTGCGCCACAACACGGCGGAACTGTCCATCCTGCTCATCGTCCATGTAGAGTTTGCCGTCGGCAAGGCGCAGAGTGATGGCAGACAGGAGCCTGACCGGCCTTACGATTTCCCTGACGACGAGAAGGATAAGGACCACCAGAACGACAAGAATGATGATACTCATGATGATCAAGAGCGTGACTATCTGGATGGCCGCAGCATTGATTTGGGACTCGGGAATCGAAAGCGCAAAAGTCCACCCGGAGCCAGGTACCGGGGCATAGACCATGTAACGGGCTACCCCCGCGCGATCGAGGTAGCGTGTTGCGTCGGTTTTTTTCTGGCGCATGCCCTCTATGGCCTCTTCGAGCCCGACAAAGCCCTGGGAGGCAGAATCGTTGAAGTTCATGTTGAGGACGAGACTGCGATCGGTACCATGCGCAATGACATTGAAGGCGCTGTCCACCATAAAGGCGTATGCGTTGCCAAGGTGTATATCTTCGGTAAGGTCCGAGAGGGTCTCGAGGTTGATCTGTGTAGCCGACACACCGATCAAGCGATCCTGCATGTCCAAGGTGGCTGTCGCGATAAAAATCGACGGATTGTTGGTAATACGGGAAATGAGGCCGTCGGAAACAAAATCTGTTGAACTTCGCGTCATGATGGCACGATAGTAATCGCGATCTGCGATATTGCCCCCCGTACGCGCAGAGGTAAAATAATCACCGCGCTCATCGCCAAAAAATTCATAGTCCTGCTCCACTGCAAGGCGCGGGTGGCGCGATACGAGGTAGGACTCCTGTCGCGCCCGGTCGCCGGAGCGCATTTCCCCATGGTTAGCCGTTCGCCGTACGGTTTGCAGGTGCCCGCTTATCCAACGCCCCACCTCTGCAGAACGGGCGGCCACGATTTCGCGCGAGAGATCAAGAACGGTCCCATTCATGTCCCGGGCTATGGTAATTCCCACAATTACCGTAAGTGCGGCAAAACCCAGGGCTACCGGTGTCACAAGCATCAAACTTGTCTTAGCGGCCAATTTCATGGAAACCTCCCACAGCAAAGCTGCAATATGTATAATTAATCCAATATATCCACTACAAGCATAGGGCATTCTTCCAAGAATACAAGGAGCATAGCCATAAACTACCCGTTCTTATCTCCGCTTCATTAATAATCTTAATATATCAAGCGGGGATTTGCCGTTTCAGGATAAAAAACCACCCTTCCGGGTGGTTTAAGATAAAACCGGTTAGGACGAGAGGATTCCCGCCAGGAATCAGATAACCTCGTATTCTTCGAAGTCCTCATCCCGCGCGGTGTTGCCTGCCGTCTGGCTGCGCGCCCCGTTTTGATGAGGGCTTGCGGGAAGGGAGCCCTCATCCCGCTTCCGCGTACCGCTGACCTCTGCCTGTACGGTAGTCCCCGCCGTACCCGCAAGGGCATTGGTACGCACCCGGTCCCGCAGGGTCTGATGCGAGACAGCATTGGCCTTTGCGCTCGCCACAGGAGTCTGGCGCGCCGCATCCAGTTTGAAGTAGGCTATGGCCTCCCGCAGGGACTCCGACTGGGCAGAGAGCTCTTCCGCCATGGAGGCGAGCTCCTCCGAAGCACTCGCATTCTGCTGGATGACACTGTCCAACTGGGTAACCGCCGTGGATATCTGGTCGATTCCGGAGCTCTGCTCGCGCGCACCGGCACTGATCTCCTGCACAAGATCGGCCGTCTTCTTTATATCAGGGAGGAATTCAGCAATCTTCTGGCCGGCATCCTCGGCCATGTCGACGGTCTTCCCGGAAATGGAGAGAATTTCATTCGCGGCGAGCTGGCTGCGCTCGGCGAGCTTGCGCACCTCGGTGGCAACAACGGCGAAGCCCTTGCCCGCTTCCCCGGCCCGCGCTGCCTCGATGGCGGCATTGAGGGCGAGGAGGTTCGTTTGCCGTGCGATCTCGTCGATAATGCTTATCTTCTTGACTATCTCCTTCATTGAAGCAACCGACGATAGGACCGCTTCCGCACTGGCTTCCGCGTCTGCTAGGGCTCGGTGTGAAATACTCTCGGTCGACAGGGCATTGTCGGCGCTCTGGCGCACCGTGGAGGATATCTCCTCAACAGTGGCAGACACCTCTTCGGCATTCGAGGCCTGTTCAGCAGCCCCTTGAGAGAGTTGCTGGCTCGATACGCTTATCGCCCCGGCGCCCTTTTCCACTTCAAGCGACGAGACGCTGATCGTCCTCATGGTGCGCACAAGGACATCGACCAATTCCTTGAAAGAGCTTGCAATCTCGCCCACCTCGTCCTTGAGAATCAGGGCGTGGTCAAAGCGCTCGCTGTCCTCCGTACTCAACCAGAGCTGGCCTTCGGCAATACGGCGCGAAAGGGCAGACATTGCACTGATGGGGCGCACCATTTTGGTGATGGCGAATCCCACCACCACCACAAGACCGGCCAGGATGAGGCCCGAGACCAAGAACAGGAGGCCTGCAACCCTGTCTGCAGCCGCATGTACCTGCGATTGGGGTATTGTGAGCGCCATGGACCAGGGGGTCTGCGGAATGGGGGCAAAGACAAGATAGTTGTCCACCCCGGCGGGATCGGTATAGGTGCGATTCCCACTCTCGCGGGAGTTGAGGGCTGCAACAGCCGATTCGAGGCCGACATAGCCCTGTTCCGCCGGTTTTGCGAGGTTGAGCTTGCGGACGTATTCCACCTGGGGATGCGCAATGACGGTCATGGTCCCGTCCAGAATGGTCCCGCTGGCCTCGCCGATTTCGATATCGTCCATCAGAACGGACAGCCGGTCTATGCGTACCGCAGAGGATACCAGGCCGATAATGCGCTCATCGCGGTCACGCACCGGCACCGACACCGTAAAGATACTCCGTCCGGTGGCTACCGAGCTGAGTACATCCGAAACGACAAAGGGGGTTCCGGCCATGATGGCCTTGAAGTAATCCCGGTGGGCAATATTCCCCCGGTCACCACTTGAAGCGACAAAGGACCCATCCTCGAAGGCGACAAACTCGAAGTCTTGGTGCTCGTCCAGATTGCTCTGGCGCGAGAGTATGTACGCTTCCATCTGTGCCGGATCCCCGCTTCGCATGGCCGGCTCGTTTGCAGTTCACTGGGCACCGACAAGGTAGACCCCCACCCAGGTCCCGATATCCTGGGCCCTGGACAAAACTATCTCCCCGGACATCTCGAGAACCGAATCCCTCATGTCCCGCTTGACCAGCGCCGTCGAAAAGACCGCCAGCACGACAAGACCCAATGTCACCGACAGCGTCACCGTCAAAATCATCTTCTTGCGAAGTTTCATGGTTCCCCTCCCATAATGCATTCAGTCATCGAAAACCTTACATGGTCGCGTAATCCTCAAATTCTTCCTCATTCTCTACCGGCACCATCGCCCTCGAAAGGGCCTCATGCGCTGCGCTCGCCGACCGGGCCTTTGCCACAGTCTCCACCGGACCCTTGGAGCCGCCCCCCTTGGAGGAAGAGCCCGGCGCAGAAATGGTGGCGGCGACATAACGCTTCCGGCCATCCCCGGTCTTGAAGTAGCCGATCGCTTCCTGCAGGGCCTCGCACTGGCCCGAAAGCTCTTCGGACATGGAAGCGAGCTCTTCGCTGAAGGACGCGTTCTGCTGAACCACGTTGTCCAGCTGCATGATGGCCTGATTTATCTGCATGGCCCCCGAATCCTGCTCGCGGCTGGAACTCGTTATCTCCATAACGAGCTCGGCGGTGTTCTGTATCTTGGGGACGAGGGCATCGAAGAGCTTCCCCGCCTCTTCGGCAACAGCGACGCTCGAGCCGGAAAGCTCGCTTATTTCGCCGGCGGCCTTCTGGGAGCGCTCCGCAAGCTTGCGGACTTCTGCTGCGACGACGGCAAAGCCCTTGCCCTGCTCCCCGGCACGGGCGGCTTCTATGGCCGCGTTGAGAGCCAAGAGATTCGTATTGCGGGCAATATCCTCGATAATGGCGATGCGCTCGGCAATATCCCGCATGGCCTGCACGGTCTTGCCGATAACAACCCCGCCTTTTCGCGCGTCGTCGGCTGCCTCGCGCGAAAGGCGCTCGGTCTCGCTTGCATTGGCCGCATTGTTGCGAATATTGGCGGCCATCTGTTCCATAGAGGCCGAAACCTCCTCGACACTGGCCGCCTGTTCGGTGGAGCCCTGCGAGAGGGACTGGGCCGATTCGCTTATCTGACAGCTGCCGCCGGCGACATTTCCCGTACTCTCCTGCACCGTGCCGATTATTTCGCGAATGCGCGCATTCATCTCGCGCAGGGCATCGGCCAAAGTCCCGATTTCATCCCGCTGTTTCACATCGAGCTCGCGGGTAAGGTCGCCTTCGGCAAGGGCCTGGGCATAGGCAACCCCGGCAAAGACCGGTTTGGTAATCATGCGGGTGAGCACTACTCCCAGGCCAATGGCAAGGCCGAAACCCAGAATGGTACTTGCCAACATAAGGAGTCCCATGGCCGTTGAATCCTTCCCGGCACGCGCGATCGCGGTTTCGCTTGCTTCATCGTTGTATTCAATGAGCGAGGTCAAGGCAGTCATGGCCAGATTTTGCTTCTGAACCGCCAGCCCAAGGGCCTTCTGGTTGAGATCCCGATAAAGGTCTGCAGCCCGGGTGGCCTCGGCGAGGATACCGTTGAAATGGCCGAAGGTCTCCTGTGCCGCGGGGGCCATTTGCCGGTTGAAGATATCGAGGGCAGCACTCCGATTCCCGGCGCGCATCAGATCCTGAATACGCCCCACGCTCCGGTGAAAAATTTCATGAGAACCGGCAATGGCGGCGAGTTCGGCATTGATGACCGCGTTGTCTACGCGGAAAAAGGCTGTCCAGCGGCCAAAATTGCAGGCAGTATGGTCGTCCCCGCCGGAAAAAGCCTCCCCGACCACGGTGCGGGCCCTGTCGGTCGTGATGTAGTTGAGGGTATTTGCCATGAGGGCGTTATGATCGCTTATAAAGCCCGCCATGCGCGCCCGCGAATCATCGGGATTGAGTATGCCGATCTTTTCTATCTCGCGGATGCCGTTCAGGAACTCGTTGTTGTATGTTTCCCAGTCGCGGAAAGCCGTTGCAAAACCCTTGAAGAGGCTCTCTTCCTCGCTGCTTGAAGACAATTCCTCATAACGACTCCAGGCCGCTTGATAGCGTGCCCGGGCCTCCCCGATATTGTCAAACTGCCTTTGGCGGTCGGCAAGGGACATGGAGGGATTGAGAAGGGAACGCAGGGCAATGCGGATGGCATTGCTCTCGCCCTGTATGGTCAAGAGACTCTCGACAGCGGGAAGGTTGTGGTGCCCCGTCTGTTCGAGGTGCCCATTGAGCCGGCTGATGCCCGTATACCCTATGAGACCCACACCCAAGACCTGGAGGGCAACAATGAGAAAGGCACCAATGAGCTTCTGTCCGAGCTTTATTGTCATGAATACCACTCCCTCTGTAGAACGGGTATCCCGATGGGAGCCCCGCACGCTGTATCGCCACCGCGACGCGGCATCGAAAGGCGACAGAATCCAGTATCATGGAGCGGTCGACTGCAAGCAAATCTCCAAAAGCTCTTCCACTGGAAGGTAAAAATCACCTATTTCCCTATCAATAATGGAATTAAAAGTTATTGACAAATTTGTAAAATTTCTTTCTGTATTTTTTTATTTTTTTATTGAACCAGGCCAAAGTCGATACCTGAACCTGCCTGTTTTCGCCACCTGCAGGCTTCCGCTTACTAACCACGCCTTGCCGAAACGGGGACTTTCTTCTATAACGATGCAATGAGCGAGACGAAGAAATCCTGGGATGAGATAAATGCGAAACTCGCCGCCGGTACGGCGGTCGTCGTCACCGCCGAAGAAGCGGCGCAGATGTCCGGGGAGCTAAAACCCGCCGAACTGGCCAAAAAGGTGGATGTCGTCACTACCGGAACCTTCGGCGCCATGTGTTCATCGGGCTTTTTTATCAACTTTGGCCATCCGGAGCCCCCCATACGCATGGAGAGAATAAGCCTCGACGGGGTTCCTGCCGCAGGGGGCGTCGCCGCAGTCGACGCCTACTTGGGGGCCACGGAGGTTCACCCGGATAACCCGGCCCTGGGAGGGGCCCACATACTCGAGCGCCTTGTACGGGGCGATGAAGTCCACCTCCAGGCGAGTGCCAAGGGAACCGACTGTTATCCGCGCACCGAAATCGACACCTGGATTCACAGGGACCGGGTCAACGAGATCATCGTCTGCAACCCGCGCAACGCGTATCAAAATTACCCGGCAGCGACCAATTCGGGTACCAAGACCCTCCATACCTACATGGGGACCCTCCTCCCCGGCTGCCTCAACGTCAACTACTCGACCTCCGGCTGCCTCTCGCCCCTGCTCAACGACCCCCTCTTTCGCACGATAGGGGTGGGAACGCCGGTCTTTCTGGGCGGCGCCCAGGGGCAAGTCGCCTGGCACGGGACCCAGTTCACTACAGCAAAACCCCGAAACGGGCGCGATATTCCCCTGTCGAATGCGGGAACCCTCATGCTCGTCGGCGATGCCAAAGAGATGGATACCCGCTGGGTACGTGCAGCCCTCTTCCACCGCTACGGGGTTAGCCTCTACATGGGGGTGGGGATTGCAATTCCGATCCTCGACGAGGACCTCGCCTGGCACGTGAGTGTGCGCGACCAGGACATCGAGACGACCCTCTGCGACTACGGCAAGGACGGACACCCGGCCCTCAAAACCGTCAACTACCGGGATCTGCGCTCCGGGAGCATCGAACTCAACGGCAAGAAGCTGCGCACAGCCTCCCTGTCGAGTCTGCGTACGGCACGGGAAATAGCCCTCGAACTCAAAAAGCGCGTCATTGACGGGAGCTTCATCTTGAATGCCCCGGTGCGCGCCTTCCCTCAGAACGGACTGGTCAAGGGGCTCGACGTCCGCACTCATGCTCCCGGCCAACTTTCATCGACCGGTGGCCTTGATACGGCAGGGGGTCTCGAATGAAACGGAAGTACGTCCTCGACTACAGTGCCGAAACCACCTCGCAGCCCCTTCTCTGGCACATCGTCAAGACTTGGGACATCAAGATAAACATCCTGCGCGCAGAGATCTCCGCCGGGCAGGAGGGGAACCTCCTTGTCGAGATGGAGCACGCCGATGAAGGAACCCTCGAACAGGCCGTCGTCTGGCTTGAGGCCCAGGGGGTCTCCTGCGTGTCGGTCTCAAAAAGACTCTCCTGGCAGGAGGACCGCTGCATCGACTGCGGATCCTGCACCGGGGTCTGTTTTTCCGGGGCCCTCGCCATGGACCGCGCCACCTGGGAACTCGTTGTCGAGAGTGAAAAGTGCACCGCCTGCGGGCTCTGCGTCACCAGCTGCCCCATGGCCTGCTTCAGCCTCGACTTCGGCTAGGCCGTGTTCTGCAGCCGCACGTACCGCGAGGATGAGAGTGAACGCTTGATTTCCACACGGGTGGCCCTGGGCGAGAGCGACATCGAACTGCGCTGGCGTCCCGTTGAAGGGCAGTCAATCGACCAAAAAGCACTCGAAACAGCGGCCCGCGACAGCCTCGCACGGCTCCGTTCCCGCCTTGAAGGGGCCATCGCCGGCAATCCGGCCATCAAAACGGCCCTCGAACCCCTCGAAAACTTCCCGGAAGAAGCCTCTGCCCCACTTGGCGCCATGCTCATCGCCTCGCGCGCAAGCGGCACCGGCCCCATGGCGGCGGTCGCCGGGGCTATTGCGGAGGCCCTGGGCCGGGAACTTATGGCCCGCTTCCCCATCGGGGAGCTCGTGGTGGAAAATGGGGGCGATATATGGTTCAAGGCTGATAGTCCGCTCCGCGTGAGGCTCGATGCGGGGCTCTCCTCCCTGAGCGGCAAGCTCGCCCTCGTCCTTCCCCCGGGTTCCTGGGGCTGCGCCTGCTCATCGGCCAGGGTGGGGCCCTCGCTCTCCTTCGGGAACGCGGATGCGGCCGTCGTCGTCCACCGGGATGCGGCCATTGCCGATGCCCTTGCGACGGCCCTTGGGAACCGGATCAAGCGCGATGAAGACCTCGAGACTGCAGTAAACGACCTGTGGCAATCCCAATTGCGGGAAGAGGGGCTTTCGGGGGTCCTCGCCATCAAGGGGCCCCGCCTCGCTGCGGCGGGGAATATCCGCCTCGAACCCCTTGCCCCGAAGGGGCATTTCGACGCACACTGATCCCATGGAACGAAGCGAGCGGGAGCGCCTCCACGCGGCCATCCACACCATCTGTGACGCCCTGGGCAACGGCCACCACAGCCTGCGGCCCGAACTAGCCCCCGAACCCGAGACGATAGACTGCGGCGAAGCCCTCCTCCTTATCGTCGTGTCGCCCCCCAGCGCACGACCGGAGGGCCCCGCCCTTGATACAGACGAACGGGAGCTCCTCTCGCGCATGGTAAAGGCCATCGGGAGGGATCTCGATACCGATTGCCTCCTCGTCGAGGCCCGGGACGTTCCACCCTTTTCCGGCTGTCCGGGGCCCCGGGGGATCATCCTCGTGCGCGAGGAGCCGGGCTTTGGCTGTGTCGAAGGCCCGGGAGGGGCAGCCCTTACCGAAATCCACCACCCCGCACGACTCCTTCTCGACGCAGCCCTCAAACGGCACTCTTGGGAAAATCTCAAGGCCCTGGCCCCCGCCCTCGAAGGGGCTGCAGGCCCCGAAGGCGCTAACGCCGGCCATTCGGATACGGCCCGACACTCGTGAGCACACGCTGTGTGGATGTCCTCTTCGATGTCCCCCTCATGGAGAGCTTTACCTACCTCGTCGGCGAGGGCCAGGAGGTGGCCGTCGGGCGGCGCGTCAAGGCGAGCTTTGGCCGCCGCGAGGCCCTGGGCTACATTGTCGCCTGTCACGAGGAAGTCCCCGATCACATCGAGCCGGACAAGCTCAAGACCCTTATGAGGGTCGTTGACAAGGAGAGCCTCTTTGGCGAAAAGGAGACGGCCCTCGCACGCTGGATAGCCGGCTACTACCTCTGCTCCCCCGGCGAGGCCCTCGCGGCCATGGTACCGTCGGCCAAGCGCGAGATATCCCTGCCGGCCGTCCTCGATGAAGACATAGAGATATCCCGCGAACCCCTGCCCCTCTCCGAAGAGCAAAGAGCGGCCCTCAAAACCATACTCGAAGACCCCGCCAAAGAGGGATCGGCCGAAGGGGCCGACACGAAGGCAGCCGATCCCTGGTTCTACCTCTACGGGATAACCGGATCGGGCAAGACGGAGGTCTTTCTACGTGCGGCAGAAGAGGTCATGGCCGCGGGGAAGTCGGTCATCTACCTGGTACCGGAGATATCCCTTACCCACCAGGTCATCGAGGCCATACGGGAGCGCTTCGGGGCACAGAGCGCCACCCTCCACTCGCACCTGACGGCGAGCCAGCGCCTGGCAGAGTGGCAGCGCATACGCCGCGGCGAGGCACGCATTGTCGCCGGCCCGCGCAGTGCCATCTTTGCCCCGGTCGGGAAACTGGGGCTCGTCATCATCGACGAGGAGCACGACAGTTCCTACAAGAGCGGAAACACCCCGCGCTACCACGCCCGCCAGGTAGCCCTGTACCGCAGCAAGACCGAGGGAGCCCGGGTGCTGATGGGCTCGGCCACCCCCTCGGTCGAGGCCTGGAAGCTCATGGCCGAGGGAACCATCACCCGCCTCGACCTTACCCGCCGCCTGAGCGGCGGCGCCCCGCCAGCTATCGAGATCGTAAAGCTCTCCCGCGACGAGGGCTCCTTGAGCCAGCGCCTAAAAGAAGAAATACACGAGACGGCCCTCGCCGGCCGCCAGAGCATCCTCTTTCTCAACCGTCGCGGCTTCAACCTCTTCTACGCCTGCCCCGACTGCGGCTTCGAGCTGCGCTGCCGGCAGTGTTCAGTCGCCCTCACCTGGCACAAGGCGATGAGCCGCGCCGTCTGCCACTACTGCGGATACTCTGTCCCCCTCCCGCGCAGCTGTCCCCAGTGCGGGTCCCTCGCGGCGGGCTTCACCGGCTTCGGCACCGAGATGGTCGAGGACGAATTGGCCCGCAGCTTCCCCAAGTTGCGCATCAAGCGCCTTGACACCGATGTGGCGACCAAGCGGGATCAGCTCAAAGGCACCCTGGACGCATTCCGCGCCGGAGAGATAGATGTCCTTTTGGGTACACAGATGGTCGCCAAGGGCCTCAACTTCCCCGGAGTTCGCCTCGTGGGTGTTGTCCTCGCCGATACAGGCCTCCAGCTCCCGGACTTTCGGGCCGCAGAGCGGACCTTCTCGCTCATCGTGCAGGTGGCCGGAAGGGCGGGCCGATTCTTCCCCGACGGGCGCGTTCTGGTACAGGCATGGCGGCCAGAGGCCGCCGCCATCCAGCTCGCCTGCGCACTGGATTTGGAGCGATTCTATCAGCATGAATTGGAAGCCCGGGAAGCTGCCGGGTTCCCCCCATTCACCCGTCTCATCCGCATCGTCTGCCGCGCCAAGGACAAGGAAAGCTGCGAGGAGACTATCGGGGCGCTCAACCTCGAGCTTGAAGCAGCCCTCCCCGGCGAGGCGGATATCCTGGGGCCAGTCGAATGCCCCCTTTCCCGCATCGCCGGCAACTGGCGCATGCACCTCATCGTGCGGGCGGCGGGCATGGGGAGCATACACGGCCCGGTGGCACGTACCCTCGCCCGCTTCCGCCAGACACGGCGCTCCGGCGTCTACCTCGAAGTGGACATGGATCCGGTATCCCTCCTTTAGAGACTTGCAGAATCGACGGTATATCGGTATTCTGATGCAATGACCCAATCACTCGAAGACTATCTGGAGATGGTCAGCTTCCTCGCCGATGAAGGCCCCGTTCGCGTCACCGACATCGCCAGCCGGCTCTCGGTATCGAAGCCCTCGGTACTCACCGCCCTCAAGGCACTGGAAGAGCGCGGCTTTGTCATACACGAGCGCTATCAAGGGGTCATGATTACCGATACAGGCAGGGAACGCGCCGCCGCCATCCGCGAAAAGCACGAGTTTCTCACCGGCTTCCTGCGCAATATTGTCGGGGTAAGCCCGGAAGTCGCCGAAGAGGATGGATGCCGTATGGAGCATGTCATATCAGACGAAACGGTCTCCAAACTCAAAGCCCTTGCCGAGAGGCTAGGCTAGTAACCAGAAGCCTGCAGCTCAAGCTACCTTGGCGAATTGGGGGACCCA
>CAZIRF010000040.1:0-26942 GCA_964541755.1 uncultured Spirochaetales bacterium | reverse complement strand
ACTGATCGTGAGAGTTTCTTGCGGGTTCAGGATGGTTTAATGTGAGAGTCTACAGTCGTGGAACTTTCCCGCCGTGACGGGGTCTGGAGCCTTCCACAAGCTTGTTTGGGGACGGGTAACCGAATCTGGCACGTTGAAGAGGGCAGGGCGCGCAGCGTATCCCTCGATGAACCCTTCCGCTCGCAGGACGCCTTCGAGCTCCCCGATGAACTTGCAGACCGCTCCTGGGTTGTGGAGGGGCAGTTCTTCCTGCGCGAAGGCTCCCCGGTAACGGTACTCGAATGATACTCTCGGATTTCTCGGTCAAACACCCGGCCATCATCACCATCCTCATGGTCTCCCTCTGCGTTTTTGGCGGGCTGTCCCTCTCGAGCCTCAAGAGCGAGATGATACCCCCGGTAAGCATGCCCGCCCTCTCGGTCCTTACGGTTTACCCGGGGGCCTCGGCCAGCGAGGTCGAACGCGAGGTGAGCCGCCCCATCGAAAACCAGCTGTCGACCGTCCCCGGAGTGAGCTCCCTGTCCTCGACGAGCTCGCCCTCCTACTCGGTGGTATCCCTCGAATTCGATGCCGATGTCGACGCGCGGGCCATGCAGCCCCAAATTCGCGAGCTCCTCAACGCCATTCGAAGCGATTTGCCGGAAGGACTCGAGGGCGATCCCGTCATCCACGTATTCGAAGCGAGCGCCTTCCTCCCGGTCTTCTCGGCCCGCATCGAGGGGAGCATGGCGCGCGATGAACTGAGCGCCTGGCTCGAGGAAAATCTCTCGCCACGCCTTGCCCGCATTGACGGTGTCTCGCGCATCAGCCTCGTGGGCGGGCAGAAGAAACAGGTGTCGGTCAAACTGGATTCCAGCGCCCTGGCGGCCCGGGGGCTTTCCGCCCTGCAGGTCCTCGAAGCCCTGCGCTACAGCAATCGCAACATACCGGCGGGATCCGCTTCCTTTCGCGGGAGCGAAACCGCCTTCACGAGCCTGGGGGCGGTAAACAGCCTCGAGGAGCTGGGGAGCATCCCCGTAGGGGCGGCGGACAACACCATCATCTACCTGCGAGATGTCGCAGAAATCGGCATAGAGCCGGAGAAGAGCGACCTTATCATACGCTCGGGCGGGAAGGACTACGTCATGGTAGACCTCCTCAAGCGCGACGAGGGCGACACGATACGCATTGCCCGGGATGCCCGCGCCATACTCGAGACCATGTCGCAGGAAACCCGGGGGGCCATCCGCTACGCCGTCATTACCGACCAGAGCGAAACCACCCTGCGCTCCCTTTCGACGGTGGTGAGCTCCGCCCTTACCGGCCTCCTCCTTACCATTCTCATCATACTCTCGTCCCTCCACGACCTCCGCGCGACCTTGATTATCAGCCTGTCCATCCCCCTCTCCATGCTCTTTGCGGTTATCGGGCTCTGGGCCACGGGCAGGTCGATCAACCTTCTGTCGCTTTCCGGGCTTACCGTGGCCATTGGCATGATCGTCGACAACTCGATCGTCGTCCTCGAAAATACCTGGAACAAATTCGCCGCCGGCAAGGACCGCAAGAGCGCAGCGCGCGAGGGGGCAGGGGAGCTTGGCGGGGCGGTGCTGGCCTCCACGACGACGAGTATCTGCGTCTTTGCGCCGCTTCTGTTCCTTACCGGGATGATAGGCATCATCATGAACGACCTCTCGCTCACGATTGTCTACGCCCTGGCCTCGAGCGCCCTTGTGGCCGTCGTCATTGTCCCCTGGCTCTCCTCGCTCATACTCAAGCGCGACGACCTCAAGAAGCGCCCCCGCGCGGTGCAGGCCTTCCAGCGGGGCATTGATCGCCTCTTTTCGCGCATGGAGTCCGGCTACCGCAGCCTCCTTGCCGGGGCCCTCAACCACAAGGTCTTTACGATAAGCCTGGCCGTCTCGCTCTTTGTCGCGGGTGTCCTGCTCTTGTCGGTCCTCAAGCTCACCTTCCTGCCCCCCACCGATACCGGCGAGTTCGAGATGTACATCGACACCCCCCAGGGCTACACCCTCGAACGCACCCTCGCAAAGGTCGACGAGATCGACGCCTTGGTGGCGGAGCTCGTCCCGGAAATCGAGGCCTCTGTCTACTATGCGGGGGCCTCCGGGGCGGTAACCCTTACCACGAGCCCCAATCGCGCCTATGCGCGCATACGCCTCGTTGACAGCGCGCAGAGGGATCGCGTCATTCAGGACATTATTCCCGAGCTCCAGGAGCGCCTCTCGCAATTGGTAAGCGACTGCGACATCACCATCCTCAACGGCGGTTTCGACTCTCTTTTGGCCATGGGGACCGGCGGGCAGGGCTTTCGCATGGAGATCTACGGTACCGACCTCGCCTCTGTCTCCCGCACGGCGGACATGGCCAGAACCTTTCTCGAGGCCGATCCGGATGTCTTCAAGACAGAGCTTTCGGTCCGCACCGATTCAAGCGAGCTCCTTATCGACCTCTCGCAGGCCTGGATGGCCTCTTTGGGGGTAACACCCTACGAGGCCGGCATGACCAGCCGCATCCTCTTTAGCGGCATGGACGTTGGCCGTCTTCGCCCGGCTGCAGCAGGCGCTACTGCGGCGGCCTCAACCGGGGCCGCCGGCTCAACCGGCGCCGCCGGCTCGACTGGGGCCACCGGCTCGACTGGGGCCACCGGCTCGACCGGCGCCGCCGGCGCCACCGGCGACGGATACCCCATCAGCCTGTCCAGCGACTTTGCAGACCGCCCCATGGACGCAAGCGCCCTTACCGACATGGCCATACGCACCCGGGACGGCCGCTATATCAGCTTTGCCGCCTTTTCCGAGCTCTCCACGCGCCAGAGCCTCTCGCGCATAGAGCGCAAAGACCGCAACTTTTCGATAGTCCTCACCGGCTGGCTGCGTGGCGAGGATCAGTCCGGCGTTACCTCGCGCATGGGTGCGGCCATGGCCTCCCTCGCACTTCCCGCGGGCACCGACTGGAAGACCGCCGGGACGAGCGCCCTCATCGGCGACAGCATGCAGAGCCTCCTCCTGGTCCTGGCCATTGCCGTCTTCCTCGTCTACGCCGTCATGGTCATTCAGTTTGAACGCTTCCTCCAGCCCCTTATCATCATGTCCGCCATACCCTTCTGCCTCGTGGGCGTGGTCCTGGGCCTCTACCTCTTCGGATCCTCCCTCTCGATCATGGCCATGCTGGCCCTCATTGCATTGGGTGGCACCGTCGTCAACAACGCCATCGTCCTTGTCGACTCCTTCAACCGGGCACGTACACCGGTCGATCCGGAGGATACATCCACTCTTCCCGCCTCCCCGGCACTGCGCGATGTTGTCCTCGATTCAAGCGCGCGCCGCCTGCGCCCCATCCTCATGACCGCCATGACCACCCTCTTTGGCGTCCTCCCCATGGCCCTCGCCCGCGGCAACGGCTCGGAGATCTACGCTCCCCTGGGACAGGCCATCTTCGGGGGCCTCCTGTCTTCGACCCTCATTACCCTCGTCTTCATTCCCGTTATCTACGAAGCCCTGGAAACCCGGCAGGCCGCCCGCAAAAGGAGCAATCCATGATCCATACTGATAGTCCCACCCGCACCCACAGCGCGTTGCGCAAAACCGCCAAAATCCTCTTCGTAGCCAGTCTTGTAGCCCTCCTGGCCTCCTGTTCCGCCGTCTTTACCGCCAGCATCGACGGGCGCATCCTCGATGCGGATGCCGAAGCCGAAGGCAACACTGTCGGCGTCGCCAATGCCCGCGTCTGGCTCTACACGAGCGCCTCTTCCCGCGATGCGGACTTGAACGCCTGGGTCGACGGCGACACTTCGACACTCCCCTCTGCCGCGAGCCGCGACAGCTACCGCTATTTCTTGTCCACCGTAAGCGACGACGACGGCAGCTTCCAGTTTGCCGGTGTTATCTGGGAGACCTTCCAAAGCGAGTTCGGCAAGACGGCCGACCGCACGCAAGTCTGGCTCCTTGTCTGGCACCCCGACTACGGCCTCCACCCCAATCCCAGCCCCCTCCACGTGGTGTCGGATGTAAGCAATCAGTTTGAACCCTTTTCGATTGAATCCATCTGGTCCGAGGCCACCCTTCGGGGCACGACCAGTGACTGGGGTAATACCGACGATCCGGCAAGCCCCGAGCCCCTGGCCAACGTCCCGGTACAGGTACGCATCCCCTCGAGCTGGACCTACAGTACGGAAGCAGTTCCCGCAGACCCTGAACCGGTCGTCGCCGATAGCGCCTGGGACGACCCGACCCTCTTTACCACGACGAGCGACGCCAACGGGGCCTGGTCGCTCACCGTCCGCTTCCCCCGCCAACCCGGCCACAGCGACGAAGTCCACAAGGCCATCGCCCGCGTCTCCTGGTCCCTCGACGGCTGGCGCGCGGGCGAGCCGGATCCGTCTGCAAGCCCCGTTCCGGCAAACCCCGGCGGCCTCAACACAGGCGTCTTTCAAGATGCCGACCTCGACGGCAACGGCCTCAGCGCCCAAGAGGGCGACGCGGACGACTGGTACCTCGAAACCGATTCCTTCGGTGAGGACGAAACCATTCCCACCAACAACGTCGTCCTCCAGCGCTACCGCTTCCAGGCCTCCCTCGCCGGCGAGGTCCTCGATACCGCAAGCGGCGTCGGCCTCAACGGCGTGGAGATCGCCGTCCTCGTGGCAGGGGAGGAGCGTGCCGTCGCCTCTTCCGCCGCAGAGGACACCGCCAGCGGCACCGTCGCCGGCCGCTTTGACCTGGGCACTATCACGTGGACCCTCGACGACATCGACGAGGCCGACCCCGCCGCCACCGAAGAAAGCCGCAAAGCCGGTATCCTTGTCATAAGCATCGAAGCGCGAATGGCAGACGCCAGCCTCTACACGATCGACTCCCCCGCACCGGCGACCCTGCGAAACGGCCGCGCCTCCCGCATCCAGCTCGAGGTAAGTCCCCATGACGAATAGTCATGCCATGACAGGACGCCCGGCCCTAACCGGGCGCCCGGTTCTGACCGGCCACCGGCTGGTGGCCGGCAGCCTCCTCTTCTTCCTTGTGCTCTGCGCCGCCCCTGTGGCCGGGGCCCAAGAGGGGAGTGCCCCCCAAAAAAGCGCGGGAGCCCTGTCCTTCGACGACTTCCTCGAGCGCCGCGGGGCCCTCCTCGCACGCTTCGAGACCCTCTTCATTGAAGAGCCCTCCGACCCCGCGCCAGCCCCGGAAGCCGCCCCGGCCGCATCCACTGCCGACCCGCTCCCCACAGCCGCGGCAATCCCGCAAGCTGCCCAAGAAGGCCCCCCCTGGACCCGCGCCGCCCTCCTTGCCCGCTCCCTCGTCGAAAACCCCGCCCTCGCCGCCGCCAAGGCCCGCTCCCGCGCCGCCCAGGCCGACCTCTCCGCCGCCCGCGGCCGGCGCCTCCCGCTCGTCAGCGCCGAAGGCGGTGCCCGCTTTACCGGGAACCCCATCGGCCCCATCACCCTTACCCGCGGCGAACTGGGCTCCATCGACACCGGCACGGGCACCGTACTCCTTCCCGCCACCGATACCGTCATCTACAAGGGCATGGAAGAGACCTGGTACAACTTCGCCTTAAAAGGGGAAGTCCCCCTCTTTACCTGGGGCAAGATCTCCCGCGGGATTGAGCTCGCCGGGGCCGCCCTGGAAGTCGCCCGCCTCAAAACATACTCCGATGAACGCGAAACCCTCGCCACCATTCAGGGGGCCCTCGACAGCCTCTACTGCCTGCGCGAAGTCCGCCGCATCCTCCAGTTCCAGTCCGCCATTTCCAGCCGCATGCTCGCCCTCGCCACCGCCAGCGAAGACGCCGGCTTCCTTACCGCAAGCGAACTGTCCAAGACCCGCATCCGCCTCAAGGAACTGGAACTGGAACTCCTGCGCCTCGACGACCGCATCTCTTCGCTCTTGGACCGCCTCGCCCGCGCCGCAGCCCTGCCCGGCCTCTCCCTCGATGAACTCGTCCTCGACCCCGTCGCCCCCGAACCCGCCCCGCAGGAGCTCGCCGAAGCCCTTACCGGCATCCCCGCCGGCAGCCACAGCCTCGCCCTGGCCCGCCTTGGCCGCGAAGCCCGTGAAAAAGCCCTGGCCCTCGCCCAAACCACGGCCCGGGGCCTCCCCGACATCGGCCTGCAATTCGAACTCTCCTACGGCGGCCCCCGCTTCCCCTTTATTGAAACCGACTGGTACCGCAAGGACGACTGGCAACTCAACCTCTCCCTGGGTACCTCCGGCACCATCTTCGGCAGCGCCGCCTCCAAAGCCGCCCTTGAACGCGCCCGCGCAGAACTCGCCGAAGCCGACGCCGTCGAACAGGACGCCCGCAGGCAGCTCCTGTCCTGGATACGCGAGCGCTACCTTACGATGGACCTCCTCCTCGAAAAACTCTCCTGGGCCCGCCTCGACCAGGACGCCCGCGGCGGCGACCTCGAACGCCAAGCCCTCCAACTGCGCGCCGGCTCAGGATCGGAAATCACCGCCCTCACCGAACTCCTCGAATCCCTCGTCCCCCTTGCCCAAGCCTGGGGCGACCTCGCCCAGTACCGCGGCGAAATACGCGCCCTCGAAGCCGCAAAAGCCGACTGAGTCCCTGTTGGCACAAGAAGAGTGGGGGGTATGCGGCGGGGGGCGCCTCGCCGCCCCCCGCCATAGACAGCGCGGCCACCTGTAGACCCGCGTCGGCTCCGGCTCCGGCCCTCTGGGCCGGGATCCTGCGCTACGCCGCCCGCGGAGGCCTCTCCCATCAGCCCCGATTTTTGCACTTTCCCCCATATATCCTGCATGTTTCCTTTACTTTTAGCCGAATTTCACCCTTCCCGGGGCTTTACACAGGGTGTATCGTATGGGAGTGATTTTGATGGTAAAGGAGTCCCTCGGTGTTCTACCCCTATCGTGTCGTCTACGCGGGAAAAGTCTTTCGCTTCAAGGAAATTGCAAACCTTGACGTCAGTCGCGAAGAACTTGACTACAAGAAGGCAGCCAAGACCTCATTGGGCGAACTCATCGACGACAACACCTGCGAAGATCGCAGTGGCTTTACCATCATCATGCGCTTCGGGGAAGTGCACGACTTCATGGCCTTTCCGCGCCTGTCTGCCCAAATAGACCTCATGGTCGCAGAGCAAGAGGAAGTCATCGTGCAAATACTCGACGAAAAAGCGAGCATCTTGAAGACCTGGAAACTCCACTGCGCAACTCCGGTAAAGATCATTGATACCAAAACCGGTGAAGCAGGTTCCTTCCAGATAGGGACAATGCTCTGGACCGTCAACAAGATAATTGCGCAATGATTGTAATCAAATCCGCTATTCGGTATCCGATCGCAACTGCCGTACTGCTGTCGGGTTCAATGCTTGTCTCCTGTGTAAATGCGCCGGGAACGACTCAGCCACTCGGCCAACACAAGGAAGGGATCCCGCCGAGCTCATACTAAGTGCGCCCCCCGCAGACCCGGAAGCCACCCTGTCAACCCGAGCACTGTATCAGCATATTATTGACCTCTCCCGTGGCGACCTGCCCGGTGTGGTGTCGGGCCAGAATTGCTACCACGGCGACCAGATAAGCGCGGAACACCAGATAGACGGCTACCGCCGAATGGTGGAAGCCCTCCATGCACAAAGCGGCAAGTGGGTGGGAATGATCGGCCTCGATTACGAGCACGACCAGATATTTTCTGCCGACCAACTCTCGAAGGCCAATCAATACCTTGTCGACTATTGGAAGCAGGGGGCTGGGTTACGATAAATTGGGACCCGCGCAACCCCTGGGCCTTGCCGAGTACAGCCCCAAAACCGCCAACGGTAAACTGGACACCCGCCTCTGCGAAAAACGCCTCAAGGAAGACTACCCTGCAGTCGCCTACTGGGTATCCTGGCACAGCTGGCCCACTGAATCCTGGTCCCTGGTAAGCAGCCGCAACACTCGCGAACTCCTCGAATCCGAATACATCTTGACCCGGGACGAGTTGCCAGCAAATGGAACGAAAATTGTACCGTAATGGCCATCGGCAAACTTGAAACCATCGGCGGCAATCGCGCCCCCTGGTACAAGGTCAAGACCAAGGACGGCATCGTCGGATGGGCCTGGGGCGGCTTCTTGAAGATTACGGAGTAGGGGGGAAAACAGGCAGGGGCTGTATGGGCGTTCGCTACATACACAAGACTACCGTTTGGTACCCCGTGGTGCTATAATTCAGGTATGGCGTACCGTGTGGATCGAGCCTACAAGTACCTGTTTTCGCACCCGGAGATCGTCCGGCAGCTCTTGACGGGCTTTGTGGAGCTCGACGTTGTCAAAGACATCGACTGGGACAGCCTCGAGAGCTTCGAAAAGAGCTTTGTAAGCGAGGAGTTCAAGGCGCGGGAATCGGACCTCGTGTGGAAGGTGCGGCTTTCTGGTAAGGACCTCTACATCTACCTCTTGATCGAGTTCCAGTCGACCGTCGACCGCTTCATGAGCCTGCGGATGCTTCGCTACATCTGCGAGCTGTATCAGACCATACTCAAGCAGGAACCGGGCCGCAAGACCCTTCCGGCAATACTTCCAATATCGACAACCTCGTGGGGATGATGCGGGACGAGAACCCGGCCCTCTTCGAAATCATCAAGAACTGGATAAACAACCTGTTCCGGGACCGTGAGGGCAGCGATCTCGTTACGGACCGGGTCAATTCCCTCAAGGAGGTGCACAACATGTTCGCCACGACAATGGAACGCGTACAAAAAAAAGCCCGTGAAGAAGGCCGTGAAGAAGGGGTCGAGCAGGGCCTTGAGAAGGGCCGTTTGGAAGAACGGCAGCGAAATGCCCGTGCATTCAAAGCCCTTGGGATACCTGTTGAGACTATCGCCCAGGCAACCGGTTTGAGTATTGAAGAGATAGAGGCTTTGTAAGACTATTCCCCCGCACGAGGGGGGCGGCCGGGATCGTCGGGTTACATATTCATAATTGCTTGAGTATGGTCTCTTGGTCGATTTCCAGGAAAGCAGCAAGTTCACAAAGGATGTCATGAAGGGTGACAATGATATCCCTTGGCAGTTTAGGCATGGGACAGAACTTCTTCCTTTACGATGTGCAAGCGGATAATGGCTGGCTTGTTCTCTGGAAAATGACACTCAACAGCATCACGGACATTCTACCGTAATTCATCCATGGTATCTCCTTGGGTGAATATGGGAGTGTTCAAGGCTCTGGCGCTATACCCGCCTTCAAGATCCTCTTCTACAAGGAATATCAACTCGTTCATGTTTTCAGTATAAATCGATTATAGATGTCCGACAACATAAAAGACCAAGGTCCGCGAATCGGACCTCGGTCCTCCTTGGTATGAAACATTGTTTTGGAGTGCAGCGCTTTAGACGCTCAGGATCTCATGTTCTTTAAGAAATTGATGATCTTTTTCCAGTAGTTGCAGGAGTCTGGACGCTGGTCCCCGGGGCTTGTTTCTTCCTGATTCCCAAGCTTCAACTGTCTTCACGGAAACCCCGACGGCTTCGGCAAAAACCATTTGGGACAAGTTCAACGAGCTTCTTATCGCCTTAATTTCTCCGGCGTTGTACTTCGGAACAGGAGATATTGAAACCTTCCTTCGCTTTATGGAGGGTAGGTTCCCCTTGGTGTATTCCAGTGCTTCATTGAGCCCGGTCATAATGGAACCGAAAAAAGTAGTATCGTTCTCACTCATTGGGTATCTCCTTTTCGCAAGTTATTGAGAATCATCTCGATAAGTAGCTTGATAGCTCTTTTCTGTGCCGAGGAAAGGCTCTCCTATACGTTCTTGCGAAAGCAGGTAATCATATAGATTTTCTCATAATAGGCAAAATCCACATAGAGATTCCTGATTCCTCCACTTTTGCCCCGTCCGGGAACAGCCCATCTGAATTTTCTCAACCCTCCTGTTCCTTGAATAAGTTTACCTGCTTCGGGATGCTCACATAGGAAGATTTCCAGATCCTTAAGATCGTCATCAGAAAGAGTTGTTTCCTTCTATTATTTCTCGAATTCGGGCATGTAAACAAATTCACGGGTCATATTATGAATATATACCCTACCTAATAGGGTGTCAATATTTCCAGTTAGCGCTAAGCACGGGTTTAAAGCGACAGCACCAACGACTGGAACGAGGTGCATCCCTGGAATGCGCCACCTGCTGGCGGGATTGTGGGACGGGAGAACCCGGTGTGGGGGCGGATAGAGGGCGGTACTCCGATGACCTGGAATGTAACCCGCTGGGGGTATAATGAGTGGAATCGGGTGACAGATGGCGAGGCTTCTGCGGTTCGACCTCTGGCTGGCAATGTGGCACCGAATATGACTGCGTTTGCCAGTGTCTTGGCCGCGGGTAATGGCGGGCAGGTAGTCACTTATCCATCTTTTACGTATATCGCGAATATTGCCACTGGCGGGAATGAGCAGGATGTAGTGGCATACAGTTATGATGGCTATGATTCACCCTTCGAATACGTCGAGAAGATGCGCCAACAGTATGCGATACTCGGGGCAAAACGCGATGCCGATACTACTGCTGGCATCGAGACGAACATCCCGAGCCCTATCGAGCTGATCAAGGCACCGCTTGGAACGTGGAAAAACTACGCAGCGTTAAATAATACCGGGCTTGACTTGAATGGTACAAGAGCAGGAATAAAAACATCACACGCCGATTTTGCTTCTAATAATATAGTGACTTGGACGAGTGGTTAAATATATGTCAGCACCGGTGAAAAGCGGAACTTTTAAACCGGTGTTGACAAGAAGTAATTGTAGCAAAGGCGGGAAAGCCCTGGGTCCGCTTGATGCCCTTGGCGGCACAGGAAGAGCGTGTTCCCGGTCGATATCATGACGCACCGGGTAGTGATTTTTTTGAAGCACTGTCAGACGTAGAATTGGATGCCTGGGAATCATGACTGCCTTACTTGATACCTGTGCCCTGTTGTGGTGGTGGAGCGAGCCGGAACGCCTGTCACGGCGAGCGCTGTCGCTTATAAAAGATCCAACAAACGACTTTTGGGTAAGTGCGGCCTCTGCCTGGGAAATTGCCACCAAGTACCGGATTGGAAAGTACCCCAATGGCAGGGCGATCATTGAAGACTGGCAGAAACGTCTCCTTGAAGATGGTTTCAAGGAACTCGCTATCGGATTTGATCATGCCTTGAAAGCGGGAACCCTACAGGGTGAACACAGGGACCCCTTTGATCGGATGATCGCGGTACAATCCATCATTTCCGCTCTGCCGGTTATCACCAGCGACCGTGAAATTGCAGGGCTCGGTGCAGAGACCCTGTGGTAGCAATAAGCACAATTCCCTTGGTGGCATTCACGCCGGTGGGTTGATCCAGTCTGCGAGCATGAGGCCTTCGACCCGCTCAAATTCTCTTGTGTTGTTGCTTACAAGTACAAGGCCTTTGCTTCGGGCGTGGCCGGCTATATGCAGATCATTGACGCCAATGACAAGGCCGCGTCGTTCGAGATTGGCGCGGATATCCCCATAGTGGAAGGCCTCAGCATCATCAATTGAAGAGATAGAGGCTTTGTAAGACTATTCCCCCGCACGAGGGGGGCGGTCGGTGATCGTGGGTCAAACAGCCAAGGCTGTTTGACCTTGGCCCGATACAGATTCGCACCAGTGCGGGCTCCTTGAGACCGCACACTTAAAATGCATTTACGGGCCCGGAAGCCCGGCCGTGGGGGGAGTTGTCTTTTGATGGCTCCCCCTTTGCGTTTTTCGGGGGCTGGATGGAGTAGGGTATTCCCCCTCCTTATTCTTGTTCTTCCGTGTCCTGTTCGCGCCAGAGGAGGGCACGCGTTTTCTTTGAGGGGGGGCGGCGGCGGCGGGTGTATGGGGTGGATTTGCTGTTGCCCGGGTCTGTACCGGCGGTATTCTCCGGCGGGGCGCCGTGGCGGCTGGGGCGGTCGGGGTCGTTGGTGCAGGCAATTTGGAAGCTTTGCATGGCTTCGAAGGCGGCGAGTAGCTGGCCGGGGCGTTCGTAGCGGCAGATGCCGGATGCGGCCAGGGCGCTCATGAGTTCGTGGACGGCTTCGATGGTCGAGAGGCAGAGCTCGTCGGGCTGGCGCTTGATAATCCAGCGGCTCTTGTGGCTGGGGGTGAACATGAGGCGGGGCAGGGTCTGCAGGATGCGCGATTCCCTCATCATTTTCTTGGCGAGGGGCCAGGTGGCGTCGACGACAAATACGAGGAGGGTTCTTCCCGCGAACTCGGGCGAGGCGAACGCCGTTTTATCCAGCTCCCCCTTGGAGAGGTCTCGTGCGCCGGGGCCGGGGTAGAGGATATAGGGGATATACTGTTGATCGGCAAGGAGGGCGGCAACCCGTTTGTCGGCATCGAAAGAGATCCCCTCGATTATTTCTGCGTTGCGAAAGGACAGGGCCGCAAGGCGGCCGGTGCCGTTTTTGACCTTCTTGCGCTCGTGCGGGTGCATGAGGACCACGAGTTTGATGTCGCAGTCCATGGGCTGTACCAGGGCGCACAGGCAGTTTTCGACGGGCCGGCGGCAACGGTAGCAGAAGCTTCTCATGGACGGCACCATAGCACAGGGGGCGCCCTCGGGTCGAGGCGGCTGTGGGTCGAGGCGGGCAGGACCTGCGGCAGGCGAGGCGGGTGGCGGGGCGGTACAGGTTGGCCTCGCCGGATATTTTGCCCCTGTACAAATTGCAGAAAGCCTTACACAATGCGTATATACGGATAGCAGCCATAGCCCGCCCGGTGTGTGGTTGCAAGCTGAAAAATGTTCCTAGAGGTTTCCATGTTTGGTGTTCGATTTACACGCGACAAGTCCACGCCAGAGGCGATTTCGTTTCGCACCATGCGTCGGGCCATCGGTATCTTGGGAATGGCCCTGCCGGTCATCCTCTTTGTGTGGTCGGTCTTGCTTACGGGGGGGCACTTCCTGCTCGATTCGATCAGTTCGTACTACCATACGAATGTTCGCGATATTTTTGTGGGTACCCTCTGCGCAGTCTCCCTCTTTCTCTTTGCCTACCACGGCTACAACAAGGTAGACTTCATAGCCTTCAAGATAGCCGGGGCATCGGCCCTGGGGGTGGCCTTCTTCCCGGCCTTTATCAAGAGCCCCGAAAACCCCTGGGTCCACATAATGCCGAACGTTTCGGGCCTTACCAACACAGTGCACTATATCAGCGCGGCCATCTTCTTTACCACATTGGCCTTTGTCTGCCTCTTCCTCTTTACCCGCAGTGGCCAGGGGGTGCGCTTTGCCTCATTGTCCAAGCGAAAAATAATTCGAAACGGCATATATATCGCCTGCGGATCGATCATGCTTCTGTGCATCCTGTCCATGCTCGTCTTCAACTTCATTCCCGACGGCAGCCCCTTCCTGTCCCTGGACCCGGTCTTCTGGGTGGAGACGATAGCCCTCTTCGCGTTTGCAACGAGCTGGCTGGTTAAAGGCGAAGTGGTCTTCAAGGACAAGATAACTGGCTGATAATCGATGTCTTGAGGCTGCGATAGAGCGGACTCAGCAGGGCAACAGGCGGGACAGCCATGGCAACAAGGGCTGCCTGCCTGAGTGCTTCCGGATTATGGATGATGTACACGCTCAAGCTGGTAGCCATGCCCGGTGCCGCTTCCATGGGTATGCCGCCGGTACTGTTTATGAGAAATCGCAGGATACCGGCGAGCAGGAGTCCTCCAGCAAAGCCTGCCAGGGCGACAAAGCCGGTTTCCACTGCGGTCTGTAACGCCAAGTGCCTGCGTGTTTCACCCAATGCGCGGCGGGTGCCGAATTCCCTGCGGCGTTCCTCGAGCGACAGACTGGCTGTTGTCATGCACACAAAGAATACGAGAATACCGGCCATGCCCAATATCATGCGATTGAAGCCCCGATAGTAGTCGAGGACTTGCCGAAAGTAGTCCGCCTGTTCATACCAGATTTGAACATCGACTTCGTGTCCTTCATTGTGCAGCGCTGTCAGTATATCCATTCGTATTTCTTCCAGATTGTCTGCTTCTTCAAAGAGCAGGGCCAGTTCCTGTACCTGGTCGAAGTAGAAGAGTTCGTTGAAGTCGCTGTGGGTAAGGGTAAGGACCATACTGTCAAAGTCCGATGAGTAGCTGCCGGCTATAACTTTTACGGTGCTGTTGAGCGCGTTGTGATACTCCTCGCTATCGATGCCATTAATGATCAGACGATCTCCGGTTTCAAGTCCAAGGGTGTTGGCAAGTATCCTGCCTGTTTGGCACTGCAGGTGATCCTGGTCTGTTAGCCAGCTCCCGGTCTTGCCGGTGGTGTACAGGAAGATGTTTCGTTCTGCTTCGGGATTGACACCCCGCACTTCCACCACACTGTTCTTGCCATTAGCGGGATTCACTGCTGTTGCAAGGGCGTACTGGCGGGTAGCCATGACTTCCAGCGCAGGTATTCGTTTTTCCCGTGCCATTCGCTCTATGGATGCCTGTATGCTTTCAAGCGAATCCAGGGGTTTTGAAAATGGATCACTTGTTCGTACCTGGGAGAAACCCTTTTGACTAATCTGCAGGTGGGCATATTGACTGTAAATGAGCGACTCCGCGAGGCCCTTGGTTATCCAGGCTTGATAGCCGCCGACAATCAGGAGGACAATGCATCCCAGCGCAATGCTGGCGGCAAAGGTAAGGTTCTTTGTCCATTCCTGCCTGAGAGAAGCGAAGCTGTGCGAGACAAGCAGTCTTGATGCGCTCAACCATTTATGCATTCCTTACTCCTGTGTGTTCACTGTCCAGCGCCCGCGAAGGTCCACGCGAAAGCGATATGGCCAGAGTTCCGCTTCGCTGTGACTGGATATGATATCGATGTGAATGGGGGCCGATGCTTCCAGTTGAATTGAAAGGCGTCTTTCCACGAGATATTCGATCTGTGCGCTTGCGTGGAAGCCCGTAGCGCCCAGCCAAAAGAGCGTGCCGTGAATATGCCACTTGTTTGCAATGGCTATCGTGTTGCGAACATGAAGCCCTGCGCTGTGAACGGGACTGCGCAGCCAGGGAAAGACTGCCAGTGTTGCCATGGCGTTTGGCACATCCAATGAGTACAGGGTTCCAATGGCATCGCTTTCAACTCCATTTTCACGATAGCGGTATTCGAGCCAGAAACCGGTGTTTCCGGACCCGGGGCTCCATACAAGCGATGCCAAAAAGGAGTTGTTCCAGGGACAGTCCCTTTCTTTAAATGGGGAAAAGGGATCGTCTTCCCGAATTTGATATTCAAAACCAGCCATGAGACTGTCGCCCAGGGAGGTCCGGTACCATAGGCCTATACGCTGTGCCTCGTCATGGGCCCAAAGTGCCCCGCATTCGTGTTTGTCCAAGAGGGCTCGAGCGATGACCAGGGCCTGAGGGGTCTCTGCGGTCTCGCACCAGGTTTCGAGGGAGACGGGCCCCAGGTACAGGAGAAGTCCCGCGAGCCAGGGTTTTTCAACGTATGCTCCCTTTTGCCCATCCATGAGTACCGCGAGGGGATCAATACTGGCTATCCCGCTTTCGGGGTAGATTCGACCAAATACAATGTCGCTGTAGAGCCAGGGGACTGCGGCTGGAGAGTCGAGGGCCCATCGCACCTCAAGGCCGTCGAGCCAGAGCGAGGGTATGCTGGTTCCGGTAAAGGGATTCCCTGCCTCCAGGTCGGCGAAGCTGCCACCTTGAAATTGCCAGTCGAAAGCGGGACGCACTTGCAAGAAGACTCGATCCTTCCAATCGACTGCCCATTCAAAGCGGCCTTTCAACACTGCTTCCGTTTCATTCAGGGCGGCTGTATTCACGGGGTTGAGCGGGCTTGTCCCATTGAGTCCTCCTGCCCCGGTTTCCACAGAAAGCGTTCCCGATATGTGTTGTCGCAGGTCTTCCTTGTCTTCGCTGCTCGCCGCCAGAAGAGGTGCGAGGGCGGTAGACAGTATCAGGATCAATACGGGAATTGGGCACTGCTGATATTTCATTGGCGGGCCCGTAATGCGTGTATCGAAAATGCCCGTTCTGCCGGTATGTCGCTGCTGTATTCGCTTATTTCGATATCTATATGGCTGTTATCGATGGGGTCTACTATGCGATATCTTGTGAGGACTTCTTTCCCTTCGACGACTGTGTACCCGGTGTACAGGATTTGTTTGAGTACTACGCCGCTTCTGCCCATGCACAGGGCTTGTATGGGGCGTCTGTTCAAGTCTGTGGACAGTTCGATTTTGTCGTAGTTGGCTCCCGTGTTCTTTTTGCTGTTCAAGAACAAGATATAGCCCTCGTCTTCCTCACGGACAGACTCAAGGGAATACATGCGCGAGAAGCTTACCCGCGAAAGATCACCGGCGGCCGCTTGGCCTCCCAGAATTTGGCGGGCAGAGATGCGAAGGGGCTGGCGAGTGCCCTGTTCCTGGAGCCAGTAGCTGTTTTCAAGGACCAATATGCGCCGACCTGCTTCGCGGGCCGGCTCTGTGTAATGAACAAGGACCGCTTCACTGGGCAAGAACCGAACGGCGATGCGCATGCTGCTCTTCGAACCATCGCTACCGGTCATGTGGTAGGTGGCGCTAAACCCGCGCTGGTCAAATTGACGGTATCGATCTGCCTCTTCGAGGAAGCTATGTGGCTCCAGGGCAGCAATTGACATTTGACACAGGATGGAAAGGGCGAGTGCTATGTTTGGGGTTTTCATGGGTACTCCTTATTGGCTGCTGTGCAAAAGCTGTGCCGTCTCTTTACGGGCAAGCCATTGCAGGGGAATGAGCGGGGCACAAAGGCTTGCTGTCAAAAGAGACAGGGTAGTCCCGGCGATATCTTTGGGGTGTACGAGGAAGCGAAGTATCATGGGTTCGGTACTTGCCGGTGGCGGGGGAAGTTTTATACCGCCAGTGGCATTCGCCAGTGAAGAGAGCGATATGTCGAGGATGATGCCCAGGATGCAGGCGAAGAGCGAGAGCAAGATGGATTCTGCCCACATAAGGAGGGCTATATCGCTTTTTCGGGCGCCAAGTGCATGGAGTGTGCCCAGTTCATTGCCTCGCTCCCTGCAGGACAGGAGCAGTACATTGACGAGGGCGAGGAATACAACGAGCAATACCGTTACGGCAATCATACGGTAGTTGTCCTCGTAGACGGACATGATGGTATTTGCCCGGGTGTTCCCCTTCTTGAGCGAGAATAGGGTGCTTCCCGCAAGGAGGGCGATGCCCGGATGCTTGACGGTATCCTGTTCGCCAATGGAAGCCAAGGTTTCCTCGAACGAAGAGAGGGTTCCCGCTCGTAAACGGAATGCGATCGAGAGTAGGGGGGTATCCCCGTCATTGTGTGCGGATTCCTGGAGCATGGCGAGGGGGGCTTCTATCCAGAAGCGATCCTTGAAGAGGACCTCTGTGGTGGTGGTCTCGGCCAGGATCAAATCATGGAGCCTGTTGTTAAGTAGTCCGGTGCACATATCGCCTGCTTCGAGCGAGAGACCCTGTGCGAGGCTTAGCCCCAGTTTCACCTTGTAAGCGGGGCTCTTGTTCTCGCCGGGAGCCTTTTGACTGTCTTCGATTGCCAGGCCGCTTACCGGTGACGAGCCTTCCTCCCTCCCAATCAAACCGTTGAGCGGGGCTCGTGCGATAATGCTTTCAACCCGGGAATCTTCGAGAAAGAATGTACGTATATTCGACCATTGGCCAACGGTCGGCCCGCCTGTTTCGGGGAGGTCCATGTAAATATCCCCTTCGATTTCCCGTTGCTCACGTTCCAGGTTTTTGAAAAGATCCGCATAGCTGGCGCGTACCAGGCTCTGGCACAAAAAGCCCGAGAGCAGGAGGATGACGACAAAGCCTGTGCGCGCTGGTCGAGCTGCGAGGTTGGCGAATGCAAGTTGAACGAGGGCTCTCATTGGGAAAGCCTTCCGTCCAGAAGACGGACAATACGGCGCGCTCGTTTCATGACCGTTTCATCGTGTGTCGAGAGGATCAGGCTGGCGCCATGTTCCCTGTTAAGCCTTTCGAGGAGGTCAAGAATTTCCTGTCCGCATGCACGATCGAGATTCGCAGTGGGTTCATCTGCAAATATGAGTGCCGGTTCGTTCATGAGGGCTCGCGCAATGGCAACTCTCTGTCGCTGCCCACCGGACATCTGGTGTGGTTTCTTTTTAGCCTGATCAACTATTCCCGATTCATCAAGGAGCAAGCGTGCCCTGGCAAGGATCTCACGTCGTGTGCGCTTCCCCGGATGGAGCAGGGCCGGCCAGGCGACATTTGCTTCTGCACTGAGTGCCGGCAAGAGGTTGAAGTCCTGGAAGACGAATCCTATCGACTTGTTGCGAAGCAGGGCACGCTCAGTTTCCCCGGACTTCGACAGGCAGACATTCATCACCGTGACCTGTCCCTCGTCGGGACGATCAAGACCGGCTCCCAGGTGGAGGAGGGTGGACTTCCCGCTCCCGGACGGGCCGGCAATTGCCACAAATTCACCGGAGGAGAAAGAGAGGTCGAGCTTGTCGAGGGCTTTGATGCAGGAGTCTCCCATGTGGTACCAGCGGCTTACTCCGGCGAAGCTCAATACGGTATCACTCATGACGATCCTCTTTTTCTTCTGTACCCTCGATCACAAACAGCTTTCTGTAGCGCTCCTCCATGTTTGCAAGACGGCGTGTCCCATCCTCGTCGATCGGGCTCTTGTGAAGCTTTTCGATTATGTAGCCAATTTGCGTTTGGTAATCCTCCAGGTTGGAGGCCCCATTCAATTCTCCGTGCTTCAACAATTGCTCCACAAGGCCCATTGTTTCATCGTAGGCCCCTACTTCCGGCGGAAGGGAGGCGAGGGTGCTCGCGTGATAGACATGGACAATGGTATTGTCGGGCCACTTCCGGTGGAGTTCTTCAAAGTGATCGTTGCTTGTCGAGAGCCATTTAAGCTTGTCCCGGATTTCTTTAACTTCATTGGCCTTCATGGCTTGGGCAACCGCCACGAGGCATCGAGCCATAACAGATTCCTCAAACAGGTCTTCGTTCTCTTTGTAACGAGTCAGTGCCGGGTCAAGAGTCCCCAAGCCCATGACTTCGATATTCAACAAATCAACAAGGAGGGCTTCTTTTTTATCCCGGTCATTCTCTGTCATGAATGCCTTCTGTATCACTTCATGTTTTGCCTCAAGCTCCTTGCGTTCCTTGTCCCGGCTGCACGAACAGACAGTCAGGACATACAGGACAGATACTATGCATAGTGTCGCGAATCCATATCGGTTTTGATACATCATGTTCATTCACCTCCTTCCAATTCCGCGGCTTTTTGACGGTAGCGGTCGGCGAATTCCTTGTTGCCACGCAGATCAAGTTCTTGCGCTTTCAAAAGGAGGAGCCTGGAGGGTGAATAAGTGTTCCGGAAGATTGCCGGAGACTCAATCCACTTTTTTAAAAGCCAATTCAAGTCTTCGCTAACATGGTCAATTCGATTGAACATGTCCGGCAAGCCGATACTGCATTCGACCCGCACTACGCGAACGATGATGCTATCGGAACTGAGCACGCTGTCTGTTTGATTTTCTTGTGCTTTCAGCAGCTCCAGAGCGCGGTCAATTTCCTTGAGTCCTCGATCGACTTCCGCAATTTTCTTAAGTATCGATTTGGCATCCCGGGCTTCTATCAGATGCAATGATCCCAAATATGCTCGCGTGGCGGGATCATCGTTGACAGAGAGTGCTTCATCGAAAAATGTAAACCCCTTTTCTGCCATGGCGGTGCTCGTCTGTGCCTGAATGTCATGGCAAATCCTTCCTGCCTCTGCCAGTAGATCAAACCTTTCTGTGTCCGTGTTTTCTTCACTGACTGTACCGGTCGCAGGGGAAGCAAGGAGCGCCTCAATCGCGTTGAGTCTGTCGTACATGGCCTTGATGGCCACATCCTCCGCTTCTTTTTCGCGGGCCGACAGCGGCAGCGCAATGACTGTCGCAATGAGCGAGAATACCAGTACCAAGCTGGGGAAATTCCTTGTTCGTTTCATCATTTCACCTCGAATACAAATTGCAGGGACGAGTCCAGGCCCTCCCCGGGATTGATCGCAAAACCTATAGCGAAGCTCCTGCCTACGGGAATCGAGAAGTACCCCCGCATCATCATGCCGAATGCAAATGAAGTATTGATATCGTTGGTGTGGACGCTGTTCCGTATCACCATGCCGTCCAGCCACAGCTCTGGTATGAGCGATAATCTGGTAAAGGAGAGTTGACTGGACCACAGCGAATCAATCTCTATAGAAAGGCGGGTCAGGGAAACCATGTCGCCGGACAGGCTTCCATATTCGAATCGAATATCCTTGTGTTGGGCGCGCAGTGGATCGGGTAGGGCAATAATCTGTTCTTTAAACGGGAGATACTCGAAACGTTCTTTAAGGTATATTCTTATGGCTCCAGCTGTATCAAATCTGGCTGTTCCCTCTGCCAGCAGTTTGAGTGCTTTGTTATCGCTATCGATCAAGGAAATCCATTGTTGCGATTGCAACATGAGTTTGCCATGGAAGCCTCCACGTTTTTGGAAGTCATATTCCCCCAAGGAGAGTACCAATCCCCCCGATAGCCACGTGTCAAATTCTTCACGCATCCCAAGAAGGGCAAGCTGCGAGGGAGATAATGCATACAGATTGTTCTCCAGCCAGTACGAGGGTTTTGAGCGCAGTGACTCAAGATTGAATTTCACATCGAGATAGATATTGTCGCGAGACAGTCGTCTTCCCAACGTTGACTCAAAGCAAAAGCGTTCAAGATTGTAGTCATCTGTAAAGCCTCTGGTACGAGGCCCTTCGAAGTGAAGGCCTGTCAATGAATAGCGCCAGGGGCCAAAGTGGAAAGAAGGGTCAATCCATACCACCCCTTGAGTATTGAGGCCCAGTTGGGTTCCCAAGATCTTGCCGCTTCCCGCCATGTTGGTGTACGCGACTACCACATCCCAAGGAATGATATTGAATACCCACCAAAACCCGTCGCTTACCGATACGAAGATATCTGCCTCGCCATCGCTCTCAGTAAAGGATATGGTCGCTTGGTAGAAGTACTGGGAGAGTTTGAGCCTTTCGAGGCTCTTTTCGATTCTTGATGCCAGGACTGCCCGCTCAAGAATATCGTCGGTATCTAGCTCCCTAAGGAAGGACCGTACAAAGGAA
Organism: uncultured Spirochaetales bacterium; assembly: GCA_964541755.1. GTDB lineage: Bacteria > Spirochaetota > Spirochaetia > Treponematales > Breznakiellaceae > CAZIRF01. The sequence goes on along the minus strand of CAZIRF010000040.1, from coordinate 5,864 downwards.
GCATTGATGGACTCGGGACAATCAATATGAATGGCCCGTATGCGCAGAATATCGTCATCTCGGGCGGCGCTTCCCGGCACGGCTTCGCCGTTAAAGATATGGGCAAATAATAGTTCCTCTTCGCCAAGTCCTTCATGGCCAATGAGCCCTTCATTGGCCAGAATCAACAGGAGGATTGAAATACTTGTTGTCAAAAGCTGTCTGTTTCCAAGCATGGACACAGAGTGCCCTCAAACAGCGAATATATCTGTCCGGCAGAAGGTTGATTTTTAACTATCGGGTATCAATCATACAAAAGGTTGATAAGCTCAACTTTGTTTCTGGTTCCGGTTTTTTCATATAGACGGCTTGTATGGGTCTTGACGGTGGCCAGGGAAATGCAGAGTTCATCGGCAATCTCGCGGTAGGTCAGGCCTCGCTCCAACAGGGCCAATACTTCACTTTCGCGGGATGAGATATTGTTTTCTGCCAACCGGCAGGCAATATCTGGAGGATGGTCTTCTTTGACGATGCCAAGCTTGAGGTGTTGGGTGAACAGAATGACATTGAGGTAGATATAGAATGCAGGGAAGAGATTGTAAGACTCTCCCATGCGGATTTTAAATGGCGGAATGGAGTCTTTCAAAAAATCGAATACCAGGACAGCGGCGAAGAAAATAAAGAAAGTCACCATCATAAGTTTGAAGCCTGGTCCCTTTTTTCGAGGTATCGTTCTGGATATCCAGCTCATGCCCAGGAATACCGAAAAGCCAAGGACCATGAAATTGACCGGTACTGGAAGCCTGAAGAAGTTGTAGGTAAAAGGGCTCAGCAAGGTAAGAATGAGAACCGCTGTTCCCAAAATGCGCGAGATCATTCTCAAACGCCTGCGCTGGGTCGTTTTCTTCAGGCTGTAGGCATAATCGGGAAAGGTTATGCTTGAAAGAGCTGCGCCAAGGAGTGCGATCCAGCCACCAAGGGATGAGAAGATTTCGTTTTCATTGAATCCTTCATAGACAGGAAGGCTGGCAATCGAAATCGCCAGAGACAACAGGAAAAATACCATGCGAATATCTTCTTCCTGCTTCTTCTGGATCCATCGAAGAAGAAAGAGTGTCATGGTTCCAATACCGCTTGTATAGGCAAGGGCCCAGTACAGAATACGCAGAATGCCCATATAGCCCTCCTTGCATCATGATAGCACGCTTGTGGAGATTTGGCATGCCAAGCCCTGGGCTGCCAATTCTGTACAATGGCCCTATGCGCCTGCGCCCCCAAAGCTGCCGGCCAAGAGCCAGGCGGTATAGGCGATCCAGGAAACGAGGAGCACACTGCCTTCAATGCGGTTGATGCGTCCGGGACGTCCAAAGAAGCCGCGCCCGAAGATGAAGAGCGAAAGGGTCAGGGCCCCCATGACGGGCATGTCGCGTATAAAGACTTCCCGGCCCGCTTCAATGGGATAAATAACCCCGCTCAAACCCACGACGGCGAGGGTATTGAAGAGGTTTGATCCCAGGGCATTGCCCATCGCAATGTCGTGTTCGCCCTTTTTTGCGGCAATGAGCGAGGAGGCGAGTTCCGGCAGGGATGTTCCCACTGCGACAACCGTAAGCCCGATAACGAGGTCGCTCACCCCGAAGTGGCTGGCAATTTCCACCGCCCCCCAGACGAGCATGCGCGAGCTCGCGACAAGGACCACCAGGCCGATGACGAGCCAGATAATGGCAGCCTTGATGGACATCGGCTGTGCCGAAATGCTCTCTTCCACTTCTGCGACGAGCTCATCCTGCTTGGTATGCATGCCCTGCCAAATCGTCCATCCCATCACAAATGCGAAAACTGCCAGTAGAAGAATTGATTCGAGACGCGATATATTTCCGTCAAATACCAAGAAGGCAGAGAGTGCAGTGATTACCGCAAGTATGGGCAGTTCCTTACGCAGTATCTGCGATTTGACGGTAATCGGGCTGATAATGGCCGTAAGACCCAATATAAGCGCGATGTTGGTTATATTCGAGCCATAGGCATTGCCCAGGGCAATGCCGGGGCTCTTCGCGGCCGCTGCAAGGACAGATACTACCAGTTCCGGGGCCGATGTCCCGAAGCCGACGATAACCATACCGATTACAAGGGGCGGCAGGCCGAAGTGGCGCGCCGTGGCGGCAGCCCCGGCGACAAAGCGGTCCGCACTCCAGACAAGCAGAACAAGACCGATCAAAACAGCAATAATGGGGAGCAACATGCTGATAGTTGTATCCGCTTTCCCCCCGGTACTGCAACACCCGCCGATCCGCTATGCGCTCGGGCGGAGCTCGGGTTCAACTCCCGCCACCTCCTCCAGATATGAAAAAGCCCGCCTTTCGGCGGGTTTTTTCATTTGGAGGTGGCGGGAATCCCTTCCGGGGGTCGGCGTCCTGCCTCCCCCTCCAGGCCGCCCCGTTTTGCTGGTGGCGCCCATCCTGGGCGCCTTACCTCGCTACCGCTCGGCGCAAAACGGTGATCGATTCCCGCCACCTCCTCCAGATATGAAAAAGCCCGCCTTTCGGCGGGTTTTTTCATTTGGAGGTGGCGGGAATCGAACCCGCGTCCTGGTGTGCGTGATACGGATATCTACGAGTGTAGCCGTGCATTGAAGTTGTCGGGGGCGGCTTGGCTGCACGGCACGCGGCCACCCCGTATTAAGGATATTTCTCGTCGCACGGCGTCCTTACGCACCGTAAAACCAGCCCCTGTTGGCGTCGGGACCCAGGCCGCTAGGAGCAGCGCCGCCTGTTACCCGCGCTCTACTGCTTACGCAGCGAAAGCGTAACTGTCGTTGTTGGCAGTTAAAGGTTTTGCCGAATCAGGAGGTCGGCACTCCACTCGCAACCCGCACCCCGGATCACATCAGTCGAAACCGGGGCACCCCCGCGGTCCTTGTGTGCAAAGGTCCTTTCATACCTTTACCAGTAAAAGATATCGCCAATTGCCCCCGTGGTCAAGTCCGATTGTCCCGGATAGTCCTTGTACCGATAATACCACCGTGATGGCGTGTGGGACACGAGTTGACCGTGAACACCCGTTCCGGGTATTTTATGTCATGCACTGTGCCGACGAGGATGAGGACATACTCGCTTTTGATTCCACCGAACGAACCCTCGTAACGCAGGCTGTTTCACACTTGCGACAGAACAACATCGACGAAGCCATCATGGTCGAACGTCGATTCCGCGATATCGAAGCCCTCGCGCGTGCCATATCCCGCTTCCCGCCGGTGTGTCAGACACAGCTCCTAGCCGGCACCCGCCGCGATTCATCCTCCCTCGCATCTTCGTTGACCTTGGTCTCAGGCGGTTCGCGCCTTCTTCATACCCCCACCCGCGTCATCGCCTCGCGCAGCTTCCTCGTGGCAAAGTACCACGCCTTTTCCCTGCTCGCGATTGCATTGGGGAATGATCACCTGCTGATAGATCCGATCCGCAACATCTCGCTCGGTATTGTCTTCACCCTGATGATCGAAGACGTCTACATATCCTGCCTCGAGGACCCCGCGTTTCCTGCCGACCGCAAGGATATGCTTGCCAACGAGCTCGTACGCCTGTGGGATCGCGGCCGCGACCCGCGGGCCAGTGTCCATATCCCCTGTTTGAAGAGTCTCTGGGCGGTGCGTACCGCAAATCCTCCCAGTTTTGGCACACTCGAGGGCACCAGCGAGCTCGTGCGCATCAGCATGGACATGGATGACGACTGGAGCCGTTTCATCGCCGGTCAGCTTGCCAATATCCAGACGCGTTCGGCCCTCGAAGAGTTTCTCTTCGGCTTGTCCAGCGAGGAACTCTCGCTTTTGCGGGTACACATTCGGGCCGGGAAGCTCTTCGCGCTTGACGAGGGCGGCATAAAAGAGGTCTTGGGGCGTCGGCGCTCCTACATCGAAGCCTCCGATTGCGATGCACGTCTGATGTACGAGTTCTATGTGCAGCGCAGGGAAGCGGCAAAAATGCGTCGCCTCATGGTAGCCGACGGCCCTCATCGCACCATTGAAGAGCTCTATTTGGGCTACCGCTTTGCGCAAGACCAGTACATGGACATGGATCTTGCCTGATTGTCCTTCAAGAGCCTCTTGAGCCAAAAAAAACCGCCCTTTTAAGGGGCGGTTTTTTGTAAACAGACAAAACGCGTATTAGTCTTCTTCTTCCGGCAGGAGGTGGGCCTCTGCGTGTACATCATCGCTGTCAAAGTGAATCGCGTCATCAAGCCCGTTCTCTTCGCCGATTACGGTTATGGGGGGCTTTTTGACATCGACACCGGTCTCGTCGTCGAAGAGGGGGGTGTAGATCGGTTTTGAGACGGCCTCCGCCTTTTCCTTGCTGCGGGCAAGGTCTTCTTCGTCGATGATAATTCCTTCGATGGCCGATTCGAGTTCGGTAATGCGCTCGCGGCTCTCGGTACCCATCTGTTCGAGCCCCATTGCATTCTCGAGTATCTCCCGCGAGCCGGCGTCAATCTCGGTAATCCCCTGGAGTGCTTCACCGCTAATCGCCTGAATGTTCCCCATGGCGTCGAGAATGGCGTGGTGACGCAGGTACATGTCTTCGGTGCCGCGGCTTACGCGCTTAGAGGCCTGGATCGACTCCTTGATGGCGCTCGCGACTTCCACGCTGTTCGTGCTCGACTTTTTGGCCGCTTGGGCGATGTCCTTGAGGACGGTGACGAAGCTGTTGACATCGGCATTGATGGAATCGAAGGCCAGCGAGCTCGACTCGCTTATTTCGAGGGCCTTCTGGATTTTGTCGGTGATGCTGCTCAAGGCATCCCCGATGCGCTGTGCATTGTCCTGGGTGGACTCAGCCAGCTTGCGGATTTCCTCTGCGACGACGGCAAAGCCCTTGCCGGCGACCCCTGCGTGGGCGCTCTCTATGGCGGCGTTCATGGAGAGGATGTTGGTCTGCTCTGATATCTGGTCTATCAGTTCTATGACCTCGACGATGCCCTCAATATCTCGGGATATCGTGCGGATAATGTCATTGGTGGACTGGACGCGGTCGCTCCCGTCGAGGACGACCCGGCGCAGGTTCTCTGCCATGGAGGCCTTGTCTTCAATCTCGCGGGAAACCTGGATAACCGCTTCGACTGCCGTGCCCAGTTCATTGCCGGCCTCTTCCATCAGATTGGTTTGCGAAGTGCTCTCGCTGCGGAAGGTGTCGAGGTGGCGTGCGATCTCCTGAAGGCCGTCACCGGCCTGATCAATCGAGGTATTGAGTATGATGAACTGGTTCTTTATCGACTCGATGTTCTTGTTTATCTGGTTGACGGCAGCGGCACTCTCTGTGGTACCGGCCGAAAGGGCATCCTTGAGGGATGTTACGTTGTCTACCGAACCCTTCACCGCACTGAAAATCGTGCTCAATGAACTGGAAACGGTCTGCAGGTGATTTGAGAGGAGCCCCAGCTCGTCTTTGCCCAACTGGGGCACCTTGGTCGTATAGTCGTGAGCGGCAATGCGGGACATGGCATTTTCAAGGACCTGGGCGCGTTTTGCGATGCGCTTGGAGAAGATGCTCACGTATATGAAGGCGGCAATAACGGCGAGGAGGCTCAAGGCGATACCGATGATGATGGTCTGGGTTATGACCGCCGCGACCTTCTGTTCAATACCCACGAGCATCTTCCCCAGAACCTGGCGGAAGGAGTCGTTGCTTACAAGGACCTTCTGCAGGGAAGTGGAGAGATTGTGGAAGTAGAAGAACTCGTCTATGGGAAGGGATCCATCTGCCTGGAGGCGGTAGACCTTGTTCATGAGGCCGTCGCCCATGGTTCCCTGCAGGGGTTTGTGCTTGACGATTACGAGCTCCTGGAACTCGTCGAGGGCGCCAACGGCCACCTTGATCTGGGTGTCGGTCAGTTTC
>CAZIRF010000039.1:0-27948 GCA_964541755.1 uncultured Spirochaetales bacterium | reverse complement strand
CCATATCGAGTAAGACCGGATTCAATTGTCAAGTTGGGATGAAATTGACGGTTACTTGCCAACTGTTTACGAGACACCATTGAAATGTGGGGAGCCCCTGCGATTTTCAATACCGATCAAGGCTGTCAGTTCACATCGGAATGCTGGACCAGTGTACTTCATGAGTATGGGGTTAAAATCAGCATGGATGGAAAAAACCGGGCCTTGGACAACATCTATATTGAGCGCCTCTGGCGATCTCTGAAATATGAAGACATCTACTTGAGGCACTACGAAACGGTACGCGAATTGAGGGAGGGCATTGATCGATATTTCACGTTTTATAACACAAGGAGATTTCATCAAAGTATGGAATATCTAACTCCTGATGAGGTGTATCAATCATTCCAGGCAGTTAGCCAGGAAAACAAGGCGGCGTAATCCACCTTAAACTACTTTGTTTTTTGTATTGACAAAAGGGCGCAGTATAAGAGGCCCTATCTATAACGCACATCGTGAATTATCGAGAGACCGCTAGAGTTCACAGATCCGTGGGGGTTGAGTGGAGAAGCGCAAGTTGCAGAATTGGCAAAAGCTGAAGAAGCGGATGCTAGCAAAAATATGATGGAAAAAGAAAAATTCCGATATTCATATAATCAAGATGTAGAATTAACTCAAAATGGTAATACTTTGGTTTTTGGTGAGCAAATTGAGGTTGATGGAGGAGATGATATTGAAGTAAAAGTCCTTGCTAAAGAGGGGTATGCAGAATTCATTGCTCCCAATGGAGATGTTTTGCGTTTATTGGAAGATGGCTCATATAACCTAAATTCGGAACATGAGGAATTCATTGAATATTGTTATAATCAAGAACAAAAACTAAACTGGAAAGAGAGGGTGTTTGAAGGAATGGTTGGAACAGGAGAGACTGCATTAGGTGTAGGAATTTTGGTTGGAACTTTATATTTGGGCAAAGAAAAGGTGCTTAATGCAAAGAGCGCACAAACTGGAATAATACTGGGTCTTTCAGTATTTGGTGATGGTCTTAGTCGATTGTTTGTTGGAGGAGTTGCCGGTAGAAAACTACCATTAATTATTGATGATATAAATCTTCCTGCAACTGTTAAAAACGGAGATGGCACCTCATTTACAGCATTCTCTTTTTCTTGGTAGGTAATTATGCTTGGAAATATCGGTATATTATTTGCTTCGATAATTGGTCTGCTTTATGGTGTTCAATGGATGACGATTAAAGATGACAAATACATAAAAATGAAGAAGTTAGGGATCGCAATATTTGGAATAAGCGTTTTTCTTCTAGCAATGTTTGTTTTCAAAATGCTTATTCAATTTATATGAAAATACCCCCCGCCTAATCCAACTTCGACCCGACACCGCGCTTTGTAATTGCGCTGCGGGTCAAGAGGGGATTAGGCCCACAAATCACCGCCGTACTTTGTGTCTGCCGACGGCGGCCAGCGGGGGGGACCCCGCTGGCTATATGGACCAATTCCGCTGGCCGGAAATCTTCCGACTTTCTATTGAAAGCTCAATTCGAGCTTTCGGTGATTTTTTGCACAGTCGCTCAGGTAGAGATTTATCAGATTTTGATAGCTAATCCCGGTTTCCTCGGCCAAGGATTTGAAGTAACTGATGGTCTCGGGATCAATGCGAATCGTTATTTGCTGTTTGAGCTTTCGCGCGTAGGGGTTTGGTGTGGACTGCGAGAAATCGTATTCGGTTTTCATACGGTACCTCCATACCAGGTTGACTCTTTCTTGGTAGCTTTCCTGGCCGAAATTATTCTGATGCTTTCTTCATTTTCCCGGTAACAATGACAGACCACCAGAAGCCGTGAAATGTTACTGAGGCCAAGCAGGATGAAGCGATCCTCATCATCTGAATGTTCCGGGTCATGAATCAAACGTGCCAATGGATCGAAGAATACTGTTCTTGCTTCATCGAAGGTTACACCATGCTTTGATAGATTCGATGAGGCTTTGTCCGGATCCCATTGGATCTTGATCATGCTCATAATTATATCATAATTACAGAAACCGTGATTGTCAATCAAAACCAGTCCACATAAGAAGTGCTTGACCGGCGAGGGCTTACATGCCTGAGTCCGGTTGAAGCCCGTTTTATGTGCTTTGTAATTTTTCAAAAAACAGGAAACCCCCGGGGCGGTGCTACAGAAGAGCAATTGTCAACACCGGTTTAAAAGTTCCGCTTTTCACCGGTGACCAAGTTCCGCTTTTTGGGTAATTAGTCGGGTCGCATGTCCAACTCATTCACCCGACCAAGCCCGGCAATGTAACGGTGCCTCACCCAAGGAAGGACCTGGCGCCGGGGACGGTTCGGAGTATCGCTCGGCAAGCCGGGCTTGATCTGGAGGCTTGAGATGAAAACGTATCTGTATCCTGGATATTTCCGCCGCGTCGAGTCAGGGGGGTATTCTGTGGATTTCCCCGATCTTCCTGGTTGCGTGTCCGCCGGAGATACACTGGAGGAATCCCTTTCCATGGCCCGCGAGGACTCTCGCTTCACCTCTACGGCATGATCGAGGATGGAGACACGATACCCGTCAGCTCCGATCCTGCTGCGATCCCCGTCGAGCCGGGCTCCTTCGTCGCCCCTGTAGAGGGCCGCCCTGATATGGTCGGGGACGAGATTCGCAACCGTTCAGTCAAGAAAACGCTCACCATTCCGTATTGGCTTAACGAAGCCGCCGAGGCTCAACGCGTCAACTACTCACAGGTTCTTAAGGAAGCCTTACGTGAGCCTATCGGATAACCCGCCGGAAGCTTGCAGTTTAGCTTGGAGAATTAAAGATCATCCAGGAGCGCGGCAGATTTGGCATAGGCGCTTGATTTGGCTTCGAAGAAATCGGTCTTTACGAGGTTTGCGTTGGAGAACTGTCGAATCCACTCCATGGAAGAAGGCTCCTCAAGCTTGTCGCCATACAAGATGCCAAATCCAAGTCCTGTAGAGCGCAGGTTTCCCAGGTACTGTATGTAGTCAGTAATCATGGTTTTCGTCAGTCCGGGGATTTCGTCACCGAGTACATAATGGCCCCAGGCAATTTCTTCTTCCACGCCCTTTCGAATCATCTGCCGGTAGTCTTCAATTAGCGTGTCGCTAAAGAGTTCGGGATTTTCTTTCTTGAGTTCCAGGAGTATCGAACGGAAAAGATAGAGGTGGGTGTTTTCGTCCCTGTTGATATAGCGTATTTCCTGGACGGATCCGCTCATCTTGCCATTGCGTCCCAAATTATAAAAGAACATGAAGCCGGAATAGAAATAAATCCCCTCAAGGATATAGTTGGCGACCAGGGTTTTTACGAGGGTAAGCGCATCCCGGGATGTCTGGAATTCATTGTAGAGATCCCCGATAAAGGTATTTCTCGAAAGAAGGCGTTTGTCATGCTTCCATTGATAGAGTATGTCGCTGCGTTCATCGGGCGAGCAAATGCTGTCGAGCATGTAGCTGTAGCTCTGGGAGTGGACTGCCTCTTGAAAGGCATGTATTGAAAGGCACAGGTTCACCTCGTTGGCGGTTATGTAGGCGCCGATAGCCGGTATGTTTGCCGTTTGTATGCTGTCGAGAAATATGAGGAAAGAGAGTATCTTGTCAAAGGCCCGTCTTTCGGCGCTTGAAAGAAGGCGATAATCCTTGACATCCTGTTGAAGGTTGATTTCCTCCGGGATCCAGAAATTATTCATTGCCTGACGGTACCAATCGGATACCCAATGGTATTTGACATTGTTGAAGTCATTGAGATTGGTTGTGTTGCCCCCTATCATGCGGCGCGTACGGGTATCAGTATCGCCCATTGCATTGAATAGCGGCTTCTTTGGCAGGGCTGGCGGTTTTCCTTCGAGAGACATATACGTATCCTCCTGAATGCTGATCATGCGCTGCACGAGTCGCAGCTTTCGACCTCAAGCGATTGTGAGCGGACATAATAGACGGTCTTCAAGCCGGCCTCCCAGGCCAGTATGTAGAGGTCAAGTACCTGGCGCAACGAATACTCCGTGGTAATAAAGAGATTCACCGACTGGCTTTGGTCAATGTGCTTTTGGCGTACTGCCGCGGCCCGTATGACCTGGCTTTGATCCAGTTGGTGAGCCCCTGTGTAGTACCATCTGGTTCCCGCACTCAAACCGGGGGCAACCCGCGGTACAATCATGCCCCGTTTTTCTTCGAGCCAGTATTTTTTCATGATGGGGTCTGTCCCGGCGCTCGTGCCTGCAACAATGGACGTTGAACTGGTAGGGGCAATGGCCAGCAGGTACCCATTGCGCACGCCGCTGTCTGCCACCCGGCGGGCCAGGGCTTGCCAGGAATCATTCGAGTAACCCCGTTTTTTGAAGTATTCACCGCTGTGCCAATCCGATCCTTCGAAGTATTCATAGGCCCCCTTCTCCCGGGCAAGGGCATTACTGGCTTCAATAGCTGCGTAATTGATCCGTTCCATGACCGCGTCGACAAAGCTGAGGTGCTCCGGGCTTTCCCACTTGATACGGTGCTTTGCAAGAAGATGATGATAGCCACTCACACCAAGACCAATCGCCCGATATCGTCTGTTGGTAATGCGGGCATATTCTATCGGGTAGAAGTTGAGGTCGATGATATTGTCCAAGGCCCGTACTGCGGTCTTGACGGTCTCCTCGAGGATGCCTTCCTGTTCAACATCGATCGCCCCCAAAACCAAAGAGGCGAGGTTACATACAACGAAATCCCCGGGCCGGGTTGTTTCAACGACCACGGTATCTCCGGTATCAGTTTTAATTTCCCGGGAAAGGAGTTCTATCCCGCTCATGTTCTGCGCGATCTCGGTGCAGAGATTTGAACAGTAGATCATCCCTTTGTGGGGGTTTGGATTCATCCGGTTGACGGTATCCCGGTTGAACACAAAGGGGGTACCGGTTTCGACTGCAGACTTGATGATCAAGCGGACAAGTTCCTTGACAGAAATCTCCCGTTTTGAAATGCGTTCGTCGGCAACACACTCATGGTATCGCTCTTCCCATTCATCACCAAAGCTGTCTTCGAGTGCGTAACCGCGAACACAGCGAATCTCGTGGGGGCACATGAGATACCATGGGGCATCTATCGAATCCTTGGCCATTTTCCAGAAGAGGTCGGGGTAGCACACCGCCGGGAAGACATCATGGGCCTTCATGCGGTCGTCTCCATTATTGGTTTTCAATTGAAGGAATTCCGGAAGGTCCTTGTGCCAGGCATCCAGATAGACGGCTACCGAGCCCTGCCGTACACCCAATTGGTCGACGGCGATGGCGGTATCGTTGGCCAACTTGATCCAGCGCAGGACGCCCCCGGCAACCCCTTGAAAGCCCCGTATGGGAGAACCGACAGCCCGAACTTTCCCAAAGTACAAACCCATACCGCCCCCGAATTTGGAGACTTGGGCGAAATTGGTAATACTGCGGTAGATGCCGTCCAGTGAATCGGGAACGGTATCGATAAAGCAGGAGGATAATTGATGATGGGGTTTTCGCGCATTGGAGAGGGTGGGGGTCGCGACCGTTATTTTTAATGTGCTCAGGATGTCATAAAAACGAAGCACCCATTGCCGGCGGTCGGTTTTTTCATTCATTGCCAGGTGCATGGCGATACCCATGAACAGTTCCTGCGGGGTCTCGAGGACTTCATGCTTTGTGCTTCGTATGACGTAGCGGCGCAAGAGTAGATCAAGGGCGCTGTAGGTAAATAGTTTGTCCCTGGATGAATCAAGCCGGGTTTCAAGGTATGCAATATCTTCGGGGGAATAGGCGTCCAGAATGTAGGATCCATAGAGGCCTTCTTGTGTCAAATAGCGCAGCTTGTCATGGAAAGAGCCAATACCGCGCTCATGCAGCAAGAGATTCAGATTATAGGTGAATTTCATCATGAGCAGACGACTTGCGATGAACTCCCAGTTGGGCGCCTCCTGGCTGGTCAACTCGAGGGCTGCTTGGGTAAGGGCCGCAAGAGCTTCGATCGTGGTCATGCGCTCCTTTTTGAAGGCGATGAACTTGTGCAGAAGAGGCTCCAGTGCATACTCAGGCTCCCGGAAATCATCTTGCACCTCGCACAGTAGTACCTCGAGACGTTCGTGGGGATCACCAGGGGCTTTTTCGGGGAACAGGGCCTCAATCAATTCATGACGTATCGACCGCAACCGATGTCGCTCTTCGCGGTATAGAATGTAGCTCTTGGCCGCTGCATAACAGTTGTGGGCTACCAACTCCTGTTCAACAATATCTTGAATCAGCTCAATGGCAAGGTTTGTTCCCTTGCGCGACAAGCCCTCCAAGCGCTCTTCAACCGCGGCGAAAACCGCAGGGACCAGCGAATCGGTATCAGTATTACCGCTACTCTTGAACGCCGCGCGAATGGCGGCATCAATCTTTGCTCCGGTATAGGGCTCTGTGGCTCCGCTTCTTTTGGTTACTGTCATTTCATTATAATACACGCTATATATATGGTGTTGCAAGTATAATACACGCTATATATGCAGGGCGCAACCGGAGCGTGCTGCGCGAGTAAGTCCTTGACCGATTGGCTATTAGCTTGACCCAAGTGTCTCCGGGGCTTGCCATCTACCCAGATAGCGAAGTTCTCCCTTGTCGAGGTGGGGCAGCTCGCGGTGGCGGTGGGCGCTTAGGCCTGCGAAACAAGTCTGGAGGATTTGCAGGGTGTCGCCATGGGAGACGAGGAGGATGGTCCGGCCGCTTTCTTCCTCTTCCATGCGCTTGATAAGGGCGACAAGGCGCGTGCGAACGGCGGCGGGGCTCTCGATACCGTTGGGGTAGCTGGCGCTGTGCGCCGCATCGAGGGCCCAGACGGAGGGGTATTCGCGGTCGCTCTTGCCGTCGAGGCTGCCGAAGTCCCGTTCGCGCAGGGCGGGTTCGAGGCGGGGAGGGGCGGCCTTGAGAACGCTGGCGGCGATGGCGGCCGTTTCGCGGGCACGCAGGAAGTCCGAGCTGACAATGAGGGTATCGGCGCCAAGGTCGGCGGCGCCAAGGTCGGCGGCCCCAAGGTTGGCGGTGGCGTCGACTGATGGACTGGTTCTCATAAACGCAGCCACTTGGGCAGCGAGCTTGGCGGGGAGCCCCTCGCGGCCCCGGGGACTGAGCCCGTATTGTTGTGTACCGATTTCGCTCTTGCTTACTATGATACCTTCGACGTTCGCAAGGCTCTCCGCGTGGCGGAGTATCCAGTAGTGGTTGGTTGCCATGGGCTCATGGTAGCCGATTGAGCCTTGTTCTGTCTGCCATCCAGGGGCCAAGGGATGGGGTCAAGTTGTTTTGAATATTGAGGGTACTACCGATGCAACGAGGATAAGTGCCATGACGATGTTGAAGACGCGGCGGCGAAGCGGGTGTTCGAGGAAGCGCTTCAAGAGGGTGCCGAAGAGGGTCCAGACAGAGACGCTTCCAAAGGCGATGACCGCGTTTGCGAGGCTGCCTGCGAAGAGGCTCGTCCAGTAGGCCTCGGGGTCGGTGTAGGTCGAGAGGAGGGTGAGGGTTGCGACCCAGACCTTGGCATTGATCCACTGGAAACCGACAGAACCGAAAAAACTGACCGGTTTTCCCGTGGGCCCGTTTTCATGTGCGTTGCCGGGGCCCGCGGCGCTCGCTATCTTCCAGGCGAGAAAGAGGATGTAGAGCAGGCAGCCCCACTTGAGGATTTCCTTGGCAAGCGGAAAGGCGGTAAAGAGGGTCCCGAGTCCGGCCCCCATGAGCAGGTACACCACGTTGAAGCCCAGGACGACCCCGAAGACGTGCGGCAGGGTGCGGCGGTAGCCGTAGTTCGCCCCGCTTGCGAGGGCGATGAGGTTGTTCGGCCCGGGGGTGATGCCCGACACGAAGGAAAAAGACACGAAGGCGGCGAAGAGGCGTGGATCCATGACCCTTCCAGTCTGGCCCGGCAGGTGGGGAAAGGTCAAGCTGATGGAAGCCCGCCCTCCAATTGCGGAACGCCTCCATCACTTGGACCGTCCCCGACGGGTCGGTGGTAGCCGTCGGCCAGAACCTGGGTCCGGTCCCGGCCATCCATCTCTCTGCAGACTGGAAGCCGATTCGTGACTTCTCCCTCTATGTGGAGGCAACAGGCCTCTGGGCTTCTTCTTCGATCATCAACGGCGCCAGCTTCGACTTCGAAGGCTCTCTCCTTGACGCATCAATTCGCCCCACGCTGCACCTGCGCGACGGCATCGATGTCTTCCTCAATGCCCGTTTCCTGGGTGGCTCTGCACGGGGCACCTCCCAGTACGACTCAACCCAATGGTCGACGAGTGTCGAGCGCTATACCCAAAACTACCTCGCCACCATGACGGTGACCTTGGGAGCGAGGCTGCGCTAGGGAAGGGGGATCATTCTTTTGTAGCTTGATGGTTCCCGGCGAACAAGCCCGACATATCCTGCGGGAGCGGGGCGACCGCTTCGAGTCGCTCGCCCTGCAGGCCCTTGAAGGCGGTGCGCGCACTGTGGAGGGCCTGGCGGCCGATACGCAGGGCCCGGGCGTCACTATCAGTCTTGCTGCCTTCGATGAATCGCAGAAAAATCGAGGGATCGACCCCGTAGAGGCTGTCCCCGACGACAGGGTAGCCCAGGCTGGACAGGGTGGCGCGTATCTGGTGGGTGCGGCCGGTTTCGAGGTGGGCGCCAAGGAGCGAGAGGGGGCCGCTTGGGCTGCTTGCTTCCCGTTCGAGGTTGAAGAGGGTGCGGCTGAATTGTCGAGTGGTGGGGCCCGACCTGGTGCCGGCGTCCTCTGTGGCGGTCGCGGTGCAGTCCGATGCTGATGGGTCAAGGATGAAACGACGGCGTTTGCGCACCGGGGAGTCTGAATCTGCTTCGAGCCAGCCGGTGGCGTCGAGTGCTGCGGGGAATTTCCCTTCGACAATGACGAGGTACTCCTTTTCGATACGGCCTTCGCGCAGTTCGCAGGCGGCGTGGGCGGCCGCTTCTTTGGTGGTGGCGACGACGACGATACCGCTCGTCTCGCGGTCGATGCGGTTGACGAAGCGTGCGTCGACGCCTTCCTCCTTGAGCAGGTACCAGAGGCTGTGGCGCAGGTAGATGCCGGAGGGGTGGCAGGGAAGGCTCGCGGGTTTGTCGATGAAGAGGAAGCCCCCTGTGTTCGCTACCACCCGGTAGTTCTTGTCCACCGGCGGCTCCGTGTCGTTTTCGGGACTATAGCTGATAGTCTGCCCCGCTTCGAGGATCTCGGTTCCCGTGGCCCGCTGGCCGTCTAGCAGGACTCTCCCTTCTGCAAGGCAGGCCGCCCAGTATTCGCTTGGGCGGTAGGTAAAGCGGGTGGCAAGCCAATCGAGGAGCTCACGGCCCCTTTCGTGTGGTTTTACGGCGGTCGAGCGCCCGCTCGCAGAGCGCCCGCTCGCAGGGGGTGTGTGTGTTTCGGGGGCGGGATCTTTCATCGGGACAAGTATGCGCCGCAAGGGCAGGGCGGGGCAAGGGTAGTAACCAGAAGCTTGTGGCTGCCCTGTTCCGCACGCAGAGCGGTACGGGCGCTCGCTGTTGACCATGACTTTTGGCCAAATGTCCCCTATCAAATGCCTGCTCCCGCCCTGTCAAAAATCCTGCTTCCCACCATACTTTGGGCACTCCCGCCCCCAGCCCTCATGGGTGATACTGAAGGGTCCCGAATGGGAAGTCGGGCCCCTTGGCGGCTGCGACGATCACTAATCGAGGAGTAACCCATGAAAAAGGTGGCATTCTTGTTGATGATAGGGGCCTTTGCCCTGGTCTTCGTCGCATGTCCGCTTCCCGGCAATGATGATGGCGACGATGAAACCGAAACTGAACAGACTGGCGGCGAGACCGAAGGCGAAACCGGCGGCGAGACCGGCGGAGAAGGTGAAGGCGAGACCGGGGAAGAGACTGGCGGCAATACAGGCGGCATTACGGGCAACAGCGTTAGCGCTGTAAGTAACTGCGTCTTCTTTATCGAAGGCGAGCGTTTTACTTCAACTGGTGGGTACACTACCGCAACGTACATGACCAAGCGCGTCCCGGTAATCCTTGCCAGCGGCAGCGTTGATCAGGTGGAACCAGTGGGCGATGCAATTGTGTTTGCACGCTTAGGTCTGCAGGACACGTGGTCGGTGTACTATCTCTTGAAGGGGCAAAACAAGTCCAACGACGACTTTCAGTATGTATATGCCAGGGGCCTCAACTTTACAGATGACGACAGCTCTTTCTCGAAGAGGATTGATGCTACACTCTATGGACGCCTGCGCGAAACTGATACCGACAACCAAACTTCTCACAATATCGGGCTGCGCCCGGATGATGAGGGATATTTCTTCACTACTTCAGCTTCTAGCATTACCGGTACCGACTTCGCTAAAATCGATCGGGCAGAGCTCACTACGTCATTGACGGTGAACGCAGGATCGCCCCCCCATACAGAGGTCGAAGCAAAGATTACGGTCTTGGGCTACCGCTACGGTGAACGGGATGGCAACATGGGTCTTGAGATATCCATACAGAATAGCGGGAACACTGACGTTCAGCTAAACAAGAATCCCAGGGTCTTTCTCATGAATGGGGATGATGTCACCCTCTTCCACGGCTCCTTTACCCGCTTCCCCACGGGAGGTCTGATACAGCCCGGCGAAACAGGCGGATACTTCCAGTCCGCTACCGACTTGGGCAATGCCAGTGCAGACAAGGTTATGATTATCCTGGATTACCAGGACCCGCCCCGTTAAGTGATTCCTTTTTGGGCAGCACCCCATACCATGTATGCGGTGCTGCCAGCTTCCGGTTCACCGACGGTTCCGGGAGGGACACTCATGTAAAGGGATTTACCACTTCTACTCCATCGTAGATTGCCTTTTCCTGCATGTCTTCGCTCAGAACCTTGGTCGCGCCGCAGAGCCGGGCACTCGCGATAATCTGGGCATCCCACAGGGAGAGGCCATAGCGCTCCTGAATCTGCAAGGCTTTCAAGAAGGTTTCACGATCAACCGGTACTACCTTCAAGTTTAAAAGCAGGCTTATCTGTTCCCTCAAGAGAACCGATCCAAGTGCTTGTTTGAATTTCTTGCTCATTGTTACCTGGAATTCCGCCAAAACCTGAGTAGATACCACACCAGTCCCTCCAATGAGTGCTTCCTTTATGCAGGTGCGGGCAATGGTTTGCTTGTCGGGAAGCCTTGTGTCATTCGCGTAAACAAGGATATTGGTATCGAAAAAGACCAAATCAACGCTCATGGAGCTCATCCCGGGATTTGACTTCGCTATAGGAGGCTGCAGTACTGGCAGCAAAAAGGCTATCCAGACTAGTAGCCAGATACTCACGGCGAACCTTTTCCCGCTCGGTGAGTTCTGTCAAATAGTCCCGAAAGAGTTCGGACACGTTGGTGTCCCGGTCAATTGCAATTTTTCGAGCCTCTTTGAGAAGTCCCTCATCAACACTCATGGTGACATTGGGCATGAATTGCCTCCTGATACAGTATATGTATTACACATAATAAGTATATGATGACAGATTCTCCATTTCAAGTGGTTTTGCATTGGCACAAAAAAAGGCCGCCCCATTTGGGACGGCCTTTTGATATTTTTACCTTGCTCGTGCCGCTACCACATGTAGCGATACACTCCTTTTTTTGCCGTGCTGCTGTTTGTATCAGCGTTAGCGTTACTTATTGATTCCATGTATAGACCGACAGCTTTCCGTCGGCAGGGTCGTCTTCGCTGGTGCCGGTGATGCCGATGACGTAGAGCTCGCCGTCCTTGCCGGCAAAGAGTTCGCCTTCCCGCAGGGTGTCGTAGGCAAGCCAGCGCTCTCCTAGCAATGCTCTATCAGTGCCTGCTTGATTATAACTCCAGACCGAATACGACCAATTTTGTGTGCTTAAAATGGCGGGGGCTAATCCGGAGATAGCGAGCCCTTCTATAAATTCCAGCTGGCTGCCCGTGTAATAAGCCGGGAAGTCATAGACGCTCTCCCAGCCACTGGCGCCCAGCTTCCAGAGGCGGTACTGGTGTTGAATTCCGCCTGTAAGGGTGTCGCGTACAATAGCCCAGGGGGTACCATCGCTGGCGGCGGCCATCCAGACAGTACCGCGGTCGGAGGTATGGTCGTCGTTGCCCCCGCTTGTCGCGATAAAGTTTCCGGTCGCCCATGTGTAGTTACCGCTTGACCAGTGGTAGAAGGGGGTGTACCAGGAGACGCCCAGTGTTACATTCCCCAGGCTGTTGAGGACAGCGGCAAAGTTGTAGCCGTCGATATCTTCGTCAAAGCCCTCTTCAACAAGGTCTATCCCATCCCAGGTAAAATACTTGAGATCAAAGCCCTGTCCTTCACCCGAAGACCAGAGGGCGTGGAGTTTGTCGTCCCCATCCACGAGGAGGGTGATGTTCTGGGGGTCGGTGCCGTACTGGATGTCCTCGGGGTCTCCCACCGTACTCCAGCTGGAGCCGTCATATTGAATAAGGGCCATATAGTGCAAAGAACCGAAGTCTTCGTTATAGCCGACATAGACTGTCCCTTCCGAATCCACTGCGATAGCGGGATTCGCGGGACTATTCATGGCGGGAAGAGCGGTAACTTCGGTCCAGCTATCGTTGTTGGCGCCGGCGTGGTAGACGGCCAGCACAATATCGGGTCCGGTTGTTCCACGGTTTTCGTGGCAGACAGCCCAGAGTTCGCCCGTTGTGGGGTTATAGGTGAGTTTCTTCGCGATAACCTTGCCGGCGCTAAAGCCCTTGGCGCCGAGTGCTTCCCAGCGACCTTCGGTTTCTGCTTCGCTAAGGGTGACGCGGATAGAACCATAGTTGGGTAGTTCTACGAAGGTGTCTGGCCCGATAGCGCTAAAGGATATCTCTGTGGGAGATTCTTCCAAGTCGAAAGAATACTCTAGTGAATTGCTATCACTGAATATGCGCCCGCTACTACCGCCTTCGTTGTCCAATGGCTCAAAGCGAAGGGTGTAGTCTGCGCCGTCTTCGGCTGCGTCGAAGGAAAGATATCGATAGCTCCCGGTGCCGGCTGTTCCCAACGTGCGCGGGCTGTTCAGCTGAAGTATCCAAGGATCTTCGTAGGTGCCCATACCCTCACTTTCCGGGGGGTACTGGGTAAGAGCGCTGTAGTCATGAATGGATACAACAAGCTTGAAGGTGCAGGGATGGTCTTCGTTTACCTTTAGGTGCAGGGTTCCGGCTTTGGAGAAGTAGAATACTGGATGATTTATGTCTTCCGGAAAATCCAATAATGCAAGCTCTGTATAGTTACCGGACTCATTTTCTGAAAAGCCAACATTCATGTAGACTTGGTTGCCACCAGTGCTCGGTGCCGGTTCAATGTCATACAGTTTTATATAGTAGGAAACACCGTCCAACGGGACATCCAAACTGTAGAATGAAGGAGCGGAAGAACCCACTGAGCCGTCCCGGTATTTGCCAAGGGTAAGCTGAACCGGATTGGTACTGCTCCCTTCGGAGTTCTCGTCTGTGGGGTCCTCCGGATCATCGCCTCCTGAGCTTCCCATGCCCATGGTAATAGTAAAGCGCATGCTCTTGCCGGGGCATTCCAGGACTTTGATGTAGTAGGTACCCGCCGTGAACGACAAATTTTGGTAGGTGCCCATATTGGCATTCGTTACCGCAAAGGTCTGGACCGAGGGGAAGTTGTCCTTATCGTCGCTAATATAGACATCCAAGGACTCTCCCGATGCCAAAGCCGGGGTGATATCGTCAATCTTGATACGCAGATTATAGTCTTCCAGTATGGTGAACTGGTACCAGGAAGGCGATGTACCATCAATCTGACACTCGCGGTAACCGGTATATGCCAGTACTACCGGGCTCTCGTAGCTCCCCTCGGAGGTAATTGTTGTGGTACCTCCGCCACCGGGCTCGGTGGGGCAGGCCAAAAGGGCGATCGCGCAGAGCGGGCCAAGGGCCAGCCAGGCTGCTTTTTTCATGTGGGACTCCTTTTCGGGTAGAGGTATTCACTCAAGAGGATACCGTCAACATCGCCTGCGACCTGCCTGTCTTTGGTTTTTTGGGAGGGTGAATTTGGTTTGCCCGAACCCTGTCAAAAGTAATGTTTTTCCAGTAACCCGAAGCTTGCAGTTGGCAAAATATGGGGTATACTCTGCCTGTCCATGGTCACCTACAGCTACACCCTCTTTATAGTTGTCCTCTGTTGTCTCTCTGCCCTTATTGCGCTCTCGCTGGAAAGCGTTCGTTCCTTTCATCGTCGTCCCGTTCTGTACCTTTTTTGGTTCATGGTATCGGCCCTCTTCCTTATTGGCTTCCCGCTGTCTCTCATAGCCCCTTGGCCGCAAACCGCGCTTGTCTTGAAGGTCCTCATGCGCCTGTCCATTGCCCCTGCGCTTATATCCGGGGCCCTTGTCCTGCGCCTCTCTGTGCGCCGCCAGCCCGAAGATCTCCTCATCCGCCACGAGGGGGCCCTCCTCGATGCGGTACGCGAGGGGGTCGTTATTTTCGATGCTGATGGGAGAGTCCTCTCCTTTGGCCGTGATAACCCCCTGCCGGGCATCCTGGCCTTTGATCGCCGCCCCCGGCTCGCGCCCGATCACCCCTGTGCCTTTCTGTCGGGGCTCCTCGCCGCTCCCCGAGAGGATAGCGGGACCCTGCGCCTCGATGACAAGAGCTTTTTCTGGCGGTTCAAGCCCTTGCCCGGGGGCAGGGGCTCCCTCCTCACCCTCCTTGATACGAGTGACGAACAGGCCCTTGCCGACTCCCTGTCCCGTGCGGGGGCGGCCCTGGCCTCCCGCCAGCGACTTCTCCTCTCCATAGAGAACCTCGATAGCGAAGCGGCCGCCGCCCGCATTCGCGAACACATATCAACCGAGATCGATCGCGAGGTGCGCGTAAAGCTCCATCAGTTTCTCTCGTATACCACACAGGGCCTCTCCCTCCAGGAATGCCTCTCCCTGGCGGAGGCGTCCCTGGCCGAGGTCCGCAATCTTGTGAACGAACTCGCCCCACATCCGGAGGTCCCATGAATTGCCGCATCATCTTTGCCGAAGACCAACAGCTTATCCGGGAGTCTGTCCGGGTTCTGCTTGATGGCGATCCGGAGCTCTCCATTTTGGATACCGCTGCAAATGGCAAGGAGGCCCTCGATCTCTGCCGCGACAAGCGCCCCGATATCATCCTTATGGACGTAGGCATGCCCGTCATGGATGGCCTCGAGGCGTCCCGCCGCATTCGCGCGGAAGAGCTTGATGTGAAAATTGTCTTGCTTACCACCTTTCCCGACGCACGGATGGTTTCCGAGGCCATTGCCATGGGAATTGACGGCTTCCTCCTCAAGGATGTGGAGCCCCAGGTCTTTGTCCAGGCCATTCGGGCCATCGCCAGCGGCCTGGTCGTGTTTCAGGAGGCTCTCAAGCCCCAGCTTGCGGCGGGGAGGGCGCCCCGGCCCGGGCTGATACCGGCAGATTTGGGGCTTACCGAAAAGGATATTGATTACATCCGCCACATTGTCGACGGCTTGGGCAACAAGGAGATAGCCTTTCGCGAGGGCTGCTCGGAGGGGACCGTCAAGAACCGCGTCTCTGCCATACTCGCAAAGCTGGGCCTCGATGCACGTACCCAGATTGCCGTCTATGCGATCAAACACGGCCTCGTCGGCGAGCTGGACTGATGCCCGTCTCGCCGGAACTTGCCCACGAGATATTCTGGATCGAGGCCTGGCACATCGCCGCCCTCATCCTCAATATTGCGGGCAACGCCATCCTTCATCGCTACGCGGATAAAACCCCCCTCTTGCGTGCGTATCTGTGGCTTCAGGGGGCCCTCTTCCTCTGGATTGTAAGCAAGATGCTCAAGACCGTCTCGCCCCAGGTCGACCTGCGCTGGTTCTTTATCGTGACACAGTACCTGGCAGTTTGTTTTATCGGGCCGCTTTTTCTCTCATTCGCCGTGCGCTTTCGCTTTGGGCGCCCCCCGCCACAGACTCTCATATATGTTCTCTACGCCATGTCTGCCCTGTTTTTCCTGCTCTTTGCGACCAACCCCCTGCATCACCTCTTCTACAGCTACTACGATTTTTGGCGGGACCGCTTTGGCCCCCTCTTCCCCTGGTTTACCGCTTACACCTACAGTCTTGTCGCGATGAGCATCCTCTTCTGTTTCGGGGGCATCCGCAAGAATCGCTCCCTGGCCGTTGGCCTCATTATCGCCCTTGCGGCCCTCATCCCCCTTGTTATCAACATCCTCTACACGAGCCGCATCATACGGCCCCTCTTCGACGTGACCCCCATTGTCATGACGACCTCCATCTTTTTCTTCGCCCTCGCCGCCCTGCGTTTCAACTTTTTGGGGCCCATACCGGTCGCGCGCTCGGTCCTCCTCGAGACCCTTGATGACCTCATCATCTTTACCGACGCCACGGGTCGTATTGTCCACACCCGCGGAAAGCCCGCCGATATCAGCCTTGATTCTCTCTCCCTTTGCGAAGAACTTGTTCTGGGCAGCAGGGTTTACCGGCTCCACTCTGCGCGTCTTCGGGGGAAGGCCGGCTTTCGTTTTTATACTGATATCTCGCGCGTCGTGCGTCTGCGGGAGGCCCTGGCCAGCGAGAACTCCCTCCTCGAGGCCTCTCTGGCCGAAATTTCCCGCCGCAGCGAACGCAAGCTCTTCGTCCTCGAACAGGAACTGATGCAGTCGTCCCGGCGGGCCCTCCACGATATTCTGGGGCATTCGCTTACCCTGGTCATTTTTCTCCTGCGCCGCGGCGTGCAGGATGCGGCCAGGGGTGTGGCGGTGGACCGTGAGTCCCTGCTCGATGAGTGCGCCGTTCATGTGCGAAAAGGGCTCTCCTGCCTGGACCGGGAATTGGACGGGCATATCGCGCAGGATGAGGTCCTCTCCCTGGCGCTTCGGGATATTCTGGCCGCTGCCCCGCCGGAAGCCCTCGAGACTGCCCTTGTGAGTGCCGGAAGGGAGCGGGCTCTTGTGCCGGAGCTGGTAAACGCCCTGCGCGAGGCCTGTCGCGAGGCGATGACCAACGCCCTGCGGCACGGGAACGCCAAAAAACTGGAGATAAGCCTTTTGTGGGGGAAGACGCGTCTCGCGCTCAATGTCTGCGACGATGGGCGGGGCTGTGCATCGGCAGAAGCGGGGAATGGGCTATCCCTCATGCGGGAAGCCCTCGCACGCTTTGGCTGTGTCACGAATTGGCAGAGCGAAGAGGGGGCTGGCTTCCAGCTCTCGATACGGGTCCCCTTGGCGCACTGATGTTCTGGCGCTATCATGCCAGACCATGAACAGTTTCATGGATGCGCTCACGGCCGCCTGGCCCACGATTACCGCTGTCGCCGTCGATCTTGACGGAACCATACTCACCCCGGAGCCCCGTTTGACGGACAGGGTACGTGACGCCCTGCGCGCCGTCCTTGCAAGCGGCCGGAAGCTGATTATCTGTACGGGTCGCAGTGCCGCGAGTTCGGAGCCCTTTCGTGCGGCAATCGGTTGCGAGGGGCCCATGGTCTTTTACAACGGGGCGATGGTGGTCGATACCCCCTCGCAGGAGGCCCGCTCCTCCTTCCTGCTCGACGCGCGAATCCTCAAAATTGCCTTCGACCTTGCCCGCGAAGAGGACCTCTACCTCCACTGTTTTACCGAGGACGGCTCCCTCTGGTGCCCGCGCCGTTCAGGCGGTCGCCCCTGGAGCGAGCGGGAACTCTACCGCTCTCGAACCGGCCAGCTCCCGGTCGAGACCGATATCGACGAGCTCCTTTTCCCGGCCCCCGGCCGGCAGCGCGATGCCATCAAGGCCATGTTCATCGCGGAACCCGATCGCCTCGACGCCATCACCCCCATCCTCGCCGCACGTGCCTCAGCGTGTGCGATAGAGGCCCCCGGCCTCTACCTGACCCGCTCGCAGGCGAGCTACCTCGAGCTCCTCTCGGCCAAGGCCAACAAGGGCGCCGCCCTCAAGAACGCCTGTGCCCTGCGCGGCCTCGACCCTGAACACCTGCTCGCCTTTGGCGACGGCGAGAACGATATCCCCCTCCTTGAAGCGGTTGGCTGGCCCCTCGCCATGGCTCCGGCCCCGGCTTCCCTCAAGGCCCGCGCCAAGGGTATAGCCCCCGCCGCGAGCGAGGACGGGGTGGCTGTTATTTTGGAGGCCCTCCTCTAGCCTGACCTTGGCCCGGGCTTTGGCCGGGCTGGCCCCCTTTCAGAAAACTCGAGGGCTCCCGAACCCCTTTGACAAAGTTTGCGTTTTTGTGTCATCTTTCCGCATGGTAAGTCGCAACATTTTCCGCAATATCTCCCCCATCGATCACCGCTACTCGATGAGCGAGAAGAGCCTTTATGAGGCCCTCGTCCCCTGGATCTCCGAAGAAGCCGCCATCTCCTCCTGCGTCAAGGCCGAGATCGCCCTGGTACGGGCCCACCTTGAGCTGCGCGGACAGGCGACCGATGCCCTCAACAAGGCTCTTGACGCCGCCGAGGCCGCTATCGACCCGGAAGCCGTCTACGCCGAGGAAGAAAAAACCCAGCACAACATTCGGGCCCTCGTCAACGTGCTCAAAGAGCATGTCCCTGCAGAAGTCGCCCCCCTCGTGCATTTAGGCGCGACCAGTGTGGATATTCTCGATACGGCCCTCGCCTGGCGCATGAAGGGCGTGACGCAGAACGTCATTCTCCCCGCGCTCAAGAAACTTGAAAACCTCCTCTGCGACCTGGCAGAGCGCGAAGCGGCGACCCCACAAGTGGGGCGTACCCATGGCCAGCATGCTGTTCCCATAACCGTGGGTTTTGCCATGGCCGAATACGTCTCGCGTCTGGGTAAGGCAATCCTGGAAATTGATGCACGGTCCAAGCAACTCTGCGGCAAGCTCGCCGGGGCCGTCGGGGCCTACAATGCGACGAGCGTCCTTGTCAAAGACCCCCGCGAACTCGAACGCCGCTATCTGGCACAGCTTGGACTCGAACCCAGCGAGCACTCGACCCAGCTGGTCGAACCCGAGTACCTCCTGCGCCTCCTTCTGGAGATGAACGTCGCCTTCGGCGTCCTCGCGAACCTTGCAGACGACCTTCGAAACCTGCAGCGCAGCGAGATCGGGGAGCTGCGCGAAAACTTTGGCGGCACCCAGGTCGGATCCTCGACCATGCCCCAAAAGCGAAACCCCTGGAACTCCGAACACGTCAAGAGCCTCTGGAAGGCCTTCGCCCCCCGCGTCATGACCTTCTTCATGGACCAGATAAGCGAGCACCAGCGGGACCTCTCCAACAGCGCCAGCCAGCGCTTTGTCGCCGACTACGTGATGGGCTTCGCTCAGGCGGTGACCCGCATGACCAAGGTCATCGAGGGCCTCGGGGTTCGCAAGGACCGCCTCATGTCCAACCTCTCTGGCGGTAGCGAAGCCGGTGTCCGGGGCGGGGTTCTCGCAGAGCCCGCCTACATTCTCCTGGCCGAAACCGGCGTCTCCGACGCCCACGAGGTCATCCGCAAGATTACCCTTGAAGCCGAAGAGTCCGGCATCCCCTTTGCCGAGGCCCTCTCCCGCCACGGCGACACCCTCGAGCGCATCGGGGGCAAGATGGCTGAGCTGGGGCTTGTGCCCTCTGCCGGCGAGGCCCTGTCCTTCTTTGAGCATCCCGAGCGCTACAACGGCCTCGCCGAGACAAAAGCTCGCGAGCTTGCAGAAAAATATCGGGCTCGTATGGGTTCCGACGCCACGTAATCCGGGCCGCCCGAAAGGGCGGCCTTTGCACATACCGCCTTGTACCCCGCAGGCATGGCAGCGGGGCCGGGTAGCCGCCTTCGGGGCTCGGCAACCCGCTATCAGGGCAGTTTTACAAACTCGGTCAGTTTGTAAAACTGCTTTTGCAAATCCTTACAGGATTTGCATTTTGTTTGGTTGCCCGGGTAAAACTCAAGTTTTACCCGGGCTCCATCAGTATAAATTCTTAATGGGAGGCAAAGCATGTTTACCGAAGGTCTATCCTATGACGACGTACTCCTTGTTCCGGGGTACTCCGAAATTCTGCCCAAAGAGTGTGATGTTTCGACAACCCTGTGCGCCGACGTCAAGCTCAATGTGCCCATTATGGCCGCGGCCATGGACACCGTCAGCGAGGAGCGCATGGCCATCGCCATTGCCCTCGAGGGCGGTACTGCCGTCATCCACCGCAATCTTTCGCCCGAAGTTCAGGCCCGCCAGGTTGCCAACGTCAAGCGCTACCTCAACTGGATTATCGATTCGCCGGTAACTGTCCATGCTGATCAAACGGTGAGCGACATCAAGGTAATGATGGACAAGTACGGGGTCTCCGGCATGCCCGTCCTCGACGATGAAGGGCGCCTCGTGGGTATCATCACCGGGCGCGACCTGCGCTTTTGCCGCGACGATTCGCTCTATGTACGCGATGTGATGACTCGTGACCCGGTTGTCGAGACCGGGACGCCCTCCACTGCAAGTGCCCGCGAGAAATTCGACAAGCACCGCATCGAAAAGCTCCCGGTCATTGACGACGGGGGCCACCTTACCGGCCTCATCACCGTCAAGGATATGGAGAAGCACGAACGCTTCCCGCGCGCTGCCCTGGACAAGTCGGGCAGGCTGATAGTTGGCGCTGCCATTTCCCCCAATGATTTCGAGGTCAGGCTGCCACTGTTGGAAAAGGCCAAGGTTGATTTCGTGGTTCTCGATACTGCCCACGGCGATACAAAGAGCGGTGCGGATGCTGTTCGCGCCATCAAGGCCCGGTTCCAGGTGCCGGTAATTGCCGGCAATGTCGTTACCGCCTCTGGTACCCGCCGCCTTATCGAGGCCGGAGCCGATGCCATCAAGGTTGGGATTGGGCCGGGTTCTATTTGTACAACCCGTATTGTCGCCGGCGTGGGTATGCCCCAGTTTACGGCCGTTATGGAATGCGCGGCAGAGGGCGCCAAGAGCGGCATCCCGATAATTGCCGACGGTGGCATCAAGTTCTCTGGCGATATTACCAAGGCCATTGCTGCCGGGGCCAATGTGGTCATGATGGGCAATCTCTTCGCCGGTCTCAAGGAATCCCCCGGGCGCGAGATTATCTATGATGGTCGTTTCTACAAGGAATACCGTGGCATGGGCAGTATAGGGGCCATAGCCGATGGCTCCGGCGACCGCTACCAGATTGCCAAGGACGAGAGTCCGGTCCCCGAGGGTATCGAGGGGCGGGTGCCGTATAAGGGTGAACTCAAGAATTTCTTGCACCAAATGGTCGCCGGACTCAAAAAAGGTATGGGATATTGCGGTTGCAAGAGCGTGGATGAGTTGAAGGCTTATCAAAATTTCGTTAAGATCACGGCGTCGGGCCTGCGGGAAAGTCATGCGCACGACGTGACTATCACACAGGAAGCACCCAACTATTCACGCTCGTAGGAGATTCCATGAACGTAGTTGTAATCGGTGCCCAGTGGGGTGACGAGGGAAAGGGAAAGATCGTTGACAGCATTGCCAACGAGTCGCAGATTATCGTCCGGTTTTCCGGCGGGGCAAATGCAGGTCACACGATAGTGCTCGGAGACCAGCAGTACGCGCTGCATCTCATTCCTTCCGGGGTCCTGTACCCGGACAAGATCGTCGTGTTGGGCGCCGGTATGGTCATCGACCCCGAGGCCCTTTTTGCCGAGATCGCCATGCTTGAAGAGCGCGGTATCGAGACCCGCGGGCGTATCTTCATCTCCGACCGTGCTCACCTGGTCCTGCCGCGCTACCGGGCCCTGGACAAGGAGCGCGACGCTGCCCGCAAGAAGCCCATCGGGGTTACCGGGCGCGGCATTGGCATTACCTACTCCATGAAGAGCGAGCGCGACGGCATTCGCCTTGCGGATCTCTCCTGGAAAGAGCGCATGGGCGACCTCGACGAGGCCGATCGCAGCTTCCTCGAGCAGTATCGCGAGCGCCTCGAGGCGATGAAGATAGACCTTACGGCCTTCCTCGCGACGCACAAGAATGCCCAGATCCTCTTCGAAGGAGCCCAGGGCACCCTCCTGGACCTCGACCTTGGTACCTATCCCTACGTTTCCAGCGGCATGTCCTGCGCCGCCGGTGCCGCCATTGGTGGCTGTATCGGTCCGCGCAACCTGGACAAGATCCTGGGCGTATTCAAGGCCTACTCGACCCGCGTCGGGAACGGCCCCTTCCCCAGCGAGTTTGATCCCGCATCCGACGACGCCCTGTGCAATTTCGTCCGCGAGACCGGCCGCGAATACGGGGTTACGACGGGCCGGCCCCGCCGCTGCGGCAACCTCGACCTCGTGGCATTGCGCTACGCCTGCCGCATCAACTCGATCGACTCCCTGGTGATGACACACCTCGATGTGTACGACACCCTTGACGAGATCCAGGCCTGTGTGGCCTATCGTATTGGCGACCGCATTGTCGAGGACTTCCCCTCGTCCATCGAGGATTTGAACGAGGCCAAGCCGGTCTTGCGCAAGTTCCCCGGCTGGAAGAAGCCCCTCAAGCATATCCGTACCTATGCCGATCTTCCGCAGAACGCCCGCGACTATATCGAGTTCGTGGAACGCTACTGCGAGACGAGCATCGGGGTGGTCTCGGTCGGGTACGACCGGGCCGACACCATCATCAGGACGAGTCCGTGGACAAAGTAGTCATCTTCGATTTCGGCAGCCAGAGCACCCAGCTCATCGGCCGCCGCATTCGCGAGCTTGGGGTCTACACCGAGATCGTCCCCGGCGACAGCCCCCTGTCGCCGGCCCTCCTCGAGGGCTGCCGCGGCATCGTCCTCTCCGGCTCTCCCGAGTCGGTCTATGACGCCGCGGCGCCACGCGTGGACCCATCAGTTTATGCCTCTTCCCTGCCCATTTTGGGCATTTGCTACGGCATCCAGCGCATGACGGCCGACCACGGCGGCCGCGTCGAGCCCCTTGCCGAGCGCGAGTACGGTTCAATGAAGGTACGTCTCCATTCGGAGCGTAGCGCGGGGCTGTCTCTTGCTCCCCAAAAGGGTGCCGCTGCCTTTATTGAAGGACTTGCAGAGGGCTCTTCGGGTGAATTTGTCACCTGGATGAGCCATGGCGATTCCATTGCGGCCCTTGCTCCCGGCTTTGTCGAACTGGGTACGAGTGCGCGGGGATACCCTGCCATGCTCGCCCACGAGTCGAAGAGCTGGTACGGCCTTCAATTCCATCCCGAGCTCTCGCACAGCCAGAAGGGGATGCAGCTTTTGTCCAACTTTGTCTTTGGTGTCTGTGGCGCCAGGAAAGAGTGGAGCATGGAGCGCTATGTGGACGAGGTGCGCGACCGGCTGCGTGAACGCACCGGCGGCCGCCAGGTCCTCCTCCTCATCTCCGGTGGTGTCGATTCAACGGTCGCCGGGGCCCTTCTCTTGAAGACCCTCGACCCCGAGCGGGTCCACCTCATGTACATGGACACCGGGCTCATGAGGAAGGGCGAGACTGATGTCGTTCGTGCCAACCTCGAACGGCTCGGGGCGAAACACCTGCACATCATCCACTGCGAGGAGGAGTTCCTCGCAGCCCTCGCCGGACACAGCGAGCCGGAGACCAAGCGCAAGATTATCGGGGATCTCTTTATCACCGTACAGGAGCGCGAGGTAGCCCGTCTCAAGCTGGAGAACGACTACTTCCTCGCCCAAGGCACCCTCTACACCGATCTAATCGAGAGCGGCAAGGGGGTGGGGAAGAAGGCCCACCTCATCAAGAGCCACCACAATGTGGGCAGCCCCCTCGTGGATGCCCTGCGCAAGGCCGGTCGTATCATCGAGCCCCTTGACCTCCTTTACAAGGATGAGGTACGTGCCCTGGGGCGTGTCCTGGGCGTCGATGAGGAGGTCATTCAGCGCCATCCCTTTCCGGGGCCGGGGCTGGGCGTGCGTATTCTGGGCGAAGTTACCCGTGCCAACTGCGATATCCTTCGCGAGGCCGATCATATTTTCATTTCCGAGCTCAAGAGGCGCGGCCTCTACAGCAAGATTTGGCAGGCCTTTGCCGTCCTCCTCCCGGTCCGTTCGGTCGGGGTAGCCGGGGATGTGCGCAAGTACGGCCAAGTCCTGGCCCTGCGCGCCATCGTGAGCGAAGACGGGATGAGTGCCGATGTCTACCCCTTCGACATGAAGGATCTTCTTGAGATTTCGACCCTTATCACGAACAAGGTCCCCGAGATAGGCAGGGTTACCTACGATATTTCATCGAAACCTCCCGCCACCATCGAGTGGGAGTAAGAGTTGCGGGGCCCTCCGGGCCCCGTTTTTTTTGGCCCCATACCATGAGGCCTTAATACCATGTTGCCCTCACTCCATGAGACCCTCATTCCATGAGGCCCTCATTCCATGAGGCCCTCATGGAATGAGGCCCCGACAGCTGCAGGCTTCCTGTTACTACGTTCGTGTTTCCCGGGATTTCCTGTGCGACTAGCACTTTTTCCCTCTTCTCTCTATACTCCCTGCTGTTATGAACAAGAAAGCAGTACATTGGGCAGACCAGACCGCGGCGCAAATTGTCCGCGAGAAGGGAGAGAAGGATGTGTACACCTGTGCCTCGGGGATTACCCCGTCCGGGACCGTCCACATTGGCAATTTCCGCGAGATAATCTCGGTGGACCTCGTTGTACGCGCTCTGCGCGATCTGGGGAAAAAGGTCCGCTTCATATATTCATGGGACGACTACGATGTATTTCGAAAGGTCCCGGTAAACATGCCCAAACAGGAGCTCCTCCAGGAGCACTTGCGCTTCCCCATAACCATGGTCCCCGATCCCTGGGACCGTGATTCAAGCTACGCCCGTCACCACGAGGTCGATGTGGAAAGCGAATTGCCCCGTGTGGGGATTGAACCTGAGTATATTTGCCAGGCAGATCGCTACCGCGCATCCCGCTATGCCGATGGCATCAAAAAAGCCCTCGAGAAGCGCGACGAGTTGGTATCCATTCTCAACCGCTATCGTGACGACGCGCACAAGATCCAGGGACCCTGGTGGCCGGTGAGTGTCTTCTGCCACAACTGTAACCGCGATACCACCGAAATTCGCTCCTGGGATGGAGAATGGATGCTCGGCTACGCATGCACAAGCTGTGGTCACGAGGAGAAGGTGGACCTTCGCTCTTCCAAAGGTGTCAAGCTGGGTTGGCGCGTCGATTGGCCCATGCGCTGGAGTTATGAGGGGGTGGATTTCGAGCCCGCCGGCAAGGACCACCATAGCCAGGGTGGTTCATTCGACACGGCGAAGCACGTCTGCCAGGAAGTGTACGGCTGTGAGCCGCCCATCACCTTCCGCTACGACTTCATCGGTATAAAGGGAAATCCCGGCAAGATGTCCAGCTCCAAGGGCACGGTGGTCGATCTGCCTACCATCCTCAATGTATATACACCCGAGCTTGTGCGCTATCTCTTTGCCGGCACCCGGCCGAATACCGAGTTCGTCATAAGCTTTGACCTCGATGTCATCAAGATCTACGAGGATTACGACAAGACCGAGCGTATCGCCTGGGGCGTCGACGCGGCCAAGAGCGAGGACGTGTTCGCGCGCGAGAAACGCATATATGAGTTCTCGCAGCCTCACGGTATGCCCGCGCGCATGCCCTGCCAGGTGCCCTTCCGCCACCTGTGCAATCTCCTGCAAATAGCCGACGGCGACATCGACAAGGTCATCGCCATGCTGGGCGATATTGGCGAAGACCAGCTGCCGGCATTCCGTACCCGCTGCGAGTGTGCCTGGTACTGGATTCGCGAGTGTGCGCCCGAGGACTTCCGCTATCATCTGCGCAAGGATGGCGAGAAGGGCGATTTTGACAGCCTCCAGACGGCAGTCCTCGTGGCCATGCGTGACCGGGTTGTTGCCAAGCTCGAAAGCTACGAGAACGACAAGGCCTGTGGCGAAGACCTCTACGCCATCGCCGCCGAGTTCGGGGTCGACTCCAAGGAGCTCTTCCGCATTGCGTATCAGGCCCTTGTGGGCAAGGATCAGGGTCCGCGCTTGGCCAATTTCCTGCGTACCATCGGGAAAGAAAGGCTGATTTCGATATTGGCCCCCTACGGTGTGCAATAGCTGATGAATCTGGTATCCCTTTCCGATGTCTCACGTGCAGTAAACGAAGGCCCTCTTTTTTCGGGGGTATCGACCGGCATAGAGGAGGGTGAGCGTATAGGGCTTGTGGGCCCCAACGGCTGTGGCAAGTCCACCCTGCTCGCCCTCCTCTCCGGTCGACATAGTCCCGACACTGGAACCATCGCGCGCAAGCGGGACATTGTGATGAGCGTCCTCGACCAGGAACCCCGCTTCGACGAGGCCGATACCATTCGCGACTTCCTCTATCGCGGCGATAACCCACTTCTGGCTCTCGTGCGCGATTACGAGCGCTCGCTCGCGGAACTCAAGGATGCCGAAGACCGCGAATTTGCCCGCCTCTCGCACGAGATGGAGGAGCGCGGCGGTTTTGCCCTCGAACAGCGCTTTGCCTCCTTTTTGCAGGAATTGGGCATTGTCGAACTCGACCGGCCCATGCGCTCGCTTTCCGGGGGCATGGTCAAAAAGGTAGCTCTTGCGCGAACCCTTGCTCCGCAGAGCGACCTTGTCTTTCTCGACGAACCGACCAATCACCTCGATATGGACACCATCGAGTGGCTTGAGAATACCCTTCTGTCCTGGCCTGCGGCCGTTGTCCTCGTTACCCACGATCGCTGGTTCCTCGATACGGTCTGTACCCATATCATGGAGATCGACCAGAAGGCGGTGCGCAAGTACGAGGGGAGCTATGCCGATTACCTCGCGCGGCTTGAAACGCGCGAACAGGAGGCACAAGGGCGTGAGGGAAAGCGGCAGTCAATCTTGCGTGTGGAACTCGAGTGGCTCAAGCGCGGCCCCAAGGCCCGTGGGGGCAAAGACAAGAAACGCAAGGAACGAATACATCAACTGCAGGATGCCGGGCGCGATGAATCGGGGGGGTGCGCTGCGGCAAGCGGCTTTTCCAGTGCGCAGACCCGCCTTGGTTCCCGTGTTCTGGAACTGGAGGGTATCAAGAAGGTACGGGGCGACAAGACCGTTATCGCCTCCTGGACCTGCAAACTTACCCGTGGCGATCGTATTGGCATAGTGGGCCCAAACGGCAGCGGCAAGACCACCCTGC
Source organism: uncultured Spirochaetales bacterium (assembly GCA_964541755.1). Lineage (GTDB taxonomy): Bacteria > Spirochaetota > Spirochaetia > Treponematales > Breznakiellaceae > CAZIRF01. The sequence continues at coordinate 860 of CAZIRF010000039.1, read as the reverse complement.
TTGACCTCATAGCCGGCCGCCTCAAGCCGGATGTCGGCAGTATTGCCTTGGGCGAGACGGTACGGGTGGGCTACTTCGATCAACACACCGAGGGCATCGACCCCTCCAAGGAAGTCCTTGACTGGATTACCGAGGTCGCCGAACGGATTACCTTGGGAGATGGTACAACTCTCTCTGCAGAACAATTCCTGGAACGTTTCGGCTTCCCCCGTCGCATGTTCCGTGAGGACCTCGGCCGTCTCTCGGGTGGCGAACTCCGCCGCCTCGCCCTTTTGCGCCTACTGGCAACAGCCCCAAACGTTCTGCTCCTCGACGAACCAACCAACGACTTTGATGTACAGACCATAGCCCTCCTGGAAGATTACCTGACCGGCTTCAATGGTTGTGTCCTGGCCGTCTCGCACGACCGCGCCTTCCTCGAGGGCCTCGCCGATTCCCTGTGGATACTGGACGGCGCGGGAGGCATCCGCTCCTTCTCGGGGACCTGGTCCGATTGGCGTAATCTGCGTGACGATGAAGCGGCAGCAGCCGCAACCCGCACAGCCGAGGCAGCGGCCAAGACCGATTCAATCGCAAAAACCGCAACAGAGAGCTCTTCCGGTGCTCGCAAGAAAACCGGCCTCTCCTGGCGTGAGGAACGTGAACTTGAACAGCTGCTTGTGGACATTGAGGCCATGGAAGAAGAGAAAACCGCGCTCGAAACGGCCTTTGCAGACCCGTCAAGCGCCCTGGCCAAGGACCCTGCTGCCATGAAGAGCTCGCAGGAACGATACGCGGCCCTTGCCGCCCTTATTGAAAGAGCGACGACTCGCTGGGAAGACCTCGCTTCCCGCACAGATGGCTAACTTCCAGGTATTCCC
>CAZIRF010000038.1:19499-28671 GCA_964541755.1 uncultured Spirochaetales bacterium | reverse complement strand
AAAGGCACAGGCGGCGGGGTTGTCCAGGTAATCCCAGGTGCTCACCGGGTCGGCGCTGCCGACAGATTGCGCGGCGAGTGGTGTTGAAAGGCTGATGGTGATGATTCCGGTGAAAAGCAAACGCCGCATTTGGCGGGAAAAGGGATTGGACATCTTGAGGCCTCCGGCTTTGTGTTCTGCACAGAGTGTATCGCATGAAGGTTTCCCGTCCAAGGGAGGGCGGAGAGGACTATCAGAATAAATGTATTGCTTTCGAGGCAATGATAATTGACAGGTGGGCTTTGAAACTGCTATTACCCTGGTGTGTGATATATCTAACAATTGGATCGTATGCCGGCATTCATAATAGAGGAGTGCTGCCATGAAAAATATTGATGACCTTGCGCGTCCGACGCTACCCGGCTAAACACGATGGTGATTGACCGGGAGGAGGAGGGGCTCTACGAGTACCGGGTTACATCCTGCCTCTTCTTTCGCTTTTTTAAGCAGATGGGCTGCCCGGAACTCTGCACGATCATGTGTGCGATCGATAACGCGATATTCAACAGTTATTTGCCGAATGAGATTGTCTTTACGCGCTATCCGGGCGAAACCATGGCGGAGGGGGCACGCGATTGTCGTTTCAGGCTGGCTCGTCGCTAGCCATGCGTGCTTTCGCTAAAGGAAATAAAAGGGCCAGCCGAAAGGCTGGCCCTTGTTGTCAAACTTGAAATTGGTATGCAGTTTGCGCTTTGCGCAAACTGCCAAGATCAACGCGAAGCGTTGATCAGTAGTCCATCCCCATGCCGCCCATGCCGCCCATACCGCCGCCGGCGGGGGCCGCGGACTTGGGTTCGGGGATGTCGGTGATGGCGCACTCGGTGGTCAAGAGGAGGCTTGCAATCGAGGCGGCGTTCTGGAGGGCAGAACGGGTTACCTTGGCCGGGTCGATGATACCGACCTTGACCATGTCCACCCACTCCATCTTGGCAGCGTCAAAGCCGATGCCCTTCTTCTCGTTCTTCGCCTTTTCGGCGATGACGGCGCCGTCGAGTCCTGCGTTGGACGCGATCTGGCGGATGGGCTCTTCGAGACCGCGAAGGACGATCTTGAAGCCGACCTTCTCGTCATCGGTATAGCTGCTGATATCGGCCTTCTCGAGGGCGGTTACCGCCTGGATAAGGGCGAGACCGCCGCCGGGGACGATGCCTTCCTCGATGGCTGCGCGGGTGGCGGAAAGGGCGTCTTCGACGCGGTGCTTCTTCTCCTTGAGCTCGACCTCGGTGGCCGCGCCCACGTTGATGACGGCGACGCCGCCGGCGAGCTTGGCCAGGCGCTCCTGGAGCTTCTCGCGGTCGTAGTCGCTGGAGGTGTCGGCGATCTGGGCCTTGATCTGTGCGATGCGGTCCTGGATATCCTTGGCCTTTCCGGCGCCGTTGATGACGGTGGTGTTGTCCTTGTCGATCTTGACTGTCTTGGCGCGGCCCAGCTGGCTGATATCGGTGTTCTCGAGCTTGAGACCGAGCTCCTCGCTGATAACCTCGCCGCCGGTAAGGATGGCGATGTCTTCGAGCATGGCCTTGCGGCGGTCGCCGAATCCGGGGGCCTTGACGGCGCAGGCGCGCAGGGTGCCGCGGATGGAGTTGACGACGAGGGTGGAGAGGGCTTCCCCGTCCACGTCTTCGGAGATGATTACGAGGGGCTTGCCGCTCTGGGCCACCTTCTCGAGGAGGGGGAGGATGTCCTTCATGGAGGAGATCTTCTTGTCGTGGATAAGGATGTAGGCATCCTCGTAGACACAGGTCATGGTGTCGCGATCGGTGACGAAGTAGGCCGAAATGTAGCCGCGGTCGAACTGCATGCCCTCGACGAAGTCGATCGTGGTGTCCATGGTCTTGGATTCTTCAACGGTGATAACGCCGTCTTTTCCGACCTTCTCCATGGCGTCGGCGATCGTGTTACCGATAACCTCGTCGTTGTTGGCCGAAACCGAGGCAACGTGGGAGATCTCTTCCTTGTCCTTGATTTCCTTGGCGCTCTTGCCAATTTCGTCAACGGCAATTGTAACGGCCTTGTCCATGCCGCGCTTGAGCTCGATGGGGGTCATGCCGGCAGCAACCGACTTGAGTCCCTCTTTGACGAGCGAGTAGGCAAGGACCGTGGCGGTCGTGGTGCCGTCACCGGCGATATCGTTCGTCTTGGTGGCTACTTCCTTGAGCAGCTGGGCCCCCATGTTCTCCCAGGGGTCGGCGAGTTCAACTTCCTTGGCGACAGAAACGCCGTCCTTGGTAACGGTGGGAGCGCCGAATTTCTTGTCCAGAAGGACATTGCGGCCCTTGGGACCGAGGGTCACCTTGACCGCGTTGGAAATCTGCTCCACGCCGGACAGGAGCTTCCTGCGAGCCTCTTCATTGAACATCAACTGTTTCGCCATAGCTTGCTGTCTCCTCTCTTGCTGTTTCCTGCACTTCCGGCGCGAGCCGGAGGGGGCAGGTTTGTGTGTATGGATGTACGACCGGATTGCGGGAAGACCCCGCGGGCCGTTCAACGGGAAAGATACTGAAAATCCCTGCCTTCCGGCAAGGGGAAGAAGCAAAAATGTATCGACTCGCGGGAAGAAGCGGAAACTGCTTGTATCTTGTGTGACGGAAGCGCACAATAGAGCATGAAAATTATCGATAGCCATGCCCATATTTTCCCCGATCACCTTGCGCCCAAAGCGAGTAGTGCGATAGGGGCCTTCTATGATACATCCTGCCGTTTCGAAGGCACGGTCTCCGCCCTCCTTGAGAGCGGTCGCGCTGCCGGGGTTTCCCGTTATCTGGTTCACTCGACAGCCACCCGGGTTGATCAAGTAGGCTCCATCAACAACTTCATCATGGCCAGTTGCGCATCCCGCCCCGAATTTATCGGTTTCGGTACTCTTCACCCGGATTTTCCCGGACTTGATGACGAACTTGAACGCATCGTGGCCGGGGGGCTCCTGGGTATTAAACTCCATCCCGATTTCCAGGCCTTTACCGCCGATGATCCCCGGCTTGACCCGGTCTACGAGCTCCTCTCTTTCCGCTCCCTTCCCGTACTCATCCACGCAGGGGATGCCCGCTACGATTTCTCCGGTCCCAAACGCCTGGCTCGAGTTCTGGATCGGCACCCGCGCCTTGTCATGATTGCCGCCCATTTCGGGGGCTACACAGAGTGGGATGACGCCCTGGACTGCCTTGCCGGTCGGGAGCTCTGGTTTGACACCTCAAGCAGTTTGTGGAAGCTCGAACGGGAGAAGGCCTTGAAGCTTATATCGATCCACGGGGCGAGCCGCTTTCTTTTTGGTTCCGATTACCCGATGTGGGACCACTGTGGAGAACTCGCCCGTCTGGAGGCTCTTGGGCTGGCATCTCGTGATATGGAATCCATACTCTGGAAAAACGCCTCAAGGCTCTTTGGTGTCGCCTGATCCATCGCTGTGGATGCGGGTGTCTGTCTTTTGTGTGCGGGCTTCGTGGGCGAGGGCATCGCGAGCGAGTGCGGCGATGGATTCTGCGGCAAAGGACTCAGCCCCAAAACCCGGTGCACTGCCGTTACCGTATTCGGGGGAAGAGGAATTCTGCTGATGCCGGGCTTTCCCCGCCCCGGGGCCGCCAAAACGGGGGCTCGAGAGCCGGCCCTGGCTGCCGCCGGCGGCAGAGCCCTGCCTCCCACCGGTTTCCTTTCGGGAAAGGGCGAGGCGGCGTGCCTTTTGGGCGGCGAGGGCCTCTTGAACAGCCGGAGGGATCGCCGCGGCGATGGCGGGCGGCAACTTGAAGGCGCGGGAGAGCTCTTCGGGGCTCATGGCAGCAAGGGCGGTGAGGCTTCCGGCCCCCTTCATCATGCGCGCTGCCCGCGCCTTCCCTATCCCCCCGACCGATTCGAGGGCCTTGAGGGCGAGGTCCTTCGAGCGCAGGCGCTGGTTGAGACCGGTTGCGAAGCGGTGGGTCTCGTCGCGTACATGCTGCAGGAGCTTGAGGGCGGATGAATCCTTCGACAGGCGAATCGGCTCGTGGGCCCCGGGGAGCCAGAGCTCCTCGTCCCGCTTGGCGAGGCCCACGATATCGGCCTTGATTCCCAATCCCGCGAGGACCCCCGCCGCGGCGTTTACCTGCCCGATGCCGCCGTCTATGAGGATGAGGTCCGGGAGCTCCGCGCCCTCTTCGAGGCGCCGGCTGTAACGGCGGGTAACCGCCTCACGCATGGCCTGGAAGTCGTCGACGATGCCTTCGACGCTGCGCAGCTTGTAGTGGCGGTAGTTTTTGCGGTCGGGCCTGCCGCCCGCAAAGCTGATGAGCGAGGCGACCGGGTGGCGGCCGTCGAGCTGGGCAATATCGAAGCCTTCTATCAGTTCGGGGGCCCGCTCGAGCTTGAGGGCGTCCGCGAGCTCGACCAGGACAGGCCCCATTCCACGCTCCTTGAGCCGCGCGCGGAGGTCCTCCTCCGCATTCTGCCGTGCGAGGGCCAGCACCACCTGGTGCCGCCGCTCGTCCGCCGCGGGCAGGCTCACCATCAGCTTGAAGTGTCCCTTGAACCAGGCCTTGAGTTCGCGGCGGGGCACCCTTTTTGCGTCCAGGTAGATAGCCGGCGGGGGCGGGCGATCGGGCGAGTAGTAGCTGGTGATGAAGGCCAGGAGGGTCTCCTCCTCGTCGCCGGCACTGCGCGCACGAAAGAGTTCGCGGCCGGTCATGCGGCCAGCGCGCATCGAAAAGACGGTAAAGGTGACGAGGACGCCCTCTTCGGCCTTGGTGATGTAGTCGCGGGCCTCGGGGTCGAAGTCGATGACGGCGTTCTCCGCCCCCAGGGTTTCGATGGCGCGGATGGTGTCGCGCAGCCAGGCGGCGCGTTCAAAGTTCATGGCGGCGGCCGCCTCGCCCATCTCGTCGCGCAGGGCCGAAAGGAGCCCCTCAGTCTCGCCCGAAAGGAGGGCTTCTACCTTAGCGACTTCCTTCGCATAGTCTTCCTTCGAGATTTTCCCCACGCAGGGGGCGGAACAGCGCCCGATGTGCCAGTACATGCAGGGGGCCGTTCTCTTGCCCATTTTGCGGCACTTGCGCAGGGGGAAGAGCCGGTTCACGAGCTCGAGGAGTTCTTCTATTGCCGTAACCTTAGGGTAGGGGCCGTAGTAGCGTGCCCCGTCTTCGAGGACGCGGCGCGTACGGTAGATGCGGGGGAAGGGCTCGTTGGTCACCTTGATGACGGGGTAGGTCTTGCCGTCCTTGAGGTTGATGTTGTACTTGGGGCTGTGCTGCTTGATGAGGGTGTTCTCGAGGAGGAGGGCCTCGTACTCGTTGTGGACAATAATTGTTTCTATTGAGGAAATGTGTTTGACGAGGGTGGCGGTCTTGATGTCTTTGGTACCGGAAAAATATGACAGGAGGCGCTTGCGCAGGCTTTTTGCCTTCCCGATGTATATGATTTTCCCGCTTTCGTCGTGCATGAGGTAGACCCCGCTCTCGAGGGGGGCGTTTCGCGCTTGGTCTCTGGGGCTTTCGCTCATGGTCTGTGCAAATCTCCCGTAAGATACGCACGGTTTTCTGCCGATACTGGGTGGTAACGGCACCGTATGAAGAGAATATACTGTTTTTTTGCGACATTGATCAGCATCTCACCCCTCCTGTGCGCACTGCCGCCCGGCCTGCGTTCGGCGTCGGTACTCGATGACGCGCGGGTAAGTATCAGTATTGGTCGGGAAGAGGGCTGGGCTGATATTCAGCGCACCGAGGGTATGCTTGTGGTCGAGGGCGTGGCGCTCCATCCCGCCCTTGCCCTGGATGCCCGGCGGCGCCAGTTCTGGCGCGAGACCGATACCTTCCTGGGGTTTGAGGATGCCGATCCCCGTTGGTACACCGATCACTTTTCCCATTGGACGCTTGAAGCGTCCAAATCCCTGCGCACGACGGCCTTTGCCCGCGAGGGGCAGTGGGCGGCTCTCTTTCAACCCGGGAATAACGAAGGGGGCCTCTTGATGAGGCCACAGCCCGGGGCCTTCTTCCACGAAGCGAGCCGACCCGCTGATTTCACTATTGAATTTTGGCTCTATCCCGCAGTCTTGGGTGATGGAGAACACGTTTTTTACTGGCATGCGGGTTCGCCGCGTGATATTCGCGATTCGGGTCGTGGTGACGGGCGCTTCGGGCGTGGCGGGCAGTCCTTGCGTTGCCAGGTCTTGCGCAATCGCATCGAGTGGGAGCTTTCGGGGTTCTTTGTGTCGCCCGATGGGAAGCTCCTCCCCGACCTGCGTTTGGGTACCCGTTCCACAATGCTTCCCGAGCGCTGGACCCATCACCTGTTGCGTTTCGATTCTCACCGCGGACTCCTCGAGTATCTTGTCGATGGGGTTGTCCAGGCCATTACACACACGACCGATGATGGCCGCGAGGGCGGCTCTGTCTACCTCCCGCACCCCGGTCCCGGTGGCGAGCTGGTCCTTGGGGGCCGTTACGCGGGGGTTTTGGACAATTTCGCCATACACGCCCGTTACAACGAGCACCCGGATCTCGATGTCTACCCCCCCATGGGCGGCCGGATGGAAAGCCGTTGGTTCGACCTCGGCGCGGCCGGTGCCCGCCTTGATCGCATCGACCTCGCCGTTCGTACCCCCGGCATGAGTGCGTATCGCCTCTTCGCGCGCAGTAGCAACAACCCGCGCGGGGAAGGGCTCGCGCGGGCCCCCTGGCAGTCGCTGGAGGCGGGGACGCCGCAGGGCGAGCGTTTTGTCGGTCGTTGGGTACAGGTAGCCATGGAGCTCTACCCCGGGGATCGGGACGAGCAGTCGCCGATTGTCGAAGAAATACGTTTGACAGTCATCCCCGACGAAGCCCCTGCACCGCCGCCACGAATTATTGCGCGCGCCGACGACGGTGCAGTCGAATTGGAGTGGGCTCCTTCCCCGGATCCCGATACTGTCGGTTATGTGGTGTATTATGGAACGGAGCGGGGTGTATACTTTGGCCGCTCGGGTACGGGACAGGATTCACCGCTGGATGCGGGGGCAGAACGGCGTATCCGTATCGAGGGTCTCGAAAATGGACGGCTTTACTGGTTTGCAGTGGCCGCGTGGGACAACCCGCATGAGCGAAACATCGGGACGTATTCGGTAGAGGTACCGGTGCGCCCCCTCAGGATGGATTGATGGCAAAAAAAAACCTTGATGACATACTCGAACGGGCCCGGGGCTCCAGTCGCGTCGGCGACAATCAGGCTGCCGAGCGACTCCTGGTCTCCTATCTCAAGGAAAATCCCGATTCACGAGAGGCTCGTCTTCTTTTGGGGACAACCTGTGCCCGTCTGGGCAAGATAGACAAGGCGGTTGACGAGTTTCTTTTCCTCCTTGCGCGTGAACCGGATGATGCCGAAGCCCTCAACAACCTCGCCGTCCTCTACCGCAAACAGGATCGCTTCAGCGACGCCCTCGATGCCCTTGAACGGGCCATCGAGCAGGAACCCTATCGCGCTGAATTTTACTACAATCTGGCCAATATCCACAAACAGATGGGCGGATACAAAGCCGCCGTCGCCGCATACGCCAAGGTCATCGAGCTCGATCCCAACTATGTTCCCGCCTACAACAACCTGGGGACCATGTACGACCGCCTTGGCGAGGGCGAGAAGGCCTTCGGGATTTTTCGCAAGGGCCTGAGTCTCGACCGAAACAATCCCACCCTCCACTTCAACTACGGCCTCGCCCTCGAGTCTGTGGGGCGCATGGATGATGCCGGCCGCGAGTACGAGGCGGCCCTGCGCAGCAGGCCCGGTTGGCTGCAGGCCATGAACAATTTGGGCATCACCCAGTTCAAACGGGGGCATCACAGCGAGGCCATGGATACCTTCAACCGCATTCTGGGGATCGATCCCTTCAATGCGGAGGCCCGCAACAACATGGGGGTCGTTCTGGGCGACCAGGGGCGCAGCGAGGATGCCCTCAAGATGTACCGGCAGGCCCTCGAGAACGACCCCTCGTACATAAAGGCCGTCGTCAATCTCGAACGCCTCCTCGAATCCATGGGCGACTTCTCCGACGCGGTCGTCGAACTCGAAAAGCTCGTAAAACTGGTGCCGGACAGCGTCGATGCGCGGGTGCGCCTGTCGCGGCTCTACATGCGCCTCGAGCGCTGGCCCGAGGCCCTCGAGCAGGCCCTCAAGGCGGTCGAGTGGGACCCCGAAAACAGCGAGGCGCTCCGTGCCCTGGGTGCTGCCTACCGCGCGCTTGGCGAGGATGCCGAGGCGCAGACCGTATTTGAAACCCTCTTGTCGATCGATCCGGGCAATGTCGCCTTTCACATGGACCTCGCCGACCTTCACTTCCAGCGCAAGGAATTTGCCGAGGCCGAAAAGCACCTCAAGGCCTATCTCGCGCGAAACCCGGACGACCGCTCGGCCAAGATGCTCCTGGGCAAGCTCTACACCGAGATGGGCAATACGGCCCACGCCATACAGGTCTTCGAGGAACTGGCAAAATCGGATCCCAGCGACTCGCAGGCCCTGATTGCCACTGCCGAGCTCTATCGCAGTACGGGCGATACCGAGAAAGCCCTGCGTACTGCCGATCACCTTGTAAACCTTCAGGGGGGGCGCGCCACGGCCAGCGACCTCAGCGATCTCAATGAATCCCTCGCCCTCTACGAGAAGACCGTCAAGGCCTACTCCGCCGGGACCGGTGATATCTGGAACCGCAATCTCCAGCTCCTGCGCGAGTCGCTGGCCGGGGAAGAGGGAATTGAAGCTGATGAAGACAGCTCCATTCTCGCGGCCGGCGTCGAGACTGTCCCGGCCGTTGAAGACGAGGCGGAGGTCCTCTTTGTGGAGGACGTTGAGGAGATGATCCCCGGGGAGGATGAAGAGGAAGAGCTTCTCATAGAAGATAGCGATGCTCTTTTACTCGACGATGAATCCGAAGAGCTTGTGCCGCACGACCCGTGGGATGGGCTGATGGAAGAGGATGCTTCCGTGCTTCCCCTCGATTTGCCTTCCACGGGTTCCGAAGCCGGCGAGTCTTCAAGTCCTTCGCCGGCTTCCGCGGAACCCCCGCCGCCCGAAGCTCCTCCGCCCAAAGTGCCAGCACCCCAAGAGCCGGTCGAGCCGCCGGCATCACAAGAGCACGCCTTACCGCCGCAGCCGGCCTATCAGCCGCCGCAGCCGGCCTGCCAGCCGCCGCCGGCCTATCAGC